>JAVVVJ010000060.1:0-16414 GCA_036652695.1 Clostridia bacterium | reverse complement strand
GCTTCGCTATTCGCGAGGGCGGCCGCACGGTTGGTTCCGGCGTTGTGGCGAGCGTGATTGCCTAAACCATCCCAATAAGGCGGAATGGTTCCATTTCGCCCGTGTGCGTCCGCGCCGCGCCGCCATCAGGCGGCACGGCAGCGGGCGGCACAGATACAAGCCCGCCAAGCGGAGTTTGACGGCATAGCCGTTTAGGAGGTGGCAAACGTGGCAAGCGTTGCCCGCACCAAAGTGATGCTGGCTTGCACGGAGTGCAAGCAGCGGAACTACAATTCCATGAAAAATAAGAAAAACACCCCCGATCGCATTGAGCTTAGCAAGTACTGCCGCTTTTGCAAGAAGCACACGGCCCATCGCGAGACCAAGTAAGCCCCTGGCAAGCGGGACACTACCCGCACGGCAGAATCTCAAAAAGGATGTGACGGTCTGTGCGCAGGCCGCTCATACCCTGCTTGAGATTGCGAAAGGATGGTTAGAACCATGACTGAAAAGAAGGCAGTGTCCAAGAACACAAAGCCGAATTTCTTCGTCCGTTTCGGGCGTGGATTTGTGCGGTTCTTCGTCCGCATCGGCAATGCGTTCAAAAACATGTGGCACGAGCTGCGCAAGGTCACTTGGCCAACGC
The DNA here is from genome assembly GCA_036652695.1 of Clostridia bacterium. Classification (GTDB taxonomy): domain Bacteria; phylum Bacillota; class Clostridia; order Christensenellales; family Aristaeellaceae; genus Limiplasma. The sequence goes on along the minus strand of JAVVVJ010000060.1, from coordinate 15,789 downwards.
GTGAAAAGCTCTGGAGCCATATGGTGGTTGTGGTGCTGTTCATGCTGTTCATGATGGTCATCATTGGTCTGCTAGACACCGGCGCAAGCAAGCTGGTCAACCTGATCATGACCACATTCAGCGCATAATTAAGGAGAACACCATGGCCGAAAACAGCAAAGAACCTTGCTGGTACGTTGTACACACCTATTCCGGTTACGAGAATAAGGTGAAGGACAACATCGAGAAATCCGTTGAAAACAACGGCATGCAGGATTTGATTCTTGATGTGCGCGTCCCCGTTGAGGACGTTGTCGAAATCAAGGGCAACCGGCGTGTGAAGTCTCAGCGCAAGGTATACCCTGGCTACGTGCTGGTGCACATGATTGAAACCAGCGAGAGCTGGTATCTGGTACGCAACACGCGCGGCGTGACAGGCTTTGTAGGCCCCGATAGCAAGCCCGTTGCCCTTACCGCAGCCGAAGTGGATATGATGCTTTCCACACAGGAAAACAGTGTGGAGTTCGGCATTGCCATCGGCGAGGAGGTTCGCATTCTCGCAGGCCCGCTGGAGAACTTTACCGGCGTGGTGGAGGATGTGGATACCGTGCGTCAAAAGCTGACCGTGAAGGTCAAAATGTTCCTCGGGCGCGAAATGCCCGTGGAAGTGGACCTGCAAGAGGTCGAAAAAGTGCAGGCTCATTCATAACCGCAAAGCGAAAAGCGCTTTCAGCGCCTTGATCGGCGCAGTGGGAGGAACGTCACCGTTCCGCCATGACCACATCTAAGGAGGTGCCATTCCCATGGCAAAAAAGGTAAAATCCATGATCAAGCTCCAGGTCACCGCCGCTAAGGCAACGCCCGCGCCGCCTATCGGCCCTGCGCTGGGTCAGCACGGCGTGAATATTCCCGGTTTCTGTAAGGAGTTTAACGAGCGCACGGCGAAGGACGCGGGCATGGTTGTTCCCGTTGTCATTACCGTGTACACGGACAACACTTTCACCTTCATCACAAAGACGCCTCCCGTTCCCGTTCTCATCAAGAAGAAGCTGAACCTGAACGCTGCCAGCGCTCACCCGAATCGCGACAAGGTTGGCATGCTTACCAAGGATCAGCTTCGCGAGATTGCGGAGCTAAAGAAGCCCGATACCAACGCCACCGATGTTGAGGCCATTATGAGCATGGTCAAAGGCACCGCGCGTTCCATGGGCATCACGGTTGAGGAATAAGACGATTGTATGTGGGAGGACATTGTGCCGTTAGCACCACAGGAAGGACGAAACATGAAACACGGAAAAAAGTATGTCGACAGCGTAAAGCTGCTCGACTCCCTCACGTCATATGATCCCGCCGATGCCTGCGACTTGGTCTGCAAGACCAGCAAAGCCAAGTTCGATGAGACCATCGAGATTTCTGTTCGCTTGGGTATTGACCCCCGTCACGCGGATCAACAGGTTCGCGGCGCTGTGGTTTTGCCCCATGGCACCGGCCGCGTTGTGCGCGTGTTGGTGATTACCAAGGGCGACAAGGTGAAGGAAGCAGAGGCTGCTGGAGCTGATTTCGTTGGCGGCGAGGAAATGATTCAGAAGATCCAGACCGAGAACTGGTTTGGCTTTGACGTTATGATCGCTACCCCCGATATGATGGGCGTCATTGGCCGTATCGGCCGTATCTTGGGCCCCAAGGGCTTGATGCCTAACCCCAAGAGCGGCACGGTGACCATGGACGTTACCAAGGCCATTACCGACATCAAAGCTGGTAAGGTTGAGTACCGCGTTGACAAGACCTCCATTGTACACTGCCCCATTGGCAAGGCCTCTTTTGGCCCGGAGAAGCTAGGCGACAACCTGAAGGTTTTGATGGACGCCATCAACAAGGCAAAGCCCTCCGCTTCCAAAGGTATCTATGTGCGCAGCCTCTATCTATGCGCAACCATGGGTCCCGCAGTGAAGGTAAACCCCCTCAAGTTCTAATCGCCGCAGAGGCAGCAGGGCTAAAGCCCTGCACCCATTACCGCGCGCTTCGGGCGCGCGGGAGAGCGGGGTTGGCGCTTTATCATGGAAGTACGCCGGATGACGAAGGTCATCCGGCTTTTTTATATGTTGCTTGCAAGCCGCAGCTGTCCTTGACGCAAGGGCTTGCAAACAATCAAAAGAAAAGATTTGTTTCTTGCTCATGATGGGATTGTTAAGGGCAAAGCCCTTAACCGGGGCGTGGGGCAGCGCCCCACCGCCGCATGAACGCTGAAAGCGCAACACCCCGCAAGCAATCAAAAGAAAAGACTTGCTTCTTGCTCATGATGGGATTGTTAAGGGCAAAGCCCTTAACCGGGGTGTGGGGCAGCGCCCCACCGCGTCCTCCTACAGGAACTCCGCGAAGCGTAGGAGGGCGCTTTTGCTTCCATTGAGCTTTACTTTGCCGCGAAGGATAGCGGACATGGGGGAGAGCTTTTGCTGTAGAATGGCGAGGAGGTCAACTTCCTTGCCGGTAACGATGACGTCAGCCTCGTTCATCTCGGTGCTGTCGCTGTATAGGCCGTCCTCAAGGGCGAAGGCTTTGACGTAGCCGCTGTCGCTGGCGCAGATGCGATAGCTGTAGGTGATCCCTTTAAGCTCGTCCGGGTGCTTGCGAAGCGTGTCGCAAATTTCGCTGAGCAAGGACGAGAGCGACGGGGCATGATCGGCCTTTTGGTAGAGTGCGCGAATTTCCTGTTTCAAACTGCTTGTTGGCATGTGGTTTCCTCCTGATTGGGTTTCATTTGTAGCATGCGCGGATCAAAGGGAGAGAATGCGCGGCTAATCGTCGCGCTGGAACGCGGCGTAGGCGGCGTTGAGCAGGAGCTTTTGGAAACGCTCCATTTCATGGCGGTCGGGGCTGGTAATAGCGGCGTTGGTGAGGAACACCACAAAAAAGCCGTCCTCCGGGCTTACGGCGATCAAGGAGCCGCTGGCGGGATCTTGTAGGCCGTAGCCGTCGCTGGGCCATAGGTGGCCTAGGAAGGGATCGGAGCGCTTGGTGATGTGAAAGCCGTAGCCGCGCGAATCGTTCATGCCGCGTGTGCGCTCCGTGGTGGCAAGGTGAATGGCGCGGTAGGAGAACGCGATGTCCTCATCGGCGCGACCGTCGCAGGCGAGCATGGAGGCAAAGCGGATGATATCCTCAAGGTTGGTAAAGAGACCCGCGTGCCCGGCGACTCCGTGCAGGAAGAGGGCATTGCCATCGCTGGGGCAGCCAGCCTGCGGTTCATCGGTCTCTCCGGCGGTTTCGGTGGGCGCGACATCCTCGCCAGAGGGCAGAAAGCCGGTGCGGTTCATGCCAAGAGGGACGCTCACGTAGCGCTTCATGGCATCGTCAAGGGGCATGGCAAAAATGCGCTCCAGCATAAAGCCAAGCAAAATAAAGCCCATGGCGGAATCGCGAACCTTGCTGCCGGGCGTGCACGCGAGGGGATGCTTGAGCAGCGCGCGCAGAGCGTCGCGAGCATTTTCAGCGTCCTGCCCCAACGGAAAGTACGCAGGCATGCCGGAGGTGTGAGTGAGCAGCATCAGGGGCGTCAGGTCACGCTTGTCGGATGGCACGCCTTCTAGGTAGCGGGTGATGGGATCGTCCAAGCTGATCATCCCAAGCTCCAGCGCGGTGAGGGCAAGCGGCACGGTGGTGAGCACGCGTGTGAGCGCGCCGATATCGTAGCGAGTGGTGTGGTGTACAGCCTGCCCGCCATCCTTGGTGAGGCTGCCGTTTACGCTGGTGTATAGCACACGGCTGCCCTGCCCGGCGGCCATGGCACAGCCCGGGAAGGTGTCGTGCCGAATCGCGTTTAGCAGAAGTTCATCCACCGCATTCCACATAGGCATTCTCCTTTGGCGCTGCGCATTGCGCGTAGCGGCAGCTTTTTAGATTTACTCCATTATAACACATGTGGAGCGGTGGGCAAGCGAAATGGCGGGAATGATCCGTTCGTTTCTTGCGTTTTTCAAGGAAGCCGCACAAAAAAAGCCGAACCGCTTGCCAGTATCGGCAGGTTCGGCTTTGCTGTTGCCGCGTGCATTACTTGCTATCCTTAATCAGCTTGCGGATATCGTCCAGCAGGCTGGCAAGGCTTGGAGACTGCTTAATGGAATCCTCCACCTTATCAATGGAGGACATCACGGTGGTATAATGCCGCCCGCCAAAGGCATCGCCGATCTTGGTTAGGCTCAGCCCCATCATTTCGCGGGTGAGGTACATGGCAATTTGGCGCGGCACGGTGATTTCGTGGTTGCGGCGCGGGCTTTTGAGATCGTCAACGGTAATGCCGTAGTAGGCGGCTACCGCTTCCTGAATGCCATCGCAGCTGATGCGGCGCGTTTCGTTGTGGCTGAACAGCTCGCGTAGCGCCTCGCGCGCCAGCTGCATATCAATGGGGCGGCGGGTGAGGCTGCTGTAAGCGGTCAGGCGGGTTAAGCTGCCCTCCAGCTCGCGCACGTTGGTATCGATCTTCTCGGCGATCAGGGAAAGAATTTCGTCGCTGATCACCAGATGTTCAAACTCTGCCTTTTTGCGCAGAATGGCTAGACGCGTTTCAAAATCTGGCCGTTGGATATCGGCGATCAAGCCGCCTTCAAAACGGCTGCAAAGGCGTTCCTCTAGCTTTTGGATCTCCTTGGGGGGCTTATCACTGGTCATGATGATCTGCTTTCCAGCTTCCCGCAGGTGATTGAAGGTGTGAAAAAACTCCTCCTCGGTGCCGTGCTTACCTGCGATAAACTGGATATCATCCACCATTAGGATATCCGCGTTGCGGAAGCGGTCGCGGAACGCCTGATTTTGGTTGGTCTGCATGGCGTTGACAAGCTGATTGGTAAAATCCTCGCTAGTGATGTAGACGATGCTCATTTCCGGGTAGAGCAAATGTGCATAATGGCCGATGGCATGCATCAGATGGGTTTTGCCCAGCCCCACGCCGCCGTAGATAAACAGCGGGTTGTAGGCCTTGGCAGGCACCTCGGCCACCGCGAGCGAAACCGCGTGGGCAAACCGGTTGCCGGAGCCGACCACGAAGGTGTCAAAGGTGTATTTGGGGTTAAGCTGCGCCAAAAAGTTGCCGCAATGCTTGGCCTCCAGCTCTTTTTCACGGCTTTGCAGGTGCTCATGAAGCAGCGCTTCCACCTTGAGCACCTTGCAAGCGGAGGTGGCAACAGCGTTTTCGATCTGCGTTTTGTAGTGGGAAAAGCCGCGCTCGATATACACAAGGCTGGGCGATTCCAGCAGAAGTGTATCGCCAATCACAGCATAGGGCTTTAGCCCCGTGTTAATCCATGTCTCATACGATGTGCTAACCATCTCATCCTTTAGAATATGGCAGGCGTTTCCCCAGATCTCTTCAGCATTTAACACTTGCGCTCGACCCTCCGCAAAAAAATGAATATTATTCAGGCGCTTCATTACGGTTTTCCACATTGCACAGCTCGCAAGCGAAAAAGAATGTGGAAAAGACGAGATGTGGAAAACAGCTCGTCCGTTCCGCATTGCGTAGTCATCATAGCAGAAGCGCGCAATTTTGACAAGAGCGCTCCACTTTCGCCATTTTTGCATATCGAGAGATATGTTGAAAACCCACTTACCACCGGTTGTATATGTGGATTACGATGCCACTAGAAAAAGCACTTGACAAGCAGAGGTTGTATAAATATACACATTTGTCCCCAAAACTATGCAATTTTGGACAAAATATTTCTATGCGCCGCTATTTTCTTCTTGCCGAAAACAGGACATTCGACAGCTTTCGTAGAAATAATCTGTATTGAGAAAGGGTGGTTATCAACATGGCGATTCCTGTGGCTCGGGAGGAAGTCGAGCGCGTGCTTCGCCCATGGCTCGGCTCCTTGTTCTTAACCACCACCGCGCTAAGCAGCCAGCTTACGGAACGGATCAAAAGCTATGCGCCTTATCGGCAGACGCTGGAGGAGCTTTGCAGCGAGCTGGAGAGCTTCCTGGTTACCAGCCTCACGCGCATGACCCGCGGCAGCATGCTGGTGCTGAGCGACAACTATCACAGCATACACCTAGGCTTGAAGGAAATCGGCTGGATGACCGATGACCTGATGGGGCTTGTTTTTGATAAGCTAACGCCCTTTTCCGCTAACTTTATCAAGCTGAACGATTATAGCCTGCGCGTGGAAAGCCTTTCCGCGCTACGCGTGCTTTGCCAAAAATATGCTTCCTTTTATACGCCGGAGCAGCTTTGCTTTATCAAGCAGATGATTCGCAACGTCTATCCTGCGGAAAACTACCGGGATTGGCTGAAAGATTGAATTTTGACTTGAAAAAGTGTATAGTGTGCAGGGTCTCTTTTTTCTCTATTGCTTTTTTCCCTGAAACCATGAGGAGGTTACGATGTATACATCTGCTTGGCCGATCAACGGCATATTATCCCCCAAGGATTCCACAGCGCTTTTTGAGGCCATTGCCTTGCGCAAAAGCTGCCGCAGCTTTCTTTCCGCCCCTACCACCGAGCAGTGGAATCAGCTTGGAACGGCGGCGGAACGCTTCCGGCTCCCTGGTGCGCGCATCGCGCTTGGCTTGTGCGACACATCGCTTTTTCAGCCTTTCTTAGGGCTGATGATGAAATTTGAAAACGTGCAGCGCTATGCCGCCATCATTGCTACGGACAATGACCCGCGCGGCACTGTGAATGCAGGCGCAAGCGGCGAATTGCTGCTGCTGCAAGCCGTGAACATGGGACTTGCGGGCGTGTGGGTATCTGGCACCTTCAAACGCCAGAAGGTCAACGTGAAGCTTGCGGATGGGGAAAGGCTGCTGGCGCTTATCGCGCTCGGCGTGCCGGCAGAACCGCCGCAGCTGGTAACGGCTAGGGAGCGCAAGCCGCTTACCGCCTATTATGAAAACGATTTTTCCACCGCACCCATCGTGGTACGGGAGATGATGGTTGCTGTGCAGGCGGCCCCCAGCGCCATGAACAAGCAGCCATGGCGCACGCGCTATGAGCCGGAGGGCGTTTTGGTGCTGCGTGTGAAGAGCCCAGCCCTCGCGGGCGGGCTTGATCTGGGCATTGCAACAGTGCATGCCATGCTTGCGCTGGGCAGCACGCCCGCCATGTTTTCCATCAGCGAAGACGGCGCGGCTGTCAGCGTTACCCTGTAATAGGAACGCGCGATGAACGATTTTGAACAGCAAAACCTGTGGAGCGGCGCGAAAGAGCAGGCCACGCAAGCCCCGCTGGCAGACCGCATGCGCCCGCGCACGCTTCAGGAATTTTTGGGTCAGGCTCACCTGCTGGGCGAGGGGCGCTTGCTGCGCCGCGCCATACAGGCAGATCGCCTGCAAAGCAGCATCTTCTGGGGGCCGCCCGGATGCGGAAAAACGACGCTCGCGTGCATCATCGCCCGCATGACGGATAGCGCCTTTGAAAAGCTCAACGCCGTTACCAGCGGCGTGGCAGATGTGCGCAAGGTGCTCAAGGAGGCCGAGGAACGCCGCACGCGCTACGGAAAAGCCACCTATCTGCTGCTGGACGAATGCCACCGCTGGTCCAAATCCCAAAGTGATAGCATTCTGCCCGCCATTGAAAGCGGGCTCATCCGTTTCATCGGCTCCACCACGGAGAACCCCATGGCGAGCATGACGCCCGCTATTGTGAGCCGCTGCCGCGTGTTTCAATTTAACCCCCTCACCACGGACGATGTGGTTTGCGCGTTGCAAAACGCGCTGGCAGATCGCGAGCGCGGCTATGGCCTAAGCGACGTGCGGTGTGAGGACGGCGCTCTGCGCTATATCGCGCGGGTCGCGGGTGGAGATGTGCGCACGGCGCTAGGCGCGTTGGAGCTAGGGTATCTGACCACCGCCGAGGAGCCAGATCCCGCCACGGGCAAGCCGTTTCGCCTTCTCACGCTTGCCGCCGCGCAGGAGAGCGTGCAAAAGCCGATGCTCAAGCTGGATGAGGATCTGTATTACGACATGCTCTCCGCCTTTATCAAGAGCATGCGCGGCAGCGACCCGGATGCCGCGCTCCTGTGGTATAGCCGAATGCTGTACGCGGGCGTTGATCCCAAGCTGATTGTGCGGCGCATTGTGGTACACGCAAGCGAGGATGTGGGTCTGGCCGATCCGCTGGCTATGCTGCAAGCGCAGGCCGCCGTAACGGCGCTGGAGTTTGTGGGCATGCCGGAGGCGCGCATACCCATTGCGCAGGCGATCATTGCCGTATCGTTAGCGGAAAAGAGCAACAGCGTCGTATCGGCATTGGAAGCCGCTATGGCGGATGCGCAAAAGGGCGATTTCAGCGCCGTGCCTTCCTACTTGCGCGACCAGAGCTATTCCCTGCCGCATGCGGCAACCCCCGGTTATCTGTACCCGCATGATTACCCTGGGCATTTCGTTTCGCAGACCTATTTGCCCCAGGGCTATGAGCGTGTTACCTACTACCGCCCCACGGAACAAGGGCATGAGGCAAAGCTAAAGCAGCGCCATGAACGGAGATTTGCAAACAGCCATGACCCCCACCAAGCAACGCCCAAGGCCTGATATAGGCAAGGCCACCCTTTACGCCATTGTTGTCAACGCCATCCAGCTTGTGGCTGTGTTGAGCTTTGTGCTATACGTGGTGCTGGTAGACATCAGCAAGGATAACCTGTTTTATTTGCAGCTCATCGCCATTGTGGGCGCGTTCATGGCGGGCTGGGGCGCGCTGATTGATATTCAGGAGGCGCTGCTTACCCGCCGCCGCGAACGGATCATCAACGAGCTGCAAACCACCAATGAGCAGATGGATCGGCTCAACCTAAAGCTGCGTGAGCAGCGCCACGATTTTCTCAATCATATCCAAGTGGTTTACAGCCTCATGGAGATGGAGGAATACAGCGAGGCCACCGGCTACCTAGAGCGCGTCTACGAGCGCCTGCACACGGTATCCAAGGTGCTGCGCACGCGTATGACCGCCTTTAACGCGCTTTTGCAGGTAAAGAGCGCGGCGTGTGAGGAGCGCGGCATTGCGTTGACACTGGAAATTCATTCCGCGCTTGAGGGGCTTTCCGTGCCGCCTTGGGAGCTTTGCTGCGTGGTTGGCAATCTGCTGGATAATGCCATGGATGCCGCTATCGCCGCCGCCGCGCCAAGGATTTGCCTGACGGCTGCAGAGGAGCTGCGCGGCTTTACCATCACCGTGCGCAACAACGGCGCGCTCGTCCCTTTGGAAATGCGGGAGCGCATCTTTGAGGCGGGCGTTTCCAGCAAGGGCGAGGGGCATGGCATGGGTCTGCATATCGTGCGCCAAACGCTTGGCGAGTATGGCGCGTCAATCTCGCTGCAAAGCGGCGATGAGGAAACCGCGTTTTCCGTTTTTATTCCGCGTGAGTCTCCGCACGCCTGAGCCGCCACCATCCGCTGAAGGGAGCGCGGGCTTTGCCCGTACCGCAATGCAACAGTCCAAGAAAAAATTTCTAAAGAACATGGCCGGTTTTTCCATGACGACATGGATCAGCTTCTTCCTTGGCTTTATCGCCTCGCCCATTGCCACACGGCTGTTCATCCCAAGCGAGCTGGCCAAAGTAAGCATGTTCGGCACCTTCGCCTCCTTGATCAGCTCTATCTGCTACCTAGGGCTGGATCAGGCGTTCGTGCGCTTTTACCGCGAGCCTCCATGCGGAGCCTCTCGCAAGAGCCTGCTCACTTTCTGCGCCATCATTCCGCTGGGCTTTAGCATCCTGTCCTCGGCGGCGCTGTTCTGCTTTTGGCCGCAAATCAGCGTGCAGATCGTGGACAAGCCGGATATCGGCGTGTTTCTGTGCCTATGCCTGTACAGCTTTTGTTTGGTGGTGTTCCGGTTTCTGTCGCTTTGCTACCGCATGGAGCAAAATGCAAAGCTCTATACCATCCAAGGTGTGGTTTACGCGTTGCTCACCAAGATTGCCTACCTGTCCGTGGGCATCGCGGGGGTATCGGGCAAGGTGGCGCTGCTGAGCCTGACGGTGCTCACCGCCCTGTTCACGCTGGTATGCGTTGTGATTCAGCGCAACCGCTTTGATCCGCGCACTTTGAAGGAGGCTACAAAGCCCTATCGGCGGGAGCTGATGGTGTTTGCGATGCCGCTGGTGCCGCTGGCGGTGCTCACCGTGCTTAACGGGGATCTGAGCAAGCTGGTTTTGCGCTCCTTGCTTGGCATGGACGCGGCGGCGATCTACGGCAGCGCCCTTGGCCTTGCCGCCTCTATCAACATCATTCAAACGGGCTTTAACGCCTATTGGGCGCCCTATGTGTTTGAAAATTACCATAACGATGAAAATCATCGCTTTTTTACCGTGCATAAGCTGATGGCCTGCCTGCTGACGCTCTTCGGGCTTGCGATTACGCTTTGCCAAACCCCGGTGTTCATGCTGCTGGGCAAGGATTACCGCAGCTCGGTGATCTTCTTTCCGTTCCTGTTCCTTGCGCCCATCTGCTACTGCCTTGGCGAAACAACGGGCATGGGCATTCAAATTGCCAAAAAATCGCATTGGACGACGCTGATCTACCTGCTGTCCGTGCTGCTCAACATCGCGCTTTGCTATCTCTTGATTCCGCTGATGGGCATGGCGGGCGCGGCGCTCGCGTCTGGCCTTTCCGCTATCTTGATCCTGCTATTGCGCACGATCATCGGCGAACGATATTATAAAGTCATCTACCAATATCGCTACCTTGCCTATACCATCGGGCTGATGCTGGCGGCCTCGTTTGGCAACCTGTGGCTCGCGGGCACGGCAAAATACCTGCTGTTGCTTGGCTTGCTTGGGTTGGCGCTTGTGCTGTTCCGAAACGAATGCAAAATGCTGTGGGAAACCGTACTGCAAATTATACAAGCGATGCGCGAACGCTCTAGCCACAAGAACGGCACGGAGGGCAGCGGCCATGAATGATCAAAAAAAACGCGTCCTGATGCTTGCGGACGCGGATAGCCTTTGGACGATGCGCTTTATGCAATACCTGCTGCTTCCGGCAGGGTATGAGGTGACGCTCTTCCCCATTTGGGGCGACAGCGGCAAGTTCGATGCGTTTTACCGCGAGAACGGCGTGACCGTATACCACGACGCACATACGCTGCCGGTGATCCGGCATATCCCGCGCGTGCGCATGTGGGCGAGGGTCGCGCTGAACGCGCGCGGCCTCATGGCGCTGGGTCCGTTTGATATCGTACACAACCATTACCTTTCCCAGCGAGATCTGGCGCTAGGGTGGCGGGTGGCGCGGCGCTTCGGCGCGTGCTGGTCGTGCGGGTTTTGGGGCAGCGATTTGCTGCGCTCCAGCGCTAAGGAGCTGAAGCTGATGCAAAAGTATCTCCTGCGCTGCCATTCCATCTCCGTGCATAACCAAAGCAACGTCGAACAGATTCGCCGCGTGTACGGCGAGGCGGTCGCGCAAAAGACCACCTTGCTTTATTTTGGCCAGACCGGCTTTGCGGATATCGATCGCGTGCACAAAACCCATGATCAGGCCGCCTGCAAGGCGCATTTTGGCATCGCGCCAGAACGCTTTACGGTGTGCGTGGGGTATAGCGCGTCCTCAGCGCAGCAGCAGCTGCCAGTGCTGGAGCAGCTGGGCAAGCTTGCGCGGGAACGGCTGGAGCGCATGACCCTCGTGCTGCAAATGACGTATTGTGAGGACGATGCGGCCTACACGCGCCGCGTACAGGAGCAAGCCGCGAAGCTTCCTTGCCAAACCGTGGTGCTGACCCGCTTTATGGACGCGGTCGAAAGCGCGCTGCTGCGCTCGGCTGCCGACCTGTTTGTGCTGGCGATTCAAACAGACGCGTTTTCAGCCAGCATGCAGGAATACCTGTACGCTGGCGCGGCGGTGATCAAGGGCGCGTGGCTGCCCTACCCGCAGCTCGCGGAAATGGGCATAACGCTTGCGCAGTTCAGCGGCTTTGACGAAATCCCCGCGCTGGTGGAGCGCGCGATGGATGGCGCGCTCCAGCCGCTTACGCCCCAGCAGCGCGCGCTGTTTCCCCAGCGCTATTCATGGGACGCGGTGCGCGAAAGCTGGCTGTCCCTATATCGCTGAAATCGGCAATCCCCGTTTCATGTAGCTCCATACTTCCCGGCGAATGCACCAGCGGTGCCGCTGCCCCACTCTCCATGGCCGCTCCTGTCGGTTTGCCGTTCGCTTCATCATCAAAGCATCCCCTTTCGTGTCTGTTACTTATTAGACGCGAAAGGGGATGCTTTGGTTTATTTTACGGTTATGTTATTTTCCCTGCGGGTAGAGGGCATAGGTGAGGGTGTAGTGAGTCACGGTTGTTTCCACGCCGTTTTCATCTAGGACGACTTTGGTTTGAGGGGTGATCTTGCGGGCTTCCAGAAAGCCGCAAAGCGCCTCGGTGGGTACATCGCTATCAATGGCGAAGCCGCGCGAAAACCGGTTGAGGTATTCTACCTGCCCGGCTTCGGTCAAAACGCCGCCATAGCCAGCGGAAAAGGGCGCGGCCTGCTCGTATTGGTTGGCAATGCGGGTGACGCCCAAGCTATCCATATAACCATATTTGCCGCGGTAGCTAACGCGGCTCATTCCCTCCGCGCCAAAGGGGGTATAGCTCGCCCAGCTCGGTTTCACAATGACCGTTCCATCATTGTTGACAAGCCCCCAAAGCTTGTTGCTGCGAACCCATGCGCGGTGAAAAATGGGATCAAAGGGCGTGATCTCGTCATATTTGTATTTGAGCACAAGCTCGTTTTGCGCATTGATCAGCCCCCATTTGCCGCTTTTTTTGACGGCGCAGGCACCCTGCTGAAAGCTGCCGGCATCCGCATAGGCAGGCTCAATCACCGTTTCGCCGGAGCGGTTGAGAAAGCCCCAGCGGTTCTTGCTGCGGTAGGCGGCCAGCCCCTCGCCAAAGGGGCGAACGTCTTGATGCTGTAGCGCAATGGCAACGTCGCCCGAGGCATTGATGAAGCCCGCCTTGCCGCCTTTGCTCACGCCCGCAAGCCCTTGGGAAAAGGCAAGGGCGCTATCCCATTGCAAGCCCCCGGGCAGCAGCTCGCCAGAAGCGTTCAGGTAGCCCCATTGCTCGCCGGAGCGCACGGGGATCAGCCCCTCGCTCAAAGCGCCTACTTCGTCATAGCCATCGCCAAGGCGCTCGCCTGTGACTAGGTTGTAAAGCGTCACCTTCTTGCCCAAACGCATGGCGGCAACGCCGCTGCGCGTCCAGAGCGCTTCGTCATATTCGGTGGGCACTATAAGCGTGCCATCGCGGCGCAAAAGGCCATACTTGCCTGCTACGGGCACGATATCGACCGCGGTGGTTTCCACTGTGCCAGAAAACACCAGCGCTACGGGCAAAAGGCTGTTTTCTTGACTGACGGGGTCACCAGCGATCACAGGCGCGCGGCTCTCCTCGCGAAATACGCGCTCCGCCCAATCATAAGCGGGAGGGATGCGCACCTCGCCGCTTAAAGTTACATAGCCAAATTTGTCGCTTTGATAGCAGCGGTGCAGCTGCATGAGCACGCAGAGCCGCTTTTGATATTCCGCGTCCGCAAAATGGCCAAGCGCGGCAAAGCCCTCGGCGGCGGTGCGCGGATCATTGCGCAGATAGCTGAGCTGAGCGGAGAGATAGTTCGTCCACGATACGGCGTCACGGTAGCTGCCAATGCTGGCAAAGGCGTTGAGCGCATCGATCAGCGCGCCGGATTGCAAATCGCCAAGCGCCTGTTCGTACTCCGCGTCCAGCACGGGATCACGCGCCTCGGCCTCCCCGGCGGGAGCGTCGTTGGCGGCCGTGCCCGCGGAGGGCGCTTTTTCCCCGCCGCTTACGATAATGGTCACGCCGCCTTCCTGCCCGCTGGCGGGCACGGTGGGCGCGGTGGGTACGGTGGGTGCGACTGCGGCGGTCGCGTCATCTGTCACCAAAAAACCATCCTCTGCCGCCGCGCAAGCGCCAAGCGCCAGCACCGCGCATAGTAGCAGGGCAAAGCCCCCGCATAGCCAACGGCTCATACGCATTCTCCTTTATCGTTGGGGATCGTCAAATCCAGCACATGGGCGATGTTTTGGCGGATGACAAGGCTGGCTTGACCATCGTAGGGCGTTTCCTCACGGTTGATGAGCACCAGCTCCGTGCCGTGGCGGCGATAGGTAACAAGGCTGGCGGCAGGATGCACCACAAGCGAGGTGCCGCCCACAATGAGCAGGTCACAATGCGTAACGGCGCTCACGGCCTGCGCAAGCACCTGCTGATCCAGCGGTTCACCGTACATCACAATATCGGGGCGAAGCGTGCCGCCGCAGGCCGTGCAATGCGGCGTGCCGCGCTGCGCGAGCACGTCACCAAGGCTGTAGACACGGTGGCATTTTAGGCAGGAATTGCGGTACACCGTGCCGTGCAGCTCCAACACCCGCTGGCTGCCCGCCAGCTGATGAAGGCCGTCGATGTTTTGGGTGAGCACGCTTTGAAGCTTTCCCTGCCGTTCCAAGCGCGCCAGCGCAAAATGCGCGGGATTGGGCTGCGCCTTGGGGTAGAGCATTACGTTGCGAAAAAAATCCCAAAAGGCATCGGTGCGTCCAATAAAATAGCCGATGGACAGCATTTCCTCATAGCTGCGACCCTCGGCGGCGTGGTATAAGCCGTGTGCGCTGCGAAAATCCGGAATGCCGCTTTCCGTGCTGACGCCAGCGCCTCCCAAAAATACAATTTGATTGGCCTGCGCTATTTTTTCGCGCAAGGCCTCCATTTCGGCGGTCATACCGCGTTCCCCCCTTTTAACGAATCGGAAAATGCTTCCATCTGCCATTTCTCTTCGCCGCGCAGCAGCGAAATTCCTTTTTTCTGTCAGGTTTTCGCAATGTTTGTCCCATAGGGTCGAGCTGGCATAAAACGCGCGCTCCAAACCCATACTCCCTGTACAAGCCTATATGCGGAGGGGGAGCAACATGGCGATTAACAAGGTAGAAATTTGCGGAGTAGATACCTCCACTTTGCCCGTGCTTACGAACGAGCGCATGCGTGAGCTTTTCCCGCTTGTACACGGCGGCGATCTCGGCGCGCGCGAGGAGTTTATCCGTGGAAACCTGCGGCTGGTGCTCAGCATCCTTCAACGGTTTGGCAACCGGGGCGAGAACGTGGACGATCTGTTTCAAGTGGGATGCATCGGTCTGATCAAGGCACTGGATAATTTTGACGTAACGCAGAACGTCCGCTTTTCGACCTATGCGGTGCCGATGATCATCGGCGAAATCCGCCGCTACCTGCGGGATAACAACGCGATCCGGGTGAGCCGAAGCCTGAGGGATATCGCCTATAAGGCGCTCAAGGCACGCGACGCGCTTTCCGAAAGGCTGGGGCGTGAGCCAAACGTGACCGAGCTTGCAATGGAGCTGCACCTTCCGCGTGAGGACGTGGTTTTCGCGCTGGAGGCGATACAGGACCCCGTAAGCCTGTTTGAGCCGGTGTATAACGATGGCGGTGACGCGCTGTACATCATGGATCAAATCACGGATGAAAAGCGCCCGGACAACGCTTGGCTTGATGAAATCGGCGTAAAGGAAGCCATGAGCCGCCTAAGCGAGCGCGAAAAGCATATTTTGAAGCTTCGGTTTTTCCAAGGGCGCACGCAGATGGAGGTGGCGGGGGAAATTGGCATCTCACAGGCGCAGGTGAGCCGGTTGGAAAAAAACGCCCTGAGCCATATGCGCAAGCATGTAGGCAGATAACGCAAAAGGATAGCATAAGCAGCAGCAAAAAAGAGGCGCGGAGCGCCTCTTTTTTGCTGCCCGCCAGCGCATAAGCATGCGGCGCAGGGCTTGATCCATGGCTAATTTCGGCCTTCGGTGAAGAGGGAGATC
>JAVVVJ010000059.1:0-16541 GCA_036652695.1 Clostridia bacterium | reverse complement strand
TTTTAGACTTAGATTAGTATAAGCCCTATCTGCCCCCCGCCGCTTACGCCAATTCCTTTTCAATCAGCTTGCTGAGCATATAAACATCCTTGTCCATCTCGCGTTGATCAGGCCCCTCGATCATCACGCGCACGCGCGGCTCTGTGCCGCTGGCACGCACCACGATGCGCCCCTTATCCTTGTACTTCGCTTCAAGCTCGGCAATTGTTTTGCTGATCTTTTCATTGTTTTCAAAGTCGTACTTCTTTTTATCGTCCACATTGGCGGCATATTGGCTTTGAGGCATCATCTGCATGACGCTGGCAAGGCGGCTCAACGGCTGCTGCGCCTTGACCATGGCGCTGATGAGCTGCACGGCGGTGACCAATCCATCGCCGGTGGTGTTGTAATCCAGCAGAATGATGTGCCCGCTCTGCTCTCCACCAAGCACAAAGCCGTCTGCGAGCATTTTTTCCAGCACGTACCGATCGCCCACCTTGGTTTTTTCCAGCTTGACGCCGTTCTTTTTCAGCGCGATGTCAAGCCCCATATTGCTCATCACGGTGGCTACCACGGTGCTTTGACGCAAGCGCCCCTGCTCCTTTAGGTACAGCGCGAGCATGGCAAGCACCTGATCGCCGTTGATGAGCTGTCCGCGCTCGTCCACAGCCATTAGGCGATCCGCGTCGCCGTCAAAGGCAAAGCCCACGTCCGCGCCAAGCTCGCGTACCAGCTCGCACAGGCGGCGGGGGTGGGTAGAGCCGCAATTGTCGTTGATATTGGTGCCATCCGGCTCGTGATAGTAGCAGCTTACCTTTGCGCCAAGCTCCTTAAACACCAGCGGCGCAACCTCGTAGCTCGCGCCCTGCGCGCAATCCAGCACCACGTGCAGGCCATCCAGCCGCGCGCCGGTGGTTTCCTTCACAAAATCCACATAGCGGCGCGTTGCGTTACGCTGGCGCACGGGTCTGCCCACGCGCTCGCCCACGGGCGGCTCTTCCTCGGCAGGCATGCCGTTTAGCACGATCTCCTCAATTCTGTCCTCCACGGCATCGGGCAGCTTGTAGCCGTTTTTATCGAAGAACTTGATGCCGTTGTATTCAACCGTGTTGTGGCTGGCACTGATCACTACGCCCGCGTCGGCCTCATAGTAGCGGGTGAGGTAGGCGATGGCGGGGGTGGGCAGCACCTCCACCAGCACAGCGCGTGCGCCTACGCTGCAAATGCCCGCAACAAGTGCGCTTTCCAACATTTCGCCGCTGATGCGCGTATCGCGCCCTACCAAAATGGTGGGGCGGCGCACGTCGCTTGCCAGCACGTAAGCGCTCGCCTGCCCAAGCCGGAAGGCGAGCTCGCAGGTGAGCTCGCTATTGGCGATGCCACGCACGCCGTCGGTTCCGAAAAGTCTTGCCATTGCGTTCCTCCCTTTCACTGCGGCAAAGCCGCAGTGGGTTGTAACGCCCGCTTTGCGGGCTTAGGCCCAAAATACATCGGTGTTTTTGCTTTCAAAGGTCAGCACCTGCTTGAGGAAGGCAATGGCCTTCTGCAACCCCTCGTTGACGCTCATCAGGCTATCCTCATGCTCAATGGAGAGCACGTCATCGTAGCCGACCATGCGCAGAGCGCTGACGATATCCTTCCACAGCATCATATCATGCCCATAGCCAACGCTGCGGAAGATCCAGCTGCGTTCGCTCTCACGCGTGAAGCTCTTGGTATCCAGCACGCCGTTGACGGGGCAGTTGACGGGATCGAGCTTGGTATCCTTTGCATGGAAGAAATAGATTGCCTCGCCCATGGAACGGATGGCCGCAACCGGATCGATGCCCTGCCAAAACAGGTGGCTGGGGTCAAAGTTCGCGCCAATCAGCGGCCCTACCGCATCACGCAGGCGCAGCAGGGTTTCGGGGTTATAGACGCAGAAGCCCGGGTGCATTTCCAGCGCGATTTTCTCAATGCCATGCGCGGCGGCAAAGGCGGTCGCTTCGCGCCAGTAGGGGATGAGCACCTCGTTCCACTGATAATCCAAAATCTTGGGATAATCGTCCGGCCACGCGCAGGTGACCCAGTTGGGCGTTTTATCCTCCGCACAGCCGCCGGGGCAGCCGCTAAAGCCAATAATGCGCTTTACGCCAAGCCGCTCGGCCAGCAGCACCGCGCCCGCAAAATCGTCGCGGAAGCGCTTTGCGGTTTCCGGGTCGGGGTGCACGGGGTTGCCGTGCGTGCTCAACGCGCAGATTTCCAGATGGTTGTCCGCAAACACGCGCTTGAAGGCGTCAAGCTTGTTCTCGTCGTTGAGAAGTACCGCAGGGTCGCAGTGCGCCTTGCCGGGAAAGCCGCCGCAGCCGACCTCCACAGCCTGCACGCCGCTATCGGCCAAGTACTTCATGGCCGCCTCAAAAGGCTGGCCGGCCAGCACAGGGTTAAAAACAGAAAGCTTCATAAAATGGGAATCCTCCTTTTTTTCATTGGGAGCACGAAAGACCATGCATGGCGAAGCAGTTGTTGCATGTTGTATGGTTCTTGGATAGTATACCCTGTTTGTTGTAAAAATTCAAGAGGAATGCACGCGCGGCGCGGCTTTGGGGCACAAAGAGGAATTGCATGCGTCCTAGCCGCCAGCTGAGCCGGTTTTTTTTCTTTCCATTAAAAAAAGCTGGGTTCATTTTTCAATGAACCCAGCTGCGCGTGAATCACGGAAGGTAATTGTACGTTAGCTTTGTTAGCTCGTCCGCTTCATTGAACTCAAACGTCGCGTAGAAATCGAGGCCATCGGGCTTTTCAAAGGAAGCCTTTGCCGCCGCTTCCATCAGTGCTTCACACCAAAGCTGCGGATCATCGATCTGCACGTTTTCCACGGGGTTTGTCCAATCCTTGGGCATGAGCACCACACAGTCCTTCGCAAGGCTTAAGGTAAAGGTGTCGTTTTCGTCAAAGCCGATATTGGCGGCCTCTGCTTCGCCCTTGGACATATCAATGGTTCCAAAGCAGCCCTGAACATAGACCACCTTATCGCCAGCCGCGTCCATTTCGCTATCCTCGTTGATAAAGATATCGGTCACGTACAAAAGGTCGTAGCCGTTGGATGCAACATATTCGGAAACATCGGGTGCCGCTTCCGCGCCTGCCAATGCACAGGAGAAAACCAGAACAAGAATAGTTGCCAGCGCCATCCACTTTTTCATGCGAAAACCTCCTAAAATCAAGTGAGAAGCCATCCATAGCCAGCGCTAGAAAAGCGCGGCTTGCTTATTTCACGGTGAGCGTCATTCTGCCAAGCAGATCGATGGTGTTGAGATAATCCTGTTGGGTGATTGTCTTGTCGCTTTCGTGGTAATCGCTGCGCACGCCCAGCAGATAGCCTTGAATCAACGTGTACACGCCAGCCTGCTCGTCCTTGTCACCCGCTTCATCCAGCACAAGGAACGTCATGCCGTTCTCCAGCACGTCGGTATAAAACTTGTAGTCCTCCATTTCGTTGGCGGAGGAGGCGGCAAGCTGCGTGACTTCCGCATCGGTCAGATCGGCCAAGGAGCGGCCTTCAATGCCCTCCAAATCGCTCTTTGCCAAAATGATGTGGTAATCAGCCGTGCTTTCTTCAAGATAGCTGACGTGGATGATGACCATCTCGTTATCGATGGATTGTTCCACTGTTGTGTTTTCGGGTGCGTCCAAGGTCAACTCCACGCCCTCGAAGGGGGTTTTGAGAAGGACGACTTCGGCGCATGCCGACCCCGCTAGCAGTAGGATACAGAGAAGAAGGGCAATTCCTTTTTTCATAGTAAAACTCCTTTCTCAGTTCAGATCGGTTGCCGTTAATTATCGCCCTCCGGCCCCACCAGCCCGATAGCGCCATCGTCATAAGGGGCGTAGTAGCGCAGGAAGCTGCTCATCATGAAGCCGCTTTTGTGGTTTTCCATATCGTATACCTGGCTCCATGTTCCGTTTTCAGCAATCACCAGCAGCGTTTGAGCGTTGTAATAAATTTGCTGAACCTTGGTGCTCTTGTTGGGCGCCCAGCGCATGTTGACAAAGGAGGAAGGGTTGGAGGGCACAACGGAAGCCAAGTAAAGCGCGGGCTTGAATTTGTTATAGGAGATGCCTTGTTCGTGAGGCGTGGAAGGGGTAGGCTTTTTGGTGGGGTTCGGCGACGGGGGATCGGGCCACTCGGGCTCGTAATCCGCTAGATACCGGGATTGAATATAGCCGTTGTATCCCTTGTATTCGCAGTGCAGGTACGAGGAGTCCAGCAGGTCATAGATCACGTCGACAATGCCGGAAAAGGGCACGCGCGTTAGCACTGCGTCATCCATGGACGGACCAACACGCATATTCACGGATTTGCCGTTCGGGGTGACCACCCACATGGTGTTTTCGGCCATGGCCAGCGTCGGCAGCAGCGTGAGTGAAATGAGCAACAAAGCAAGAAATAGAAACCTCTTTTTCATGTGCTTACACCTCCTGATTCAAAGTAAGGACAGTCTTGTTTCGCGGGGCGAAAGGGTACCATGCTCTTCTCAAATTGCGGTGATCTTTCTCCCACATCCTTTCCAGTCATGCATCATGTCAATTTCATCAGTAGAACCCTACTCAGAAACACGCCGTCCTTTTCCTGAAAACGGGCGCTGCCGTCCAGCTTTTTAGCGGCGATTTCCACGTTTTTAAGCCCTATCCCTTCCCCATGCACGGTGGCTACGCCGATGCTGTTTTCCACGGTGAGCACAATATCGGCAACGCTGGTTTCACATCTGGCGCGCAGGTAAGCGCCTTTGCCGTACGCGGCGGCACTGGCGGCGGCGTTTTCAAAAATGTTGCCAAAGACGATGCACAGTTCAGTGTCTGGCACGCCTGCCCCAGCGGGCAGGTTGAGCTTGACATCCAGCGCGACCCCCGCGCTTGCCGCCATGGAAAGGTAATGCCGGAGCAGGGCGTTGACCGCGTGGTTTTCGCACCAGTCGGGGGTGTTATCCACCGGCAGAGCCGCGCTGAACTCATCTAGATAGGCAAGCAGGCCGGCCTTATCATCGCGCATGGAAAAACCGCGAATCACATTCAGATGATGGCGCAGATCATGGCGTGCCGCGCGTGCGGCAGAGATGCTTTGCGTAAGGTTTTCGTAGTTCTGCGCTTGCAAGGCCATACGGGTTTGAATCTCGTTCTCGGTATGCAGGTGGCGGGCGTTATCCAGCAGGAGGCGCAGGCTGATATAATAGGTGATGAGTCCGGTAACTAAAATGATCAAAGTCAAAATGGAGACGCTATCGGTCGGCAGCCCCGTTTTTTGGATGCTGGTAACAAAGAACTGATTCAGGAACAAAAACAGCAGCGGCGGCAGGCACATCAACCATAGGCTTTTTGCGGTCAGCTCCTCAAAGGCATCGCTGAGACGACCCTGAAAGAATCGCCAAACAATAGGAAGCGCAATGACGTTGCCAATGACCATGGCTATGGTATAGGCGGGCGTTGTGGCCATGCTGATCAAAACGCCGGGATAGAGCCACGCCACCACGGCGCTTGCGGTGAAGTTGACGGTGGTGGAAATCGCTTGCAAAAAAAGCAAGGTATAGGTCAGCTTTGCCGGGGTGAGTTGAAAAGCCGCGAAATAGCAGAGGAGCACCAGCAGCAAATGTGCTATATAGTGAACGAAGTTCCAATCGCGCCAATGATCCGGAAGAAAAAACATCAGCAACCCCGCGCTAACGGCTTTGAGCAGCACGCTGCCAGCAGCGATGAGGAATACGATCCATTTGGAGAAGCGCGCCTGACGCAAAAACGGTACGCAAGCCACCACATACCAAGGAGTATCCGCTACGAGTATGCTGACCGCATAGAGCAGGGGGTTATCTTGCAGCATATGCTACTCCCTTCCGTTTACCACTTCAAAGCGATGATCCTCCCAAGCACGGCGCACCTCGCTATCGGCGCCCCGGCGAATGGGAAGCAGCGCGTCATCGCGCATGGCAACCTTGCCGCGCAGAACTGTGAGCACATGATCGAGGTTGATCACATAGCTGCGGTGGCTGTGGCAAAAGCGACTATCATTCAGCGATGCAAACATGCCCTGTACCGAATTGTAGGGGTTATAGGTACCGGTGCGGGTGTGAACCAAGCAGTTGCGATTGTTGCCTTCAATGTAGTAAATATCGGAGTAGGGGATGTATTCCGTGTGGCGCGCAACGGTGATTTCCAGCGTTTTTTCCTTGACATCCAGCACCCGAAGCGCCCTGGAGAGCGCTTCCTTGATTTCGCTTTCCTCAATCGGCTTAACGAGGTAATGAACAGCCCACACCGTGTAGCTCTGCGCTAAATAGTCGCGGGTGACGGTTGTAAAAATCACCGGGGCGTAGTTGCCCAACTGCCGTAGCTTGAGCGCCGCGTCCATGCCGGATAGGCCAGGAAGCAGAATGTCAAGAAAAAAGATGGAGAAATACGTTTTTTCCGCTGCTTTCAAAAGCTGCTCGGCGGTTTGGAATGCCTCAACCTCTGCGTTTACATTCAGGTCTTGTATCGCCTGCGCGAGCTGCCGATGCAACAGATCGCGGTCGCTGCCGTCATCCTCGCAAATAGCGATTTTCATAATGCGCCTCCCTGCTTTTGAAATGGAATCACAGTGTCAGTATACAACAAAGAAGAGACAAATGCAATATGAAAAGAGTAATTTGAGCGGTTAAGTGTAGTGAATTGCATATTCGAGGATGTTAGCCTATTTGATATGCTTCCTTTAAGGATGCGCCGCGCCTTGCCCCCGCGCGTAAAATTCTTGCTCACGCCCTCCCGCTGTGGTATGATTCGCTTATTCGCATACAGCGCTAGTCCATCGCACGCGGCTGTACGGCGGCGGATATGAACACAAAAGGAGTTGTGGCAATGAATGTTGGAACGCTAAAAGAGCTCAAAAACCACGAGTACCGCGTCGGCCTCACGCCGGATAACGTGGCCGCGTTTGTCAAGGGCGGGCATCAGGTTTTTTGCGAGGCGCACGCCGGGGAGGGCGCAAGCTTCACCGATGAGGAATACCGCGAAAACGGCGCAATCATCTGTCAAACGGCAAAGGAAGTCTATGAGGCCTGCGAGATGATCGTGAAGGTCAAAGAGCCGGAGGCGGAGGAATATCCGCTCCTGCACAGCGGGCAGCTTTTGTTTACCTACCTGCACCTCGCGCCCAATAAGCCCTTGGCGGACGCGCTGCTTGAGCGCAACGTTCGCGCGGTTGCCTACGAAACCATCGAGGACGCGGAGGGCAACCTGCCCTGCCTGCGCCCCATGAGTCAAATCGCGGGGCGCCTCAGCATTCAGGAGGGGGCAAAGTATCTGGAGCGCCCATTCGGGGGTCGCGGTCTGCTGCTTGGCGGCGTGCCCGGTGTGGAGCGCGGCAAGGTTGTGATCATCGGCGGCGGCATTGCGGGCACCTATGCGGCAAAAGCAGCCGTTGGCATGGATGCGCAGGTCATGCTGCTGGATGTGAACCTCAACCGCCTCTCCTACCTAGAGGATGTGTTTGGAGCCTCGGTCACCACGCTCTACAGCACCGAGGCGAACATCCGCAAATGCCTTGCGGAGGCAGATTTGGTGATTGGCTCGGTGCTGATTCCAGGCGCTTCCACGCCGAAGCTGGTGCGCCGCGAGCACCTCAAGCTGATGAAAAAAGGCGCGGTTATCGTGGATATTGCCATTGATCAGGGTGGCTGCTGCGAAACCTCGCGCACCACCACGCATGATCAGCCTGTATATATCGAAGAGGGCATTGTGCATTACTGCGTAGGCAATATGCCGGGCGCTGTGCCGCGAACCTCCACCATCGCGCTTTCCAACACGACCCTGCGCTACGGCCTGATGATGGCCAATATGGGGCTGGAAGCCGCCTGCAAAAAAGACCCGGGGCTTGCAAAGGGCGTGAATCTCTACGAGGGAAAATGTGTAAACGTCAATGTGGCGGGCAGTCTGCACTATCCATACCATGCGTTGAGCGAGCTTTTTGCCCGTCCCTAAGCACAAGCGCCGTTCCTACCGCAGCCACCAGCATGACATCGCGGCTGTAGACCACCGTGCCCAGCAGCGCCGTAGCGGCAAACGCCAACGCTAGCACCGCCAGCTGTGCCCGGTAGGGGCAGGCGCGCACCCCGCGAAGGCTTCCGCGCCCCATGAGCCAGATCATGCCGCCAACGCCAGCCGCGCCAATCACACCCATGCCGGAAAACAAATCCAGCAAGTCGCTGTGCTGGCTTAGAAACGTTTCCCCGCCAAGCATGCTGCCAAGGAACGGCGAACGGGCAATGCCCTCCAGCGCAAGCAGGTAGTGGGAAAGGCGTGCCGTATCCTCCGTAACGCCGCCCTCCAGCGCTACCAGCAGCTGATTCAGGCTAAAGGCAAAGCTTGTAAACCCAACCTGCTCACATAGCGCCGCCGCCCACCCAAGCAGCGGCCTGTGCAGCAGCGCTACAGCCGCTATGGGCACAAGCCCCCATAGCAGCGACACGCCTAGCTTCATTCGCCCGCGCGAGGCGGCGCGGAGGATGGCGGCAACCGCCTCGGCGGCCAAAATGCCCGCCGTAAACACCATGGCGTAGGTATATTGGGAGAGCACCACCATCACCGCCTGCGCGCAGAGCAGCGCGCTAAAGCCGACGCGCTTCCACCCCCGCGCCGCTTGAATGGCGATGCAGGTAAGCGGTAGCAGCAATACGGTTGCATATACAAAATCGTACCCGCCAATGTTGCGCAGCATGAGCTCCTTCAGATAGGCCTCTTGCCCCGGCAAGGCAAAGCCCAGCGAGCGCGAATAGGCGTACACCCGCCCGCCGCGAAGCATGCCTTGCACAAGCCAG
The DNA here is from genome assembly GCA_036652695.1 of Clostridia bacterium. Lineage (GTDB taxonomy): Bacteria > Bacillota > Clostridia > Christensenellales > Aristaeellaceae > Limiplasma. Next base: position 7,737 of record JAVVVJ010000059.1, on the reverse strand, counting down.
CCGATGGTTGTGAGCGTGGTGAGCGTCACAACGCCTAGCAGCACAGGCTTTACGTAGCGCCAAAGGCGTTCGTCCCCGCGCTCGCGCGCGTAGGCGCAGTAGATGAGCGGATACCAAAACATGACTTGCTGGGCGTAAAAGCCCAGCTTGTTTTCACTTCCGCGTTCAAGAAACTGCCACAGCAGCAGCGGCAGCACAACCGCGCATGCCGCGCGCGCGAGCAGCCACGGCCATTGGCGGCGCAGATCATCGGTATCCAGCAGCACGCCCAGCGCGAACAAGCCCACCGTACACGCGCCCGCGAGCGCCCCGCCCGTGGTTTGCACAGCGGGCAGCAGCAACCACACCATATAGAGCAGCAACGAAGCGTTGCACAGCCCCGCCGATAGCGGCAGGGCTTTTTTTTGTAGCTGTGACATTTGCAATCAACCCATCCTTATGCTTGTATTCTTTACTTCATCCTGCGCTTGAACCGCCTGCCTGCGCCAAACAGCGCCGTACCCATGGCGATGCCGAGCGCGATCATCAAAATAAGCGCCATGGTGTGCGCCGCCACGCTCGCGCCCTGCGCCATATCCCCCTGCGCAAACGCGCTCATCGCGCGATACAGCCCCAGCCCCGGCACCAGCGGAATGATGGCGATTGTAACAAAGACCGTGGCAATCATCTTCAAGCCCCTCGCCGCCACCTGCGCACATGTTGCCGCAAACAGCGCGCCTACAAACATGGCGGCAGATTCATTCGTGCTATAGGTCATCAGCAGCCAGTAGCACAGATAGCCCGCCGCGCCAATGATGCCGCCCCAGCACAGCGCCTTTTGAGGGGCGTGGAGCAACGCGCCAAAACCAATGGCAGCAACAAAGCTGCATGCCAGCACACGCACAATCTCCCAAAACATGCTCATACGCCTCCCCCCAGCAGGCGGAACAGATGCGTGCCTATCAACGCCCCGCCCGCCACCAACGCCGCCGTGAGCACCGCGCGTGCGCCGTGCGCCACGCCGGAGATCATATCGCCCCGCAGCAGATCCTGCACGGCGTTGGTCATGCTCAGCCCCGGCACCAGCGGCATCAGCGCTCCCGCAATCATCACGTCCGGCAGCCCCAGCCCCGTTACCTGATGAAACCATAGCGGGATGAGCGTACACGCCACGCTTCCCACCAGCGCCACGGGAATGCCTCCACCACCAAGCCGCTTGAGCATCTTGGGCGCAAGCTGTGTGAGCGCGGCGCATACCGCGCCCACCGCCATATCCACTGGCCCGCCGCCGAACATCGGCGTAAAGCCCATTACGGAAAGCGCCGCCACAACGGATGCGCGCCATTCGGGCAGGTTTTCCCCGAGCTGCTCCGCCGCCTGTAGCTCCGCAACCAGCGCCTCCTGCGCCAGCTCGCCGGCGGCGAGCTTTCGGCTCAGCTGGTTCACCGCGTCCACGCGCGAAAGGTTGGTGTCGCGCGGATATACGCGGCAGACCGACGTTTGCCGCTCGCCCTGCTCATCTGTAAAGGAAATAAAAAGTCCGCTGGGAACGCCGAACACATCGGTCTCGCAAAGTCCCAGCGAATGTGCCATATGAACCACTGTATCCTCGGCGCGGTAGGTTTCGCCGCCGTTTTCCAGTATGATGCGACCCGCCAGACACAGTGCTTTCATTCGCCACGGTGCGCTCATGCGCTACGCCTCCCCCTGCTATGGGTTCCTGGTTGCAGTATAGCATTGAACGGCGGCCGTGGCAAGAAAATTGCCCCGCATCCACCTGCACGGATGCGTGGCAAGAAAATTGCCCCACATCCACGCAGGTGGATGCGGGGTGGGCGGCTATTTCGTTTTTAGCGGAAAATCGCAGCTGCATGGGGCGTTCATCCAAGGGTGGATAAAGCGCCGTATGCATACGGCTTCCCTTCGGCAGTTGGCAGGCAAAGGAGCGTCAAGCCCTTATCCCTTTACACCCGTGATGGTAATGCCCTCAATAAAATACTTTTGCGCAAAGAAAAACAAAACGATTACGGGTATCGTGAAGATGGCAGAGGCTGCCATCAGCGGGCCCCATTCCACAAAATGCGTTTGCATAAACGCCTGCAAGCCCAGCGAAAGCGTATATTGGTCGGCGCTGTTTAGGTACAGCAGCGGCCCCATAAAATCCGACCACGCGTTTAGGAAGGAGAAGATTGCCACGCTCACCAGCGCCGGCTTACATAGCGGCAGCATAATTTTTACGAAAATGCGGCCTTCGCCCGCGCCGTCAATGGTGGCAGATTCGATATACGCATCCGGGATCGTTTTGAAAAATTGCCTGAGCAGGAAAATATAATAGGCGTCTCCCAAAAATTTAGGAACCACCAGCGGAGCAATGGTACCCACCAGCTGTAGCTTGGCGTAAATGATGTACAGCGGGATCATCGTCACCTGCGAGGGGATCATCATCGTAGCGACGATGAACGGAAACAGATATTTTTTGCCGCCCCAGTTGATTTTGGACATCGAATACGCCACCATGGAGGACGAGCAAACCGTGCCCACAACCGTCAGCACCGTAATGACCGTTGTATTGTACAGGTATCGCAAGAACGGCATTTTGGTAACGGCCAGCCTGTAATTCTCCACATATGGCACGGAGGGCAGAAGCCGCGGTGGATATTGGTAGATTTCCTCCATGCTCTTGAGCGATGTAATCATCATCCATAGAAACGGCAGCAAAAAGACGAACGAAAACACAATCAGCAGCACATGGGTCAAAGCCTTTTTGCGGTTTTTTCGTTTTTGCCCAATGCTTATGCTATTCATCACCATACGACACCCACCTACTCTGCGTCCTAAAAAGGAGCCAAGTGACGATCATCACAATCACAAACAAAATCCACGCCATTGCGGAGGCCTTCCCCATCTTAAAAAAGTAGAAGGCATTGTGGAACAGGTAAATGGAATAGAACAGCATGGAGTTTTCCACGCCTCCGCTGGCTCCGTTCAGCCCGCTGCCGCTGGAGGAGCCGCTGATAATCAGATACGCTTGTGTAAAGTATTGGAAATAATAAATGATGTTCATGATCAGCTGAAAAAAGATCACTGGGGAAATACAGGGCAGCGTAATGCTGAAAAATTTTCTGATGGGACCCGCGCCATCCAGATCCGCCGCCTCGTGCAGCGAGCGCGGCACGTCTTGCAACGCAGCCAGAAAAATAACCATCATGCTGCCAACGCTCCACATGGCGATCAAGATCAGCGAGGGCTTTGTCCAATTCAAATCCATGAGCCAGTTTGGCTGCGGAAGGCCGATCATGCGCAGGCAGGAGTTGATCAGCCCCGTTCTGGGGTTCAAAATCCATAGCCACAAGAGCGATGTGGCAACGGTAGGCACAATGCTGGGCAGATAAAAAAGCGTGCGATAAACCGACATGCCCTTCACGCTTTGGTTGAGAAGCACCGCCAGCAGCAGCGAAAAGACAATGCTGGCAGGCGTTGCGAAAATCACCATATACAGCGTGTTATACAGGCTTTTGTAAAATTTTTCATCGTTAAACAATTCCGTAAAGTTATCCATGCCCACCCATTGGGGCGAGGTGAACAGGTTAAATTCCGTAAAGCTATAATAAAACGATGTGCAGATTGGATAAAGGCTGAAAAGCAAAAAACCGATGATCCATGGGGAAGCAAACAGCAGACCGACCAACGTTTTTTGGCGTTTGGCCCTCACCGCTGTAGGCGAAAGGCGATTGCAGCACTCCACGCGCGCATCCAAGCTACTCTTCATAGATTGTGAGCCTCCCAAACATAGTTGATGCGATGTAGGCACGCATGGGGCTTTGCCTCCCGCGCCCCCACAAGGGCTTTGCCGCCGTTCTATCGGGCAAAGCCCTTGGGCGGGAGCATGGGGGAGGGAAAAGCCCGCCCAACGCTCCCGCCCCGTGCAGCGGTTTTACGCCGCTGGGCGATACCGCCGTTACTTGAGGATCTTTAGACCCTTTTCCTCAATGTTCTTTAGTGTGGTTGGGATATCTTGCTTGAGGTTCATACAAAGCTCGATCTGCTCATTCACCATGGTCATGTACTCGCCGTTCTTTGCGCCCGCGGGCACGGAAACCAGCTTGTCGCTATGGGCCATTTGGGTGTAGAAATCAACGTCGAAGCCCTTGAGGAAGGCTTCGTTCTGCATGGTGGAGATACGGGAGGGGAAGTCGCCGCCCGCGACGGTGAAATCGACCATGCCTTGCTCGCCAATCAGGTAGGTGAGGAAGTCAAAAGCGCCTTCCTTGTTCTTGGAGGTGGAGGATACAAAGAACACAGAGCTAGATACGCCCGCGCGATGCTCATATTCCGGATGCGCCTCGGGGTAGGGAACAAAGGTCACGCCGTAATCCACATCGGACTTAAAGGTTACCTTGATGTCCTTGCCCATCCATGGGCCGTCAATGCGGAAGGTCTGCTTGCCCATCAGGAAGGGATCGGTGGGGTCGAGGTACTTGCCGCCCGCGCCAAACTGCACAACCTTGTCAACGCCAAACTGGGTGCGATAGTCGCACAGGAGCTTTAGCGCGTAGGCGTTGCCTTCGTTGGAAGCGGAAGCGGGGCCGCCGTCCTCGTTATACCAGCCGCCGCCAGCCGCGCTCTGGAAGGAGTCCATATAGTAAACGGAGGGGAAATCCGGGAAGCCGCACACGTCCAAGCTACCGTCAGCGTTTACCTTGGTGGTTTTAACGGCCATCTCGTACAGCTCTTCCATGGTCTTGGGGGGCGCGTCATAGCCCGCTTCCTTCAGGAGCGTCTTGTTGTAGTACAAACCCATGAAGTTGATGTTCAGCGGCATTGCGTACAGCTTGCCATCCATGCGGCAGGACTCCACAGCCGCAGGTACAAAATCGTCCAGCGCAAAGCCTGTCTTTGCAATGTAATCATCCAAAGGCTCCATGACGCCAACGCCCGCAAACTTGCCGACGTTGCTGGAGAAATCATCCGTGAGATCCGGACCATTGCCTGCGGAGATCGCAACGATAACCTTTTGAGAATCCGGCACGGACAACGCTTCCACAAAGTATTGTTCACTTTGGGCGTTGTAGGTTTCCACGATCTTATCAATGCGCGCGACCGTGTCTCCGCTCCACAGGTACCAGAACACGACCTTCGTTTTGCCTTCGGGTACTGCCGTGTCTGCCATTGCAGGAACGCTTCCCAGCAGCAGCGACACCGCCAATGCGATTGTCAATATGGTTCCCATTGCCTTTAGTAAACGAGATTTTTTCATAGTAACCCTCCATCTTCTATTTCTTCTATGCGTTTTCACCGCACATAGAGATCCAAAAGCCTTAGGCCTTGCGGCCAAAAAAGCGCCGGGCATATTCGGGCACGCAGGCTTGGCGGCGCGCCAATTCCTCTGCGGCAGCATTGTCGCCGCACACATATTCCTTCATGGCGATGCCCTCGCCTATGCATAGCTCGTCATGCCGCGGAAAGTAGTTTTCAAGCAAGAAGGTCACATATTTCACCATCCGGAAGGTGCCGTCCACGCGGAAAACCTCGTCCGATTCCCAGCGAATGGCCACGCTGTAATCGTTGGTGATCGCATCGCGAAGGCCTGTAAGGGTGAGCTCCTGCGCCAGCACAACCGTAAACACCGTTTTGAAATAGACGGGAGGCTCCGTTCCGTGGGAATCGCTGGAGCCGACAATGGGGATGTGAATGCCCTCCGCGCGAAGATCTCCATAGAGCGCCGTTTGCAGGTTGTTTTCCTTATCGCTCATGCCGCCCAGCAGCTCAAAGGCGTCAAAGCAGCCTGTGCGCAGCAGGTAACGGGTCATCTCGGTTTGCATGTTGTACGCATGGCAGCAAATCCAGTAGGGGTGAACCAAAATTGCGATGCCGCCGCCCTTGCGGATCTGCTCCGCCGCCCATTTGCGATAGGCAAGCTCGCGCTCGTTCAGCCCGTCCGCGCCTTGCGATTGCTGGGTCAGCGCCTGCACCTCGGCCTCGCATGCCTCGGGGTTGCTCTCATAGAGCTGGTTTACGCTTAGCTTGCCGCCGAAATTCACGATGTGGATATAGTTACCCGGCACGTGTACCTCTTCCCCGTAGAACAGCTTGAGCTGAATCGGCACGCCCTGATAGGCGGTGATGGCCTCCTTGGAGGGCTTCCAGCGGTGATGATCCGTAATGGCCATAAAATCAAAGCCCGCGCGGCGATAGTTGGCCGCAACGATCTCCGGCGCCTCTCGCCCATCGGAGCGGAAGGAATGGGCATGCAAATCCCCGCGAAACGGCGTGCGCTTGTATAGATCGTCCGCAACGGCATAAATAGGAAAGACAAGCTCCTTTTGCGGGTTTTTTTCCCCGCTCACAACCACGGACCATTCCTGCTCCCACAAAAAACGGTACGAAAAGCAAAGGCGTCCCTCAGAGGCCTTGATGGTGAGAAAATCATAATTGGCGGAGAAACGGTTTAGCTCGTACGCCACGTTAAAGCGCTCCATGGGCACAAAGCGGATGGTATATAGCTCCGTATCATCAAACTGCGCATGCTTGCCGCGTGGGATAATTTCCACCGTTGACAAAGAATTCTCGCGAACAACCTGGGGAGTTACAAAATAATCCGCAGTCAATATATTATTCATATTTTTCCATTCCCTTTCCTATTCGTCCGCATTGTATCATACTTTTGGAAAGTTGTCAACACGTTTCCACGATATCTATCATAAAAAATATTGTTTCATGTTGTTTTGTGATTCCAGAATTTTGTGCGAATTTGTCGAAAATACGCTGGAAGGCTTGCGATTCTTATCTTTTTGCGCTAAAATGTACTTACGAACTTGCTGACGCGGTGCGCTTCCTATGATTGTGCGATTGTGGAGTTTGCCAAAATGCGTTACCCAAGTCCACACAACTCCACATGGACGCGGCAAAAGCGCCGTCCGTGCAGCGAGCAACAAGGAGGACGCCATGTTTACCGATGAAAGAAAAGCGCTCATTTTGCAGGAGCTCACCACGGAGGGGCGCATGAGCATACCGGATTTGGCAAAGCGGTTTAACGTCTCCACCGAAACCATTCGCCGCGACCTTGCGCAGCTTGGCGATGAAAAGAAGCTGGTCAAGGTGCGCGGCGGGGCAATTTCGATGCCGCGCCCAATCAAGGAGGATTCCTACGATATCCGCGCAAAGAAAAACCACAACGGCAAACAGGCCATCGGGCGTTTCGCCGCCTCCCTCATCCACAGCGGCGATGTGGTGGGGCTGGATTATGGCGCCACCGCCACAGAAATCGCGCTTGCCCTGCTAAACGTCACCGGCGTAACCATCGTTACACACTCCTTCGACATCGCCACCGTGCTTGCCGACAAACGCGCGCGGGGAGATTTTGACGGCCGCATCCTGTTTGTTGGTGGAATGATTGATCAGAGCACCGCCAAGACCTCCGGCCTGTTGAGCCTTTCCTTTATGGAACAGTTTTCACTGGATAAGGTGTTTTTGTGTACCACCGCCGTTTCCGTTTCCGGGCTGATGATGTGGGATGAGCAGGAGGGCGAATACTCCGCTGCTCTGGCCAGACAAGCGTCGAAGGCCTACGTGGTTGCGGACAGCTCCAAGCTGGGCAAGGAATCGTTTTACAAGTTTCTGGGCTATGACAGTGTCAGCGAAATCATCACCGATGATGAGCATCCCGTGAGCAGCAGCCTGCGGCATGCGCTGGAAACGCACGATGTCAACCTGCGCATCGTCGCCTGTAGCGCGCAGCCGCGGGTATAGCAAGCAAAA
>JAVVVJ010000058.1:0-17336 GCA_036652695.1 Clostridia bacterium | reverse complement strand
TCGCGCCCAATGCGAGTCACACTATTTGGAATAATGATGCTGGTGAGATTGGCACAACTATTAAATGCACCATCCCCAATACTGGTCACGCTATTTGGAATGGTGATGCTGGTGAGACTAGTGCAAGAAATAAATGCATTGCTTCCGATGCTGGTCACGCCATTTGGAATGGTGATGTTGGTGAGACTGGCGCAACCATAAAATGCCGCACCCTCAATGCTGGTTACGCTATTTGGAATGGTGATGCTGGTAAGACTGGTGCAACCATAAAATACCCCGATCCCAATGCTGGTCACGCCATTTGGAATGGTGATGCTGGTGAGACTATCGCAATGAGAAAATGCCCGACCCCCAATGCTGGTCACGCCGTTTGGGATGATGACGCTAGTCAATCTGCTGCAATCAAAAAATGCTTGATCAGCGATTGCTTTGACTGGCACCCCATCAATCCAAGCAGGAATAGAAACTGAGGTTACCCCTGTCTCACAATCAGTAATGATGATTCCGTTGACGTACTTAGCATACGTCAGGCCTTCGTATGTCCCGGTACTCCCAACTCCTTCAGGCTCGAACGGCAAGGTAGGGTCAACCGTAGCGGTCGGTGCGGGAGTAGGGGTGGGATCACCGGTGGCCGTAGGGGTGGGCGTGGGGGCAATGGGGTCCGTTCCATTCAGCGTCCACCCTGCATACAACAGTAGCTCGTCACAGTTAGGTACAAAATCCCATTCAAAATCCCACAGATCCACACAGTCGCTCGTTTTGTACCAGCCCGTGAAGGTATACCCTTCGCGTGTAGGCGCAGGTGGTTGCTGGAGGGTTGAGTGAATGCTCGCAGAATTCCTGATGAAGGTGTTCGGGTCGCTGGAAAAACAGAAGACAACAGGTATGATATTGGCTTGACACTTGTCCACAAATCTGGAAAGCGATGCCTCCCAATGCAAGGGGGGGAATATAAAATCAACCTTAAACAGCTCCGCATTAAACACAAGACTGCGGGTATCGCGGGTATCCTCAATAATGCCTAGCTGTAATTTGACGGAAAATGTAACTTTGGAGGATACATCTATACAGAAGAGTGCATTCGTGGCGTGCTGCAGCTCGAAGGTATAGCCAATAGACGCGCCAATTTTTGCAATATCGGTCTTGCACTTGCCAAAACCCACACGCAAAAGAACACTCGCACCATAGGTGATACTTGCTTCTATAGCAGCAGAGATATGCAGGGGAGTGACGCTTTTAGACTTGGTCGTTTCAATGCGGTGTCCCACCTTCCATGTCACCGTTTCGGTCGTGGTGATGCTAGAGGTAACGATGACCGTTCCACTACTATTGATTGTCATACTGCACTCCGCCCAAGCCGAAAGGAGGCCTGTACTTGTCAGCGGAATGGCTGCGAATGTAATGGGCTTGTTCGTGCTCTTCTTTTCAGGATCGCCTTCGCATTTCAGACCCAGCGAATAGGAGAAGGTGCTAATGGCGGAATAGGATATTTCCTGAAGCTTAAACCAATCAAACTCAATGGAAGCCGTATAATTGGGCGTATACTTGATATTGCCCACAATCGAAACATTCTTGTTGAATTTGATATTCACATCGAAGCTCACTGACCCCGACAGCGTTGCCGATCCACCCCAGCCACGTGGAGCGGTCTGGCCAAACGATGAGCCCCCGCCTTGATTTACCGAGAAGCCTTCCTCCAGAATGACGACGCCTCCCACGTCGGGCGTGAGCTGCACATCCTCCGCACGGTAATGCTCGACTGCGTCCATGATGCCAAGCTCGGCAACCTGCGCCAGCACATAAGCGCTGCCCTCGGTGAGGGCTGTTACTTGGCACGCAAAACCGTTTTGGTATTGTCTGCTGGCGGGCAAAAAGAGCTTCTGCCCCACGCTGATGAGCTGTGAAAACGGCGAGGCAATGCGCACGCCATTCCCTTGGAAGGTAAACTGCGCAGATCGCATATCGCTTAGGTCGAGCACATCGCTGAAAAATTCGTATTCCGAAAGGCACTGCGCGGGCAAACCGGTCAAACTGGCAAACGCCAACGCTGCGCTGCCGTTGTAGGCGCGAATCTTCACATCCGATAGGCCCGATAGCGCGTTCGTCGCGATATCCGTAACGCTTGCGGGGATGGTCAGGCTTTGCAGCTGCTCAAGCGTGGTGAATGACCCACCCGCAATGCTTGTTACCCATAAGCCGCCCAGCGAAAGTGGCACGGTGAGCGCGGTGGCGGCTGCATCGCTGTACCCTGTGATTTGCACATTACCGTCCGTAAGCAGACGATACTGCCAGCCGCTATCATCGGTGAGATTGTCCGAAACCGCTTCTGCCTTTGCCGGGGCAGGGGTAAACCGTATGCCTTGCCATCCATCCAGAGAGAGGTTGCCACATAGGATGGTCATCACAAGTGCCAGTGCAAGGATTACCTTTGACAAGCGTATATGTGTCATCATGATTCCTCCATATGTGAAATTGGGAAATATGCAGACCCTGACGTACCTCTCGCCAAACGCTGTAGCATCATCCGAAAGTGTGATGCGGGTAGGGGTTGTTTCACCATGAAAGGCGTTGGCTGCAATCACCGTGCCAGCAGCGGGAATCGCAGCGGTTTACGCAACTGTAGCCGTTGGTGTAGTGGTAGCCACAATGGAAAATACATCGGCTATGGTATCTAGTTCAGAAGCAATGACATCACTAGATTGTATGCTGGGATTGTTGTGTTGCACCAACGCGTATGCTACACTCCATTCTATACAGAAGGGGGAAAACGGAACACAGGATATATATTACTAATATAGCACACGAACTTTGATTTGTCAATTGCTTGTAGTGCAGGGGTTCTTTACCTGACCCCGTGAAAATTCGGCATCAGGTAAAAAAGTGGAATTGCATCGAGGCGCAGCTTACCGACCTGAAGAAAGCTGCGGTAACACTTTGTATGTCATAAGGGCAAGAGCCACCGCTTCGCCCTTCTTGCGTTTTTCATACAAATGCGCTATGATAGCATGCAAGTCTTTTTTTGTGAAAGGAATTGATCGTAATGGCAGATAAGCGTGAAACCATTGAAGAAATGACCGAGGACAAGGAGACCGTTAAGCGCGACCGTAAAAACTGGGTTGCCTTTGTGGAGAGCGACGTTGTCAACTTCCTCACCCTGAACGAGATTGAAAAAATGACCATTGACGATGGTGCAGGCAACAAAGCCAAGCTGACCCGCCGTAAGGATGGTAGCGTCTATGTGGAGTGCACCAGCTCCAATGTGCTCTAAGCAGCAAAGCGGCAGCCCACAGGCGCGCACCGCGCAAAATGCCGGACGATGAAAAATCGTCCGGCATTTTGCGTGCGTACCCGGCATGCGCGCTCCCTAGCCAAGGGCGAGAGCATCCATCGCAAGGTGAACTGGAAGGAAGATAGCGGCTTGACTACCGCTTGCCTTTTCTTAGCTGCTTGTGTTATTCTGTGCAGGTGAACCTCCTTGTGCGTTGTGCGTTTTTTACATGCTCGCGAAACCACATTTGGCTGGTTTCTTTTTCTTTTCTTCGTTGGAAACCCCAAGCGCAAGGCTGCTCCGTTCCCGCACTCCCCCAATTCCACTTGCGACAGCGAAAGGATGAACCCTATGAATCACAGCATCATGCAAGAACTTGGCAAGCGTCTGGTCTACCTTGATGGCGGTATGGGCACGCTCCTGCAGGGCATGGGTCTCATGGGCGGCGAGCGCCCGGAAACGTGGAATCTGGCGCATCCGGAGCGCGTACAGCGCATCCACGCGGAGTACCTTGCTGCTGGCTGCGACATTGTAACCACCAATACCTTTGGCGCGGCGCGCGCGCATTTGGGCAATCAGGCAGAGCCCTGCATGCGTGCGGGGGTTCGGCTGGCGCGGGAGGCCGTGCGGGAAGCGGGGCATGGCAGCGTGGCGGCGGATATGGGAAGCTTGGGGCGACTGCTACAGCCATATGGCGATATGCCCTTTGAGGAGGCGGTCAGCCAGTTTCGGGAGGCGTTTGCCGCTGGCGTTGAGGAGGGCGCGGATCTTTTGCTGATTGAAACCATGACCGATCTGATGGAGGTCAAGGCCTGCGTTCTTGGCGCGAAGGAGGCCATGGCGGCGGCGGGCAAGGAGCTCCCGTTGTGGGTGAGCCTGACGTTTGATGAGCGCGGGCGGCTGCTGACTGGCGCGGGTATCGAAGGGACGGTAGCCATGCTGCGCGGCCTGCGCGTGGACGCGATCGGCCTGAATTGTGGGCACGAGCCAAAGGCGCTGTTGCCAAACGTGCGCGAGCTGCTGCGCTGCTGCCCGTTGCCGGTATTTGTAAGCCCCAACGCAAGCCTGCCCGTGATATGCGACGGCGCTACGGTTTACCCCACAACGCCGGAGGAATTTGGCGCGGACATGCGCGAAATAGCGGTCTTGGGCGCATGGGGCTTGGGGGGCTGCTGCGGCACCACGCCGGAGCATATCCGCGCGCTGCTGCGGGCGACCGCGGGTCTGCGTCCCGCCGCACGGGAGGTCGCCGCACGCTGTGTGATCTCCGGGCGCTCATCGAGCCTATGCGTGGGCGAAAGGCCGCTGGTGATCGGCGAGCGCTTGAACCCCACGGGCAAGAAGCGCATGAAGCAGGCGCTTCGCGAAAACGATATGGATTATCTGCTGCGCGAAGCCATTGCGCAATGCGATGCGGGTGCGGACGTGCTGGATGTGAACGTTGGCCTGCCGGAAATCGATGAGCGGGAAATGCTGGCGACCGCCGTGGCTGCCGTGCAAACCGTGTGTGACGCGCCTTTGCAGATTGATACCGCCGACCCGGCGGCGCTGGAGGCCGCGCTGCGCGTATATGCGGGCAAGCCCATCATCAATAGCGTGTGCGGCAAGCAAGCGGTGCTGGACAAGGTGCTTCCGCTGGCGGCGAAATACGGCGGCGCGCTGGTGGCGCTCACGCTGGATGAGGATGGGATACCAGAAACGCCGGAGGGGCGGGTGGCAATCGCCCGGCGCATCATCGCGGAAGCGGAAAAATATGGCCTCGTGAAAGAGGAGCTGCTTTTTGACGCGCTTACCTTGACCACGGCAACCAACCCGCAGGCCGCGCGCGTGACGCTGGATACCGTGCGTATGCTGAAGCGGGAGCTGGGGGTACATACCGTGCTGGGCGTGAGCAATGTGAGCTTTGGCTTGCCGCAGAGGCCGCTGCTGACGGGCGCTTTTTTGGCCATGGCGGTGGAGGCGGGGCTGGACGCGGCCATCATGAACCCCTGTGATGCCACCGCGCGCACCTTGTTCGACGCGGCCTGCGCTGTAAGCGGCAAGGATCTGGGGCTGGAGCGATACCTAGCCGAATATGGCGGGGATCGGGTGGTTGGCGTAGCCATGGAGCACGGCAGCGCCAATGCGAGTGCTGCCGCCGCAGGTGCGGATGCTGGCACAGCAATGGCTTCCGGCGGCGAGAACCACGCGGCCTGCGTCACTGGTCGGCTTTCCATAGCGATTGAGCGCGGCCTTGCGGGCGACGCGGCGCAGGCCGCTACGGCGCTGCTGGACGGCGGCGTAGAGCCGCTGGTGCTCATCGAGCAAGGCGTGATGCCCGCACTATCGGCGGTGGGCGAGCGCTACGAGAAGGGCACGCTGTTTCTGCCGCAGCTTTTGCAGAGCGCGAACGCCGCGCAGGCCGCGTTTGAGCTGATTCGCGCACGCATGCCCGCGCGTGAGGGAGACGGCGGGCGCAAGATCGTGCTGGCTACCGTGCATGGCGATGTACACGATATCGGCAAGAACATCGTGAAGGTGCTCCTGCAAAACTATGGCTTCACCGTGATCGATTTGGGCAAGGACGTGCCGCCACAGCGCGTGCTGGCGGCTGCAAGGGAGCAGGCGGTGCGGCTGGTCGGCCTCTCGGCGCTGATGACCACCACTGTGCCCGCCATGGGCGAGACCATCGCGCTGCTGCATCGGGAGCTGCCGGAGGTGAAGGTGATCGTGGGCGGCGCGGTGCTGACGCAGGCCTATGCCCGCACGCTTGGCGCGGATGGGTACGCAAAGGACGCGATGGCTTCTGTGCGGTTGGCGGAACAGTTTTTAGCCCAATGACAAATTCCGCTTTTTGTGATAAGATGGCAGAGATTCATTCGTCATCATACCGCATAAGGAGGACTTTTCATTATGTCACAAACGCAAAAGACGCATGGTAAGGGCAAGGCAGAGTTTTGGCAGGCGGCAAAGTTTACGCTGTTTTCAGCAAGCGCGGGGCTGATCCAGATTGGTTCCTTCGAGCTGCTCAGCAAGCTGTGCGATCTCCCGTACTGGCCAAGCTATCTTGTGGCGCTGGTGCTGAGCGTGCTGTGGAATTTCACGCTCAATCGACGGTATACCTTCCGCAGCGACGCGAACATCCCGCGCGCCATGCTGCTGGTGGGGCTTTACTACTTGGTGTTCACACCGCTGTCCACATGGTGGGGCGCGGCGCTTACGAACCTTGGCTGGAATGAGGATCTGGTGCTCGTTGGCACGATGCTCATCAACTTCGTGACGGAGTTTTTGTTCCAGCGGTTTGTGGTGTACCGCAATACCATTGATACCAATGAGATTGCAAAGCATGTGAAAAGCTGAGCAAATTTCAGGCGTACCTGATGGGTCAAGGGCAAAGCTCTTGTCAGGGCGCATGGGGGAAGCCCCTGCGCAAAAGAGGATGGGAAAAAACAGGTGCAAAGTAAAAAAAGCTTTCATTGGAAGCAGGCGCTGTCCACGGCGCTGTTTGTGGCGCTGCTTGCGATGCTGTGTTGGTATCTGTACAAAAATCGCGCGGACATGCAAAAGCTGCTGACGCTGGATGGGGGCACCATCGCAAAGCTCCTGGCGCTCGCGCTTGCGGGCTGCGTGATGAACTGCGTGTACCACCGCATCATTTTGGGGACGTATGGCATTCCCTTGCAGCTTACGGATTGGCTGGGCGTGGTGTTTGTGAGCAACGCCATCGCTTACGTGCTGCCCATGCGCGCCGATTTGGTGTTTTCGGCGGCGTATTATAAGCATGTCAAGGGCTTGGCCTATGTCAAAAGCGCGTCTATGGCGGCGGGGAACATCCTATTTGGCGTGGTGTTCGCGCTGCTGCAAATACTGGCGGCGCTGCTGTGTACGGGCTTGATCGAAGGCGTGTGGTCGCTGACGCTGTGGGCACTGTGGGGCGTGCTGACGCTGTGCGTGGCGCTGTTCATTGTGTTTTCCCTGCTGGCGCAGGCTCGGGAGTTCGTGCTGCTTCAAAAAAGTAAGCTCCTGCGCGATTTGGTGGAGGGGTTTAACGCATTGCTGCGCAACAGAAGGCTTTTGTGGAGATTGCTGGCTTGCTCCATCGTGAGCAATTTGGTGCAGCTGCTGCTGTACATGGTGTGCTTTGCCGCGGTGGGCATGCGGGTGACGGTTTATCAGGCGCTGTTTTATAATAGCGTGAGCTGGCTGAGCTCTATTGTAGCCATCGTGCCGGGGAATATCGGCATCAAGGAAGGCATGATGGGCGTGGCGACAAGCCTGATGGGCACGCTGGTCAGCAATGACGCGGCTGTTGGCGTGGCGGTGTCACTGCTACAGCGCGTGTCGGTGATGGTGGTATACCTCGCGGGCGGGCTGGCCTTTGGGCTGCCGGTGTGGCGTAAATGGAGCCGCGGCAAAGCGCGCGCGAACGCGGCGGAACGCCCCTGAAGCCAAAAATGAAAAAACGAAAAAAACGGTGAAAACGAGAGCAAACTCGCAAAAAAGTTTGCTTTCGTTTTCTTTTAGAGCGCTTTTTGATAAGAATTGACCTTCTTTGACCTATAATCCCGGATCGGGATAATTGACCTTCTTTGACCTTTAAGGTATACTCATATCGTGCTTAAGAGAGAGTCGCGAAACCGCTCCTCCCAAAGCATATCAACAAAAAACGATGACGCGGTCAAACCGCTATTTTGAAGGAGGATGTCCTATGTATACCATGGTTCCTTTCCGCCGCACCTTGCATAATGAATTCCCCGCCATGCTCGGCAGCGCCTTTATGCGCGAGTTCTTTGATGCGGACGCAGCGCCCGCGATGCGTGTGGATGTTCGCGAAAACGAGACTGGCTACTTGTTGGAGGCCGATTTACCCGGCGTGGAGAAGGAGGCCATCAACCTGAATATTGAGGATGACATGCTCACCATCAGCGCCGATATGAACACCCAAAAGAAGGAAGAAAAGAATGGCTACGTGTGCAGCGAGCGCCGCACCGGGCATGTGGAGCGCAGCTTTACGCTGGAGGGTATCGACGTGAGCGGCGTGAAGGCGGATTATCAAAATGGCGTGCTGCTTGTGACCTTGCCCAAGGAAAAGCCCGTGGAAAAAAAGACGGCGATGAAGATCGCCATCGGCGGCGCGCAGAAGCAGGAGCGGATTAACGGCGCGGAATAACGCGAGCTGATCCGATGCCACAATGAAACCCAAAAGCCCCCCGGTGCGCTTGTGCGCATCGGGGGGCCTTTGCTTAGTCGTTGAGCGTTACCTCCACCACCGTATCCATCGCATCGGGTAGGCGAGGATCAGGGCCGAAGCTTACAAAAGCAAGCTCGGGATAATTGTTGGTAATCCAATCGCTGATGAGCGGCAGCTCCGCGCCCGTTGAAAGCAGACGAACGCTGCGGACGCTTGCGCGCGGGATACCCGTTAGCGCTAGATAGCCAATGGAGGGCTCCATGACGTGGTAATACAGCTTGTTGCCAGCGCGCGTCACGCGGCCATAATCCGGCTTGGGAATACCCGCGAGGCCGCAGTGATAGATGCTTGCGCTGTTCTTTTGCATCCATTTGCCGATGTCCGCCAAAATGGACAGCGATTGCCCGGGGATGTTGCCGCGCGCGTCCGGCCCAACGTTCAACAGCAGGTTTCCACCCTTGCTGACGCATTCCACCAGCTTTTTCACCAGCATATCGGCGGGCTTAAAAAACGGATCGGTTTGGCAGTAGCACCAGTGGTTGTTCATGGTGACGCACGCTTCCCAGATCACAGGCAAGCCGTTTTCACCACGGAGGCCTTCTGCCGGAATGATCTGCTCCGGGCTTACAAAATCGCCGGAATATTCGGAGGGATGGTCTGTGGCGATGGAGCCGAAGCCCTCGCCGCTCACTTCTAGGCGGTTATCGATGATCACGTCCGGCTGGTAGCGGCGAATCATGCGCACAAGCTCCGTTGCCTTCCACGCCTCGCCGCGAAGCTCGTCATACGAAAAATCGAACCAGAGCAGATCAAGCTTCCCATAATCGCGGCAAAGCTCCTCCACCTGCCCATGCAGGTAGGTGAGGTAGCGGTCAAATTGGTGAGGATAATCGCGGTAAGCCTCGTTATCCCGCATGGGATGCTGACGATCGCCGAAATGCGGGAAATCCGGGTGATGCCAATCAATCAACGAATAATACAGCCCCACCTTTAGCCCTTCCGCGCGGAACGCGTCCAGATATTCGCGCACCAAATCGCGCCCGGCGGGGGTGTTGGTGGCCTTGTAATCGGTGAGGGCGCTATCAAACAGGCAAAAGCCGTCATGGTGCTTGGCGGTGAGCACGGCATAGCGCATGCCCGCGTTCTTTGCCGCACGCGCCCATGCCTTGGGGTCATATTCCACGGGGTTGAATTCCTCAAAGAACGGTTGGTAATCCTCCACAGAAAGGCGCTCCATGCTGCGCACCCATTCGTTGCGCGCGGGAATGGCGTATAGCCCCCAGTGGATGAACATGCCAAAGCGCGCGTTGGTGAACCATTCCATTTTGGCACGATATTTTTCGCGGTCAAACATACGGGTTCCTTCTTTCTTTTCTTATCGTTGCGGCAGATAGACGCGAATTTCGGGGTTCTCCTCCGGTGAAAGCCGCAGGGTGGCCGCGTCCGGCTGCAGCTGCGCGGCCAGGCATCCAAGCGCCGTGCTCTCGCTGGGGCCGGCGAGCACGCGAAGGCCGGTTTCGTCCGCTGCCCATTGGTTGAGGGTATTGTTGCCGCTGCCGCCGCCCACAATGGAGAGCGTTGTAAAATGGCGGTCGGTGAGCTGCTCCAGCTGGCAAATGGAAGCCGCATAGCAGCGCGCGAGGCTGCGGTATACGCAGCAAAGCAGCTCCGCGTCGTTCATGGGCAGGGGCAAGGCGTGCTCGGCAAGCCAGCCGTAAATCTGCGCAAGCATGCTTTGCGGCGCAAGAAAGCGCTCGTCCAGCACGTCAAAGACATGCGGGTAGGCCGTGCCTTCGCGCGCAAGCTCCGCCATCTCCGCGTAGGCATAGCGTTTGCCCCATTCCTTGCGGATGCATTGGGGAATCCACATGCCCATGATGTTGCGCAGAAAGCGGATTTTGCCGCCATACCCGCCTTCGTTGGTAAAGCCCGCTTCGCGCGCCTCGGGCGTGAGGATGGGCGCCGCGCTCTCCACGCCAAGCAAGCTCCATGTGCCGCTGGATAAAAACGCCGTTTGCGCGTCACGCACAGGCATGGCCAGAAACGCGCCTGCGGTATCGTGGCACGCGGCGAGCATGACGCTTGGGCAGAAGCCCAATTCCCGCGCAAGCTCCGGCCGCAGGGGGCCAAGCACCGTGCCCGGCGCGGCGGGCGGCTCGCGGAATAGCTTTGCGGGTAGCCCCGCTGCCCCAAGCACAGCCGCGTCCCATGTGCGGGTTTCCGCGTTGAGAAGCGCGCTTGTGGAAGCGATGGTATATTCGTTTTTAGCCACCCCGCATAGCAGATAACTCAAGTAGCAGGGCATGAACAAAAAGCGCTCCGCGCGTTCCAAATAGCCGGGATGCTCCCGGAATTCCGCCATCATTTGATAGAGCGTGTTATAGGGCTGCTTGGCAATGCCCGTGCGCGCGTACAGCTCGGCATATGGAAGCGTTTGGGAAAGCGCCGCGTCCATGCCAACGGTGCGCCCGTCGCGGTAGGCGACCGCGTCGCCAAGCTGCTTTCCCTGCCCATCCAGCAGCACATAATCCACGCCCCAGGTATCGATGCTCATCGTATCGGGCAGCTTGCCAAGCTCCGCGCATTTGCGAAGCCCCGCAAGGATCTGCGCGTACAGCTCCTCCACATCCCAGCAGAGGTGTCCGTTGCGCTCCGTTATTTCGTTGGGGAAGCGGTATACTTCCTCCAAGCAAATGCGGCCATCGCGCACGCAGCCCAGCATATGCCTGCCGCTGCTCGCGCCAATATCCACTGCTAAAGCGTATTTCGTCATTGCGAAGCTCCTTTCCAAAAAACGGAATGAGTGCTATGGCTGTAGAAATTTCAAGATTGGCCGCGCGTAGCGCGGCCAATGGACGGTGATGCGGTTTTACGGGGAAAAAAGCAGGCAGGCTTATTCGTAGAGCGGGCCGTAATGCTTGCAGGCGGCGTAATCGGCGGCCTGCGTATCCTGCGTGCCAAAGGCGGCCCAGCTATGCGGGCGGTAGACGTTCTCGGCGGGAACGTTGTGCATAGTAACGGGGATGCGCAGCATGGAGCACAGGGTGATGAGCGCCGCGCCGACGTGACCATATACGGTTACGCCATGGTTTGCGCCCCAGTTGGCCATCACGCTGTAGACATCCTTGAAAGCGCCCTCGCCGGTCAAGCGCGGGGCGAACCAAGTGGTGGGCCATGTGCGATCCGTACGCTCGTCCAGCGTCTTGTGAACGCCATCGGGCAGCACGCAGGTTGTGCCCTCCGCGATTTGCAGCACCAGCCCCACGCCATCTACGATGTTGGCACGCAGCATGGTAACGGGCATTTCGGCTTGGGTCTTAAAGTGGCTGGAGTATCCGCCGCCACGGAAGTATTCATAATTCGCACGCCGCCAATCGGTAGCGTTCAGGCAGGCGCTGATGTCCGTGTCGGTCATGTCCCAGAAGGGCTTCATGCAGCCCGCGCCATCCGCGTTCTTGCTGGCACCGGTGCAGTCCAGCGCGGTCGCGCCGCTGTTGATGAGGTGGATAAAGCCGTTAGCCGCCGCGCCATCGGGCTGCCAGCCGGTTACGCGCTCCACCGCAGAGGGGCTCCAGTAGGTGCGCACATCGTGGAAGCAAGGCGCGCAGTGGGTGAGCAGCGTGCCCAGCATCATGGACACGCCGTTGAGCGTATCGTTCTCAGTGGCGAAGGGCGTGGGCTGACGCGCACCATTCCAATCGAAGGTAGAGGCCATGATGGCTTCGGTAAAATCGGCGTTGGGAAGCCAGTCCGTCCAGTTGCGCTGCCCTTGGAAGCCGCCGGCAACGGCGTTCTTGCCAAGCGCCTCCTCGTGCCAGCCCAGTTCATCCAGCTTTTTGTTGCCATAGAAGATGTCGCGGGCAATGAGCGTCATCTTGGTGATGAACGCCCAATCCTGCTCAGCGGGCACCACCTTGGATTTGGTAATGATCTGCGGCAGATCCTTGCCCGCGTTGCAATCAAGCCCTTCGGGGCAATGCGCCTTCACCCATGCGAACGCCTTTTGATATTCGTCCGGATCAAAGATGTTCAGCGTAATGCGGCGGAGGATTTCGGTCATATCCACCCACTCCGCGCGGATGCCGAAATACTTTTGGAATATCGCGGTATCGCAGAAGCTGCCCATGATGCCCATCGCCACGCCGCCTAGGTTCACATAGGCCTTGTTCTTCATCCAGCCCACCACAACGGCGCACTGCGCAAAGCGGGTGAGCTTTTCCGCCACATCGTCCGGGATGCTGCTATCCGTCATATCCTGCACATCGTGCCCATAGATGGAGAAGGCGGGAAGCCCCTTTTGCGCGTAGGCGGCCAGCACGGCGGCTAAGTACACAGCGCCAGGGCGCTCCGTGCCGTTAAAGCCCCAGACCGCTTTGAGCGTGAGGGGGTTCATATCAAAGGTTTCCATGCCGTAGCACCAGCAGGGCGTAACGGTCAGGGTAGCCACCACGTTTTGGGTGCTGAAATACGCCTCGCACGCTGCGGCCTCCGCGCCGCCACCGATGGTGGAGGGTGCGATGACGGCCTGCACGCTGGTGCCATCCGGATATTTGAGCGCCTCAATGAGCGCCTTTGCGCTTTGCGCCATGCCCATGGTTTGCTGCTCCAAGCTCTCGCGCACGCCGCCCCAGCGGCCATCAATGGTGGGGCGAATGCCAATTTTGGGATAGATCATCTGCTTGCGCCTCCTTTGCTGTACTTTTTGTAGCCGGGGTGCCGCCCCGTAACGTGATAATAATTCTCGCGAAGCTCCAGAAGCTGATCAATCTTATCGCGTGGGATTTCCTTCGCGCCGCCCAGAAGCCGCGCATTTAGGCTGATCTTGGCAAACAGCTCCAGCGTTTCCATGCGGTAGTAGGCGGTAATCAGGTCGCAGCCCACGGTGAGCGCGCCATGGTTTTCCAGCAACAGCACATCGTGCTGCGCAAGGTAGGGCGCGATGGCCTCCGGCACCTCGTAGGTGGAGGGCGTGCCATAGGGCGTTACGGGGATGGAGCCCACACAGATCACGGTCTCGATCATGCTGTATTCATCCAGCGGGATACCCGCCACGGCAAAGCCCGTGGCGGTTGGCGGGTGGGCGTGAACCACCGCGCCCACATCCTCACGCTCGGTGTAGCAGCGCATGTGCATCTTCATTTCGCTGGAGGGCTTGTAGCCTTCCGGGCCTTCGAGCTTGTTCATCTCCGCGTCCACGCGGATGAGCTTTTCCGGCGTGATAAAGCTTTTGGAAAGGCCGGAGGGCGTAATCCAAAAGGTGCCGTCGTCCATCTTCACGCTTACATTGCCATCGTTCGCCGCCACCCAGCCAAGCTGCCACATCTTGTGGCATATATCGCAGATTTGTTCCTTGACCTCTTGCGTATTCATATGAAATTCACTTCCTTCTTTGTCTATGATTTTAGCATAAGGATAGCACTTGCGCAAGCGTTTCGCTCATGCTATCATGGCATAAACTAGCACGATATTCACCAATGCGGGAAGGGGGGAACGCACGGCATGAGGGCGCTTGGGTATCATGAGAACATCCAGCGAGGCTCGCTGGAATTTCCCTTGGAGTATTACGATGTGGATGAGGCGCATCCCCGCTACGAGATGCCCTTTCACTGGCACGAGGAGGCGGAGCTTCTTCACATCTTGACGGGCACGTTTCGCCTTGCGATTGACGATTGCACGCATTTGCTTGTCGCGGGGGATGTGGCCTATATTGCGCCCGGCTGCCTGCATGGCGGCGAACCGAGCGGCTGCGTGTACGAGTGCGTGGTGTACGATATGCGTCTGTTGCTAAAGGGCGGCGGGAGCTGCGCACCCTATATTGCCGATCTTTTGAGCGGCTGCGTGGCGGTAAACGCGCATTTTTCCGCTCAAAGCCAGCTGGTGAGGGAAGCGGTGCTGCCGCTCTTTGCCGCGCTTCGCGCACGCGAGGAGGGGTGGGCGCTTACGACGCTTGGTTGCCTGTACCGCTTTGTGGGCGAGGTGTACCGCCTACGCGCCTACGAACGCCGCACCGTTCCGGCGGGCATGGAAAACCGCAAGGTGCTTCAACTTAAATGCGTTTTTGAGCTGATGGAGGAGCGCTACCGTGAGCCGCTAACCCTCGGGCAGCTTTCTGCCACCGTGGGCATGAGCCCGAAGTACTTCTGCCGTTTCTTTAAGGAGGCAACGCATCGCACGCCTATGGAGTACCTCTCCTACTACCGCATTGAAATGGCCTGCTACGAGATGGCAACCACGGATAAAAACGTGACCGAAATTGCCATGGATAGTGGCTTTGAGGATTTGAATTATTTTATTCGCCGCTTCAAAAAATATAAGGGAATAACGCCAAAGCGCTACCGTCAGAGCGCTGGCATGTACTTTTCAAGAAATTCTTTTGCGGAAATGGGTTTGGAATAGTAATAGCCCTGCCCGATGCTGCACCCGATTTGCCGTAGCAGCTCCACCTGCTCCACCGTCTCCACCCCTTCGCAGACCACCTCAATAGCGAGCGCCTGCGCCATTTGCACAATACAAGCGATAATGTGGCGCACACGCTGTGAGCGCGCGCCCTCGCGCAAAAATTCCTTGTCAATTTTGAGCACGTCAATGGGCAGCTTGCGCAGCAGGTTGAGCGAGGAATACCCAAGGCCGAAATCGTCCATCACAATGGGGAAGCCCAGCGATTTAAGCTCCTCCAGCATTCGAATCACAACGTCCTCCTCCATGGTGAAGGCGCTTTCCGTTACCTCAATGCCCAACGCCTGATGGGGAACGCCATGCTTTTCCACAATGCTGGTAAACTGCTCGATAAAATGATCCTGTAGGAGCGATACCCTTGAAAAATTGATGGAAAAAGGCAGCGCGCTTTCCGGGTGGGTTTTCCGCACCGCCATAAACTGCTGGCAAGCCTGCTCCAGCATGTAAAAATCAAGGGTGACGATGAAGCCGTTTTTCTCAAAGAACGGGATGAAATCGTTCGGCGGTAAAAAGCCCAATTCCAAGGAGTTCCAGCGGCAAAGCACCTCCACGCCGATCAGCTTGCCGGTGGCAAGCTCCGCCTTAGGCTGCAAATACACCTGAAACTCCCGCCGCTCCAGACCCTCGTGCATGTGCTGCGTCAGCAGAGCCTCCTGCGTGAGCTTTTTGAGCAGATCATCATCGTAAAAGGCAATGTTGTGTTGCCGCTTTCCCTGCGACAGGGCAAGCGTGGCCTTGCTGATGATGACGGGAATGGGTTCGCTGATTTCCTTGATTTCATAAACGCCGCAGCTGCACAAAACAATTTCAGACGAATTGATTTGCGCATCCTCCTCCAGCACCTTTGCGAAGGCGTTTAAGATTCTTTGCACCGAGCCTTCTTCCTGATGGAGCAGAAAAAGGAAATGGTCGGCGGTCGTATGCGCGCAAAGCTCGTCCGGCCTGCAAACGCTGCGCAAGGCATCGGATAGCGAGCGTATCAGCCGATCGCCCGCGTCGTGCCCATAGGATTGGTTGATGAATTTGAAATTGTTAATATTGCTGTATAGGAGCAGGTATTCACTAGGCCTTGCGGCCTTTACAATTTTGCTTGCTTTTTCCAAAAAGGCGAGGTTGTTATCATGCTGGGTCAGCGGATCGGTGTAAAAGACGCTTTTCAACTTGTTGTTGTTGCGGTATTCCAAGAGCACCATGGAAACGGAGGCGATGATCAAAAGCAGCAAAATGACCGTGATGCTGAACTTGAATTCATACTCCGCGCGGAGCTGTGCGGAATAAACCGTTGCATCGGCCAGCATGAAATGCTCCTCACTCAAGGCCAGCAGCCTTTCGCCGCCGCCGCCCGCCCGGATCGGGGGGATTTCCGCTTTGAGCTCTGTCCACTTTTGCTGCACGGCGGCTAAATTTTCGACAAATACAAAAGAGCTTGGGCCTTTGATGGTGCGCGTTGTCTCGTTCCTTTGCAGCTGCGCCAAAAGCGCGTCCACGCGCTGAATCATCGCGTCGTTGGGCGCACGAGCCAGCTCCAATTTTGCAACTCTTTGGGTGCCACCGCGCACGATACCCGCGTCATTGATGATCGTGGCATAATCCTGCATTTGCGCGAAACAAAAAACAAGAATCATGATGGCAACCGCCCATACCGCAACGATCAGGTAAATCTTGATTCGTTTGTGCATCATTGGCTTGCTTCCTTTGGTAAGTACTCATTTGTGTGCTATCGCGCAAATGGCGTGGAACTGCTTCAAAACGGTATCGAGTACGCTCCGCTGCGTGCTGTGACGTTCTATCCCTTGATCAAGCGATCGATTTTGCGCGCCTCCGCCGCCGGGTTCAGCCGCAGCACCTGTGCCCTGATTTGATCATAGCTTTCCGCGCTTGAGCGCATGCCGCGCTCAAGCACCGCGGCGTCACGGTCGCGCCAAAAGGCCTCGACCGTTGTAAACACCGTACTGCTCCAACCATAGCCCTGCCCATAGCTGTTGACCTTTTGCGCTCTGCCGCACATGGTAATAAACATGCGCATTTGAAGCTCCACAAGCGCACTCTCAAATTTGGCGTGCTCCTCGCGCTGAAAGCCGCCCATGGCTTTGATCGCGTGCAAAGGAAGCTTGCCGTTTGCTTCAATAAGATCATAAATGCGCTTTGCAATATGGCTGATGGCGCCGCTGCGGTAGGCCTCCTCAAACGTTTCACCCTTTCTTCGCACCGCAAGGAAATGCGGATACCACTGGCTTGTGATATATCCGCTGGTGCGGAAAAAAACCTTTGCATAGGCGATATCCGTTCGCTCCTCAAGCACGCGCATGCGCCATTCCCAAGGGTCGGTTTCGGGATCGCCGGTATGCCATTTGATGGGGCTGTCAACCAGCTGCTGTTCCTCCCAGCCATAGGGAATGACGGCGTAGATCCCCTTTGCGTTGCCGCCGCCCATGGAAAAGC
>JAVVVJ010000057.1:0-17856 GCA_036652695.1 Clostridia bacterium | reverse complement strand
GCTTCGCTATTCGCGAGGGCGGCCGCACGGTTGGTTCCGGCGTTGTGGCGAGCGTCATTGCGTAAAATGGGGTTGGGATGCATGCATCCCAACCTTTTTCTTTTAAAAAAAATCACCCGCCTGCATGCAGGCGGGTGATTTGGCTTTTAGCCGTTGATGCCGGGATCTTCGCTGCCGCCAGGCTCGGCGGTATTCTCCACAACGGCGGGTACTGCGGTGTCACTGTGGGTCGTATCCGTTGCGACGTTGTTCTGTGGTGCGGTGCCGCCATTGGTGACGGGCCACGGATCGCTCTCGGTGTGGCAGGCGCTGAGCAGGAGCGCCGCCGTTAGGCAGAGTAGCAAAAGTGAGGCCTTACGTAGATGCTTCATTGGTATCCTCCTTGAATCCCTATGGGATCAATCGCTATCGTAGTATAGCATAAAACTAACGTTTTTTCTCCCCAAAACCCGGCAGCCGCGCCGAATTTGCAAATAAAAGCGAGGAAGCTCGCGGCGCAACCGCTATGTAACCGCAGGCCGGTATAATAAGAATGGTTTCAGAGAATACCGTTGGGAGGATGACGACGAATGAAACGAATTCAGAAAGCCGCGAGCCTGCTAACCGCCTTTGTGCTTTCCATGAGCATTGCGGGGTTTGCTTTTGCGGAGAATGTACAGCCTGAAATGACGCCGGAGGCAGTGAACAGCCAACCCCAAGCCCCTCAGACCGAAGCGCAGCAGCCGCAGGCTCCTACGGAAACCGCGCATCTTGAAAGCACACCCGCAAAGGTTGTGGAGGCAACTGCCACCCCGGAAGCGGCTGTGACGCCCGAAGTGACCGCGACCGTCAATACAACGGTCACGCCCGAGACGACCGCAGAGGCAACCGCCGAGCCTGAGGCGACCCTCCCCCCCGAAGCGACTGCCACGGTCGATGCAACACCCGAAACAACCGCCAGCCCGGAGCCAACCGCGACCGTTGCCCCCACCGAAACCCCCGCCCCCACCGAAGCCCCTCTGCCGCTTGAATGCTCCGTGAGCATTGAGATTACAAGCGCGAACGGCAGCTTTGAACTGGGTGATCGTGTGGAACTACGGGCGCTGCTTTCCGGCTTTGATGGCATGAGCTACACCTTGCGCTGGGAATACTGCGATAATGAGCGTGACGAATGGAAAACCGCTTCCGGCAGCAACAGCGGCGAAACCTACGCTTTTACCTTGGATGAGGAAAACGCGAGCTGGGCTTGGCGCGTGAGGGTGGACATTTAACCGCCTGATGCATAAACCTGCGTGAACAGAAAAAAAATCAGAACCGATGCGCCGTTAAAAGCGTGTCGGTTTGTTTTTATGGAAAACGATGGTTTTGTCACAGGATTGTAAAAAACGATGCCAGAGAACAACTTTATTTGTCAAACAGCTATACATTTTCAGGGCTTTCATGTACAATAGAAGGCGTAAAATCGTAACATTTGGCTCTCCCGCCACAGAAAGGAGCGGAATGAATGTACCGCGACTCGAACATCATTCGTCTGCGCCGACAAGCTTTACTCCTTCTTTTTGCGCTTGTGGCGCTTCTGCTGTTGCCCGCCCTTGCCTTTGCGGATGACGCGGGCGTGCTTTCGGAAAACGAGCTGAACCGCTGGGTAACACAGGTGCTGCATGACAGCGCCGAGGAGCAACCCCTGAACGCGCCCGTGGGCGAGGAAGCGCTCACAGAGGATGGCTATGCCTTTTTGTATAGCTTTGCCACCCTGTACTATGATAAACCGGTGCTTGACAAACAAAGCGTGCTATGCGCCATTGCGGTAACGGATGAGGCCTATGCCTCCCCGCGCGATGTGAAGCTGGGCAGCGATGCAAACCTGCTGTTGGACAGCTATGGTTGGCAAAACCCCTCGTTCATGGGCGATGGCACGTTTGCTTCCTTTTATCGCCTCAACGAGCTGCCGCGCGCAGCGTACTGGAGCTGGGCGCAGCACGAGGGCGATACGCTTCAAACCGTGCAGTGCGCCATTCATGTCACAAACGGTGCTGACCGCTATACGGACGCGGGCATGTTTTACACAGTTGAAAACAACAAGATCACGGGGATCCGCGCCTATGGCTTGAATGCGCTTACGGATCGGGCAACGGTGGAAAAAAACCTCGCTTCTGTGAGGAGCGTGGAGGCCGCTGGCTCGGGCGATGAGCTGGATGTACCGCTCACGCCTGCAAAGGCGGCGGTTGGCTATGCCGTCAAGGGGGAGCAGCCTCAGTTTGGTCAAGCGGATTTGCAGTTTGATGGCATCGATTTTCTGGCGTTGACCGAGAACGGCGCGAAGCTCAAGTTTGGTTCGGCGCTTAGCGAGGAACGCGTGCAGGATGATACGGGCGCACAGCTGCTGACCACCAAGCGCGATGGCCTTTCCCTCAGCTACACGCAAAATGGCGACGCAAGCATGCGGATGGATGCCATGAGCATCACCAAGGATATCCTGGCCGGGCCGCGCGGCGTTCGCATCGGCGCGGCGCTTTCCGATGTGCTTGCTGCCTTTGCGAGCGATGGGGAGGGGCGCGTCAACGGTTCTACCGCCGTTTTGTATGGCGATGGCACAACCGCGCCTACGGGCTTTATGGAGCGTGCGGACGAGCGCACCGTGGAGCTTCAATACCTGTGCTCCGTTACCCAGCGGGGCGAGACGCGGGTGGCAACGCTCCGCATGACCTTTACGGATGAACGCTTGAATGAAATGCTGATTTATACATGGTAAGCCGTAGGGCTTTCACAGAAATCCTAAGGAGGGCCGCGCATGAAAATTGACCTCACCTGTCCCGTGGAGCTTTGGCAATATGCCATGCCCACCGAGGACGATGTTGAATGCACCTTTGTGCTCAACAACCTCAACGATAAGGCCGTCACCTCTGTGCAGGTGACGCTTGCGTGCTATGATCAGGAGGATATGCTCCTGTTTCGGCAGACGGAGCGCATGCAGGGGCTTAAGGCGGCTCCCGGAGAGCGCTTTAGCGTGATGCTGCTGCCCGCGCAGTGGCGCGACGTGGAGGGCGTTGATCTGGTCATTGAAAAGGTCTGGTTTGAGGATGCAACCATTTGGCGGCGCGGCAATGCGCCCCTGACCAGCTACATTTCCAACCGCTTGCCCATCGGGCGCGCGCTGGATCAACTCCGCTTTGTGGCGGGCAAGGATGCGGTGGGCTATCCAGAAGTGCAGGATCAGGTATGGCTTTGCGTCTGCGGGCGCGCCAACAGCCTTGAAAGCGACCGCTGCTGCCGCTGTGAGCGCCGCCGCGATTCCGTTTTCGCCAGCTTTAGCTGCTTCAATGTGGAGCAGGTCATTGCCGTACATGAACAAAAGCTGGCTGATCAGGCGCGTCAGGCGCGGGAGGAAAACAGCCGTTTGGCCGAAACGCAGGAGAAGCAAAAGCTAGCCAAACGCCGCAGGCGCGTGAAGATCATTCGGTTTGCGCTTTCAAGCCTTTGCCTAGCGGCGGTGATCGTGGTTGTGGTGGTTTGGGGCGTGCCGACGCTTCGGTATAATTCGGCGCTTCGCAAGCGGGACGGCGGTGAGTTTGATAACGCGCGGGCGGCCTTTTCCGCAATGGGCAATTATCGCGATGCGCAGACCCAGCTTGTGGAATGCGATTACCGCGAGGCAAACGCCCTGCTGAATGCGGGCGATACGGAAGCCCTTCTTCAAGCAGCGAGGGCTTTTGCCGCATTGGGCGATTATGCGGACAGCCATTCGCTGTGGCAGCAGGCCACCTATGAGCTTGGGCAGGCCTATCTGGCAAGCGCCAGCTTTGAGGCTGCCGCCAGCGCGTTCCAATCCTTGGGCGATTATGAAGACAGCGCCGATCAGCTGCGTGAGGCCACCTACCAGCAAGCGGAGCATCTTTTGCAAAACGAGAGCTTTACCGTGGCGAAGCTCCTTTTTGCCAGCCTTGGCGATTACCATGACGCCGCCATGAAGGCGCGGGCTTGTGTATACGAGCAGGGCAAGGCATATTTTGCGGAAAAAAAGTATGAGCAGGCCATTGAGCTGCTTGGGCAGACGAATGGCTACGAAAACGCCGGCGAGCTTTTCAAACAGGCCAGCTACCAGCTTGCCGAGGAAAAGCTGGTAGCCGGTGATCCGCAGGCTGCGGGCGAGCTGTATCTTCAAGCGGGGGACTATTTGGACGCGCCCGCCAAGGCGAATGATTGCATCTATCAGCTGGCCATCAGCAAGAAAAGCGCGGGCGCTTATGAGGAGGCAACCCAGCTTTTCACCAAGATTTTTGGCTATCTGGATAGCGAGGGGCAGGCGCAGGCCTGCGTATACGAGCAGGGCATGGCGTTGAAGCGGCAAGGGGATTATGCAAACGCCGTGGCGCTTTTGCAAACGGTTTCCACCTATGATGATGCGCAGCAGCAGATATACGAATGCAATTACCATCTGGCACAGGACGCGATTGCTGCCGGAAATGACTTGCTGGCCGAAGAACGGCTGGAAAACGTGGATCGCTATCAGGACAGCGAGCGTTTGCTGCGCACGGTACGCTACCGCATTGCGGAAAAGGCGCTGGAGGAAGGCCGCTACGAGGACGCGGCGCAGCGATATGCGGCGCTGAGCGGCTATCGCGATAGCGCTGCCAAGCTCAAGCAGTGTACGTACCTACAGGCAAAGGCACAGCTTGCGGCGGGGGAATGTGAAAAGGCAATGGATGCCTTTGCGCAGCTGGGCAACTATCAGGATAGCAAGGCCTTGCTGGAAAACGCCACCTACCAGCTCGCCATGAGCTACCGCACCGCGGGTGATACGCAGGGCGCGGCAGACCTATTGCAGGGCATTGAAAAGAGCGATCAAGCCTCGCAGGAGCTTGCGGATATCACCGTGCAGAACGCGCAAAAGCTGGAGGCGGCGGGCGACTACGCGGGTGCGAGCAAGCTGTATTTGACCATGGGGGAGACGGGCAAGGCAGCCTACAACGCCGCCCAGTACAAATATGCAGCCCAGCTACAGCAGGCGGGGGATCTCGCGGGCGCGGGCGCGGCTTACCAAGTGCTTGGCGCGTATGAGGATGCCGCCGAGCAGGCAACGGCGTGCTATGACGCCTATTATGGCGTGGTGGCAGCTCCGGCGCGCACCGCGATGGAAACCAAGGATTATCAGGCTGTGATTGATGCGCTGGACGGCTTTGCGATGACCGCGCTGCCGAAGGCATATGCGGATCTGCCGGATTTGTACAACGAAGCCTGCTATCAGCGGGCGGAAGAATTGTACCGCGCGGGCGAACCCTATCAGGCGATGCCGTATTACCAGCGTGTGAGCGGCTACAAGGATACGGCGGATAAGCTTGAGCGCCGCGCTTATTTGGTGCTTGGCGTGTGGGAATCGACCACCGGCAAAAGGGCGATTTTCCGCACCGATGGCACTTGCGAGCTGATGGGCGAGACTTTCTTTTTTCGCGTGAACAACTTTAGCCTTTACACAGGCGCTTCACGGGACGCGATGACCGTTACGCACAAGCTGAGCAGTATCAGCAAGACGGGCATGAGCCTGCGCGACGTGCGCGATGGCAACGATATTGTATACAAGCTCACGCGCCTTGGCGATGCTGAGGAGCTACAGGCTTCCCAAACCCCAGCTCCGGCGCAGACGCCCGTTCCAGTTAAGGTGGAAAGCGGCGATGATATGCTTGTAACGGAGGAGTAGCATGACGCTTCAATTGCGGGGCGGGCGGGAAAACCGCCTTGAGATCGGCGTGCTGCATGGCTTTCGCGCGCTGATGGTGCTTTTTGTGGCGAACTTCCATTTCTGGCAGCAGGGCTGGCTTCCTCAGTACTTTACGGTGCTTGGCGTGCAGATCGATGCGGATTTCTTTACGCGTGCGAGCTATCTTTTTGTGGATGGCATGATGCTGCTGAGCGGTTTTCTGCTCTATCTGCCCTATGCGAGGCACCGTGCCGAGGGAACGCCCGAACCGCTGGCGCGCCGGTTTTACGTGAATCGGCTGATCCGCATTCTGCCTTCCTACTTGTTTTCAGTTCTTACCTGCCTCCTGCTGTTCGCGTTGCCGCAAGGGCAGTACGCGAGCGCGGGCGCGCGAAATCTGGATGTTTTCACGCACCTGACGTTTACCTTCACCTTTTTTAGAAATTGCTATCAGTTTACGCCCATCAACGGCGTGCTGTGGACGATTGCTATTGAAATGCAGTTCTACCTTGTGTTTCCGCTGCTTGCCCGCGCGGCGCGCAAGCACCTGACGCTGACGCTTGTGCTGATGGCGCTGGCGGGCATTGGATACCGCGCCTTTGTGAGCCTTCGCGTGCCGGATACCGCCATGTATATCAACCAGCTGCCCTCCTTTTTGGATGTGTACGCGTTGGGTATGTTGGGCGCCGTTGCCTATTGCGGGCTGCAAAAGCAGCTGGCGGACATGGGGCGGGTGGAGCGGCGCTGCGTGAGTGCGGCGGCGCTGGTCGTTTTCGCCCTGAGCCTTCCTTGCCTGCTGGCGCTGCTGGGGGCGCAGTCCACGGCCAGCCTTGCGGGGCAGGAGGCGCTTCGGCTTTCCCAACTCCGCCTGCGCCTTCCGCTTGCGCTTACGCTACTTGCCTGTATGCTGGCGGCGGCGCATATGCCCGCGCTGATCAGAAAGCTGCTGGACAACCGGCTCATGCGTTTTTTATCAACCATCTCCTTCAACTTTTACATCTGGCATCAGTTCCTTGCGGTGCGTATGGCGCGGAGCTGGTTCTCCACCGATGCGCTGCATGCCGATCACGGCTTGCAGTGCGCGTATACGTTGCTGTGCTGGAGCGTGAGCATCGTGGTTGCGATGCTTGCGACCTACGGCATTGAAAAGCCGGCCGCAAGGCTTGCCAATAGAACCCTTGATCAACTGGAAAAACGTCGTCAGGCGAAGCCTGATTGAGGGTGCGGTATGCCCAGCTTGGGAAGCATACCCCCTCGTACAGAAAGGATGGGACCGTCAAATGAAAGATCCTCGTTTGGAAAAGCTGAGCCAACAGCTCATCCGTTATTCATGCGGATTGAAAAAAGGCGAAAGGGTGCTGATTGAGAATTTCGGGGTGGAACGGGAGCTGATTGCCGCGCTTGTGACGGAGGCGTATGCCGTGGGCGCGAAGCCGGTGGTTGTGCTGCGCGACAAGATGGTGGAGCGTGCCCTCCTGATGGGTGGAACCGCCGAGCAATGGGATGAAGAGGCCAAGCGGGATGCCGAGCGCATGCTGGAAATGGATGCGTACATCGGAATTCGCGCCGGCGATAACGGCTATGAAACCGCCGACGTGCCGCCCGAAAAGGTCAAGCTCTATTTGCAGCATTACAGCAAGCCTGTGCATAGCGAAATCCGCGTGCCTCACACCCGCTGGGTGGTGCTTCGCTACCCCACCGCCAGCATGGCGCAGTTCGCGGAAACGAGCACCGAGGCGTTTGAGGATCATTATTTTGATGTGTGCAACCTCGACTATTACAAAATGAGCCTTGCCATGGATGCGCTCGTCACGCGGCTGGAGGCCACGGACGAGGTGCGTATCGTGGGCAGGGGAACGGATTTGCACTTTTCCATCAAGGGGCTGCCCGCCATCAAATGCGATGGGCATATGAACATCCCGGATGGCGAGGTTTTTACCGCGCCTGTGCGCCAGAGCGTGAACGGCGTGATTCAGTACAATACGCCCAGCCTTTATCAGGATCATGTGTTTAACGACATGCGCCTCACCTTTGAAAACGGCAAAATTGTGAAGGCAGAAAGCAGCGACACCGTGCGCTGCAACCAGATTTTTGATACGGATGAGGGCGCGCGCTACGTGGGTGAGTTCGCGATTGGCGTAAACCCCTATATTACCAAGGCAATCAAGGATACGCTCTTTGATGAGAAAATCGCGGGAAGCTTCCACTTTACGCCCGGCAACAGCTACGATGAGTGCCCCAATGGCAACAAGAGCGCCATTCACTGGGATTTGGTCTGCATACAAACGCCAGAATATGGCGGGGGCGAAATGTATTTTGACGGCGTGCTCGTGCGCAAGGACGGCTTGTTTGTAACGGAGGATTTGAAGGGGCTGAATCCTGAAAATCTGAAATAAGCAAGCAATATACGAAGGGTGCTGATGGAACATGAAGGGAATCGTTCTGGCGGGAGGCGCGGGCACGCGGCTTTATCCGCTCACCATGGTGACAAGCAAGCAGCTTCTGCCGGTTTATGACAAGCCCATGATCTACTATCCGCTTTCCACGCTGATGCTGGCGGGCATTCGCGAGATCTTGATTATCTCCACGCCCACGGATACGCCGCGCTTTCAGGCTTTGCTTGGCGATGGCAGTCAATTTGGGCTGTCGCTGAGCTATGCGGTGCAGCACTCGCCGGATGGGCTGGCGCAGGCATTTCTCATTGGCGAGGCGTTCATCGGCGGCGAGCCATGCGCGATGGTGCTTGGCGATAACATTTTCCACGGAAACGGCTTCTCCGGCATGCTTCGCGAGGCGGTTGTCAACGCGGAGCATGGAAAGGCGACGATCTTTGGCTATTATGTCAACGACCCCGAGCGCTTTGGCATTGTAGAGTTTGATCAAAGCGGCAAGGTGCTTTCCGTGGAGGAAAAACCCAAGCAGCCCAAGAGCAATTACTGCATTACCGGCCTGTATTTTTATGATCGACGTGTTTGCGAGATGGCGAAGCTCGTTCAACCCAGCGCGCGCGGAGAGCTGGAAATTACCAGCCTCAACGATATGTATTTGCGGGATGGCTCGCTGCGCGCTACCGTGATGGGCCGCGGCTTTGCATGGTTGGATACCGGCACCATGGATAGCCTCATGGATGCCGCGAGCTTTGTGCAGATGGTGGAAAAGCGCCAGAGCGTCAAAATCGCCGCATTGGAGGAAATTGCCTACACCAAGGGCTGGATCAACCGTGACAAGCTGCTGGAATCCGCCGAGCGGTACGGCAAATCCCCGTATGGCGCGCATTTGAAAACCGTCGCAAGCGGGCGCATCCGCTATGAGCGCAACGAGGAATAATACGAATCTTGCGCTAAAACGCAAGCATCTATGGCATCTTTTGCCCGTGGTCTGCGTTGCATTTTAGACTTAGATTAGTATAAGCGTTTTTTTCCAATGATGAAAGGATGAGAACACAACATGACGATTATCGTTACCGGGGGCGCAGGGTTCATTGGCGGCAACTTTATTTATTACGAGCTTCAAAAGCATCCAGAGGATCGAATCGTCTGCGTGGACGCGCTTACCTACGCGGGCAACCTAGAAACCCTCGCTGGGGTGATGCAAAACCCAAGCTTTCGCTTTGTAAAGGCAGATATTGTGGATCGCGAGGCACTTGACCGCCTTTTTGCGGAGGAAAAGCCGGATATCGTTGTCAATTTTGCGGCGGAAACCCATGTGGATCGCTGCATTACCGATCCTGAAATTTTCCTGCGCACCAACATCATGGGTACGCAGGCGCTGATGGACGCGTGCCGCAAGCATGGCATCAAGCGCTACCATCAGGTGAGCACCGATGAGGTCTATGGCGACCTGCCGCTGGATCGGCCGGAGCTGTTCTTTACCGAGGCCACGCCCATCCATACCTCCTCGCCCTATTCGGCCAGCAAGGCCTCCGCTGACCTGCTGGTGCAGGCTTATGCGCGAACCTTCGGCCTGCCGGTGAGCATCACGCGCTGCTCCAACAACTATGGAGCTTATCAGTTCCCGGAAAAGCTGATTCCGCTGATGATTTCCCGTGCGCTGAACGATCAGCCGCTGCCTGTTTATGGCAAGGGCGAGAACGTGCGCGATTGGCTCTATGTGGAAGATCACTGCTCCGCCATCGACCTTGTGATGCGCAAGGGTCGCGAGGGAGAGATATACAATGTGGGCGGTCACAATGAGCGCACCAATATGGAGGTCGTCAAAACCATTTTGCGGGAGCTTGATAAGCCAGAAGGCCTGATCACTTTTGTGACGGATCGCCCCGGACACGATCGGCGCTATGCGATTGATCCCCAGAAGATTCACAGCGAGCTTGGCTGGTTGCCGCAAACGCATTTTGAGGAAGGCATGAAGCGGACGGTGCGCTGGTATTTGGACAATCGCGGCTGGTGGGAGCATATTTTGGCGGGCGATTACCAAGACTACTATGCGAAAATGTATGGGAACCGATAGGAGGAAAAGCAATGAAGGTGCGAAGGGTCACCGAGGCTGATAGGGAGCGCTATTTGGAACTGGCGGAGGCTTTTTATGACTCGCCCGCCGTGCTTGAGCCTGTGCCTCGCGCCTATCTGGTATGCACCTTTGATGAAATGATGCGTTCCGACGTCTATGTGGATGGCTTTATGCTGGAGAGCGATGCGGGCGAAAGCATGGGCTATGCGCTCATCAGCAAGTCCTTTACACAGGAGGCGGGCGGCTTAACCATCTGGGTGGAGGAGCTGAGCGTGCTGCCCGCTTTTCGTGGGCAGGGTGTAGGCTC
This sequence comes from Clostridia bacterium, assembly GCA_036652695.1. Taxonomy (GTDB): domain Bacteria; phylum Bacillota; class Clostridia; order Christensenellales; family Aristaeellaceae; genus Limiplasma. The sequence continues at coordinate 7,408 of JAVVVJ010000057.1, read as the reverse complement.
TGAGGTGCTGGAGTGGGTGACGGCCTATTATCCGGATTGGAAACGCCTCCGGCTGGAGGTGGAGCGCGAGAATGACCGCGCGATCAAGCTCTACGAGCGCCATGGCTTTGAGGAGCTGGCCTATTACCAGATGACCAGAGACGTGGAAAGCTAACCGCTACCAGCCCGCCCAAGAAGCAAAAAGGCCGCAAGCACCGTGTACGCGCACGGAAGCTTGCGGCTTCTTTTGGCTTCGTTTAGGGCATTAGCTCCGCAAGCGCGGAATCCAGCGCTTCCACATGGAGGTAGTGACGCGCCACGCCATCTACGGCGATTGCGTCGGAAAACGCATCAAGTGGATAGGCAGCGAGCGTGCGCGTGGTGCCGCCAACTGTGGTAAGCGCGATTTGCCAGCGCGGGGTTGCGCCGTTTGGCGACCATTCCGCTGGCAAATCCCCCGCTATGGTCATGGAGGCCAAGCGTTGGCAGAGGCCGTTGAAGGCATCGGCGTTCATGCTTTGACCGTTGCAAAGGATAGCGATATCGTACACGGGATTGCCGGCCTCATCGGTTTCAAGCTGGTTGTTGGGCAACACGCGCTCTGTGCGCGAAACCGCGATGTCAAGCATGCCGTTCCCCGTCTGCACGCGAATGCCGCTTAACGCCGCGCCTCCAAGGTCGGCAGGGCGGCGGGTGATCAAGGCGCTTGGGCTTGCCTCCGCCAACGCCGATATCAAAAAGCGGCTCACGAGGTAGCAAGCCCCCTCGTATTCGCAGGTGTAGAAGGCATCGCCCTCCGTTCGCCCCAGTGTGAAGCGCAGCCGTATTTCGTCCAGCGGCTCAGCCATCAGCTGCCCATCCGCGTTGATCACGTTGCGCGAGCCTGCGTGCTGGTGCAGCTCCACCACGCAAAGGGGATCGTCAAAGCCATATTTTGTGCGGTTTTCTGCCGTGGCCTCGCCTAGCAGCGTGCCCAGCCGGAGGTTTTGCAGCGAGCTGAGCATCGAGGCGGCGCTCTCCGTGCTCATGGCGTAATGCCAAGGCGCTTGCATTGTGCCGGAGATTAGCCCCGCGCTATCGGCGGTGAAGGTCATGGAAAGCTCGCTTTGACCGTTGCGGCGCAAGGTCAGCTCATCGATGAGCGTCTTTTCCAAAACGGGCTGCGTAACGGGCAGCAGGCGCTCAGCCTTGAGCGAAAACGCGTCGCTGATGCCGATGTCGCACATGTAGATGCCCGGAGCGCCGGACCAGCGATAGTAGCTGTAGGTGGTGTGGGGTACGCCAAGGCCAAGCTCAATGGTGGCGCTTCGGCCATCGCGATACTGCACGGTGACAACCGTCTGCGGCGGCGCAAGCCCCATATCCGATAAATAATCGGCCACGTCGGCGGCATTTTCCGCAACCGTATCCTGCACAATAATTTCGGTGGCGGCTTGCCAAAGCTCATCGGCATAAAGCTCGCTCACCTCCACAAGCGCGCCTTCGCGCTCCAATTGGAGCTGATCGCCCACCACGCACAGGGTGTAGCTGTCGCCTGCGATATGCCGCACCGTGAGGCTTTGAAGCTCCTCGCGCTCGCTGCGCTCCAGCGTGCGCAGCGTTAACGGAACCTCCTCAATGGGGTAGCGGGCGGGAGGAAACCACTGCTTGATGGTGGGCAGCAGCAGCACAAACGCGACTGCCAGCGCTAGACCCAGCGCCGTAATCATCCAAATCAGCCGACGAGGGCGCTTGGAGCGTTTTGGTTCTACTTTTGGTGGATGCTGCATGGCGATCGCCATCCTTTCAAAGCGCAAGCCTGTTAGGAAAGCGCGTTTCAGACCGGAACCACCGTTTGTAAGCGGGACGTGAACGGGTCAGCGGTTTTTGCGCGGCAACAGCACGCACAGCGCCACGATCAACACCAACAGCGGTAGGGCTATCAATAGCGCGATGCCCATCGTTTGGCTGCCTGCGGTGAGCGCGGGGCGGAAGGCCGTGGAAGCCATGATGCTCAGCGATACGGATTTCTGCGGCAGCAGCTCGCCCATGAGCTGCATAATAAACTCCTCATTGAAGGTGCGTTGATAGATATACTCATCCGTGAAGAGCGTGCTGTTGCCAATGGCAAACATGCGGCTCACGTTGCCGTTGGCGTGCATGCGGTGCGAGTAGAGCGCAAGGGACAGCTCTCCCTCAAGGTCGCCCGGCTGTTTATCGATCGTGCTTTGCCCATCGGAAGGGTCGCGCAGATAAGCGTGAGGGCCGGTTTTGAGCACGGTGGCTACGGTCAGGCTGTGATCCGGCTCGGGGGGAGGCTCAAAGGCGCACGCGCCCGCCAGCAGCAGCACGTCAAGCCCGGCGGAGGTTAGGGGTAAGGTCATATCCAGCTCGCACATATAGGGCAGCAGGTAGATGCGTTCTCCGTAATAGCTGCCCACGTCCTGCTCGCCTGCCACCACAACGCCCGGCAACGGCACCACGCCATAGCTGCGCAGCAAGGAGAGGTAATTGGGCATGGAATCGATGGGATCGGTGTAATCGCGGATTACGAAGAGACTCCCGCCGTTTTGCGCAAAGCTTGCGATGGCGGCTGTTTCCCCCTCGGTGAGATCCTTTTGCGGGTCGGCGATCAGCAATAAGTCAATCCCCTCCAACGTATCCCCGGCGAGCAGGTCGCGGGCGGTGGAATCGTAATTATTGCTTTTCAAAAAGGCGGTCAGGTTTTGCAGGGTATCGACGTCCAACTCTCCATGCCCCTGCAAAAGGCCGATGGTGGGAATGGTATCCTGCGTTACATACAGGATGGCCTCGGTCAGCTGCTTTTCATAGGCAAGCCCCTGCACCTCAAAGGCGCCCTGCTCAATATTATAGCCCTGCTCAAGAAAATTTTGATAGCTCAGCACCTTGTAGCGCCCGGTGGCGGGGCAGTTCACCACTACGCTGTCCGCCTCAACGGCGGTATCCAGATTGCCCTGAAAGCGCGAGAGGATACCGGGGTTTTTGGCAATGTCCGTGGGGATGACGGTGACGCGTTCGCTGAGCACGGTGTAGCGGGTGAGCACCTGCAATACCTGCGCGTCCTCCGCGCCGCCTTGATACAACAGATACAGCTCCACATCCTTATCCAGCCGGGAAAGCGTTTCGCGGGTTTCCTCGCCGGTTGTGGCATAGCCGTTGAAGCTGTAATCCCTGCGCCAGCCATATTCATCCTCTAGTGCCTTTACCCCAACGTTCACCAGCACGCATGCCGCGATAAAGGCGGCCATGAGTAGCGCGCTTAGCCTGCCGTGCCGCCACTTGGGCTGTAGAAAACGCCGTTTGACCTTATCAAAAAGCTTGCTCATGCCGCGCCCCCTTCCGCAAAGCGCCGGCTATCCAGCACGTGAATGGCGGCGGTCAGGCACACCGCGATAAACGTGAGGAAGAACAACACGCTCGCGTAGCTGAGCTGACCTAAAATGAACGGCTCATAGCGGTCATACAGGCTTAAAAAGTTGAGGACATCGCTCACCCATTGCACAGGGATGCTGTTGGCAACCAGATCTGTCATCCACAGCAGAAAGTTTGCGCCAAAGGCCGCTACCGCGCCGGTGATCTGGTTTTTTGCATAGCAGCTCACCAGCAGGTCAAGCGCCAAAAAGCACAGGCTTTGCAGCGCGAAGCCCAGATAGCCCACAAACCATTCGCCAAGGAAGACCGTGCCGTAAATGCCAATGATCAACGTATAGACGTTGGCAAGCGCGATGGCTGAAAGCATCACGCACGCGGCGGCAAAGAACTTGCCAAAAACCACTTTGACAAGGCTGACGGGCGCGGTCAAAATGAGCTGATCGGTGCGCTTCTGCCGATCCTCGCATAGCAGGCGCATGGTGAGCAGCGGGCAGAGGAGCATAACGATCAGCGTGAGCTGGGATAGAAAGGTCAGCAGATCGCCGGAGAGGTTTTCAAGGTTGTACAGGTAAAAGATAAGCCCGCTGAGCGCCAGAAACACGCCCATGAAGGCATAGCCGATGGGCGTGCGGAAATATGCCAGAAAATCGCGTTTAAAGATGGTGCGCAATCGGCTTCCTCCCTTTCGTTATTCCGTGATGGCGCGTAGAAAGACCTGCTCTAAGCTATCCTCGCACCGCGAAAGGTGCAAAATGGGAATGCTCAGGCCGCTAAGCAAAGTAAATAGCCGCCGCTCCGGCTCTGCCTGCTGGTAGAAGGTGATCAGCGCGGTGGTGCGATCTGGCGCGGCGGCAGGCTGTATGGTTACGCGCCGCACACCCTCCAGCTCGCGCAGCTTGCTTACAATGCTGCCCTCTGCTGCCGCCATGGTACACAGAAGCGTCACCTCTTGCGGGTCGGACATATCGCCGATGGGCGTGTCCAGCTTTACAGCGCCATTGTGGAGAATCACCACATGATTGCAAAGCTGCTGCACCTCGCTTAAAATATGCGAGGAAAAAAGGATGGTACGCCCCTTGCCCAGCTTGCGGATCAGCGCGCGGATTTCCGTAACCTGCTTGGGATCTAACCCCACGGTTGGTTCGTCCAGCACAAGGACGCTCGGGTCGCCGCAGAGCGCCTGCGCCATGCCCGCGCGCTGGCGGTAGCCCTTGCTCAAATGCGCGAGCAGCCTGTTGCGCATCTCCGTAAGCCCGCAAAGCGACATCACTTCATCGATATGCGCTGGGATGCCGCGCGGCTTGACGCCCTTGAGCCGCGCGGCAAAGGCCAGATATTCGCGCACGGTCATCTCGTCATACAGGGGGGGCTGCTCCGGCAGGTAGCCAAGGTGACGCTTTGCCTGCACAGGCTCCAAAAGAGGGTCGTACCCGTCCAGCAGCACTTCGCCGCTTGTGGGTGCGAGGTAGCCAGTGAGAATGTTGATGAGGGTGGTTTTCCCAGCGCCGTTTTGCCCCAGAAGGCCAAGCACGCCGCCTTGTTCCACGCTCAGGCTGACATCCCGCAGAGCCTGAACGCTGCCATAGCGCTTGCTCACTTTCCGAATGCTGATCATCCGCGCGCTCCCCCTTTTGTGGTTTATGCCATCGTTCTCATGATAGCACAGGTTACGCGCACGCGGTGTGAACTTATTGTGAATTTGCCCTTGCGCCCCGCCAGACGGGAGCATGACAGACGGCGCAAAGCGTGCTATGATATGGTGTGGAAAACGAGCGCGGGCATCCGCGGTGCACAAAAGGGAAAGGGGCATCATGCATGGGGCATACGTTGGTGGTGGCTGAAAAGCCATCCGTGGCGCGCGATATCGCGCGGGTGCTGGGCGCTAACACGCGCGGCGAGGGCTGCCTAAGCGGCGCGGGCTATGTGGTGACATGGGCGATTGGACATTTGGTGGGGCTAAAGGAGCCGGAGGAGCTGGACGAGCGCTACAAGCGCTGGAAAAGCGCAGATCTGCCCATTTTGCCGGAAAAGATGGCGCTCAAGGTGCTGCCCAAGACGCGCACGCAGTTCAAGGTGCTCAAGGGCTTGATGAACGCTGAAGAAGCGCGGCAGATCATCTGCGCAACGGATTCCGGGCGTGAAGGAGAGCTGATCTTTCGCTACATCTACCAGCTGGCTAGCTGTAAAAAGCCGGTTGAACGCCTGTGGATTTCCTCCATGACGGATGAAGCCATTCGGGAAGGCTTTGGCAGGCTGCGTCCCAGCAGCGCCTATGACGCGCTGTATGAGAGCGCGCGCTGCCGTTCCGAGGCCGATTGGCTGATTGGCATGAACGCTAGCCGCGCCTTTACCCTGCGCTATGACGCGCTGCTTTCCGTGGGGCGCGTGCAAACGCCGACGCTTCAAATGCTGGTGCGCCGGCGCAAGGAGATTGACGCCTTTGTGACCGAACCGTTTTTTACGGTGGAGGCAAGCTTTGCCGATTATGCAGGAACGTGGTTTGATCCGGAAAAGGGCTTTGATAAGCGCATCGCAAAGGAGGAACGCGCCAAGGAGATCGCCGCCAAGGTGGAGCATCAAACCGCGTGCGTGCAAGCTGCCCAAAGCGAGGAAAAGCGCGAGCTTGCGCCCCAGCTGTACGATTTGACCACCTTGCAGCGCGAGGCCAACAATCTGCTGGGCTTTTCCGCGGATAAGACGCTCAAAACCGCGCAGGCGCTCTATGAGCAGCGAAAGCTGATCACCTACCCGCGTACCGATAGCCGCTGCCTTTCGCACGAGATGGGGCCGACCGTGCAAAAAGCGCTGGCGGCGCTGGGTGAACCCTATGCGCCGCTCGCCGCGCCAATTCTTGCAAAGCCCATACCGCTACCCAAGCGCATCTTTGATGATGCGAAGCTGACGGATCATCACGCCATCATTCCCACGGGGAAAAGGGCGGAGGTAAGCGCTTTGCCGCCGGAGGAGAGCAAGCTTTTTGACCTGATCGCCCGCAGGCTGATCGCGGCTTTTTATCCCCCCTTTGTTTATAGCGCCACGCGCGTCATCACCGAATGCGAGGGCGAGCATTTTATATCCAACGGTCGGGTGGTGCTGGAGGAGGGCTTCAAGGCGGTCTATCGGGATATGCAGGGTGCGCCAAAGCGCGGAAAGGCTAAGCAGGAGGACGCGGAAGCGCCGCTGCCCAAGCTGGCGCAGGGCGATACCCGCAAGGTAGAGCGTGTGCAGGTAAAGCAGGATAAGACCAAGCCGCCCAAGGAGCATACGGACGCATCGATCCTTTCGGAAATGGAACATGCCGGGCGGCGCATTGAGAACGAAGAGCTGCAAGAGCAGATGAAGGGCTGCATGTTGGGCACGCCCGCCACGCGCGCGGCGATTATTGAGCGGCTGATTACCGTTGGATACGCTCAGCGCAAGGGGCGGCAGATCCTTGCGACGGAAAAAGGCGTGCAGCTCATTGAGGCCGTGCCGCAGGAAATCGCCTCGCCGGAAACAACGGGCAAGTGGGAACAGGCGCTGGAGCGCATTGCCCACGGAGACGGCGGCGGCGAGCGGTTTATGGAGGGCATTCGGCGGCTTGCGGCGTACCTAACGAGCTACGCCGCCGCCTCCGCGCCCGAAATCGCCTTTGCGCCCGAGACGCGGCGCGGCAAAGGCAGGCGCGGCGCGGGCCCCAAAAGCCTCAAAATCCCCTGCCCGCTTTGCGGTCAGGGTGAGATCACGGAAAACGAAAAGGCGTTTGGGTGTTCCCGTTGGCGGGAGGGCTGCAAATTCACCCTTTGGAAGGACGCTGTGACGCGCGTGGGCGGGCCGCCTCTGACGGATAAGCTGGTAAAGGCGCTGCTTGCGGCAGAGGGCGGCGACCTGCGCGGCTCAACGGGGGTGCTGCATTTTTACGAGGGCAGGGTTTCCTTTACGCCCGCGCGAGGATGAATGCTTGCTTGGGCGTTCCAAGCTTGCTGCCGCGCGGCACGCTTGGAGACATCAGGCGCTTAGGGCGGGGCGGTCAATCCTCCGATGCGATTCTGTCAAAATCTTATGAACTGTGCTATAC
>JAVVVJ010000056.1:0-18046 GCA_036652695.1 Clostridia bacterium | reverse complement strand
CCCCCCATTCGAGGGGTGCAGGGGGATCATCCCCCTGCCGGGGCTTGGGGCAGCGCCCCAATTCCCCGCGGCGAAGCGAAAAACGAAAGCAGAGCGAGCGCCGCAAGCGCAATGCGATGCGGTAGTCCTCCATCAATTGAAAATGAATTCGTGCCACCCGTAAAGGAGGTGCCTTATGCGCGAGATACTGCGCACCTATCGCGATGAGTTGAAAGGCTGTGCCATCCTTTGGGTGGTTTTTTCTCATATCAATCTGGAACTGAGCGGCATATGGCTGAATCTGCAAAGGTTCGGCTATGGCGGCGTGGATATTTTTCTTTTTTTAACTGGATTTGGATTGTACTGTTCACTTGCTAAGAGCGAGGAGCTTGCGGGGTACGTGCGGCGTAGGCTGTGGCGTATTTTGCCCGCCTACCTTCCGTTTTGTGTGTGCTGGCTGGCAGTGATGCTACCTGTGATGCAGCTGGGCACGGTGCAGAGTATCCGTACGGCGTTGGGAAACCTGCTCATGGTGGGCTTCTTTGCGGGCGTTCCGGAAACAATCAGCTGGTATATGAGCGTACTGGTGCTGGTGATTGCGCTTGCGCCGTTCGTCTTTGCGGTGCTGCGGCGTTCTCAATACCCAAGCCGCATGCTTGTAGCGATGCTGGCGTTGGCGCTTGGGGTTGGGCTTTGCTATGTGGGGGATGACCGCTATATGGCGCTCTCACGGATTCCGGTTTTCCTGCTTGGCATGGGATTTGCGTTGCCAAGCACGCGCAAAATGCGCAAGGGGATGGCGGCAGCCCTCTGCGTGCTGGCGTTGATCGCTGGGTTTGGCGTATTGCAGCTGTGTTTCAGCCGTTATCCAGAGCTGCTGAATGATTATGGAATGTACTGGCATCCTTTTATTCTTGTTGCGCCAGCACTTTGCGTTGCACTTGGCTGGTTGATGCAGAAGGCGCAAAAAATCAGCGTTGCGTTTGCGCCGTTGCGAGCGTTGGGACGCGCATCGTTTGAAATCTTTTTGTTTAATAGCTGGGTGGAGGAGCTGTGCAAGCACTTTGGTATGGCAAATACGCCTACGGAATGGGTGCTTTGGAGCGTGGGAAGCGTGCTTGCGGGCTGGTTGTACCATGTGGCGGTCGAGGCTTGCGTAAGAAAAAAGAGGCTGAGGGCGGCATAAAAAGGAAGCCTGCAAAATGACCACCGGCTTAACGGGTGGTCATTTTGCAAAAGTCTATGCTGCCGCAGGAGCTGTGCATTTTTCGGAATGGTTTTATCGCGGCAGATTCCATGCCTTCGGCAAATATTCAACGCTTCCTTGGAGTAGCGTGGTCAGTAGCTCGCGGGCTTGCGGTTCGCTGATTCTGCCCTTCACGAGCGGATCGCGTTGAAGCGCCGCTAAAGCGAGCGAAAAATCATGCGTTAAGGCGGCGGTCAATAGGTCTTGCTGGTTGCGTACATGAGGCTCTAGCAGCTCCCTTACTGCTGGAGAAAGCTCGCCCACGTAGATCGGGCGTACCGCGTCGCGCTCAAATAGCGCGTTGCTTTCTACCACGCAGTCATGGGGGAGGTTGCTCACCTGATGGGCAGCATTGGGCAGGTTCACATTGCTTACCACGCGCGTCAGGCCGCATAGCGCTTTGATCAGTACGATTCCTTCCTCGCCGGTGGGCGTAAGGGCGGTTTCCTCAAGGCCGGAAGCGAGTCGCGCGGCTTTTTCTAGCCGCTGGCGTTGGTCTTGCTTGCGCCAAGCCACACTGGTCAAGCCAAACTTCCATTCGCTGACCGAGGCGGGGTTGCGCAGATATTCGTCGCCGGGCATGAACTCCGCTAAATGGCGGTCGCCAGCGGCGGCGATGGCGCCGTAACGCCGGAAGAGATCAAACTTCACGCGATGCGCACAGCAGAAGAAAGCGTTTGCCCAGTTTTGATCCGGGTCGCTATAGCCTTCGGTAAAATGCGCGTCAACGTAGCGGCGGTAAATGGGAATGAGGTCATGCGTGCGGTAGGATGCGCTGTCGAACCAGGTAAAATGGTTCAGCCCCAGCACATTCACCTGAATTTCGGCACGGTTGATTTGCGCAAGTCCAAGCTCTTCAGCGGCGATGTGGGCAAGCAGCTTTTGCGTGCCGAAAACCTCGTGGCAGCAGCCGAAAGCCTTCACCTTGGGAAACACGGCATATAACGCGCGCACGCATAGCGCCATGGGGTTGGTATAGTTGATGACCCAAGCGTCAGGCGCATAAGTCTTGATGGCTTGAGCAATGGTTACATACATCGGTAGCGTCCGCATAGCGCGCGATAGCCCGCCAGGGCCAGCCGTATCGCCAACGGATTGGTAAATGCCGTACCTTTCGGGCGCGTGTACATCTACCTGCATCTCCTCAAAGGTGCCGGGCAGTATGGAAATCACCACAAAATCAGCGCCGGTGAGTGCCTGTGCAAGCGTATCAGCCACCAGATAGCGCCATTTGCCAACGGCGTCCGGCCTTGCGGAAATCCGGCTGCCGATCAGCGCGTTTTGTTCGGCGGCTTGATGGTCGATATCATAGAGGCGGATTGTGCCGCCCAATTGCTTCTCCAGCGCCAAATCCGTCATAAAGCTCCATGCCCAGCCGCGCGAGCCGCCGCCGATATAGGCGATTTGCACGTCCGTTACGCCTAAAGATGTATTTTTCATCCCTAACATTCCCTTCAAACTCCCATTGCGGGAAATTGTAATCATCGTTAAAAATAGAATTCGACCCAAAGCGCCGTGTTCCTGCAATGGCGGCAAAAAACCAAGTGCGCGGAAGCTATTGACATCCGATGCCCTTGATGCTACGATAACCCCGAAAACAACACGATGATACGGCTGGCAGAAGCATATTTTGGAAAAAATAAAGAGGCGAAAATCTGCGTTTGCCACCCTCGCCATACGTTCAAATACAAAAGTCAAAGCACTCATGATTTATGCAGGAGGAAGCATGCCATGCGGATGGGATTAAGTGGGATTCATAACCTGTATCAAATGAGCAACGCAAAATCGCGTTCCATATGCCCTGAAAACCTCACGGGGGGAAAGGGCATGGGTGGCCTGTGCCCGCTGAAAGAGGGAACGGCCTATGAGGCGGCAAAGGATTTGGGCGTTGGCTGGAAGGTGAACCCCTACCTGGTGATAGAGCCGGGTGAAACGCGAGTGATTGCCGAAATTGCGGGCAGCGGCATTCTACAGCATATCTGGATGACGCCCACAGGCGCATGGCGCGATGTGATTATCCGTTTCTACTGGGATGCGCAGGAAAACCCATCGGTGGAATGCCCAGTAGGGGATTTTTTTTGCATGGGTTGGAATCGCTACGCACAGATAAACGCGCTGGCCGTGTGCGTCAACCCGGGCAGCGCGTTTAACTGCTATTGGCCGATGCCGTTTCGCAAGGGCTGCCGCATTACATTGGAAAACCGCGCCGCGCAGTGCGTGCGCTATTACTATCAGATCGACTACTGCTTGACCGAGGTCGAGGAGGATGCCGCCTATTTTCACGCACAGTTCAGACGCCGAAACCCGCTGGGATATCAGGAGGTTTATACCCTTGTAGACGATGTGCGCGGCAAAGGGCAGTATGTGGGTACCTATCTGGCGTGGGGCGTACACAACAACGGCTGGTGGGGCGAAGGTGAGATCAAGTTCTATTTGGATGGCGATAGCGAGGGCGCAACGATTTGCGGCACAGGTACGGAGGATTATTTTTGCGGCTCGTATAACTTTGAAAATCCCGTTACCCATGACCGCTATCAGCCGTTTTCCACCCCGTATTCCGGCCTTGCGCAGGTGATTGAGCCGGATCAGCTGTACAATAGCCAGTTCCGTTTTGGCATGTACCGCTTCCATATCTGCGACCCGGTTTACTTTGAAAAATGCCTCAAGGTAAGCATTCAGGCGCTTGGTTGGCGGAAAGATGGGCGATACCTGCCCTTGCAGGACGATATTGCGTCTGTCGCATTTTGGTATCAAACGTTGCCGAGCCAGCCGCTTTATCCGTTGCCAAGCAAAGATCAGTTAGAGGTTGTTTGAAAGGAAGGCGTGCCAAATGTCGCTTCTCATTCAAAATGGCGTTCTTGTCACAACAGAGGGTAAGCTTCAAGCGGATTTGCGCGTGACAAACGGCGTGATTGAGCAAATGGGCATTGCGCTTAACGCGCATGCGGACGATGAAGTTGTGGACGCATCCGGCAAGCTGGTGCTGCCCGGCGCGATTGACGCGCACACGCACCTTGCTTTGGATGTGGGCGCGACCTTTTCGCGCGATGATTACTACACGGGTACGCGCGCGGCGGCTTGCGGCGGCACGACCACGGTATTTGATTTTGCCACACAGCTTACGGGCGAAACCTTTACGGATTGCGTGCTGCGGCGCGATGCGATGTGCAAACCGGATGCCTGCGTAGACTATGGGTTTCACTTGGCCATTACCGATGCTTCGGCTGAGCTGCTTGCCTCGCTGCCCGCATGCGTGGCGGGGGGTGTCAGCTCCTTCAAAGCGTACATGGTATACGATTTTGGGGTGGATGACGGCGTGCTGTTCACTTTGCTGGAGGCAGCGCACAAGGCGGGCGCATTGCTGGCGGTGCATGCCGAAAACCGCGCCATGATCGCGCTTTTAAGCAAGCGCTTCCTTGCGCAGGGCAAAACAGACGCATGGCATCACTACCTTTCCCGCCCGGAGCTTGTGGAAGCGGAGGCGGTGGAGCGTGCGATTATGCTGAGCAAAATGGCGGGTGCGCCGCTGTATATTGTGCATTTATCCAGCAGGGAAGCGGTTGAGGCCGTGCGCCGGGCGCGGCAGGAGGGTTTGCCAATCTATGGCGAAACTTGCCCGCAGTATTTGCACTTTACCAGCGAGGTGTATCAGCGCGGGGACGGTCTAAACTTTGTATGCTCGCCGCCTATCAAGGGGCAGGCCTCGCAGGACGCATTATGGCAGGCGTTGAAGGATGGCACAATTTCGACCGTCGCCACGGATCATTGCCCCTTCCAGCAACAGGAGAAGGATTGGGGAAAGAACGATTTTACAAAAACGCCCAACGGCTGCGCGGGCGTTGAAACGATGTATCCCTATTTGTTGAGCGAGGCAAATAGGGGGCGGATTAGCTTCGAGCGCGCGGTTGCACTGTGCGCGACCAATGTCGCAAGCATTTTTGGTTGTAGCCAGCACAAGGGATCACTTGCGGTAGGCAAGGACGCGGATATTGTGCTGTACGATCCCACACGCGAATATACCATCCGCAATGCCAAGATGCATGGCGCGAACGATTATACCATCTGGGAGGGCGCACGGCTGCAAGGGTATCCGGCGGCCACGTACTGCCGCGGCAAACTGGTATATCAGGATGGCAGGTTTGTGGGGGAAAAAGGCTATGGACGCTTTGTGAAATGCGGGGCTCCCGGGGTCAACCGTTAGCAATGCTACGATGCATCTGCTAGGGCTTACATTTGCGGTGCTTTGATAAGTAATAGCTCTTCTTCATGGAATACATGCCCTGATCCGCAATATGAAGAACCTCATCCGTTGTTTGGGCATCGGTGGGGTAGATGGAATATCCGATGCTGATGGAGGCGGGGATGACGTTGCCATCAATCACAATCGGCTTGTCAAACAGCGCCCGCGCTTCGTTCTGAACGCGCTTGCAGCGCTCTGAGGTCATGCTTTTGGGCACGATCAGTGAAAATTCATCGCCCCCGTTGCGAAATACATAGTATTCGCCGCGTGAATAAGCGACAAGCCGTTTGACACATTCAATGAGGAATAGGTCGCCAGCGTTATGCCCATACGTATCGTTGACCTGCTTGAAGCCGTCTAAATCCAGAAAAAACAACGCGAAGGGCATGCTGTCGCCAATAAAATTTGCAAGCGTTTTGGAAAGCATCCTGCGGTTGTAAAGGCCGGTGAGGCTGTCGGTGAGCGATAGGTTTTGCATCTCGCTTCGCTGATGGCGCATGACGAGATAGCTTTGAAAAAGCAACACGAACAGAACGCTCAACGCAATGCCGAGCACAGCCTCCGCAATGATTTTGCCAACGCTGAACCAGCCAGCCGTGGGCGCGACACTGAATGTCCATGTGGTGCCGGGCACGGGAAAGGAAATATCGATGGGATTTTGCAGAACGGATGCGGAGGATTCATCAATGACCTGCGTCGCGTTCGTATCAGGGTGCATTCGGTGCAGCTTGTAAGAATATCCCTCAGCCACAAGCTGATCTAACTCCGCTGGAGCAAAAGCGGCTGGCAGATCAAGCACGATGATGGAAAATCCCCAAAATTCCTTTTGAGATTGCGCATTTTGCAGATAGATCGGCCGCCGCGCCACAACCCCAAAGCCGCCCTGATATAGCTTGAAAGGGCCGGACATGGTGAGCTGTCCGCTGTCCCGCGCATAGATGGCCTCCTTGGCACGATCCGGATCGTCAAACAAATCGCCAAAAGCATCCTCGTTGCCCTTGAGGGGATAAACCATGCTGACAACGCCGTTGGGCGCAAGCTGTAGGCTTCGTATGGCGCTGTTGTCCAGCAATGTTTTGCAAATGTTATCAAAACTATGGATGTTCCCGCCGGATTCGACCACCAGCATCTCCAAGGTTTGCGTTTTTTGCAGCAGTGTATCAAGCACGGATTGCAGCTTGCTGACTTGGGAATTGGTTACATAGTATGCGCGATCCCGCATATGGTGATAATCGCCGCTTTCTTTGGCGAAAACAGCAAGGCTGAAAAGGAGTAGCATGGCGATAAAAAACAACAGAACAGGTCTTCTTCCGTATTTCGCATCCATTTGTGATCCTCCTTGGCAGCGGGCACTGTTAATGATGCATATAGTATATCATAACGCTATTTTGAAAGATATAGGCACTTGCATGAAATACCCCGATATGCGAGCGCTGAAACAAGCGCTTCAACGATTGACGCCCAAAGGGTCGTCGAAAAAAATCGACGACCCGCGCGAGTGCTTGTGAGCGGCCACAGGCGGCTCACGGTATGCAAATGACGCGACCGGGAACAAAATCGCTAGGCGCGAGCGTGGGGTTGGAAACCAGCAGCATGCCCGGCATAATGCCAATGCTCCGCGCGAGCGTGCTCAGGCTTTCACCCTGCTCCATGATATAGGTGGACGTGCCGTTTTCGCATAGCTTGCGGCTTACGGGCGGCGGTGCGCAGTAGCGCGTTCCGGGGGCGATGCGCGTGGTGGGCAGGCTGGGGTTAGCGTTGCGCATGGCTTGGTAGGAAACGTTGTTCTCCAGCAATAGATCGGAAAAGGTTTGGTTGTTTTGCACCGTGGCTGCGCGGTACCCATATGGGCAGCGGCGGATGATGGGCTGACTGGGCAGCGCCGGGGTGGGAAAACCGATGGGGCCAGGACCGGGCTGAGCAGGCTGGTGCTCAGGCAGCGATGGGGTGGGGAAAAGCTCCGGGCCATTGCCGGGTGCTGCCGGCTGATTATCCGGCAGCGATGGGGTGGGAAAGCCCTCCGGCCCTACGCCGGGTGCTGCTGGCTGATTGATCATTGTCATCAAAAGCGCTCCTTGCTGTTTTGCGGATGGTTTGCAGTTTCCATCTCTATTTTATGAAAAAGGAACAGCAAGGTTCGCGGGGAATGGTGATAACAAAGGCACGCGCTCGCATGCGTCATTGCTTTCAAAACAGATAGGCATCGGCTCCAGCCTTCGACCCAACAGGTATTATGGTTGCGTGAGGTGCTAAAGCCGCCGATAGCGCCTATCGGCGGCTGCATGGAAGCCCTTCCCTTTTGATCCCGTGAGGATTGCAACAACGGTAAAATCGATACAATTTAACAGTTTCCAAGCGCTCATACCTATGGTATAATCATTTTGTACGCTTGTCGCCTCACCCCTTGGGGCGTTTGCGTAAGCGAAGCTATGAAAGGAGGTTCATGCATGCAGTATAACGTGCCGCCGCAACAAAAGCCAAGCCGTCCCACCAAGGATTACGCGCCGCACAAGCAAAAAAATAAAGCGCTTGCTACGTTGCCGCTGCTGCTACTATTTGTAGCCCTGCTTGTTGTGATGTACCTAATCTTTCCCAAGGAAGCGGGAAAGCATGTGGGTGGTTCAAAATATCAGGGCTTAGTGATCAGCGAGGTCATGTCCGCCAACTCAACCGCAGTGCCGGATGAAAATGGCGAGTTTAGCGACTGGCTGGAGCTGTATAATGGCACTGGCGCGGATCTGGAGATGGAGGGCGTTTTGCTCACGAACCGCTCCGACCGTATCACCTTTCCGTTTCCGCAATATACGCTGAAGGCGGGGGAGCGCGTGGTGGTCTTTGCCTCTGATAGCTATCAGCTCGACCCGGCGCTTCCATTCCATGGCAAGTTCAAAATTTCGTCCGTGGGCGCGCATCTCTATCTATATGATCCGGATATGTACTTGATCGACGAGGTGATAGTGCCTACCATGATCGCCGACAACAGCTATGTCCTCACCTCGTTTGCTGAGGATGGCGCGCGCCAGTACGAAACCACCGGTTTTTATAGCCCCGGTTATGAGAATACCGAGGATGGCTTTGTCGCTTACCGTGCGGACAACGTTACCAAAAGCGGTTCGTTGGTGATCAACGAGGTTTGTCCCGATCCCAAGGTTGGCATTCCGGATGAGGATAACGAAATTGTGGATTGGATGGAGCTAAAAAACAATACAGATAAGGATATTTCCCTTTCTGGGTTCTACCTGAGCGATAAAGAAAATAAGCCCATGAAATGGCGCTTCCCAGCCGGAGCTGTGATTCCCGCCAATGGGTACTATCTTGTGTATTGCAGCGGTAAGGATAAGCTACAGCAAAATGGAATCCCGCACACCAATTTCTCCATCAGCGCTGAACGGGAAACGCTTGTTCTCAGTGATGATTATGGCCGCCAGATCGACCGTGTGAGCGTAGAAAACGTGCCGGTGGATTATTCCGAGGGGCGCACGGAAAGTGGCGAATGGCGGCAATTTCAATTATCTACCCCCGGCAACACCAATGATGCCAATGGTCAAGCCAAGGCGGATCAGCTCATTCGCGCCTATAACCCCACGGGCGTCTACATTAGCGAGGTCATGGCCTCCAACGATGCCACCCCCCTTGGGGCTGCCGCCCTTACCTGCGATTATGTGGAGCTTTATAATGCCTCTAGCCAAACCGTTGACCTTTCCCTGTACGGCCTGAGCGATAGCCTGAGCCGTCCCCGCAGATGGCAGTTCCCCGCTGGAACTGCCATCTTCGCGGGAGAATACAAGATTGTTTATCTGGATGGACAGCCGCAGCTGACCACTACATCCGAATGCCATACCAATTTTTCCCTAACCCGCGCAGGCGGCGAAACCATTAGCTTTTGTGATCCCACGGGTCGCGTGCTGGATCGTCTGCCGCTCAAGCTGATTCCGACCGATCACAGCTTGGGTCGTACCATTGGCACCAATGGCTTCTATTATTATGACGTTCCCACGCCGGGCACGGCGAACGGCACGGGGTATTATGGCTACACCACAACCCCAGCCTTCTCCCAGCGCGGCGGTTCCTATAAAAATGCGTTGCAGATCTCCATTGCTGTGCCTGAAAACAGCAGTGTGTACTATACGATGGATGGCTCCATTCCCACAGAGGAAAAGGGCACGCTCTATCAGGCGGGCGAACAGATTGAGCTTTCCCGCGTTACGGTGTTGCGCGCCCGCGCGTTTGACAGCGGCGGCATGCTCCAGCCCAGCGAGATCGTTACGCAGACCTATTTATTGAACCTTTACCACACCGTGCCCGTGGTGAGCTTGATCACCGATCCCAACGAGCTTTGGAATGCTGAAAACGGCATGCTTACCGTGGGCGAAAACGTGATCAAGGACAAAATTCCCTTTAAAAACGCCATCTACCGCGAGTTCGGAAAGATCGCCCGCCCCGGCTATGTGGAGGTCTATGACAAGAGCGGCAATCAAATGGTGAGCCAAGGCATAGAGTTTGCGCTACAGGGTCAGTACAGCCTTGATATGCCGCAAAAGTCCTTCAAGATCCGCGCCAAAGCGAAGTACGGCGCTAAGTATTTTGAAGCGAAGCTCTTTGAGGATCGCGAGTTCACCCAATACAAGAGCTTTGTGCTACGCAACAGCGGCAACGACTGTGCGTGGACGCGCCTGATCGATGGCTTTCAAAGCCGCTTGATTGACCGCTTTAACGAGAATACCGATAACCCTACCGATGTGCTCCATCAGGCGTGGAATCCGGTTGTGGTATACTTAAATGGCGTGTACTGGGGTCATTACAACATGCGCGAGCGTGTGGACCGCTTCTTTGTGGCGCAGCACGAGGGCCTGCCGCTGGAGGAAGCCACCAACATGGATATTTTGGAGGCCAGCGGCAAGGTCGCCTACGGTTCCAACAAGGAATACAAGGCGCTGATCGCCAAGGTCAAAAAGCTTTCGCCCGGCAAAAACCCGGAGGATTTGCAATATATCCTTGACCGCATTGATGTGGATAATTACTTTAGCTATATGGCCTTTGAGATGTTCTTTGGCAACTCCGATCCCGGTAACATCCGCTTTTATAAGCTCAAAACCGAGGGCGCGAAGTGGAAATGGATCTTTTACGATGCGGATTACGGCCTGTTTGACAGCAAGTTTAACAGCCCCACCAGCTACCTCAAGGAAAAAGGCGCGGGTCAACAGCTCATTGACAACACGCTCATCCGCAAGCTGCTGGAAAACGAGGAGATGAAGGAGAAGTACTTTACCCGGCTGGGCGAGATCTATCAGGTTTTTACCACCGAGTTTATGATCGATCAGCTCAATACCATGGTTGCCATTTTGGAGCCTGAAATGCCCCTGCACTTTACCCGTTGGGCAGAGGAAACCGATAAGGCCATCACTTTTGACAATCCCACCACGCCGGAGGGCGCATTGCGCTACTGGCACACCCGCCTTGACCGTCTGCGTAACATACTGAAAAAGCGTCCCACGTATTTCTACGAGATGGTGCAGGAAAGGTTTGAGATGACGAATGAGCAGATGGTGGGCTACTTTGGGGAAAAACCCGCCTTTCCAAGCGACGCCACTTTTTAAGAAGGCGTCAAATGGGCTGATTTCCATGGCTTTGTTGACAAAGCGGCCCAATTGACTTACCATAAGTTTCAATTACAGAAGGAGGCTACTCTTCCATGCAAGCAACCACGCTTTTTACGGCCACCAGTGCTACCTCTATTGTCAATGCCACAGGGCTTTCCGCGCAATTTAAATCCATCGTGCCCACCGACCTGTTTTTGGCGCTCGGGTTGGGCTTTCTCATTGGCCTTGTGATTGCGATTGTGTACCGCCGGTGCTACCGCGGCGTGCTGTACAGCCCATCCTTTACCATGACGCTCATCATGCTTACCTTGATAACCACCCCTGTGGTTATGTGCATTAAGAACGATATCGCGCTTTCCATGGGCATGGTCGGCGCTCTCTCCATCGTGCGTTTCCGTACCGCCGTGAAGGATCCTTTGGATACCGCCTATATGTTTTGGTCGCTCACCATGGGTATTTTGCTTGGCGCAGGCTTGTATTTGATCGCGATCATCGTGGTGCTGACCATCTCGGTGTTGATGTTCGTGCTTACCTTTGTAAAGCTCACCGCGCCGAATGCTTACCTTTTGGTGGTGCATTATGACGAATACTGCGAGGCGGCCATCACTTCCGAGCTGCACCGCAGTGTCAAAAGCTCGAAGCTGCGCTCCAAGACCCTCACGCGCGCGGGAGCTGAAATGACCTACGAGATTCGCCTTAACGAGCGTCATGAGGTTGTCACCCGCATGCTGGACATCGAGGGGGTTCACGATGCTACGCTAGTAGCCTGTCAAAGTGAAGTTGGCGCCTGACGCATGCATGAGGCGCGTGCAAAACAGGGTGATGGTTTACTCACAATGGGATTCATAAGGGCAAAACCCTCCGTGTTCCCGAAGGGAGGCGTGCTGAATGGCGATTTCTGTGCCCTTGCGGCATGAACTTAAGTTTTTTATCAATCCGATCGAATATCATGTGCTTTCCCGCGTGCTGGATCAAACGCTGCAACGCGACCCAAACGGCGATGCGAATAATGAGTATCACATCCGTTCCTTGTACTTTGACGGCATCTTTAACGAGGCGGCGCAGGACAAGGTCAGCGGTGTAAAAAACCGCGATAAGTACCGTATCCGCATTTACAATTTTTCGGATAAGCTCATCCGCATGGAGTGCAAAACAAAGGTCGGCGCTCTGATTTCCAAACGCTCCGTGGCGATTCCCAAGCTTTTGGCCGAACAGCTCATCGCGGGTGATCCAACTGGGCTTGAACGCACGCGCAGTGGGCTTTTGCGTGATGTCTACCGTGAAATGAAGATTGATCTGCTGCGTCCCGTTGTACTTGTGGACTATGTGCGCGAGGCGTACCTGCACCCCGCGGAGGAAGTGCGCATTACCTTTGACAAGCAGCTGCACACGGGGCTTGGCTCGGTGGATCTCTTCAACCCCTATGTGCCTACCATTTCTCCGTTTGATCATAATGAGTTGATTTTGGAGATCAAGTTCAACCGCATGATGCCGCCCTACATCCGCGATCTTCTGTGTACCTATGTGCATAGCGCGCAGGTTAGCGCTATTTCAAAGTACGTGTGGTGCAGACGATTTGAGGGGTTTGAGTAAAATAAAAGCGCGATGGTTGGCAGGCGCGCGTATCGGATCACGAGTATATCGCAGCAAACAAAGGCCGCTATGGCAGTATATGCCATGGCGGCTTTTGTGCTTGGCGAGCGAGGAGCATTTGGGAGATCCAGCGCATCCCGAAGTTTCTTTGCTTTGCGCGGACGATGAACGCCAGTGGCAGCAATGGAAGTCCGACTGGAAATCTACCAGTGAAACCCATCGGACAGGAAAAGTAAAAGCCATCGCAAAAAGCGGATGCTCGTTTCAAAACGGCATCCGCTTTTGCATCTTTATCCTTCCCTCAAGCGTCAAGCTGCGTCCCAACCCGCCGATTCACATATTCCGAGCATCCCAGCATCACGCCAACGAACAAAAGCACATAGAGCGGCATAAGCCACATGCCCAGCACCGAGGAGAGAGCGCCAAAAAGCGGGGGCATAAGGGTTGCGCCGATGTAGGCAAACGCCATCTGAATGCCCATCACGCTCTGGGAGGCTTTGCCCCCGAAGGTCTTGGGCGTTTGGTGCAGCATGCTGGGGAAAATGGGTGCAAACCCAAAGCCCACCACAGCAAAGCCGATAGGGAGCACCCATACGGGCAAGGGCAGCAAAATCAGCAGCGCGCCGATTCCGGAGCATAGAATGCCCAAGCGAATCATCTGGTTGGAGTGCAGCCGCTGCACAATAAAGCCAGAGAAGAAGCGACCCAGCGTAATGCCAAAGAAGAACATCGAAACCCATGTGGCCGCAACATCCTTGCTGATGCCCTTCGCGCTTACTAAAAAACTGGCGCCCCATAGCCCCATGGTGCTCTCCGCGCCGCAGTACGCGAAGAATACAAGCAGCGTGGGCACCGCAAGCGGGATACGCAGCACAGCGCTCGGCTTTAGGGCGACGATTTCGCTTTCTGGCATCGCGCTTTTTTCCGCCACCTTGCGCCATAGCGGTAGGCTGAGGAACATCACCAACGCCAGTACGCATTGCACGGCGGCCATGGCGCCGTAGCCGGATTGCCACTGCCCTGTGTAGGTGAGCAGCATGCCAATCATCATCGGGCCGATGGTTGCGCCAATGCCCCAAAAGCAGTGAAGCCAGCTCATGTGCTTGGCCTCATAGTGCATGGCTACAAAGTTGTTAAGCGCCGCGTCCACCGCGCCGCCGCCAAGCCCCAGCGGCACGCAGAGGAGCGCCATCAAGTAAAAGGAGCGGTTGAGGCTCATGCCCAGCAGCGCAAGGCCGGTCATCAGCACGCTGCACGCAGTGACCTTTGCCGTGCCGAAGCGCGCAATGAGTTTCGCGCTGAAGAGCCCGGAAAGCACCGTGCCCGTACTTACAATCATGGAAAGGATACCCGCCCAAGCGATGGGCACGCCAAAATCCGCGTGCATGGCGGGCCATGCAGAGCCAGTAAGAGAATCCGGTATGCCTAAGCTGATAAAGGCGACATAGATGAGGATCAGGAGAGTTGTCATGGCTGTTGACTCCTTTTCGTAATAGGGGGCAGTAGAAGATCCAGTGCTAACCTGCGCATGCCAAGCGCGTAGTCCGGCGCGAGCGCCTCGGTGGTAACCAGCTCTGGACGAATGGGTAGCTCCGCCCAGCAGCGGTTCATGCAACTTTCAAGCGCGGCAAGGTTCAGACCTTCGCGGTAAATGATCACGCGCTCCGGCGCGAGTACGGCGGTCACGGCCTGCACGCAGTCGCTGATGACCTGCTCAAATGGGGCGGGGGGATGTTCCCAATCAATCGAATGCGGCAAGGCGCCAAGCTCGCCGGACATGCCCAGCTTGCCGCGCAACATTCTGCTTCCCAGCAAAATGCCCGCGCCCGGCCCCTTGCATAGGGGAAAATACATGCCTACGGTGCATTCGTCCTCCTTGGGCAGGGTGCGGCAGGCAAAACCATAGGCGGCGGCGTTCATATCGTTTTCGATCAGCACGCGGCAACCGGTTTGCGCTTGCACGAGGGTTTGAAGCGGCGTGCCCACAAGACCCGGCGCATCGCAGAATCGCACGGTTCCAGCCATGGCCTGCCCGGGTATGCCAATGGCGATGACGCGTATCTGCGGATCTGCTTGGCAACACGACGCTGCCACGGCGGGTATCTGCGCGTGAAGCGCCGCAAGGCAGACAGTCTCTTCACGCTGGAGCTCTTTGCCCATGAGGTCGCACACGGAACGGTAGAGCATGTATTCGCCGTTCTTTTGCAGCACAAACAGCGTAAGCGCGTGCGCGTAATCGCCGTTGAGGCGATATGCCCGCGCGGGTCTGCCGCCATCGGAGGGGAGAAGCGCGTCCTCCAGCACCTCGCCGGTTTTGCGAAGTTGGGCGATCAAAGAACCCAATGTCACCACGCTTAGGCCGCTGAGTGCCGCAAGCTGCGCCTTGGTGGCGGGGGAATGCGCGTATAGCAGCATGCGCACGAGGTGCAGGTTTTGCTGCTTTACCTGTTGATTGGGGGTTTGCGGCATGCTTTCCTCCTTTGATAAGAGACTTTAATAAATCACTTGCATTATAACAAAAATCGAAAAAATGTCAAGCGTTAAGAGAAAAATTTGGTTGTCACCGCGCCGCAAAACCGCGCAATCTCATGATCGCACAAAGGAAGCCTTTTTTTATCGTGGATCAAACAAAATGAAGGATTCAGTGCTATACTTGTACCCGTTCTATCCATCATACGGAAAGGAGCTGGTACCGCGGTGAACCGCCGTCACGTGGCCGCAAAGGCTCTGCGAACCGCTTTCCCTTATACGATACCGATTTTCGCAGGGTTTTGGTTCATTGGTTTAACCTATGGCATTTATATGAATGCGTCGGGATTCAGCTTTTGGTACCCGATGCTCATGAGCCTCACCATTTTTGGCGGCTCGCTGGAATTTGTGGCCGTCAATCTGCTGCTGGGGGCGTTTCAACCCTTGCAGGCGCTTTCCATGGCACTGATGATTCAGGCTCGCCATCTGTTTTATGGCATTTCGATGCTGGATCGGTTTAAGGGCACGGGCTGGAAAAAGCCGTACCTGATCTTTGGCATGTGTGATGAAAGCTTCTCCATCAACTGTACGGCGGAAATCCCGCCGGATGTGGATCGCGGTTGGTTCATGCTCTGGGTGACGGCGCTCAACCAACTGTACTGGTTTTCCGGCTCCACACTTGGCGGCCTGCTGGGACCGCTCATCACCTTTAACACCGATGGGCTGGAGTTTGTGATGACAGCCATGTTCGTGGTCATTTTTCTGGAACAGTGGCTAAAGGAGAAAAAGCATTGGACGGCGCTCATCGGGCTTGGTTCGTCCGCGCTTTGCCTGCTGCTGTTTGGCGCGAACGATTTCATGATTCCTACCATGGTTGCGCTGCTGGGCATGCTTACCTTGTTTCGCAAGCCAATTGAGAAGGCGGGTGGTTTGGCATGACCCTGAGCCAACAGGTGATTACGATTGCCATGTGCGTGCTGGGCACCATGCTTACGCGCTTTCTGCCGTTTCTGCTCTTCTCCTCGCAAAAGCCGACCCCCGCATATGTACGTTACCTTGGCAAGGCGCTGCCCGCGGCGATTTTTGGCATGCTGGTGGTGTATTGCCTCAAAAACGTGTCCATCTTGACTGGCACCCACGGCGTTGCGGAGCTGATTGCCATTGCGGTGGTGGTGGCGCTGCATTTATGGAAGAGGCAGATGCTGCTTTCCATTGCGGGAGGCACGCTTTGTTACATGCTGCTTGTGCAGCTATAGGCAAAAAGGGAATCGGCAGAGCGGATATTGCCCGCTGCCGATTCCCTTTTCATGCTTTCCGCATCCGTTTTACTTGGTTAGCGCATCATTTGGTAGCATCAGTCCGCTCCGCCCATTGTAACGAACTGCGTTATCCATGACGCGTCCCGCTTTACACCTCAACAGTGTCCATGGTTTGGTTTACAGCCTTGCGATACGCCTTGATCTTCTTGCGCACCACAAAGAGCGAGGCGCCATCCAGCATGGCCTCCACCAACAGGGAAACGCCGATGAACTGCACGGTGGCGGCGGCGAACTGCTGAGAATTGAAAATCGCCAGCACACCTAGCACAAACGATACCGCCGAGCCAGCCAGCGGAATCCACCAAGCACTTTCCTTGAAACGCTTGAGGTCGATGCTCATCTGCACCTTGCCAAAACCGCCCACCAGCATGCTTACGCCCCACAAAAAGGGCAGCAGCATTTTGAGCAGGTTGGGTTGAACACAGAGCAGCAGGCCAAAGCATGCGGACACTAGGCCGATGGCAAACCCAAAGCCAAGCGCGGCATCCAAAATGCTCAGCCGAAAGTAGTTCACGATGCATACCACGCCGATGATCAACAAAATCACAGCCAGCGCATAGTTGGCAACGGCCAGCGCAATGTTGGGCAGCAGCAACAGCAAAACACCGCAGATGGCATAGAAGGCGATGGCGGAGATGCTACCGGAGGTCCAGCTGAAGGCAAGAGATGGTTTTTTCATGGAAGATTCTCCTTTCAAGTCGGTCAGCGTGCAAAGAAACCGTGGATAGCCTCGATAACGCGAGAACAGTCGTTTTAAGTCAATTGAAAATAGAGCGGCAGGCGCACCAGGCGCTCGCGCGCGTTGAAATCCACCGCCACGCTGCTGGCTGTGTCCAGCGCAAGCAGCCCGCCGTCGGGCAGCCTGATGTCGCGGCGCTCGCCGGTGGCCGTGCGGTGGGTGTCCTGCCAGGGCAGACCCTGCCAGCCCAGCCAGGCGGTGCTGCCTGCGCCCAGGCCCACGGCCAGGCTGCGCAGCAGGTTGCGCCGGGTCCGGTCGGGGCGCGGGCCCAGCGCCTGGCTGGCAAGCGCGGGCGGCAAGAAGGCCAGCTGTGCATGGACGGCCTGGACCCGCTGCCAGGCGCGCTGGTGGGCCGGATCGGCGCCATGCCAGTCTTCCCACCCCTGGCGCGCCTGGCCGGCGTCGGCCGCGGTGTCGCGCAGCCGCACATGCCAGCTGACGGCTTCGCGCAGCGCCCGGCGCTCGGCGTCGTCCTCCGGCTTCATGCCAGGGCCAGGCAGCACTCTTCCATGGCCCGCGTCAGGTAGTTGCTCACCGTGCGCAGCGAGATGCCCAGGCGCTGGGCGATCTCGGGATAGCTCAGCTCCTCGAACTGCGCGAGCACGAAGGCGGCGCGCACCTTGGGCGGCAGGCCCTGCAGCATGCGGTCCACTTCCAGCAGCGTCTGCTGGATGATCAGCTGCTCCTCGGCGGACGGCGCAAGCTCCGGCGGCACGCTGGCGAGGTAGTCGAGATAGGATTTTTCCAGCGAGCGGCGGCGAAACAGATCGGCCGCCAGGCCGCGGGCAATGGTGGCCAGATAGCGCCGGGGCTCGCGGATTTCCTCTGGCGGCATGGGGCTGCGCAGCAGGCGCACAAAGG
>JAVVVJ010000055.1:0-18660 GCA_036652695.1 Clostridia bacterium | reverse complement strand
AGCTCTTATGGACGCTCGCGGGGAAACGAAACCGTTTCCCCGCGAGCGTTTTTTTGGAACAAAAAAAGCGAGGGAGCGTTTGCAGGCTCTCCAGCCCAACGCTCCCCCGCCAAAAGGCTTCGCCAACCCTTCGCCTCGTTCGCTTTTTATGCGATGATTCGGTCGCACGCGCCTTCAATCAGCAAATGCAGCGCCTCATCATAGCGTTCGCCGACCTCGCCTCTGGTGAGCACCGACATCAGCAGCACCCGGATCACCGCGCACGCCGTTTCAATGTTGGTGTTCAGCCTCACATTCATCTTGAGCACCAGCGCGCGGATGCGCTCCTCATCGCTGCAATAATGTGCCTGTAGCATGCTCTGCGGTAGCTTGCGCTTCAACAGCGGCAGCTCCTCGCGTATAAAGGCAATCGCGTTATGCTGCTCCGCCACGCGGCAGACCTCGCGCACGGCAAGGATTGTGCGCTCGCGAATGCATAGGTCCACGCGCTCGTCCAGCACCCGTTCCGCACCGCCGTACATCTCATTGTGCATGCTTTCCAGCATGCTCAAAAACAAATGCTCCTTGCTGTCAAAAAAACCATAGAACGCGCCCTTGCTGATGCCCGCCTCTTTGGCAAGCTCGTCCACAGTGACATGCCGCATGCCGCCCGTGGCGACACAGCGCAGAGCGGCGTCTTGCAGACCCTCATAAATCCGCTCCCGCTCCTGCTTTGAAAACGCTGTTGCCATTTGGCATCACCGTCCTTTCCAAGGTTCCCCTCACGGTGTCTCTGGCAGCCAAACCGTAGCGTTCATGCCGGGCAGCGCTTCCACATAGGCATTGAAGGAGATTTTTACCTGATAATACGCCGCGTTTTGCTTCGCCGTACCCACGCGCCCAATGCTGAGCACCGCGCCATTGATCTGTTCGTTGGGGTAGCGATCCAGCACGATGGTCACAGCCGTGCCCACCTGCAAGCGCCCCAAATCCATCTCGTCCACCTCTGCCAGCACTTCAAGCGTCGTAAGGTCGCACACGGTAGCCAGCGCTTGTCCCTTGTACACCTGCTGACCGGGCGCGGTCTTAATCTCCAGCAGCGCGCCATCATACCCGGCGGCAATCTCGGCAGTAGTAAGGTCGCTAGCCGCGTCCGCCGCCACCAGCTCATACATCAGCTGACCGCGCGTCACGCGCTGCCCCTCGCTTACATAAATCTTTAACACCCGTCCGCTGCCCTGCACGCTCACATCTTGGGCGCGCCTCACCTTGCCCTCGCCGATGCAGGCCTTGGTGCTCAGCTTGTCATCGCGGTAAATCTTCACCTTTTCATCGATGTCAAATTCACCCTTGGTAAGCTCCAGCGTGTAATCGCTGCCGTTTACGGCCACGATGCGCGCCTCGCCCTTGTTATCCGAATCATCGCTCTGCTTAAGGTATACGCGCTCCCCCATATGGATCAGCATGTTTACGGTGCTGTTGTGCGCCCCGTGGCGGGATGCTTCAATGATCCACGGCACATCCTTTTCGATGCTGGCAAGCATGCCATAGCGTGCGATTACGTCCTCGCAAAGCTGACCTGTGCTAGCAAAAACGGCGCGCAACGTGCCGTTTTCAGGCGCGTACACCTTTTGGGTATCCATGGAAAACAGCGCATCCGTAGCCTGCACCGCATCGCCGCTCTTACAGGTAAAGGGCAGTAGCACACCGGAGCAGGGCGCGAGCACCTCGTAGGTATTGGCGCTTTCCACCACGGCGTTCGCCGTTGCGGCGGCATGGGTCTCCTCCTCCGCCATCGCCCCCATAGGGCACAAGAGCGCTAATCCCAGCAACAAGCATAGCAATTTTTTCAACATTTCATTCGTTCTCCTTTTTTCCTATTCAACACTTTTCAGCGCTTCCACCATATCAATTTTTTTGACCTTTCGGGTGAGCAGCCGCGTAATCATCCAACCAAAAACGAAGGTCAGCACACAGGCGATCAGCACCGACACAACCTTCACCGTGGGGACAAAAACCATGCTGTCGCTTTCGGCAGAGTTTAACACCACGCCGATCAGCCATCGCCCGGGCAAAATGCCCAACAGCACGCCAAGCCCCGTCACAAGGGCGTTCTCGTTCGTCATCAGCCGCCGGATCTCCCGCTGATGATAGCCCAACACCTTGAGCGTCGCGTATTCGCGGCTGCGCTCCATAAAGTTCAAAATCCCCATGTTATACAGCACCACAAACGCAAGACCCAACGCCGCGCCGCTCATCAGGGAGAAAACACCCGTCATGCTGCTAAGCACCTGAAGCATTTCCTCATACTGCACGGTTGGGTAGTGAAGCTCCTCCAGCTCATCAAGGTCGTTCAGGCGCTGCATGCCGCGTTGCGTGGGGTTGAGCGCCAATAGCGCTGTAGGCGTAAAGCTTCCCTTCTTAAAGCCATCCCACACGCTGCGGCTCATGAGCACCCCTTGACCGATGGTCACATAGGCGATATCCGCCACCGTGGTTTGAATCGGCTCGTCATCGCCCGGCAGCCATAGCTCCAGCCGATCGCCCACGGTAAGGTTCAACACCTGCGCCAGCTTCTGCGTCAGCAGTGCGCCGGAGGTAGGCAGCTCGCACCAGCTTTCCCCCTGCCCAAGGTTCATCAGCCGCTGGCCGTCCTCCAGCACGGTAAGCGCCGTGGTGCGTGCCGTGCCGCCGCCACGCGCGCTCACGCTGCGCTCCATCACGCTCTCCACACGCTCGGCGTCAATCCGCTTTTGATAGCTTTCTGCCTCGCCGACCTCCGCTTTCAAATCGGCGCGCACGCTGTAGCGAAGCGTACCCTGATAGTACTTGCCTACAAAAAACGCAACGCTATCCTGCAAGCCAAGGGAAGTGATGAGCAGCATTGTACAGCACAGTGCGCCAATCAGAGACATCAGCGTCCGCGCCTTGTTGCGGAACAGGTTGCGCACCACCATCTTTGCGTTGAAGCTCAATTTTCGCCACAGGCGCGTGCAGCGTTCCAGCAGGAGCTTGCGCCCCGCCTTTGGCGGCTTTGGGCGCAGGAGCTCCGCAGTCTGCTCGCGCGCGCTGCGCTGGTACGTCCATAGGCAAATACTGCAACTTAGCACCACGCCCAGCGCGCATACCGTCCACTGCGCCGCCGAGATGGGCGCCTGCATGCGGTAGGGAAAAACATACTGCGCCGCCTCCATGCTCCAAAGCACAGTAGGCAGCGTCGCACGCCCTACAAATAGCCCCATCAGCGACCCCACCAGCGAAGGAAAGAACGCGTAGCTCAGGTAATGCCGCCTGATCTGCCGGTCTCCATAGCCCAGCGCCTTCAAGATGCCCATCTGCATGCGCTGGTTTTCCAGCATGCGGGTGATGGTGGTAAGCACGATCATCGCGGCCACCGCAAAGGCCAGCAGCGGGAATACATAGCTTAAGTTGCGGAACATCTGCACATCCGTTTGCAGGCCATGCGTGCTGGCCTGCGTGGAGCGGTTGACGAGCAGCGCCTCCGGGTACATGCCGCCAAGCGCGCTTTCCACGTCCGCCACGCTCGCGCCATCGTGTACGGTCAGCACCATGCCATTCAGCGGCAGTGCCTCAATGGCCTTATGGTTCATCAGCACGAAGCCATATTGCAGGGGATCGTATACCGTGCCCTTGCTGAGCGACATAAACTCCGCGCTCAGGCAGGTGCCGCGGATGATGAAATCAGCAACGCCTCCATTGAGCTTCAAGGGCAGCTGATCGCCCACGCGCAGGCCGTTTGCCTGTGCAAAACCGTCGTCCAGCAGGCAGCCGCGAAGGTCGTTTCCGTCCAGCTCCACGCCGGAGCGCATGAGCGGCGTATTGATGCGTATCGCGCCCTCATACGCCTGCGCAAGCAGGCTCGGTTCATGCGGCAGATCCACCTTTAGCTCCGCCGTGGCACGCGCCTGCGCATCCTCCACGCCGGAAATCCCCTTGACGCGGTTGAGCGTCGCACGATCCGCGTCCGCCATCGTCACCCAAAGCTCAGCGGTATGTTGATTGTCAAAATACGTCTGCGACGTAAGGTCAAACATCCGCCACGCCGCGTCTAGCCCGCTAAAGACCCAAGAGCCGAGCGCGCACAGCAAAATCACTGCCGCAAACTGCATGCGATTGCTCCACAAATCGCGTTTGAGCTTGCGCGCAAGTGCGCTTCTTACCATGTGATTTCCTCCACAGCCTCCGGATGCTCGTTCATCGTAACGCTTTCAATGCGCCCGTTTTTCACGCGGATCAGCCGCGCCGCAAGCGGCGCAATCAGGGCGTTATGGGTGATAATCGCCACGGTGGTTTGGTATTTTTCGCCCACGTCCTTGAGCAGCTTCAACACCTGCATACCCGTTTTGCTATCCAACGCGCCCGTAGGCTCATCGCACAGGAGCAGCGCGGGGTTTTTGCACAACGCGCGCGCAATGGACACGCGCTGCTGCTCGCCACCGGAAAGCTGCGCGGGGAAGTTGTGCATGCGCTCACCAAGACCCACGCTCTTTAGCACCTCTGCGGGGTCGAGCGCCTTGGGGCAAACCTGCTGCGCAAGCTCCACGTTTTCCAGCGCCGTCAGGTTGGGCATGAGGTTGTAAAACTGGAACACAAAGCCCACATCCAGCCTGCGGTACTCCGTAAGCTCCCGCCCCGAAAGGCTGGTGATCTCCTTGCCTCCCACCGTGATATGGCCGGAGCTTGCCTTATCCATGCCGCCTAGCAGGTTCAAAATGGTGGTTTTTCCCGCGCCGCTGGGCCCCAGCACCACGCAAAGCTCGCCCTTTTCCATTTCAAAGCTCACATCGTTGGCTGCAAGCACGGTTTCGCCGCCCGTATGGTATTCCTTGGTAACGTTTTCAAAGGTGATATAACTCACGGCAAATCCCCTTCTGGAGCGGCTCTGGCCACCCACAAAACCAATAAAACCAAAATCGTTGATTCAGTCGTAGCGTATCACGCAGGCACGGCGTTGTCAAGCCTGTTGCGGTGAAAAGCGGGGGACAACGAAGAAAGCGCCGTTGTTCCCCAGCCAGCGCTTGCCAGCCTTTGGGAACAACGGCGCATGTCGTTTGATCAGACGCTCTTATCCAAGGAGCTGTGCTTCGCGCCCACGCTGGTATCCGAATTTTCCCAAACGCGCGAGTCCTCCGGGATGGTGTAGGAATATTTCAGCACCCCATTGCGGTCATAGAAGCCGGTATCGGTCTCCCAACCGGTAATGGCAACGGAGAGATGCGTCAAGCCGCTGTAGTTGGAATGGTGGCGGAAGTCAAAATTTCCATGGTGCGTCCTCGCGCCCGGAGCAAGCCCCCTGCTGTAGCTGCCATAGAGCGTATTGCCATCGGTGCTCATACGCACGGGCTGAAGCTGTGCATCCGTGCCCGTTATGTCAAAGAATACCCTAACGATATTCATGTTGCTCAGGTTTTGCAACACCAAATAGGGGCTGCCATCCCGAACCTCTACCGATTTTACCACTACGGCCTTGCGCAGGGAGCCAATGTCCGCATATACGGAGCAGGTGAAGCCGCCATCCTCCGTTGTGCCTGTTACCATGCACCGACCCCAGCGGCGGCCGGAAATGCGCACGCGGTTCGTGGTGCCGCGCACCGACGCCACGTTTGGATCGCTGCATACCCATGTCATGTTCTTGTTGGTCGCGTTCTTTGGTTCCACAGTGGCGGTAAAGGTGCCGTGCTCATTCGCGCCAACGCGCACATCCTTGTGCGTAAAGCGCACGCCCGTCACAGGCACAATCACCTTTACAGTGGCGGTGGCGCGGCGGCGGGAGCCATCGGCAGTGGTGGCGGTGATGGTGGCCTTGCCGCCATTCACACCGGTCACCAAGCCATTTTCATCCACAGTAGCGATCTTTGGATGGCTAGAATGGTAGGTCACGCCCTTGTTGGAGGTCGTATCAGGCGCTACGCTCACATGCAGCTGCACCGTTTGGTGAATGATGGTGCTGTATGCCTTGCTGGAAAAGCTAATGGACTGCGCAAGCTGCACCGCGCCAACCTTCACGCTTGCCGTGACCGCCGGGTCTTCCACAGAGGTCGCGGTAATGAGCGCCTCGCCAATCGCCACAGCGGTTACGCGACCCTTCTGATCCACCGTTGCAATGCTTTCATCGCTGGTCGACCACTCAAGCTTTTTGTTATCCGCATTCTTGGGCAGCACCGTCGCGCGGATCGCGGCCTTCTTGCCAATGGGAATGCTTTCCTTTTCCAGCGCTAGGGTAATGCTCGTGGGCTGTTGGCGCACCGTGATGCGCACGCTTGCCTTTGCCGCGCCATCGGCAGAGCGCACGATGATATTGGTCTGCCCGCGCGCGATGCCCGTCACCACGCCGTTTTGGTCAACGATTGCCGTTTTCTCGCTGCTGGAGGAAAACGTCGCCTGCTGAAGGCTGGCATCCTCCGGCGCATAGGCGCAGGTGATCGCGGTGGTTTCTCCCACATGAATCGACGGGCTTGCCGCCGTTGCGGTGATCTTTTTCACCGGAATCACCACGGATACGGGAATGGAAAGCGTCGTGGCAGCGTCGAGCTTGCTCACGATGGAAATCGCGCATTCGCCCTGCGCCACGCCCTTGACCCTGCCGCTCTTGTCCACGGTGGCAATCGCCGGAAGGCTACTGGTATAGGTAACGCCCGCGCGTCGCGCCTCATAGGGCGTAATGGTCAGCTTGAGCGCGGCCATTTTGCCAACCGCAACTACCAGCTTATCCTGCTTTGATACAATCTCTGCCGTACCCTCGCCAAGCGCCGGCAGCACAAGGCACAGCGTCAATACCAACAGGGAAATGAGTGCCAGCTGTTTCTTCATGGGGATCGCTCCTCTCCATCGCTTCAATTCTACATTTCTTGGATCAAGCATGCAGCCGGATCACCCGCGCCCTTTACCTGCCGCGCTCCATCCAGCCGTCAAGCTGCGCCGCCAGCTTGCAATAGTTATATTTTTCCGTCTGCGCTTCATTTTTCGACAGCAGCAACGTTTTCCCCTGCTTCCAGCACAGAAGGATTTTGCGCAGATAGTCCGTCAACGCGCGTTCGTCCGCCTCCCCCGCCGCAGCCTCCGCGCAAAAGCCTAACCCCGTTTCTTCCAGCACGCGCTTTGCCTCGCTCCCGCATAAATCGCCTGCCATACAGCACAGAATGGGCTTTTCCATCATCATGTACTCAAACAGCTTGCCCGTCAAAATGCCCGTCTGCCCCGATAGATTCCACGAGGCCATGAGCAGCGCATCCGCACCCAGCTGCAAGGCCAGCGAACGCTCGCGCGTCACCTGTCCGCAGTTCTCCACACGCTCTTCAAGCCCAGCCCTTGCGGCATAGGCGCGGTACAGCGCACCCTCGCGCCCCGCATAGACAAATTGCAGCTCGTCTGCCGCGCATACGCCCTCGTTCACAAGCGCGCGCATGGCGCGAAAGAACGGCGCGATATCCCTATTGGGCACATTGCGACGACCCTCCACCAGCTGCCCGCAGTACACCACGCGGAAGGTAGGCTCTCCCGCCGGGCGCTCCGGCTGCACGTCCCGCAGGTCGTCGCGGTCAAAACCATTGGAAAGCACGCGCCCGATCTGCTTAAAGCCCATCATTTCCAAAAAGCCATCTGAAACCGCGGTGAGCAGGTCAGCCTCCCGCCGCAGCATAGACAGGCAGCGCTTCCTGTACCCTTCCTGCCAGCCAAAGGACATGCCCACCTCATCGCGAAAATCCGCAATCCAGCGCTTCGCCAGCCCGCGTCGCTTTGCCGCACGCGCCACTAGGTGTACGCTGATTGGCGCGTAGGTGGAAAAAACCGCGTCATAGCCGCCTGTCAGCTTGCCAAGCTCGCGGGTCGCACGCCTTTGAAAGCTTCGATCCGCAAGAACGCACAAAAACAGGTACAGCGCATTTGTCATGCGATGTACAAGCCCCGGCTGTTGGGTGTTGCTCCCCGCGCCATGGGCGCTAGGGGGAGCGCCCGCGCTCCTCTGGCGGCGCGCCTTATACGCCCGCAGGGGATTCCATTCCTTTATGATATGCACGTCGCGCAGCTCCTGTAGGTCGCGCGCCAAGGTGGGATCCTTTGCGGCGTTCATGCCCGCGCCGCAGATCACCGTGACCTCGTTTCCCTGCGCGGCAAGGTATTTGGCGAGCTTGGTTGGGCGAATCGCGCCGATCTGGTTCTGTGGGGCAAAATAGTAGCTGATGATTAGCACGCGCTTTGCCATGGTTCTCACCATCCTTTCACAAAGCCGGGCAAAACCCGGCGTATTGCTCTTGCCGCGCCCGTTCTCCCTGAGCATGCAAGAAAAAGCAAGGGCTTAGCCCTTGGCCTCGGGGAAGAGCTTAGGCAGCAGCGCGCGGCTGGCGCAGCTGCGCTCCCAGCGCAATTTGGCGTTCTCGCGCATCTCGCGCGTCTGGGCAAGGCTCATGGAGCAAAGCTGCTCCAGCGCCTCGCGAAGGCCGTCCGCGCCGCGCTCCGGCGCGTATAAAATACCCGTGCCCGGCGTTACAAGCTCCGGAATGCCGCCCACGGCGGGCGCAATCGCAGGCACGCCGCAGCGCATGGCCTCCATGATGGAAACCGGCACGCCCTCCTTGCGGCTGACGTTGACGAACACGTCAAACGCACGATCCTCATAGTATTTGCGCACCTCATCGGCGCTCTTTTTGCCGGTGATATCGTAGATCACGTTTTCCTTCGCATCAAGCTTTTGGGCCGCAAGCTTGCGCAAGGCGGCCTCGCCCTCGCCGCCGCCAATATGCGTCCAGCACAGCGAGCAGCCCGTCCAGCCCGCCAGCGCCTCCACAATCAGCGGCACCTGCTTGATATCGATCAGCTGGGAGCAGCTCACCACGCGAAGCACGTTTTGCGAAAAGCGCGGCGGTTCCTTGCACGCCGCCATCGGCGCGCCGCCCGAGCCCATGGCAAGCACCCGCACCTTCAGTTCCGCCACGTGCCCGCGCATATAAGCCATGTACTGGCTCCGTGTGATTTCGCTGATGGGGTAAATGCCATCTGCCGCATCGGCAATGGCCTGCTTCATCAAATAGGGGTTCATGGGGTTGCGCTCCTCGTCCACATCAAAAGCGTGGCCGCGCACCACAAAGCGCGCCTTGGGATGCTTGCGCTTGGAAAGCGCCGCCGCGTAGCCGTCAAAGCTCATCCAACAGGCGTACAGCGTTACGCGCCTATCATCGCAGCCGCGCAGAAGCCATTCCGTCCAGTAATGCATCTTCAGGCCGCGCTGTGTGAACATCATCAGCTTGAGCACATTCGTGGGCGTTGCGCGGTGATCGCGGAACAGCCGGGCAAGCTCCTTGCGCAGATCTCGCGAAAACACCGCCGTCAGCCACGCCCGCAGCGCCGCCAAGCCCGGGCGAAAGGGTGAGAAGGTCTCGCCATCCTTTGCCTGCATGGTTTTCACGCCATAGAAGCTCACCACCCGCACGCTTTCGAAATGCTCCATCAGCCACGGGCGCTCCATCATCATAAAAGGGTCAACCTTGCCCTCCGCGCTCACCGCGCAAGAGCTTAGGTAGATCATCGTCTTTTTCATCGCTTACCCTTCCTCCCCGTTCAGCTGTGCCGCATATAGCGCCGCCATGCGCTCGCGCACGCTTTGAAGGCCATAGGGTTCTATAGCGCGCCGATTGCGCTCGCCCATTTTTGCGCGAAGCGCGGGATCGGCCAGCAGCTCGCGCAAATCAGCGGCGAAGGCCGCCGCATCGCGCGGCGTCTCCAGCCTTCCACCCTCGTTGGGGCGCACGAGATCTGCGCAGCCGCGCACATCGCTCACCACGCAGGGCAGCCCAGCCGCCATCGCCTCCATCTGCGATACGGGAAGCCCCTCCTGCAAGGAGGGAAAGAAAAACACGTCTGCCGCCCGGAGCAGCGCCGCCACATCCTTGCGAAAGCCGAGGAATTGCACGCGCTGCGCGATACCCAGCGCCAGCGCCAGCGCCTCCAGCTCCGCTTGCTGCTCGCCCACGCCGCAAAAGAGCGTCTGCACGCCCGCGACCTGTGCCACGGCGCGCAGCACGGTTTCGTGATTCTTGCGCGCAATATGCTCCCCCACGGTAATCACCACCGACGCATCGGCTGCAAGCCCCAGCTCCGCGCGCACCGCCGTGCGATCCACCGGCTGGCGAAAGCGCGCCAGCTCCACGCCCACGCCCGCCACCAGCTCCACCTGCTTTGCGTGGAAGCGTTTGGCGCGCGTATAATCCTCGCCGTTAATCGTAATGAGCAGGTCGGTAAACCGGGCGAGGAACCGCTCCGCCGGATAAAAAAGCAACCAGTTTTTGAGCGGCGCACCCGTAAAGAAGTGAAAGCCGTGCGCAGTATAGAGCACCTTTGTACCGCGCTTGCGTGCGGCGCGTGCGCAAAGCCGCCCAAGCATGCCGCCAACGGGCGTATTGCAGTGGATCAGCGCATAATCGCCCTCCTCCACAATCTGTTTCATGCGCCTGTAGACCTCCGCGTTGCGCGGATGCAAGGGCGAGCGCTCAAAGGGCAGGTCAAAATAGCGGTCGCAAAAAGGAACCGTCACCTCCGCGTCTCCCGTATCGTTGCGGGAGCAGAGGTGAACCTCATACCCCTGTTGCTGAAACCACTGCATATACGGCAGGTGGAACACCAGCATGTGGCCACGAAGCATATGTCCGATGAAAAGCACCTTTTTGGTCATTCGTATACCCCTATCCCCCATCGCGGGCTATTGCGGCAAAGCGTCTTGCGCCTGTTCCGTCAAGCGGATGGTTTCGGCAAAATCCAGCTGCGGCTCATCCGCAAAAGCCGTGCTCATGGCTTGATCATAGGTCAGCGAGCCAAAGAGCTTGCCCACCGTATTCACTCGCGTGGAAAGCGCGCGCAAAAGCCACTGACAGCCGCGCGGTTGCCAAAGGCGCTTGCCCCGCGCCCGCGCGATTTCCCGCGCCAGCGCATCCATGCTTACATATTCGCGATTTTGCGGAAAATACAGCCCGCCCTCTCCCGTTTCCAACAGCCGCCGCACAAACGCGCACAGGCAGCCGACATAGAGCATGCTTCGCTCGCTATGCACGCGCGGGAACACCGGCAGCATTTGCATCAGCTTTGACAGGCGCGGGTAGTTTCCCTTACACCCCGGCCCATAGATCATTGGCGGGCGCAAAATCGCCACATGAAAGGCATCGTCCTCTAGCGTCCTAAGCAGCCGCTCTGCCTCATACTTGCTGCTCCCATAGCTAGTAACGGGCGCGGGCACGGTATCCGCCGTGATGCGCCCGCAGACCAGCCCATAGACGCTCATGCTGCTGAAAAACACAAACTGGCGCACGCCTTGCGCCTTTGCCGCGCGTGCCGCCTGCACCGCCAAATCACAGTTGACCTGAAAGTACAGCGCTCGATTCTGCTCCGTTTCGCGCCGATGCGCAATCCCCGCCACATGCACCACCGCATCCCAGCCCTGAAACGCGTCCTGCGGCCAAGCGCCGCGCAGGTCGAGCGTTTGCGTCTCAAACGCGCCGCCCTGCCCGTTTAAATAGGCGGCAATCCGCGTGCCCAAGTAGCTGCCCGCGCCCGTGATCATCACGCGCGTCATTTGCTTTCCTCCCCAGCCTTCTCCTCAAGCGGATCGGGATCATGCTCCTCCACGATGCCTTGACGGTTGACAACCTTCACGCAGGTCAGCAAAAAGCATTTCACATCAAACCAAAAGCTGATGTGATGCGCGTATTCCCCATCCCGCCGCGCCTTCTTTTCCAAATCGAGGCTCAGATAATCACGCCCGTTGACCTGCGCCCAGCCGCTCAGCCCCGGCAGCACATCGTTTGCGCCAAAGTGGTCGCGCCAGTCGATCAGGTCGTCTTGGTTCCACAGCGCGGGTCGAGGGCCGATCAGCGACATTTCTCCCTTGAGGATGTTAATCAGCTGCGGCAGCTCATCCACGCTAGTCACGCGCAGCACCTTGCCCACTTTTGTAATATACAAGCTTGCCTTGCGCAGGTCGTTTGTAGGCACATCGTGAGGCGCGTCGGCTGTCATTGTACGGAATTTGTAGATATCAAACAGCGTTTTCCCCTTGCCCACGCGCTTTTGTTTAAAAAAGACCGGGCCTTTGCTATCCAGCTTAATCGCGATGCTCACCAGCAAAAACAGCGGGCTTAACACGATCAGGCTGATCACCGAAAGGATGACATCCAGCGGCCGTTTCAAATACCGTCTATACATGATTTGTTTTGATTACCATCCTTCATTGATCGCTCAGCGTATTTCCGAATGGAAGGTGCTTGCGCTTGGCGAATTTTAGCATTGCTTTCGCTTTGCCGCTTGGGGCTTGAGGCTCTGCCTAGGCGCGTTCGGCGCGCGCCTCCAGCAGGCGGTTCACCGCATTGAGATATGCCAGGCAGCTTGCCTCAATCACGTCCGTGGAAACGCCCTTACCCAGCATCACCACATCCTGGCAACGCACGCGCGCCGTCACTTCTCCCAGCGCATCGCCGCCCTCCGTCACCGCTCGCAAATGATAGCTTTCCAAGCTGCACGCAAGCCCCGTAATCTGATCCACGGCATGGAAACACGCCTCTACCGGCCCGTCCCCACAATCCGCGCGCGTGATGATTTCCGTTTCCTTTTGAAGGCTCACCGTAGCTGTGGACGTCATGCGATTCCCGCTGAAAATCTGGAACGCTTGCAGATGGTAGCAGCCCGCCGCGCCATGCATCTGCTCCCTACAAATCGCCATGATATCGCGATCCGTGATCTCCTTTTTGCGATCCGCCAGCTCCTTAAACTTTTCAAATGCATGGTTCAGCTCATGCTCCGTTAGCTCAAACCCAAGCTCCATCGCGTGCTCGCGCAGCGCGTGCCGCCCGCTGAGCTTTCCCAGCACCACCCCGCCCTGCGGAATGCCCAGCTCCTCCGGCTTCATAATCTCATACGTCGCTCGGTCGTTAAGCACCCCATGCTGATGAATGCCGCTCTGGTGCACAAAGGCGTTCGCGCCCACCACCGCCTTGCTAGGCGGAAGCTCAATGCCGGAAAGCCCGGCGCACAATCGGCTGACACGGTAAAGCTCCTTGATGTGGAGGTGATCCTCCACCCCATAGATATCGCGCCTTGTGCGCAGTCCCATTACAATTTCATCCAGCGAGGCGTTGCCCGCGCGCTCCCCCAAGCCGTTCACCGTGCATTCCACCTGCCGTGCGCCGCGCCGTACCGCCTCCAGCGTGGTGGCGGTCGCCAAGCCCAAATCGTTATGGCAATGGGCGGAAAGCACCACGTCCCGCTCCGCAATCACATTGCGGCAGACGTCTTCAATCATCGCGCCATACTCGTTCACCGTAGCATAGCCCACCGTATCCGGCAGGTTGATTGTGGTTGCTCCCGCCGCAATCACCGCGCGATACACCTCGCGCAAAAAATCCGGCTCGGTACGCGTTGCGTCCTCACAGCTGAATTCCACATCCGCACACAGGGTTTTTGCCAGCGTCACCGAGCGAATCGCCGCCTCCAGCACCTGTTCGCGCGTCATGTTGAGCTTTGCGGAGCGGTGCAGGGGGCTGGTTGCAATGAACACATGGATGCGCGGCTTGACCGCTTCCCTCAGCGCGTCCGCGGCAGCGCGGATATCCGTCTCCAAGCAGCGCGCCAGCGAGCAAACGCCCGTGCGCACCGCGCGGCTCACCGCTCGCACCGCCTCCAAATCGCCCGCGCTTGCGCCCGCAAACCCCGCCTCGATCATATCCACGCCTAGCGCTTCCAGCCCACGCGCGAAATCCACCTTCTCGTTCAGGTGAAAGCTCACACCCGGGGTCTGCTCGCCATCGCGAAGCGTCGTATCAAAAAACAGCACCGTATCCCGCATTTTACTCCTCCGTCACTCATCTAGGTTGATTTGTGGCAGCAGCTTTTGCAGCGTTTTTTCGCCGATGCCCCGCACGTTCAGCAAATCCTCCACATAGGCGAAAACGCCATTTTGCTCGCGTTCCTGCACTATGCGTTGAGCCGTCACCTCGCCCACGCCGCGGATGGCTTGAAGCTCGTCCGCGCTTGCGCGATTGACGCTCACCGCGCCGGTTGGGCGCGCAACGGTCATGCGCTCGCCCTTGCGGCTCGCCGCCTGCGGCGCGTTCAACGCCATCCCCTGCACTGGCTGGCGAACATGCGCAAGCATCAGCGCACACGCCAGCAAAAGCGCGGCCAGCGCACCAGCGGCAATCGCCGTGCGGCTGACCGCCCGCGCCTGACCCTTATACACCCTTGCGCACCTTTTGCCCCGCGGAGGTATCCTCAAGGATATAGCCCATGGCTTTGATTTGATCGCGAAGCTCATCGCTGCGCTTCCAATCCCTATTTTTGCGCGCCTCTGCACGCTCGTCCACCATAGCCTGCACCTCCGCGCTCACGCCGGTGCTCTGCTTCATCAACAGCCCCAGCACCTCCGT
Organism: Clostridia bacterium; assembly: GCA_036652695.1. Lineage (GTDB taxonomy): Bacteria > Bacillota > Clostridia > Christensenellales > Aristaeellaceae > Limiplasma. Next base: position 4,255 of record JAVVVJ010000055.1, on the reverse strand, counting down.
GAGGGCGGCAAGCTTCGCCTGCCCATGCGCAACGGCCTTGGCGCTCACCCCGCCCGCCGGCAGCTTATACAGCTCGCGCACCATCTCAAACAGCGCCGCCAGCGCGTCGGCGGTATTGAGGTCGTCATCCATGGCGGCAATGAACTTCTCCTCCGCCTTGTCGCACTCGGCCATGTACGCGGCTTCCGCCTCGTTAGGCTCACGCTCCACCGCCGTATTTTGCAAAAAGGCGAGCTGGTCGCGCGCGATATACAAGCGCTCCAAGCTGCTCTGCGCCTGCTCAATCTGCTCGCGGCTGAAGTTGAGCGGGCTGCGGTACTGCGCCGAAAGCGTGAACATACGCACGGCCTCCAAGTCAAACTCCTTGGCGATATCCCGCACGGTGAAGAAATTGCCCGCGGACTTGCTCATTTTTTCGTTATCGATATTCAAAAAGCCATTGTGCATCCAGTAATGCACATAGGGCTTACCGGTGGCGCCGGAGGTCTGCGCAATCTCGTTTTCGTGATGCGGGAACAGCAGATCCTTGCCGCCGCCATGGATATCAAAGGTTTCGCCCAGATAGGTGGTGGACATGGCAGAGCATTCGATATGCCAGCCGGGGCGACCCATCCCCCACGGGCTTTCCCACGCTGGCTCCCCCGGCTTTTGCGCCTTCCACAGCGCAAAATCCAACGGACTTTCCTTTTGCTCGTCCACGCTGACGCGCGCGCCGCTCTCCAAGTCCTCCAAATTCTGGCCGCAGAGGCACCCATAGGCGGGGAAGGCCTTCACGCGATAGTACACGTCTCCGTTGCTTTCATAGGCAAGTCCCTTTTCCATCAGCCGCTCAATCAAGCGGATGATCTGGGGCATATGCTCCGTTGCGCGGGGATGCACCGTTGCCGCGCGGATGCCCAACGCCTTGGCGTCCACATAATATTCCTTGATGTAGCGATCTGCGATTTCCTGCACAGTGGTATGTTCCTCAGCAGCGCGGCGGATCATTTTATCATCGATATCGGTGAAGTTCTGCACGAAGGTAACCTCGTACCCGCGATATTCAAAATAGCGGCGAAGCACGTCAAAGATGATAAAGGGGCGTGCGTTGCCGATATGGAAATAGTTATATACCGTGGGACCGCAGGCGTAGATGCCCACCTTCCCCTCGTTGATCGGCTTGAATTCTTCCTTTTTGCGTGTCATGCTGTTGTATAGTTGCATTTCGATAACCATCCTTTCATCAAACGAGCCTCTCATGAAAAAGCCTTTTCGGCTTCTCCCTACCGATTGCCATCGCACAAGGGCGCTTCGGCCTGCTGTTTCAGCGCGCATACGGCTGCGCCGCTACATCGCTCATCGCAAGGCTTGCCATCAGGCACTGCGGCGCTTTCGCCCTGCCGCAGGCATTCATCGCAGCCCAAACGCTTCGCGTGCTTCACCAAGCAGCCCTCCAGCATCGTCAGGCGTGCCACCAGCGCCTCCATGCGCTCCAGCATCGGGTCGGGCAGGTTCACCTGATCCAAATCGACCTCGCCATCGCGCTGCGGCTGCTTTTTTTGAACAATGCGACCTGGATTGCCCACCACGGTGCAGTTCTCCGGCACGTTTTTGAGCACAATCGCGCCCGCGCCCACCTTGCTATGATCGCCGATGGTAATGGGTCCCAGCACCTTTGCGCCCGCCCCGATGGTTACGCCGTTGCCGATGGTGGGGTGGCGCTTGCCCGTATCCTTGCCCGTGCCGCCTAGCGTAACGCCCTGATAAATGGTCACGTCATCGCCAATGATGGTGGTTTCACCGATCACCACGCCATCGCCATGATCAATGAACACGCGGCGGCCGATCTGCGCTCCGGGATGGATTTCGATGCCCGTTCTATGCCGGGCATGCTGGCTGAGCATGCGCGCGAGCAGCACATGCCCTTTCATGTACAGGCTGTGCGCACGGCGGTGCGCCTTGAGCGCCTTTAGGCCGGGATAGCACAGCCGCACCTCCATTGAGGATTTTGCCGCGGGGTCACGCGCGAGCACGGCCTCCCGATCCTCACGCACCAAAGCCTTCCAATCTTTCATGCTATGCCTTCCCTCCTGTTGCGGATGCTTGGATCTGCGTGCTATCGGATTTGCATGGCGCGGGCGGGTATCTGCCCGCAAAAACGCCTTCCACATCCGCAAGCAGAATTTCCTGCGCGTTGATGGGCGCAAGCCCCTTCGTTTCGCGCGCATACGCGCCGCTTGGCCTGCGCAGACGCCGCTTCTGCGTATCCACAAGCTGTAGCGCGAGGACGTTCTCCACGGCCTCCTTGCAACGCGCATCCTTCACGGGGAACATCAGCTCCACGCGCCGGTAGAGGTTGCGGGGCATCCAATCAGCGGAGGAGAGGTAAACCTCCCGTTCGCCGCCGTTTTGAAACACAAAGGCGCGCGCGTGCTCCAAATGCCTGCCAACGATGGAGCTGATATGCACGTTCTCCGTTACGCCGGGACAGCCCGGGAGCAAGCAGCAAATGCCGCGCACAATCAGCTCTACACGAACGCCTGCGCGGGACGCATCGATCAGCGCGTGCATGAGCGGCCCATCGGAGAGCGAGTTCATTTTGGCGACCATCCACGCGTTCGCGCCGCGCTGAGCATGCTCGCGCTCGCGGTCAATCAGCTGCAAAAGCGTGGGATGCAAGCGCTCCGGAGCCTTGATGATCTCCTCCATCGGCGCGTCCTGACGACCCTCGAGCTGCTCAAAGAACGCGGCCGCATCGGCGGTGAGCTGCTCATCGGCGGTGAGAAGTCCAAAATCGGTATAGAGCTTGGCTGTGCCATCATGATAGTTGCCCGTACCCAAATGCACCTCGCGGTGGCATTCACCCTCCGCCTCGCGCTCAATGAGCGTGATTTTGCTATGCACCTTGCGGTTGGGCAGGCCATAGAGCACGCGGCAGCCCGCGCGCGCCAGCCGCTCGCCCCAAAACAGGTTGCTCTCCTCATCAAAGCGCGCATGCGCCTCCATCAGCACCGTCACCTGCTTGCCGTTCTGCGCAGCCTCTACCAGCGCGGTCACAATCGGGCTGTTGCCGGATACGCGGTAAAGCGTTTGCTTCACGGCGCGCACCGTGGGATCAACCGCCGCCCTGCGCATCAGGTGTACGACGGGCGCGAAGCTGTGGTACGGATGGTACAGCAGATAATCCCGCGCGTCAATGCGTTCAAACACATCCTCGCCCATCAGCTCATCCAGCAGCACCGGCTGTGCGGAAGGATATTTCAGCTCCGCGCGCTTGACTTGGCTATATAGGTTCATCATCAGCTTATTCAAATCCAGCGGACCTGTGACACGGTAGCGCCTATCGCGACCAACATGGAAGCGCCGCATCAACAGCGTAAGCATTTCCTCGCTCATGCACTCCTCGGCCTCTAGGCGCATCACGGCGCCCGTGCGGCGCTTGCTGAGCATTTCGCGCACGGCGGGCACGATATCCTCCTCGGTCTGCTCTTGCACGAGGAAGTTTTGATTGCGCAAAATGCGGAACGCTGCCGCGTGCTCCGCCTGCTCCTTGGGAAACAAGCGATGGAGGTAATGCTTCACAATTTCCTCCACGCGAATCAAGCGCCGTGCGCCCTTGCCGCGCGACAGATCAAACAAGCGCGGAAGCGTCGCGGGCAACGCCACCAGCGCATAGCGCGCCTCTTTACGCTTGGGCTTTTGAAGCTTTACGCACAGGTAGAGCTGTTTTTGCATCGGCTCGCTATCCTCTAGGCGCAGCACCTTGAGGTTAGGGCGGATTTCCTGATCAAAAATTTCACGTTCACGCAGGAGATGTTCCTCTTCCAGCAAAAAAACCGGATAGAGCTGTATGCCCTGCAAAAAGAGTTCGCTACGAATCCCCTCGTACAAAAGATACTGGGCGTTATGCTGCCGCAGGATTTCCCGGTTAACCTTGCGGCACAGCGCCGCCCCGGTCAGGCCGCCCGACACCGGCTGCTCTGCATAGCCGTCCCGCGCGGCGTCCATCACGCGCACATAGCGCACCTGCATGAATTCATCCAGATTGGAGGTCACGATGGCCAAAAATTTCGCCCGTTCCAGCAATGGATTCTCCGGGTTATCCGCCTCGGCCTGCACGCGACGGTTAAACTGCAGCCAGCTCAGTTCCCGGTTTTGGATCACCTGCCGAGCCTTTTTTCGTTTGTGCGCCGTGCCCATGCGTACCCCGCCCTCCTCCTCGCTTCGCGATAGGTATTCAGGGAGAATTATACCACAGGATGCTTGTGGCGTATAG
>JAVVVJ010000054.1:0-19518 GCA_036652695.1 Clostridia bacterium | reverse complement strand
AGACAGATAGCCGAAAAGTCAAGCGTCTTTTGCGAAGGCATGATTTGTGCTATACTGGAAAGCGAACCATCAAGCACAAAGGAGCGTTTTCCATGCAAAAGGCCATCGCGCGTCTTCAAAGGCGCAGTTCCTCCTTCTTTACGGAAAAGAGCGTTTCGCAAAGGACGCTCGCCATCGCCTGCGCGGTGCTTGTCGCGCTGATGCTGCTCCCGCTGGTGATCATCGCGCTCTATAATTACCCCGCCGATGACGATTTCGCATTCACCCTCAAAGCCGCCGATGCTTGGCTTCATACCGGCTCGCTTTGGGAGGCACTCAAGGCGATCTGGCTCAAGACGGTGGAAATTTACGAAACCTGGCAGGGCAATTTTGTCTCCACGTTCTTCTTTGGCTTAACGCCCATGGTTTTTGATATCCGGCTGTATTTTTTGAGCAGCTGGTTTTTGCTGGCGCTCCTGTGCCTATCGGTGGGCTATCTGGTAAAGGGCGTTACGGGCGTGCTGCTTCATGCGGGCAGGGCGGCTTTTTGGATTGTGTACACGGCTGTGCTGGTGCTGGTGCTACAGTTCATGCCCGGCATAGGCTACAGCGTGTACTGGCATAACGGCGGCATGTACACCGTGGCGGCCTGCACGCTGATGCAGGCGCTTGGGTTGAGCATTCGCCTCTGCGCGCCGCAGCCCCGCAAGCGCGCGCTCCTTCGCGGGGCGCTGCTCACGCTTTGCGGCTTCATGCTGGGCGGCAGCTTTTACGGCCCGGCGCTGGGCGCGTTTGTGTTGCTGCTGCTGCTGACCGTTGCGGCGCATGTCAAAAAAGCGCCCAATCGCTGGGCGCTGCTTTGTGCGCTATGCTTCTTTTTGCTCTCGTTTGCGATCAGCGCCGCCGCGCCGGGCGTTGCTTTGCGGCAGGAGCGTACAGGCGATACCGTATCCCCTTTGCGCACCGTGCTCACAGCCATGCTGGATTCGTTTGATCTGGCGGGCGGCTGGCTTTCGCCGCAGCTGCTTGGCATGCTGCTCCTGCTGCTGCCCACGCTATGGAAGCCCCTCAAGGAAAGCCGCTTTTCCTTCCGCTTCCCGTTCTGGTTTTTTGTGATGTTCTACGGCCTGTTCGCAAGCGCCTTAGCCCCCGGCATTTACACCGGCTTTGGCTATGCCACAGAGCGCTACCTCAATGTGATCTACTTCTATTTCCTCATTGCGGTCATCGCAAGCGCGCTCTATGCCCAAGGCGCGCTGATCCGGCTGTTGGAGCGCCGCCGGGAGCGCAAAACGGAGGGGCATCTGCTGCTGGCCTGCGAAAACCTCGGCCAGCGCTTCGGCGCGCTGTACCTCGCGCTCTGCATTGCGCTCACATGCTTTGGCGGGTTTGAGTACACCATCATGAACACGGCATCGGTCAGTGCGCTTCAAAGCCTTGTGACTGGCGAGGCCGCACGCTTCCGGCAAGAAATGTCCGTGCGGCAGGAATACATCCGCGTCACGGACAGCGATGTTGTTGCCGTGCAGCCCCTTGCCAGCCAACCCTATGTGTTCAAAAGCGATAAGCTTCCCTTTCAGGGCATCTATGGCCGCGTGCGCTATATGAAATGGTATTTTGAGCTTTTTGAGGAAGCCCAATAGGGGGCGGTCAAGCGGCGCGCTATTCCAGCGAATAAAAGCAGAAGCTATGAATGCCTCCCCAGTCAACGTCCGGCATATAATCCGCCGCGACCTTTTCATTCAAGTAATTGTATAGCAGCATCGGCGGCGGGTCCAGCATGCCGCGCAGCAGCCGCACATCGTCGCGCAAAAAAATGGTCGCGTCCATGGCGGCGCCATCAATGCCAAAGGCCGCGAGCTGCGCCATGTATTCGGCGGAGCGTGCGCCCCAACCGCCCCAATACAGCAGGTTTGTGGGGATGCCCATGGACGTATCCGGAAACATGCGCAGGTCGCCCACCAAGGTGGAATCCGCAATCAGCAGCAGCTCCGGGTTATCCAGCGCAAACTCGTCCATGTCGGCATAGGCATTCACGGTCTCCATCTCCTCCGTAACGGGCGCGGGCGCAAGCGCACGCATGGCGGGCACGGCATACCATGCCGCAAGCGCCACGCAAGCGCACGCCGCCAGCCCCACCATCCAGCGCCTGCCGCGGCTTTTTTCACATGGCAGGCACGCGGGCAGCAGCCCAAAGCACAGCCCGGCGGCGGGCAGCGCCGTCATCATCACCGCACGCAGGGGCAGCCGCCCCTGCACCGCCAAATAGAGCAGCAAGCCCGCCGTGAGCGGCACGCCTGCGCAAAGGCCAAGTACACCCGGCATGCGCCGCTCCTTGCGCAGGCAAAGCCCCAGCGCACAAAGCGCCGCCACCGCCGCCAATATCCAAAGCGAGCGCGTGGCCAACGGCTCCTTCTGCCCAAACTGCGTGAGCAGCCCCATGCCGCGCGAAAGCCGTGCACCCATGCGCTCATGGGTCTGTGCGGCCTGAAAGGCAGCAATCTTGTCAAAGGCCTCCACGGTGATGTTCTCGTCCATAAAATACCAATCGTTCACAAGGGCAAGCTCGTTCTTGCTCCAGCCGATTTCGTGTAGCAGCTCATCCGGCAAATCGCCAAGCCCCGTATAATCCATCACGGCGGCGCTCGCGTCCTGCCACGCGAGGTAATCGCCCATTCCTTGGGCTTTGACCTCAACCGCGCGAAGCCCAACGAGCGCGCCAAATACCACCGCCACCATCGCCGCCGAAAGCGCGAGCGGCTTTATGCACGCACGGCGCTGCCCCATGCCCTCCGCGCCAACCACCACAAACCCCAGCCCGCAAAACGCGAGGATCGGCAGCGCCGTTACCGGGCGCAGCGAGTACGCAAGCACCGCCAGCAGCAGCGCAAGCCCCATGCCGCGCATGATTTGCCCGCCGCTCCCCTCCCGCGTATCCACGTTAAGCGTCTGCGCCACAGCCGCCGCGCCCAAAAGCCCCGCCGTTACCGTGAACGTAACGCGGCAGCAGTACGTAACCGCATATACCACAAGGAACAGCAACCCCGCGCCAAGCCCCAGCCACGCCGAATGACCCATGCGAGCAAAGCGCAGCATCAGGCTTTTGACCACCACCGTGCTTGCCAGCCATAGCAGCGCCAGCTGTAAATAGCTGAACCACGCAACGCCCGGAAAGCCCGTCGCCAGCCACCGCAGCGGATAGAGCAGCGGCGCTTGCAGGCACATGTTAAACGTCGGCAGCCCCCCGGGGGCATAGCCCATCATCGCGCGCAAAAGATAGGTATCATCATTATTCGCGTAGCGCAGATCGCCAAAGAGGCACGCCCCCGCCAGCATTGCCGTAGCGAGGCACGCGCCCGCAAGCCACGCCGCCCACACGGGCAGGCTCTGGTTGGCGCGGTTCGTCAAGCGTTTCATAGGGTTTCCTCCTTTGCAGGAAGCGTTAGCCGATAAAAGCGGCGCAGTCTGCCATCGTAGGCAGGCTTGATCACCACAAGCGCATAGCCGGCGCGCTCAAAGTTGCGGTAGGAAGGCGCGTTGCCGGGATCGACCGTCGCATAGATCGCTCGGCCGTCAAGGCCGCGCACCATTTCGCTAAACAGGCTCAAAAAGGCGGTATGAATCCCCCTGCCGCGATAGTCCGGCCCCACCATCACATCATGAAAATCAAAGGTGTCCCGCGTCGGCTCGTTAAGCTTCAGGGCGTAGCCGCGCTCCCCCCGCGCACTCGCGGGCGTGATCTCCGCAAAGCCCGCCAGCACGCCGCCATCATAGTAGCCAAAGGCATCGCGCGCTTCCAGCGCCTCGGTGAACTCCTGCCGATCCGATGGCACATACCACGAGGGGTCTGGCAAGGCGGCAAGCACGCGCGCTTGCAGGGCAAGCATCGCCTCCACATCCTCCGGGATCATCTGGCGAAGCACCAGCCCGCGCAAAGCAGTGGCCTTTCTCTGTTTCATGCGTCTGCTTCCTCCGGGGTCTGCTCAGGCATAGTCAAAAGCTCGTTGCATAAAAGATGGTACGCCGCGTTGCGCACGGCGCAGGTCATAGCGGAGGGCAAAGGAAGCTCCTCCGCCAGCGTGTGGAAAACCGCCGTCTGCGTAGCGCAAAAATGCGAGTACAGCGCCTGAACCGCTTCGCCCGCGCCGGGCGTCAGCAGGCGTTTCATGCCCTCGCCAGAGGTGGCTTGCTTGAGCACGCAAATCATCAACAGCTGGGCAAGCTGCTCACGCCCGTATTTTTTGCCGTCCGGGCGGCTCACCAGCCCCTGCTTTACATAGTTGTTCACCATGGCGGGCGTAAAAACACGCTCTCCCGGCGCGTAGAGCGTGCGACATTGGCGTTCGATAAACGTAAGCACCTGATCCATATACAGCCCCAAATCGGGGATTTGTTCCCACGGTAGGGGCGCATATTCCGCCAACCTCGCGGCAAACGCTGCTTGTGGCTTATGTTGCATTCCTATCACTCCTTGGCGGTATTGTAACACATCACCCAAATGTGCGCAACAAAATTTTCAAAAGCGCTTGACACGCTCGCAATATGTTATATACTAGTTTTGATTACTAGATTAAGTGAGGGTGGTTGCGTATGATGTATTCTGAAATCCACGTATGGGGAGACTCACTAGCTCGCGGTGTTATTTACAACGAGGCAAAGGGTCGCTACGCGATTTCCCGCGAGCGCTGCACCAACCGTTTGCAGGCCGGGCTGGATTGCAAGGTGGAAAACCACGCCAGCATGGGCGCTACGGTGCTCAAGGGGCTGGAGAGCTTTGAAAAATTCACGCCGGTGCCCGGCGCGCTTTGCGCCATCGAGTTTGGCGGCAACGATTGCGACCTCAACTGGGCGCACGTAGCCGCATGCCCCGATGAACCCATCACGCCCGCCGTGTCGCTGGAGCAATATGCGCGGACGCTTCGCGCGCTTGTGGACGCGGTGCGGGCGCGCGGCATGCAGCCGCTATTGGCAACGCCGCTGCCGCTGCACGCTCCGCGCTACTTCGCTTGGGTAACGCGCGGGCTGGATGCCGATCACGTGTTGCACGCGCTGGGCGACGTCTATCATATTTACCGCTGGCAGGAGCGCTACGCGAACGCCATGCGCGCCGTAGCCGCAGCCGCCTATTGTAAGCTGTTGGATTTGCGGGATGTATTTCTGGCGCAGCCCAACTATGAGCAGCTCATGTGCGTGGATGGCATTCATCCCAATGACGAGGGTCACCGCGTGATTTCGGATGCGGTTTTGCAGGCAGCGGCGGCTGACCGTTCCATGCCGCGTCTGCGCGTGCCGCTCATCGGCGCGGTTTGAGGGGTTACGCCTGCCAAGGCGGCGCTCCCGCCCGCTCGCCCTCGCCCGCTTCCTCATCCCCCTCCGCCATGCGGTAGCCCACGCCAACCTCCGTGAAGATGTACTTCGGGGAGGCTGGCGTTTTTTCGATCTTTCGGCGGATGTTGGCCATGTTGACGCGAAGAATTTTGTTATCCGTCTTATTGCAGGGGCCCCAAAGCTCCTTCATAATAAAATCATAGGTGAGCACGCGACCCGCGAATTTGCCCAGCAGCGCCACAATGCGGTATTCGCCCTGCGTAAGCTGCGCGTCCACGCCGTCCACATAGGCGCGATATTTGTTATAATCAATCATCAGGCCGCCGCTTTGAAACTTGCCAAGGCGCGCGATCTGCCCGTTTTCACTTGCGGCGTTGGTATGCCGCAGCGCCATGCGGATGCGCGCAAGCAATTCCGACGTGCCAAACGGCTTGGTGATGTAATCATCCGCGCCAAAATCAATGGCCTCCACCTTATCCAGCTCATGCGTGCGCGCCGATACCACAATAATCGGCGTAGCCGTCCATTTGCGCACGGCTTGCAGCAGGCTGCTGCCATCCATATCGGGCAGACCCAGATCCAGCAAAATCAGCTCCGGGCAGTGGGAGGTAATCATGGATTGCGCCTCCGCGCCGGTTTCCGCCTCAATAACATCATACCCGTTGGCGGTGAGGATGGTTCGAAGCAGCTTGAGGATACTCCGCTCATCCTCAACGATCAGGATCTTGATCGCCATATGCATTCTCCTTTTCCAATAGCGTAAAGGTAAAGCTCGCGCCGCCCTGAGCGTTGTTGCGCGCGGTCATGCTGCCGCCATGCGCGCCGATAATGCTCTTGCACACGGAGAGGCCGATGCCCATATGCTTTTGCTCATCGGCGCTATGCTGCATATCGCGGGATAGCGTGCCGCTGAAAACATGCGCAAGCTGTTCCTTGGGAATGCCCGCGCCGTTATCCGAAACCGTCACGCACACAAAACCATCCTCGTGCGCCGTGCTCAGGCAGATGCGCGTGGTGTGCCCGCCGTGGTATACCGCGTTTTCCAGCAGGTTCAACACCACCTGCTCAATGAGCACGGCATCCATCTCGGCAAGCAAAATATCCTCGCCCAGCGCCATATCCACCTCCACCTGCGAAAAATGCTTGTGGAAGGTGATAATCGCCTCCGCCAGCACATCCTCCAGCACCTCGGTTTCCATATGCAGGGGAACCGAATCGCCGCCGATGCGCGTAATCGCCAGCAGGTTTTCAATCATGCGCAAAAGCCATTGCGCGTCGGCATTCGCATCCGCAATTAGCTCCCGCTGCTTTTCCGGCGCAAGGTCGTTATCCAGAATAGCGCCTGTGGAGCCGACGATGGAGGTAAGCGGCGTGCGCAGATCGTGCGACACGGCGCGCAGAAGGTTTGCGCGAAGCTTTTCCTTTTCGGCCTCCAAACGAATGCGCTCCTGCTCCTTGATGCGGGTGGTAAGCACGCTCACAATGAGCGATACCGCAAGCATGGTAAGAAAGGTGAGCAGGTAGCCGGAAAGGCTGATGTTAAAAACAAAATACGGATAGGTGAACAGATAGTTGACGCAAAGCACTGCCGCGACCGATGCAAGGATCCCCCACAGATAGCCGCTTGTGTAGCGCGAAATAAGCAGCACCGCCAGCACAAAAACCAGCTGCTCGTTGTCCGCGCCGCCGGGGCTGCTCCGCAAAAGCACACATAGCAAAGCTGCCGCCGATAAAAACAGCACGGTCACCAGCGCGCTCTTCCATTGCTTGTTGATGGGCTGCCTCATGCCGCCTTGCCACCATCCTTTCGTGCGCAAGCGGTGGGTGCTTCGACCTGCGGATGCCTGCGCAAACGCCATCCGCACAATAGCAAAAGTATAACAGAACCGGCTCTGTTTGGATAGCTGCGCTAGGCGCTTTAACGGGCGCTTAGCAAGCGAAGCCCCGTCGTTAGCGCTTCCTTAGCGCGCTTGCGATTGCCAATCCGCTCCGGCACGCTTACAATAGAAAATAGAGGTTACCTAACCGGAGAGGGGGATTTTAAAGTGGGTCAAAGCGTTGTTACGGTGGTGGTGGTGGTCATCACGGCTGGTTTTTTGCTATACAGCCTGTTTGGCGATGCGCTCATGCGCAGAATCAACAAGCGCAAGCGTTCCCGTTCCAAGGGCGCTCAATCCTAACCCCATCGCAAACCCTTTGCGAGGGCCGATGCCGCACATCGACCCTCGCTTTTTTATGCCATCGCCCCGGCGCAGAGCGCCACCGCCGCCTCAAAGCACGCGGGGTTGCTCGCCAGCACGCTGGTTTTGGTTCCGTGTACAAGCGCATCTCCGCGCATCGTCGCGATTTTGCCGCCCGCCTCGGTTACAATCAACGCGCCCGCCGCATAATCCCACGGGCTTAGCTCCATCTCCCAAAAAAGCTCCGCACCGCCCGCCGCCACATCGCAAAGGTCCAGCGCGGCAGAGCCGCAGCGGCGCAGATCGCTTGTGCGCCCAAGAAATTCCGCTGCCAGCTTCATGCTGCGGCTGCTCAGCTCCGGCTGATACGGCGCGGTGCCGATGTTGACCACCGCGTGCTCAAAGGGCACATTGGAGGCCTGCAAGCGACGGTCGTTGCAAAAAGCGCCCTTGCCGCGCTCAGCCGCGTACATTTCCCGCAGCCAAGGTTGGTATACAAACGCAAGCTCCGGCTGCCTATTGCGAAGCAGCCCCACGGAGATACACGAGGCGCGGCGCGAATGCATGAAATTGGTTGTGCCATCGATGGGGTCAATCACAAAGGTAAGCCCCTCTGTCAGCTGTAGATTTTCCTGCTCCTCCGCCAGAAACAACGCCTCTGGCATCAGCTGGTGCAAGTGTTCAATCAAAAACGTCTGCACATCGATATCCGTTTGGGTCACGAAGTTTGCGTGTCCCTCTTTTTCATATACGGCTGGCTTTTGCGCTCCCAGCATGATTTCGCCCGCCTGACGGATGATGGTTGCGATGGATTGTATCATTGGTTCTTTTCTCCTTTCCATTGCGCCGCGAAGGGCGGCTTCTGCATTATAGCATGTTTTTGCCCCATTGCGCCGACAACGTAAACGCGTCATGCCGCGGATACTTCCGCGCAAAACGAGGCATACTGTACCCATCACAGAAAAGGGAGGTGAACGCCATGTCGTTCCCCAACAAGAACCAGTGCATACAATGCGAGGTATCCAGCTGTAAGCATCACAGCAGCGATGGCCTATGCGAGCTTGACACCGTCAAAATCGCGCCCCGCTGCGGCTGCAACAGCGGCAATTGTGATGAAAGCGAGTGCGCCAGCTACAAAGCCTAACCGATAACACGCGCATGCCGGGCGGCGAAGGCCGCCCGGCTTTGTTGTGCCCGCAATGTGCTTACCCCTTCACCGCACCGGAAATAACGCCTTTGATGATGTATTTTTGACACACAAGGTAGAAGGCGATGATGGGCAAAATGGCGAGCACCAGCATGGCCATCATCGCGCCCATGTCCACAGCGCCGTAGCCGCCGCGCAGGTACTGCACGGCGATGGGGATGGTTTTGTAGGTAGAGCCTAACAGCAGGTAGGGCAGTAGGTAATCGTTCCAAATCCACATGGCGTTCAGGATCGCAACGGTAATCGCGGTAGGGCGCAAAATGGAAAACACCACGCCAAAGAAGGTGCGGATGGGGCCGCAGCCGTCAATGAACGCGGCCTCCTCAATCTCCAACGGAATGCTCTTGGCAAAGCCGGTGAATAGGAAGGTGGAAAGCCCCGCGCCAAAACCCGCGTACACAGCCACAATGCCGGTGGGGTTATCCAAGCGCAGCACGTTGGCCATCTTGCTCATGGTGAACATCACCATTTGAAAGGGCACCACCATGCTAAACACCAGCAGGTAGTAAAAGAAGCGCACGGCGCGGGTTTGAACGCGCGCAATATACCAGCCCGCCATGGAGCACAACAGGGTAAGCACCAGCACGGAGAGCACCGTGATGTAGAGGGAATAGCCAAAGGAGCTAAAAAAGCCTATTTTTGCCACACCCACGGTGTAGTTGCTCAAGCCCGCAAAGGTGCCCCGCGCGGCGCTGGGCCAGCCAAACGGATCGGAGGAAATGAATAGCTTGCTCTTAAAGGAGTTCATTGCCACAACCAAAATGGGCATGAGGTAGAGAAACGATATCGCCGTTAGAATGGCAGCGGCGATCCAGTTTCCTTTTCGATGGCGTGCCATCACTGATCGACCTCCCTTGTGCGTGTCAGCGAAAGCTGCAAAAGCGAAATGCCCGCAACCAGCACCAAAAAAACCACGGCCTTTGCCTGCCCCACGCCCTGCCAGCCAGCGCGGCTGTAGAAGGTGTTGTAGATATCCAGCGCGAGCATGGCGGTTTTCTTGCTTGGCGCGCCCGCGGTGAGCGCAAGGTTCTGGTCAAACAGCTTAAACGAATTGGTCAGCGTCAAAAAGGTGCAGATGGTAATGGAGGGCATCACCATGGGCAGCGTAACGCTGCTCAGCCGCCGCCACCAACCCGCGCCATCCACATCGGCAGCGTCGTATAGGTCGCCGGGGATGTTCTGAATGCCCGCGATATAGATGATCATCATGTAGCCGATCATCTGCCAGTTCATGAGGATCACAAGCCCCCAAAACCCAAAATCGGGGTTGGTGGTGAGGGTCATGCCGTAGCGCATGAGCACGCCGTTGAAGATCATCTGCCAAATCCAACCCAGCACAATGCCGCCAATGAGGTTTGGCATGAAAAAAACGGTGCGGTATAGGTTGGTGCCGGGAATGCTCTTGGTAAGCAGCATCGCCATGGCAAAGGCCAGCAAATTAACCGTCAGCACCGCCACCGCCGTGAATTTCGCCGTAAACCAAAGGGCATCGATAAACTCGCCATTCTTGGTAAAGGCTTTCACATAGTTCGCAAGCCCCACCCACTTTGCGTTGGTCACGGTGGTGAATTCCGTAAAGCTCAGGGCAAGCCCCATCAGAAAAGGAAGCAGGAACACAATCGCAAACGCGGCGGCCGTGGGCAGGAGAAACAGCCACCAGTGGCGGCGGATGGACTTTTGCATGGCCTGTCCTCTTCTTTCACTTTTCGGCGGCCCAGCTGTCCACCGTAACGGTAACCACATCCTGCCATTGCATGCTGCCCTGCACATATTCCAGCAGCGCGTCGCCGACATCGTTCTTAAAATTTTCAGAGGGGAAGGCGAGCAGCGTCCATGGCACGGACACGATTCCCTCCTTGTTCATCCAATTCATGACCTCCACGCTGAGGGGATCGGCGGGCTTGTCGTTTTCGCCAAAGGAAGTAAACGGCACAATAAAGCCCAGCTCGTTTTTCACATACGCCTTGCCCTTCTCGCTGGAAAAGAGCCATGTGAGAAAATCAATGGACGCCTGCTGCTTCTCCTGCGAAACGTTGCGGTTAATGCACAGGTAGTTTTCCGTGCCTACGCACAGCCCCTGCTGCTCCTCGCCCGGCATGCCCGTATAGATGGGCAGAAACTTAATATCCGCATCGGCCACGGTATTCCCCTCCACACCGAGGATCTGGCTCGCGCCCCAGTTGCCGTTTTGCACCATGGCGCATTGCCCCAGCGCAAATTCCGCCATGGAATCATCCACGGTCTTGTTGGACAAAAGCCCCGGCTCGGTGGTGGAATTGCGCAGGTAGAGGTCAAAGGTATTGCGGAAGTTTTCGTTGTACTGAAACGCAATGGTTTTGGCGTTTACGCCGGTCAATACCGTATCGGCCTTGTCATCAAGCGCCTTGAACTCATAATAGAGCGGCAGGTTCAAAAGATGCGTCTGCCAGCGCCATTGATTGCCCGCAGCCATGCTTGTGGAGGCAAAAACGCCCTGAATGCCAAGCTCGTCCTTCAGGGCGGTCATATCCTCCACAACGGCCTTTAGGGCGGCGAAGCTCTTTATTTCCTCCACAGCGGCATAGCCGGTTTTTTGATTGGGGGAAGCAAAGTAGCGGTTGAGAATCGCGGCATTATAGATGATGCCGTAGCCTTCCACCGCATAAGGCACCGCCAGCACCTGCCCATCCAGCCTCAGCGCAAACGAAGGATCGCTCAAAAGCTTCGCTAAGCTGCTGTCCGTGAGATCTGCCGTATACTCCCTGTAGTTTGGAAGGCTCACCGGGCCGTTGACCTGAAAAATGGTGGGTGCATCGGCCTTTGCCAGCTCGCTCATCAGCGTTTGCTCGTACGTGCCGCTCGCCGCTGTGACGACCTTCACCGCAACGCCGGTTTCCGCCTTGTAGTCCGCGGCAATCTTGGTATATACATCGGCAATTTCCGGTTTGAAGTTGAGAAAGAAAATTTCACCTGAGCTTTCCGCGCCAGCAATGATACTGACCACGCCAATGACCAGCGCGGCAACCGCCACTAGAATCAACAGCTTTTTCATAATGGGCACACTCCTTATTGATTTGCTTCACGGCGCGCGCCGCAAGCTGGCGCGCGCTTTCAGCAACGCGTTATCGCACGGTTGTTAGTGTTGTCCATTTTTGCATTGAAATGCTGGTAAATTTACGGGAAAAAAAAGCCCCGGCGAGCATAAGCCCGCCGGGAGCGTTCCCTGCATGCGTCGCATGCATATTCTTGAAAGTTGGTGCAGGTCAAAGGGGTTACTTCGCGTATTCGGTGCTACGGGTTTCGCGAATCACGTTCACGCGGATCTGGCCGGGATACTCCAGCTCCTTCTCAATCCGCTTAGCGATCTCCTTGGCGAGAATCTTGGTGCCGTCATCCGTGATATCCTCAGGCTTCACCATGATGCGCACCTCGCGGCCGCTCTGAATCGCAAAGCATTTTTCAACGCCTTGGAAGCTGTTGGCAATATCCTCAAGCTTCTCAAGCCGCTTTATGTAATTTTCCAGCGATTCGCGGCGTGCGCCGGGGCGCGCGGCGGAAATCGCGTCGGCGGCCTGCACAAGCACGGCCTCCACGGTTTGCGGCTCCACATCGTTGTGGTGGGCAAGGATGGCGTGAATCACATCCGGGCTTTCGCGGTATTTACGCGCAAGCTCCGCGCCCAAGGTAACGTGCGTGCCTTCGGCCTCGTGGTCAACGCCCTTGCCGATATCGTGCAGGAGACCCGCGCGCTTTGCAAGCGCCACATCGGCGCCCAGCTCCGCAGCCATCATGCCAGCCAGATGGCTGACCTCAATGGAGTGCTTTAGCACATTCTGACCATAGCTGGTGCGGTAGCGCAAGCGACCCAGAATTTTGACCAGCTCGTGATGAATGCCATGCTGATGCGTTTCAAACACGGCCTGCTCGCCAGCCTCGCGGATTTGGTTGTCAACCTCCTTGCGCGCTTTTTCCACCATTTCCTCGATGCGCGCGGGGTGAATGCGACCATCCGTAATCAGGCGTTCCACAGCGATGCGGGCGATTTCGCGGCGCACCGGGTCAAAGGCGCTAACGATAACGGCCTCGGGGGTATCGTCAATGATGAGATCAACGCCCGTGGCGGTTTCCAACGCGCGAATGTTGCGGCCTTCGCGGCCGATGATGCGGCCCTTCATATCGTCGTTTGGCAGGTTGATAACGGATACGGTGGTTTCCGCCACGTGATCGGAGGCGCATTTCTGAATGGCAAGCGCAATGATGTTGCGAGCCTTCTTTTCGCCCTCCTCGCGCGCGCGGGTTTCAATATCGCGCACCATAGCGGCGGCATCGTGATAGGCTTCCTTTTGGACGCGGTTCACCACCATCTGGCAGGCTTCATCCTGCGTCATGCCGGCGATGCGCTCCAGCTCCGCCAGCTGCTTTTGCTGACCGTTTTCAAGCTCCTCCTGCTCCTTTTGGATGCTGGCGAGCTTTTGGGAAATGGCCTCTTCGCGGGTTTCAAGGTTGTCCTGCTTTTTATCCAGCACTTCCTCGCGCTGCAAATTGCGGCGTTCACTGCGCTGCACCTCGGCACGGCGCTCGCGGCATTCGCGGTCGAGCTCTGTCTTCAGGCGAAGAACTTCCTCCTTGGCCTCAAGGATGGTTTCCTTCCTCTTTTCGTCTGCCTTGCGCTGGGCATCCTCCAGAAGATTTTTTGCATATTCCTCTGTGCGCCCGATCTTTTTTTCGCCCGCCTGCTTGCGGTATAGATAGCCGCCAGCGGCGCCTAGGGCTGCCGTGATGAGGGCAATCAGTATGGCTACAAATACGTTCATGGCCTTCGCTCCTTTCTAAGTGAATTCGATTTGTCTGCATTTTAAGTGTTTCTGTTGATCTTCCTGTGCGGCTCTCTGCCCGTGAAAGCGAAAAAAGCCGACGAGCTAAGCTCTCCCGGCTGCTGTTGATCCGTTTTTGATGGTTATGCGTAGCTACCCAGCCGCGAAGCAGGGTAAACCAATGCCACTAAGCCCGCCGCATAAGGGCGAACCTCGTGTATACGCGCGCGCGCCAAAGCGCCCGCGCCGCGCAAAACCAATGTCATATACCCATACAAACGCTTCCAATGGAGCGTTCTCGCAAGCAAAACCCGGTTTGCACCGACTTATCGCATAGCGCCGGCATCGCGGGGAAAGCCAATGACTGGGGATATATCCGAAAAACAGCTAGGCAATCGTGTTCCCACGCTAAGCCTATGTAGCCGACAATTTCATTATAAACGCTTTGCACGGCGGTGTCAAGGCGGTGCACGCGGCGCGCAAACGGAAAATTTGCACAATAAAAACCGCGCTTGCGCTGTTGACAGCGCGGTTTGCGAATGATAGACTTTGAAGTGGGCGGGCTGAAAAACGTCGGCTTTTGTCGGCGTTTGTCCCCCAATTCACTGTGCAAGAGGGAGCCAGATATGCCGTTTTTCCATAAAGAATCCGGCGCGCTATGCTTTGCCGATGGTTTGAACCTATACGCCAGCATGCCGCCTGAGGCTCTGCCCTTGGAGGCTAAGCGCAGCGGCTCGTTATGCCTAGCGCCCCGCGCCGTGCGCGGCGGGGAGCTGGCGGCAATGCTCCTCATGGGGTCGGAGGGGCTTTGCGGCGTAGTGCTCACCGCACCCACCGTAGGCGGTCGCGCAGAGCCGGACGCGGGGCGTCAGCGCGCGTTTTTGTTTGATAAGCTTCACTTAAGAGATCCGTGGCCCGATACGTGGCGAAGCGTGCGCGTGCGCTGCCCGTTTGGCGAAATTTTGATTAGCAGCGATCCGTACACCGGCGGCGCAAGCGCGCGCCTGACCTACGCGGAACGCAAAGCATAAGGAGGATTGGGCATGCAAGCTCCCATCATGCCGATCATGAGGGATTATCTGATCCGTTTTCAACAGACCGCGATCAAGGAAACGGGTCGCCGACCCCTAACCTTCCTGCGCACGCCGATGGATGAAAAGCTCGTGATCCCCGGCTGTCAGCGCCCGGGCTACGCCTTTTGGCAGCCCATTCCATGGAAGGATGGCAGCGTGCCTCTGGGACAATTCGCGCAGCCGTTTCACCAAAGCATTGTCGATTACCTTTCGATGTGCCAGTTCATGGAAATTCGCTTTGCCTTGCCGGTGGCCAGCATGAGCAGCCCCCTTAGTTTTTTATACAAGCGCGTCTTTGAAACCTATAAAAACACCGAAGCCGCCCCGCCCGCCCGCGCCTTTGAGGAAGCCGCGCTTTACCAGCGCGAGCACCCAAGCCTCCCGCTGGCCTTTACCATGGCTGCCACCTGCGATGGCGCGGAGCCGCTGCTGCTCATGCTGCGGGCAGAGGATGGGCAGGCCTTTATCCAGTATGTGGAGCGCGAGGACGCGCCCCTATACTTAAAGCTGAGCGTGGATCGGCTTTTGCCAAAGCTGCAATTTAACTACGACCTGTAACGATCGTTGGCTTTCCTTTTTGCTCCTTGCGCCACCTGCAAACGGCGGAAAAGTGTCGAAAACTTTTTCACGGCATGCTTGTGGCTTTGAAAGGATGGTTGCCCATGCGAATCACCACCCGACAAAACGGGATTATCAGCTATGCTGGCCTAGACGCTGACATGCTCTGGGCAGGTGCACGGCGCGCCTTTGCGCAAACGCAGGAGCGCGTTCCAGAGCGCTACGCTTCCTTTTTGCCTATTTTCCCCATGGAGCTTGTGCAGAACATGAGCTACGTGGGCGTGCGCGAAAACAACCGCGCGCGCGTATCGGCCTCCGGCTTCTCCATCGATCCATCGGAGTATTTTCAAAAGCTTTATGACGAAATGCCCGAGCTGTTCGCGGACGATAACTACAGCCGCAATTTCGATTATGACGGCCGTTTCAAGGGTCGTGGCGTAATGGCTGTGGATTGCGTATGGGCCGCGCATTTCCCGCAATACGCGCCTTTTATGAGCGAGCGCCTTGTGCTGCACCTCATTGGCGGCGGCTGTCAGGCCGTAGCCGTGCCGGAGAGCGTGTTTCCGCGCGGCGGCGGCCTGCTGCGCGGCGCGGAGCGCGAGCTGCGCATCACGGCGCGCTGCGCGCATTACGCGGCCTACGTACACAAACGGCTTACCGCTGGCGAGCGCTATGATGCGCCCCGGTTCGAGGCGGATTATCTGCTGTGCAACGATCTGCTGCCGCTTTGCGTTCAGCAGGAGGAAATCAGCCGCGCCATGCAGGATTTGAGCATGCTCCACACCGTGCAAGGCGATGCCGTAGGCGCGAGTGCATTTACCGAAAACGCGAAGCGTGCCGAATCCATTTTGCAATACGTCCCGTACCGCTATGCCTGCGATACCTTCACCCAAGAAGCGATCACGCGCGTCACCGCGCGGCTGATGCAGCTGTGCTTTGAGGGGGATGAGTTTGTCAGCGATTTTTGGATGCCCTATCAGGACGCGAGCGAGTACATCGACCGCGCGAGCATGTCCATTGATGCGGCGGCGCTTTGCCAAAGCTTTCAAATTGCCCCGGCGTATGACGTGCGCACCGGCGGCGGGCGCTATCCGGAATGCGTGCGCGTGGTCATGGTGCGCGACCGTTCTTTGCGCCCCTTGGTGGCCGATACGCTCAACAACCCCGCCTACGGCAGCGGCAAAAGCCTACTAGGCATGGTCAACCAGCTGGTATATCTGCCCGAAAGCAAGGAGCTTTTGCGCCAGCGCAAGCTGGTAGCGGACGAACTGCCCGTGCGCTGTGAAAACACGCGCATCGATGCGGAGGCGTACCGTGCCATGCTGCTTGGCGCGGAGCGGCAGGAGCGCAAGGGCAAGCTGTTGGACGCGATGTATCGCCGCGAGGCCGCCCTCTCGCAAATGCATGCCGATTCGCGTGCTTATTTACACGCGCGGGAGCTGCTGGATGAGAAGGTCACCGCACTAGAGGTTGCCGTGCGCCGCGATGCGGAGCAAAGCGGCAAAGGCTCGTGTGAGGAAAGCCGCGATCTAAGCAGCGAAGGCGGCTACGATGCGGATCTTGAATACCTGCGCGGCTCTTGGCGCAGTCAGCTGCCGCCGCAATCCGGCGAGGCACGCTTCCTATTTGCCCAAGATCCACAGCGCGAGCTGAGCATTGAAAGCGGCTACGCCATGCGCAACAGCGTACACAGCTTTGCGCTTGCCGAGCTATGCCTGGCGGGCGAGCCTGAGGAGGAAGAGAGCGCGGAGCTTGCTCCCCAAGCGATGGAGACGGACGACGGGTCTGCGGCTTCTATGCCAGCAGCCGCGGCTGAAGCTGCACCTGAAGCTGCACCTTTGCCTGAAGCTGCGTCCGCGTCTGCGTTCACGCCTACGCCTGAACCGGTTCATGCCCAAAGCGCTGAAGCTATGGTTGAACCTTTGCCTGAATCCGCGCCCGCGCCTGCGTTCACGCCTACGCCTGAACCGGTTCATGCCCAAAGCGCCGAAGCTATGGTTGAACCTTTGCCTGAATCCGCGCCCGCGCCTGCGTTCACGCCTACGCCTGAACCGGTTCACGCCCAAAGCGCCGAAGCTATGGTTGAACCCGCGCCCGAACCCGTCCATCACCCATCCACCCTTTCGGAGCTGGCAAGCGTCGATGCGGGCAAGCCGCATTTACACTCCAACCAGCTTGCGGACGTCGTGCGTCCCCACCATCCCCCCGCGCAAACCGTGAACAAGGCGGGGCGTATGGCGCAGCTTGCGCGCAACCATCACAAACGCAAAAAGAGATAGCTCAAGGAGGGCAATATGGCGCAACCATCCGTGCTGAAGGGCCTTCAAATTGCAAATGATATTCCCTACCGCGATCCCGACTCCCTCTTTGCCCTTGCTGGCGCCAACGGTTTAGGCAACAGCGCCTTTTTGCCCATTGGCGATCGGCTTTTGGAGCGCCATATGCTGCTTTTAGGCGGCGCCGCCACCGGCAAGACCAATCTGCTGCTGCACCTCGCCCGCAATCTACGCGCAAATCTCAGCCCCCAAGACGCTCTTGTGATCTTCGATGCCACCGGCGCCTACCACGCTGCTCTGTGCCAGCAGGGCGATGTGGTTATCGCTCAGGATGAGCGTGCCCAAGCCGCTTGTTGGAATCTCTTTGAGGAACTCCCCGATAACGATCGGCTGCTGGAGGAGGCTTCCGCGCTTTGCGACCTGCTTTTTGCCGCACGCATCGCAGGCGCGGCAAGGCCGCTCTATCCAACCGCCGCGCGCGACCTGCTCATGGCGCTCATCGTGTACCTCAAGCGGCGCGGCGAGCCTGAGCTTTGCAACAATCGCGCGCTTCGCGAGCTGATTGACGGTTTTGATGCGGAAAGCATGTGCGAGATTTTGCAGAGCGAGCCTGAGCTACGCGCCTACGCCTACTATCTTACCGACCCCGAGGGGGAACGCACGCAGGGCGTGGTTGCCGCTCTACAACAGGCTGCTCGCGAGCTGCTTTCCGGCAGCTTTGGCGCGCAAGGAGCCTTGGGCATGCGCTCCCTTGTGCGTGCGCGCGGTGGCAAGGCCATTTTCATCTGTTACGATGCGGCCTGCGGCGCTCTCGCTCGCCCCGTATACGCAGCCCTGTGCGACCTCTGCCTTCGCGAAGCGCTCAGCGTTCGGGAGGTCACCGGGCACATCTACCTTCTTCTGGACGGCGTCAGCGTGCTTCCCGCGCTTCCGCACCTGCCGGACGCTCTGCTTCTCGGGCGCGAAAAAGGGCTTCGCGCGCTGCTCTCCGCCACCGGCGTAAGCGCGTTAGAGGATCGCTATGGCGCGGCGTTTACCGCCATGCTTGCCGCCATCGGCACCACCGTAGCCTTCTGCCTACACGACCGCGCCAGCCGTTCCTACATCAAAAACCTGCATGGACGGCACCGCGTGGTAGAATCCTACCATTCTGCCGCACAGGCGCGCGGTGTCATTGAGCAGGTGGTGGATGAATATGTCGTTGGCGACGAGGATCTCACCGCCCTACAAACGGGCGAGAGCATCATTGCCGCCTTGCACTACCCGCCGTTTCGCTTCCGCGCGAAGCCCTACGGCAGCACTGAACGTTAAGGAGGATTTTCCCATGAGCCTAACGCCAAAGGACATCGCTAAAATGTTGGATCACAGCACGCTTCAACCCTTCCTCACCGAGGCCGACATCCGCAAGGGCTGCGAGATCGCCCTCGCCTACGACACCGCCAGTGTCTGCGCTCGTCCCGGCGATATGAAGCTCGTAGCGGAGCTTTTGCGCGGCAGTGATGTCAAGGTCTGCACCGTCATCGGTTTCCCACATGGCAACCACAAGCCGGAAATCAAACTCGCCGAGGCCAACGCCGCCCTCGCTGACGGTTGCGAGGAGCTTGATATGGTCATCAACATCGGCAAGCTGCTCGCCGGAGACGAGGCCTATGTACGGGATGAAATCAAGCTGATTTGCGACGCTGCGCATGCCCAGCATGCCAAGGTCAAAGTGATTATTGAAACCTGCTATTTGAGCGATGCGCAAAAAAAGCGCGCCTGCGAGCTATCTGCCGAGGTTGGCGCCGATTGGGTAAAGACCAGCACCGGTTACGGCACTGCGGGTTGCACCTTGGATGATTTGCGCCTCATGCGCGCCGCCGTGCCCGCGAGCGTGCAAGTCAAGGGAAGCGGCGGCATCCGCGATTTGGACACCGTCCTCTCTGCCCGCGAAATCGGAGCGTCGCGCTGCGGCGTTTCTGCCACCGAAAAGATCATGGAGGAAGCCAAGCGCCGCTATGCCGAGGGTCGGCTATAAACCCATGCGCAAAAGAGCGGGGTGCCGGGGGGATATGCCCCTCTACACCCCGCTCTTTATTTTGATCCTTGGATTGGGTTTTGGGTGTGTCGCCCGGCATTGCGCCT
>JAVVVJ010000053.1:0-19940 GCA_036652695.1 Clostridia bacterium | reverse complement strand
CTTGTAAATCAAGAGCTTTCGGGATGAAAAGAGCGGTGGGAGATTATTCCCACTCAATACTAGCCGGTGGCTTCGTCGTAATATCATACAGCACGCGGTTGCACCCCTGCACCTCGCCCACGATCCTCGTAGCGATTTTGCCCAGCAGCTCGTACGGAATCTGCGCAACGTCAGCGGTCATAAAGTCATCCGTCGTTACGGCGCGGATGGCCACGGCATAGGCATAGGTGCGCGCGTCGCCCATCACGCCAACGGTACGTGCGTCGGTTAGCACGGTAAAATACTGCGAAATGCTGGTGTCAAGCCCCGCGCTGGCGATTTCCTGCCGCAAAATGAGATCGCTCTCGCGCACGATGCGCACCTTCTCCGGCGTAAGCTCGCCAATCACGCGGATGGCAAGGCCGGGGCCGGGAAATGGCTGGCGGCGAACCAAGCTTTCAGGCAAACCCAACGCAAGCCCCAGCTTGCGCACCTCATCCTTAAAGAGCATCCGTAACGGCTCCACAAGGCTGCTAAAACCCAGCTCCTTGGGCAGGCCGCCCACGTTGTGGTGGCTCTTGATGAGCGCGCTGCCCTTGGCGGAGCCGCTTTCAATCACATCCGGGTAAATCGTGCCCTGCGCAAAATGATCGCGCTTGCCAAGCTTCGCGGCTTCGTCCTTGAAAACGGCGAGGAAATCCGCGCCGATAATCTTACGCTTCTGTTCCGGATCGGTCACGCCCCGCAGATCGGCAAAAAAGCGCTCGGCAGCGTTGGCATGTACCAGTTGCACCGGGAAGGTCTTGGTGAAGATATCCACCACCTGATCGCTCTCGCCAGCGCGCATAAAGCCGTGATCCACATATACGCAGGTCAGACGGTTGCCGATGGCACGATAGAGCAGCGCCGCCGCAACCGCGCTGTCCACGCCGCCGCTGAGACCCAAGAGCACCGTGCCCGTCTCCCCCACCTGCTCACGGATCTGGCGTACAGCCAAATCGGCATAGACCTCCATGTTCCAATCACGAGCCAGTTGGCAAATTTTGGTCAGAAAGTTAGCGAGCATCGCGCGGCCATCCTCGGTATGCGTAACCTCGGGATGAAATTGCACGCCGTACAGCATGCGTTCTTCATCCGCCATGGCGGCCACAGGGCAGTTGGTTGTATGCGCAATCACGTGAAAGCCCGCGGGCGGCTCCTTCACCTGATAGGTGTGGCTCATCCAGCACACGCTGACGGGCTTCACGCCGTTTAGCAGGCCGCGTGCCGTATCATCCATGGAAACGCTTGTGCGACCATATTCGCGCTGATCGCAGCACATCAGGGGCGCGTCGTACAGGTGCGCCATCAGCTGCATGCCATAGCAGATGCCCAGCACCGGCACGCCCAGCTCAAATACGGCGCGGTTGATAACGGGCGCGCCTTCGTCCAGCACGCTGGCAGGGCCTCCGCTGAGGATGATCCCCTTAGGCGCCGCTTGGCGAATCTCCTCCATGGTGGCGCTATAGGGCAGCACTGTGGAGTATACGCCGTATTCCCGCACGCGGCGGGCAATGAGCTGCGTGTACTGGCCGCCAAAGTCTAAAATCAGGACGCATTGTGGTTTTTCCATATGCATAACCATCCTTTCGCAGTAACAAGCACGTTGCAATTGCCAGCGAGCTTTTGGCAAGTTCAAACGCTTTGCGATACAAAGCGATACCGTTCATTCTGCCATAAATCGCGTATATTCGCAAGGGGGCGCTGAAAAAAAACGCGCCGCAAACGCTCCCAAATGGGCAAATCCGCAAAGAAGCGCCCTTATCCGATATCCTCGCGCGTAACCTTGCGCACCCAATGGTAGGAATTCACCTGCCAAATTGCAACAAGACATTTGCTCAGCTGATCGGACTTCAGGCAGAAAAACACCAGCACGGGGTTCCAGTGCCACACAAACGCAGCCAGCAGACTCACCGGCAGCACAATGCCCCACATGAAGATCAGGTCGTTGTAGAAGACAAACTTGGTGTTGCCGCCGCCCCGCACAATGCCCGTAAGGCAACTGCACTGGTATGCGGTGCCGATGATGGTGATGCTCAAAACCGTCAAAAAGCTGTCCGCCATGGCATGCGCTTCCGGCGTTACGGCGTACAGGGTGAGAATCGCATCCTTGCATGCCAGCAGCGCCGCGCAGGATAGCACGCCAATCACCACATACAAAAGCTGCAAAGCGTTCACATAGCCCTTGAGGTGATCGCGATCGCCACGCCCCACGGCCTTGCCGATCACCACGGCGCTCGCGCTGGACATACTGTACGCCACCACTGAGATCACTTGAAATAGCGAGTTCGCAATCGCGTTTGCCGCAATGGCCGATGAGCCTAAATGCCCCAGAATGCTCGTCTGTACACCCTGCGCGATGCCCCAGCTCGCGCCTGAAAAAATCACCGGCGAGGCGATTCGCCAAAAATCATGCAGAAGCGTTTGATCCGGATGGATCAAATCGTGCCACGCAACCGAAAGCTTGCGGTTGATGCCGTAGGTATAGACAAGCGCTACGCCGCATTCAGCCATGCGGGCAATGAGCGTGGCAATGGCCGCGCCGCGCGCGCCAAGCCTCGGCGCGCCAAGGTTCCCAAAGATCAGCACCCAGTTGAGCGCGATGTTCACCAATAGCCCCGTCATGGAGGAGATCATGCCCACACGCACGTTTTCGATGCTGCGCTGCGCCGAAATCAGCACCATGGTGGCGCTGAAAAACAGGTAGCTGTAGCTGACGATGCGCATATACGCCGCGCCCTCGGCAATCGCGGCGGCGTCGTTGGCAAGCAGGCCAAGCAGCCATTCTGGGCAGAGCTGCGCCACCGCGAAGAACAGCACGCTCATTGCCAGCGCGAATTCCAGCGCGATGGCCACCACGCGGCGAATCGGTTGAAGCCGGGACGTACCCCAGTATTGCGCCGCAATCACAGCCATGCCCTCGCCCACAGCACCGATGAGCATTTGCAGCAAAAACTGCACCTGATTGGCCAGCGCCACCCCGGAAAGCGCGTCCTGCGAGAACGCGCCCAGCATAACGTTATCCGCCAGCCCAACAAAGCACACAATCACGTTTTGCAGCGCAATAAAGCCCGTGAGCCGAAATACCTGATGATAAAAGGCTTTATCCCTTGAAAGTATCATTTGCGTTCATTCCTTATCAGTGGTTTTGCTTACAGCAGCAGTAAGCCCGTGCCGCCTATCAGCAGCAAAAAGCCGAAAAGCGCCCTGCGCTTCAATGTTTCCTTTAGGAACAGGCAGCTGAACGCGATGGTCACCACAATGCTCAGCTTATCCAACGGAACCACCACGCTTGCCTGCCCATCCTGAAGCGCACGGTAGTAGCACAGCCAACTCAGCCCCGTAGCCAAACCAGAAAGCAGAATGAACCGCATGTCCCTGCGGTCAATGCGCCGCACCTCGCCTTGCTTGCCCTGCACGCCCACCATGATCCACGCCATCACCAGCACCACAATGGTGCGTATGGCAGTGCCTAGGTCGCTTGGCACGCCCTCAATGCCCACCTTGCCCAAAATCGCTTGCAGGGCCGCAAACACCGCCGAAAGCACCGCATAGGGCAGCCATCCGCGTTTTGCGCCGCCCGGCGCGTCAGCCCCGGGCTTTTTTTCGATCATCAACAGCGTGCCTGCCATGATGAGCACCATCGCCAGCGCCTTGAGCCAGCTGATGGGTTCGCCCAAAAAGATCAGCGCAAGCAGCATGGTGAGCACCGTAGAGCTTTTGTCCACAGGCGTTACTTGATTCACCGTGCCCAGCTTGAGCGCATGAAAATAGCACAGCCACGATCCGCCCGTACACAGCCCGCTGAGCACCAAAAACAGGTAGGCTCGCCCCGTGATATCCGGCAACGCGCTCTGTAGGCCGCGCATGAACACCAGCGTCCATGAAAACACAAGCACCACCGTGGTGCGCACAGCGGTAGCAACCGTCGAATCCGTGTGCCGTATGCCCATCTTGCTCAAAATTGCCGTGATACCCGCAAAAAACGCGGATAGGAGTGCCATCACAACCCACATATTCAAAACACCTCGATCATCAATTGCAGGGGAGGGACGCGCAAGCGTCGAAAGAGTTGGGTATTCTGTAGATGAGGAGCGTTTGCATGAAGCTTGACGCTGTCAGGCAAAGGCTGGAGCCTTTGCTGCCGCTTCTGCGCTGCCCGCTTTGCGGCGGGGATATCGCGCTGGAGGGGAATTGCCTGCGGTGCGGAAGCGGGCATTGTTACGATCTATCCGCAAAGGGATATGCAAATCTTGCGCCCATGCACGATCAAGCGGCCGAGAAATATGGCGGCGCGCTATTTGAAAACCGGGCGTGCGTGTTTGCGGCGGGCTTTTACACCCCCGTGCTTGAGGCGATCTCCACGGCGCTACAGGCGCGGCCTGAGCCGTTCTCACTGCTGGACGTGGGTTGCGGCGAGGGGTATTATGCGCGTGCGCTTGCACGGCGCTTTCCGGCGGCCAGCGTGCTTGGCGTGGATTTAAGCCGCGAGGCAATTATGGCGGCCGCGCGCGGCGGCGAGCGCGCGGGCTGGCTTGTGGCCGACCTCAAGCGCCTGCCTGTGCGGGATCACGCCATCGACGTGCTGCTGGATGTGCTGACCCCCGCGGATTACGCGGAATTCCGGCGCGTGCTCGCGCCCGGCGGGGAGCTGATCAAGCTCGTGCCCGGCGAGGATTACCTGCGCGAGGTGCGTCAAGCGGTGGCTGGCTCGCTCCGCGCCGGCGATGCCTACGATAACGAGCGCGTGCTCACCCACCTGCAACATCACGCGCACGTGCTGCAACGCATTTCCATTCACGAAACCCGCGAGGTAACGCCCCAGCAGGCGCAATGGTTTCTTCGCATGACGCCCATGACCTTCTCTGTGCCTACGGAGCTGCTAGAAGCCTGCCGCTTCTCTCACATTACCATCCATTTGGAGCTGCTTCGCTGCCGCATGGAGTAACCGGGGCTGCGGGGGCGCGCGGCGCTGCCTCCCGCGCCTGCTTCTACAGCCATATACGCAACAAGAAGGGCAGCCGCTTTGGTGGGCTGCCCCTTGAAGCCGCCCGCGCGGCTGTTATTCGGCTTTGAAAAGGGTGTTATCGTCCTCAAGCATCTGCTTATGGTGGTTGAGGAGGGCAATGAAGTTCTCGCGGTACTCGGAAGCGGCGGTCTTGAGCGCCCCCAGCTCCTTATCCAGCGTGTTCTTCTCCTCCTGTGCGTCATCCACGATGTGGCTGGCCTGATCCTCGGCCTGCTTTACAATATCCTCCGCGCGGCGCTTAGCGGTTTCCACCGCATCGTCTGCCAAGCGCTGGGCGCTTAACAGAATGCTCTCGAGGGTCTCGCTTGCCTTGCCAACCGGGGCGGTCTCGGCCTTTTCCACGGGCTGGGGCATAGGCCGCACAGCCTCGGCGCTGGCCTGCGCGGCAAGCTTCGCCTGCTGTAGCTCCGCCTCAAGCGTAGAAATGCGCTCCTGCATATTGGTCATCTCGTCGCAGATTTCATCCAAGAACTGATCCACATCATTGCGATCATAGCCGCCGCCCTTGAGTGCAAACTCCTTGTCGTAGATATCGTCAATTGTCAAGGCCATGTGATTGCTCCTTTCCATCGTCCCCGTTATCTGTTGTGTTCAACGCCCGTGATGCTCGCCGTAACGCAGGAGCAGCAGGGGCAATCGTCCCTTTTTGGTGGGTGCGCCAACCTCGCTCAGCACAAGCCGCCCATAGCCGCGCACGGAAATGGCGTCGCCGGGCTTTACCTGCGCGTCCGTGCGCAAGGTGGGCAAGTGGCGCAGTTTGACGTTCCCGGAGGTAATCAGCTCGGCAGCCTTCGCGCGCGATAGGCATAGCCCCGCACCCAGCACAGCGTCCAAGCGTGGGCTGAGCACCGTGTCGCGCACCTCCGTGCCCTTGGGCGGCGCAAGCGAAGGAAGCTCTTCCATTGCGCGCACGCTAAGCCTTGTGCGCCCCGCGCTAAGCAGCGCATCCATGACATGCGTTCCCATGCCGCTTTGCACAAAGAGGAACGCACGCTCCGGCTCCATCACGATATCGCCCACGCACTGGCGCTTGATGCCCAGCCCCATCACGCTCCCCAACACATCCCGGTGTTCGGGCGCGGCTTGATGCGGCCATGTAAGCTCCAGCGCGACGATCGGAAAAGGCTCTGCCTCCCCATCTTGGGGAACAAAGCAGGCCACGCGGCGTTCCGCGTCCTCGTAACCGCCGCTGAGTAGCGCTCGCACACCCTGCTTACGCCCTGCGATCAGCGCCCACTCCGCCTCCGGTGGCGAAAGAAAACCAGTAAAGCACGCGCGACCCATCAGTCCCGCCCGCTCGGCAAGCTCATCAAGCCGCCTTGCCGTTTGCTCGGCCGTTTCCTCGCCACGCATCAGCGAAGAAGGTTGACAACCCAAACCAAGACATCAACCGCAAGCCACAAAACAATGGGTGAAAAATCAAGCGGCAGGTTTCGAAGTTTGGGAAAGAAGCGGTAAAGAAGCTTGCGAAAGGGTGCCAAAATCGGATCGATATAGGGACGCGCTTTGGCGACAAGCGCACTTTGCGGCATGATCATCGTGAGCACGCAGTAAATGAGCACCGCAAAATTGATTACCTGTACCAGCGTAATCACGATTCCCAAAAGTTTTGAAATCACCCGTAGCACCTCTTTTTTTGCATTTGTTGTGGGCACACCCGCTCATCGCTGGGCATTCGCCGCGGGGTAGGAGCCCGTCATATTGCCCGCCATCGCACTGCCAAAGCTGACGGGTGGCATGCGCTGCGTGCCCTGCATTTGAAAGCGGCTTGTGGGAGAGCCGGAGGAAAAGCCGGAAATCGGCTGCTGCGGTTCCGGCTCCTGCCGGTAGCCGCCGCCATAGCTTTCGGCGGCGTCATAGCGCTGGCGCGCAAAGCCTTGCGCCTCGGGTACGGAGGTAAATTTCTGAATGGCGGAGTCAAGCACCACGCGCACCGTGGGAGAGGAGATCAGGTAAATGCCGCGCGGGGAGATCTTGTTAAGCGCACAGCCAAGCGTATACGCCGCGCCGCTTAACATATCCACGCAGCGCTGACGCTCGTTATCGCTGGCGATAAATTCCATGTTCAAAAAAACAGAGGCATTGCTTTTGATATAACCGATGACGTCCTTACACTCGTTGCGGCTACGCAGGAGCACCACATATTCCACATGGGCGTATACCGAACCGTTAGGGCCGCGCTGCATGCCCGGAAAGGGCACCACATTGCTCGGCTGCTGCTGATAGCCGGCCTGCTGGTAACCCTGCTGCTGTTGGTATTCCTGTTGCGAATAGCCTGCTGCTGGCTGCTCCATCTGCGGCTGCTGGGCAGTCTGCTGCTGCGCCATCGGCTGCTGCATCATGGGCTGCTGACGCACGGGAACGCCCTGTACGCCCTGCTGCTGCATGGGCCGCTGCACGCCTTGGGCATTGCTGCTTGTCTGCTGTTCCACAGCCTGCCTGCGAGCATCCCGCTCCATATCCACTCGGCTGCGGTATGGAACGCGACCGCCGTATTCGTCCCCGCTATGCCCAAAGGAGCCTGCGGTGGAGCGGCGCGCGGTTTCCTCCCCGTTCTCCTGTACTTCCGGCTCCCGCTGCTCCGCACCCATGCTGCTGTAGGCCTGCTCAGCTTCCCGTGAGCCATAGTAGCCGTTTGGCATTTCGGCGCCGCCGCGGATGAATCTATCGCTCTTCTCGGTCAGCCAAGCGCCGACCTTACCAAACATTCCCAATTACTGATCCTCCCACCCAATCCATTCGAACCGCTAAGCTATTCTCGGTAAAGCGCTGTTCCAATACGCACCATGGTAGCGCCCTCTCTGGCGGCAAGAAGATAATCGTTTGACATGCCCATGGAAAGCTCCCGCATACAAACACCCTGTACCGCCGCGTCCTGAAGCGATTCAAACAGCGTGCGCATACCGCGAAAAAGCAGCGTAAGCTCCTCAGGCGGCGCGTTCAGCGGCATGATGCTCATCAGTCCAACGATGCGGATATTGGGGAAATCCCGCATTTGGCGAAGAAATGGCAGCACTTCGTTTGGCGGCATACCACCCTTTTGCGATTCCCGCGCGATATTTACCTGCACAAGCGTTTCCAGCAAAAGGCCCTTTTCCCCCGCGCGACGGTTAACCTCCTGCGCCAGCGAAAGCCGATCCAGCGTGTGCAGCATAGACACATGTTCTATTATATCTTTAACTTTGTTGCTTTGCAACCGTCCAAGCCAATGTAAGCGAAACTCTGGCGCGATTTTTGTCAGCTTCGCAAGCGCCACCTGCGCCCGGTTTTCCCCAATATTGAAGATTTTGATAGGTTTGAGGCGATTAATGACATCTGGGCCAACGGTCTTGGTAACGGCGATCAGCTTCGCTGGTGGAAAATTTTTATACCTATTTTTGTTCAAAACATCCAAAACGTTCGACACGTTCCGCTCCAGCACATCGGGCGGCAAAGCGTTCAGGAGCAAGGCTTTGCCCGCTTCATCACACAAATTTCGACCTTCTCCATCCATAACGGCTACTCTCCTTTATCCATCACGCGCGCGTTTTGTGGGGGCAATGCGGCTATTTTGGCTATTTGAACAGCCGAATGGTCTGCCCATCAGTCAGCACGCCGGTTTGAATCGCCCGTATATAGGACTCTCCTTTTTCCTCGCCAAGCACCGTGACCGGCACAAAAAACTGCTTTTCATCGGTCACGATCACAACGCCGGTTGCGTCCTCCTGCTGGTAGAGCGCGTCGGTTGGCACCACCATGCAATCCACATATTCGCCAAGCTGCGCGCGGCAGGTGCGCATGTACAGCACATCAGACACATCGCCCAGCACCGCCAAGCGCAACAGCAGCTCGCCGCCGGAGCGCGTGAAGGAAAGCACCTGCGCATTCACAACCGTATTGGTAAATTGCTCCAGCATCAGCTTATAGGTATCGCCCTCCACAGGGTTAAGCGTGGAATCGCGCAGGAGCATCAGCACTGCGTAATTATCTTTTTTTACAAGGCGGTACAGGTCCGTGCGTCCACGCGCCGCGGTGGAGATCTCCGGCTTTTGACCGTTGATCATGGAACGCACCTGCGTTGGGGTGTAGTTTTGATACGCCGTGGGGGTCAGCGCATATTCAAAGCCATCGGTGTAGAAGCTCACAATGCGCTCCTCAGCGGCCACCTTTTGCTTGATCCAGCCCTCGATGCGCTGCTTTTGCGTGTTTTCATCATCGTAAAGGCGGTTGAGGCGCATATCGCTGGAATACTTGCTGCGAAAGTAGGCCTGCCGCTGCTCGATGGCCGTTTCCAGCACGCCCTCCTGATTGATGAGGTTGCCGCGCGCGCCCTGCACAAGGCTGCGCACCTCCAGCCCGCGCGATACGACCTCGTTTTCCAGCCGCGTCATCTTTTGATCGTAGGCGGTTTCGCTTTTGAGCAGCGTGCGCTGGTAGCTCTTGATCTGATCGCGGTAATCCTGCAAAGCGGTCATTTCCTTTGCGCTGTAGCCCGTAGAATAGACGTAGCAAACCACATCGCCCCGATAGATGACGCTGCCCTCCTGCGCCACGTAATCAATGCTTTGCACGCCTTCCTCATCATAGGCGATCTCGTTGCGCACAATGAGCGCGTCACCGGTGTAGGAGGTGCCAAGCGTTCCCATGCGAATGGTGGCGGTGGCCTGCTTGGGCGTACCTACCATGTCCTTGAGGAAGAACCAAGCCACCGCACCTGCCAAAGCCAGCGCGAGCAGCACCTTGAGGATCGTGCTCAACCGGCTATGCGACTTGCGGGGCTTGCGCCGATGCTTTTTGCCCGACACCGGCTGCGCGGGCTGCTGCATGGTGGGCGGTGGGGGCATTTGCTGCTGCATCTGCCACAAGTACGCCTCATACTGCATTTGCTGAATCTGCTCAGGGGTCATCTGCTGCAAGGGCACGGCGGGCTGCTGCTGCCATTGCTGCTGAAACTGCCACATTTGCTGCATCATATCGGGGGTCATTTGCGGCGGAGCGCCATACTGCTGCCACTGTTGCAGCTGCTCGGGGCTGTAGGGCAGCGTGCCGCCAGCTGGCGGCTGAGGCATGGGCATGCCGCCAAATGGTGCGTTGTTGTTTGGCATGCCGGGCTGTCCGCCGTTTTGCATTCCATTTTGCATCTTTGCCCCTCCCTTCCGCGTGCGCTATGCTTGTCCGCCCACCTCAATGGCGCGCAGGCGCGTGAGCACGCGCCGCTCCATTCGCGATATCTGCATTTGCGAAACGCCTAGGCGCTTCGCCGTTTCCCGCTGTCCCAGCCGATCGCGGTAGCGCAGCATCAAAAGCTCGCGCTCCGCGTCCGTCACCTTGGATAAAATCCACTGCATCCATTCGCTCTGCTCAAAGCGTTCATATCCTTCATCCGCGCTGCCAAGCGCACCTTCCAGCACCGTATCGCCATCCTCGCCCGTGGGCGCGTCCAGCGATACGGCCTCGCTCTGCGTGCGCAGGCTCAGCAGCGTCAAAAGCTCCTCGGGCGAAATATGCATGCGCTGCGCAAGCTCCGCCGCCGTGGGGGCGCGCAGGTTTTCACGCTCGAAGCGCTCCTGCTCCCGCGTCATCAGGTACAGGCGCTGGCGCGAATCGCGCGGCATGCGAAGCAACCCGCTCTTGTCGCGCAGGTAATTGCGCACGTCCCCGGTAATGGTGGGCACGGCATACGTCACAAAGCGATAGCCAAGCGCGAGCTCGTACCGCTCCAGCGCCTTGAGCAGCGCCATACCCGCTACCTGCTCCAAATCCTCCAGCTCCACGCCGCGCCCCACAAACTTGCGCGCTACCGCCTTTGCAAGCGGCAGATACCCCTCAAACAGCTCGTCCCGCAGAACGGCGTCATGGGTTGCGGCGTATTGCTCCATCAGCGGAACCAAACGCTCGTCATTCATAGCCGCCTCCGCTCATACCGGCATGGCGCACGAAATTTGGTATACGCCGCCATCATCTGTATCAAGCCGAACATCTGGCATCAGCGTTTCCAGCACGCCGCGCGTTACGTCCAGCTCCAAGCTCGGCTCCGCGATGCGCTCGCCGCGCACCTCCGCCGTAAAGCAGCAGTGAAGCGCGTCATTTGCCAACCATGCCCGCACGCCAATGCGCTCGGGCGCGCAGGGCTGATGCGTCAGGCAGTCGCAGCATTCATCCGTTACCATGCGCAGGTCGGCGATTAAATCCACATCCAGCCCCGCCAGCATGCCAAAGCCGCTGAGTGCCATGCGGGCGATTAGCGCGAAGCTCCCACCCGTGGGTATGGTTAAGGTAATGCAATCCTCACGGTCACTCATGCGCAATCCCTCCACAGGTTTCCTTTTGTTTTGGAGCTGTTATTGTAACATATCCGTAACCAATTTAGCAAGGAGCATGCAAAGAACGCAAAGCGTCCCGCGGAAAGGTTGGCAAGCTTGTTGCGAGGGCGGCTGTATTTGCCTTGGGCGCAGCCGCCGCAGGCAAGCCGATATCCAACCCTATTTTCCCCGCGCGGCGGTAATTATACGCCGCAAGCGAAGCACCCCTGCAAGCGGAGCGCTTGCTGGCGAATCGAAAGCTCGTCGCGTTCAAAAATCAGAGCTCCCTTGCCGTGGGCGCATAGAGAAGCGCAAGCATGGAGGGCAGGCAAACAGCCATGGAAAACTGGAAGAAGCGCGCGTCCGCGCCGCAAAGCAGGAGCATGGTGCCTAGGTTATAAAGCAAGGCGGGCACGGCCAGCGCCAGCGCACGCACGCCCAAGCGGCGCAGCGCCCATAGGGCAAGCACAAGCAGCGCAAGCTGCGCAACGCCAAGGTTGCGGGTGAGCCACGCAATGGGCGCGATGGACATGGGCACGTCGATCAGCTGGCAGAGCGCGTCCCCAAGGCGGTTGAGCCATGCGATGCCATAACGCGCCTCCTCCAAATCGCCAGAGTTATGTACGGTATCAACGGCCTCCCCGCCACTAACGCCCCAAACCAAATCGGTTACGGCATTCACGGTGTCAAACGCGCCGCGCGGGTTTGCGCGCACGGTATCCAACGTCATGCGCAAAAGCTGTTCCGGCGGCAATTTCGCGATCAGCTCGCGCGGGTAGGGGAATTTGATGCTGTTGTAGCGGTCGCGCTGGTAGACCGTTTGCCACGCCTCCGCGTCCGCGAGGGTATCCAGAAAGGCGTTGGTCTCCGCGCTGAGCAGCGCGGGGTCGTCCTGCTTTTGGTTGCATAGAATCGTCATGGGAATCCCAACGGCCTCCTCCAGCGTATTGGAGGGATAAACCACATCCAGCGCACCGTAGAGCGGTCCCTGCACGCCCAGCACGCACGCGGCCAGCACGCCGCAGACCAGCGCCTTGCGCCGCCCGTGCCCGTGAACCGTCGCAAGCACACACGCGAGCAGCGGCAGCGTATAAAGCAGGGCGTTGTGCCGCACCAGCGTAACAAAGGCAAGCATAAGCCCAAAGGCTACGGCGTTGCGCGCCTTTGCGAGCCAAGCGCCCTTGGTATAGAGCAGGTTCATGCTTTGCGCGGCAAGCACCAGCACGCCGATGCACATGGCATTATCCTTGCACACGCCCATCAGCGTGCTTTTCACCAGCGGCGAGGCGGTCGCCAGCGCCTGCGCCGTAAGCGCCAGCCACGCGGGTACGCCATGCCGGTTGAGCGTTTGGGACAGGTATCCCATGGCGGCGGCAAAGGCGAGTATTTGCAGGCAGACTACAAATGGATAGCTATCCCATAAACGCGTAGCCATCCAAATCAGCAGCGTGTGAAACAGCGGATGCCAGTTGTTAAACTCGCCCGTATGCGCCTGCTGCCACTGATTGGCGGCGTCATAGCTAACGCCCCCGGGGTAGGCCGCAAAAAAGGCGGGTACAAGGATGCAAAGCGTTATCCCCACGCTCCACAGCCACATGTGCCCACGGGGCATGGGCGTCGCTGCCATGCGAGGCGCGGGCAGGCGCACGCACACAAAAAGCAGCAGACCATAAAGTGCTGCTGCGTAAAGCAGATAAAAGAGCAACGCGCATACCGTGGCCGCCGCGCTGGTAAGGAGCGGGCTTTGGGCGAGAAAAGTCACATACGCCGCATACAAGGACAAGCAGACCGCGCACGTGCGAAACCACGCGCGATGCGCGCGGCTCTGCCAAGGGGTGTTTCGCCAAAAGCCGCGCCGAAGCGTCCTTTGCCACAACATTTGTATCGCTCCTTTGGCTATGATCATTCCTTTACAAACTCATGGTAGATGGCGCGAATGGCGGCCTTGAAATCAGCCTGATCCACGCCCACCAGAATGCTCAGCTCGCTGCTGCCCTGATCGATCATGCGAACGTTGACCTGCTCGCGGCTCAAGGCGGAAAACAGGCGCGCCGCTGTGCCCGGGTTGTGCACCATGCCCCGGCCGACCGTGGCAATGATGCCCATATCATCATAAATGGTGAGCGCATCGGGGGCGGTAAGCTCCATAACGCGGGCAATCACCTGATCCTTGACGGGTTCAAACTCCGCCGTGGCCAGCACTACGCACATGGTATCAATGCCTGTGGGCAAATGCTCAAAGGACAGGCCGCTTTCCTCCACCGCCTGTAGCACGCGTCTGCCAAAGCCCTTCTCGCTGTTCATCATGGCCTTTTCCACGGATAGTACGCTAAAGCCCAGCTTGCCAGCGATGCCCGTGATGATGTGAGGATTTTTTTCCTCCACCGCGCCGTGGGTAATCATGGTGCCCCGGCATTCGGGCGCGTTGGTATTGCGGATATTGGTAGGGATGCCCGCACGGTGTACCGGAAAGACGCTGTCCTCGTGCAGCACCGTGGCGCCCATGTAGGAGAGCTCGCGCAGCTCGCGGTAGGTGATGTTGCGGATGGCCTTTGCATCCTCCACCATGCGGGGATCAGCCATCAGAAAGCCGTCCACATCCGTCCAGTTCTCATAGATATCGGCATAGGCCGCGCGCGCGACAATCGCGCCTGAAATATCGCTGCCGCCGCGCGAGAAGGTGTGGATGCCGCCCGCCGCGTCAACGCCGTAAAAGCCGGGGATCACCGCGCGATCCACCGTGGCAAGAATGGCGGCGAGGGTGGTATGGGTGCGCTCGCTATCAAAGCTGCCATCCGGCGCAAAAAAGATAAAGTCCTTGGGATCGAGAAAATCAAAATCCAAATAATCCGCCAGCAAAAGGCCGTTGAGATACTCGCCCCGGCTTGCGCAATAATCCTCGCTTGCGCCAGCCAACAGGTTGCGCTCAATTTCATCCAGATCAGCCGCGATATCCAGCTTGAGGGAAAGCTCCCGCGCGATGCCGATAAAGCGCTCGCGGATGGGCGCAAAGGCCTGCATAAAATCCTGCCCTTGCTGTTTGAGGCGATAAGAGCGGTATAATAAATCTGTTATTTTTTCATCCCCGTCAAAGCGGCGGCCCGGTGCGCTGGGCACCACATAGCAGCGTCGTTCATCCATTTGCAGGATATTGCGCACCTTTCGGAACTGACCCGCGTCGGATAGCGAGCTGCCGCCGAATTTCGCCACGATTTTTCCCATCGTTCCTTCTCCTCCCGGCTGTGCGGAGGCTCAAAGTCCTCGCAAAGCATTATTTTATCCGAAAGCGAGGGCTAAAGTCAATCCCCACGCATAAACGCCTCCACAAAGGAAGAAACAAAAAACCATCCCCACAATCAGTGTGATCGGGGATGGTTCAGTATATGCCATCAGTTTCCGGCGGGTGCTGTGGTTTCTTCCCGCCGCAACCATTCACCATGCAGAACGCTCAAAATGCCCACATCGCAAAAATGACCCTCGCAAAAAAAAGCGTTGCGCTTGACGCCCTCAAGGGAAAACCCTGCATGCTCGTAACAATGCCTAGCGGCTGTGTTACCCATCAGCACCTCAAGCTCCAAGCGTTCCATCCCCAGCGTTTGAAAGGTGAAGCGCTGCATCAGGCGCAAAGCCTCCGTGCCAAGGCCGCGACCCCGGTCATCGGTGCTTCCAATGACCATGCCCAGCTCCCCGCACCGCAGCCGCCAATCCACCCGGAACATGTCCAATTGACCGATGTAGCGCTCATCCTTCGCATCCGCAATCACAAAGTTATACGCGTTATGGCTGCTTTGCAGCATGCGGGCTAAAAATTCCTCGCTGTCCACCATGGTTTGGGCAGGCCAAAACCGGGTGGACAGGTAGCGGGTGGTGAGGGGATCGTTGACCCATGCGCGTATGGAGCCGATATCGTCCGCCTTGTACTCGCGCAGCATGATACGCTCGCCAGTTACTCTGGGCATCGCTTATTCCTCATCCGGATCGCCGTCATCGCCATCCAGAGCTTCCAAATCGGTAAGGTCGACATCCTCGTCGTCCTCTTCCTCCATGGCCGCCAAGCACTTGTCAAACACGGCGTTGAACTCTGCCTCATCCTCGATGGTTGCGTAGACGTCCTCATCGGTTTGGGTGTCATGCACAATTTTAAGGATGATGGCTTCGCCCTCCTTGCAATCATCCGTATCCTCCGCAGCCTCCAGCACCACATAGTAGCTGCCCTTATGCTCCACCGTCAGGATATGCTGAAAGTTTACGTCCTTGTCGTTTTCATCCTTCAGCTGTACGAGATCGCTGTTTTCATTCTGCATGGAAAATCCTCTTTCCGCCGCCTAGGCATCATTGATTGCCCGAGGCGAGCCATTGCTCCAAAATAATCGTGGCCGCAACCTTATCCACGTATTGCTTGCGATTTTCACGGCGCACGCTGCCACCAATGAGCGCCTGTTCGGCGGTGATGGTGGTCATGCGTTCATCCTGATAGCATATTTCCATGCCGGCGTTCGCAAGCACCTGTGCAAAAGCCAGAACTTTTTGCGCCTGTCCGCCGCGCGTGCCATCCATATTGAGTGGTAAGCCAAGCAGCACCCTGCGCGTACAATAACGGTCGCAAAGCCCCAGCACATATTTACAATCGGGCGTATAGCCTACACGGCGGTAGACCTCCACAGGCTGCGCGGTCAGGCCCAGCGGATCGCTCACCGCCACGCCAATGCGCACATCGCCAACATCCAGCGCAACCACGCGCCCACACGATAGCGCCATCAGGCATCAAGCCCCCGCAGATAAACCCGCACGAGCTCCTCCATGATTTCGTCCCGCTCCAAGCGGCAAATCATGCTGCGCGCCTGCCCATAGCTGGTAATATACGTGGGATCTCCGGAGATGAGATAGCCGACGAGCTGCGTTACCGGATCATATCCCTTGGCCTGTAAGGCACGATAGACATGTTGCAGAATCGCGCCTGCGTCGCGGTCTCCTTCCACGATGGGCGAGAACTTGGTTGTTCCGTTCATATCAGGCATTGCTGTGTCCCTCCCCTTGAGGTGGTGATACTAAATGATTATACACCAAATGTTGGTGTTTGAAAAGCGTTTATTCATATACTGTTCTGTAAACTTGCATGTAACCCGCGCCATGCCTAGCATAACGGTCGCGTTATTCTTTGCTTGGGGCGCTATGCGGCCGGTGCAGGCTCAGCACGCGAAGCGCGGCGCGCGTACACAGCACCAGCGGCACTGCCAGCAGAATTCCCCCCACTCCGCCCGCCATGCCGCCCAGCATCACGCACAGCAGCACCGCGATGGGATGCAGGCGCGTGGCGTCGCTCATCAGCTGCGGGGAAAGCATGCCGCCTTCCAGCTGCTGTACCAAGACCACCACGCCCATCGCCCACAGCATGCGCGACAACCCGCTTTGCAAGGAGAACAGCAGCACCAGCACCCCCCCAATAAACGGCCCCGCATAGGGGATCAGCTCCAAAACGCCCATCAGCAGCCCCAGCAGCAGCCACGCGGGCACTCCGCAGAACAATAGCCCTATGGCTGTAAGCCCGCCCACCACCAGCGATACCATGAGCTGCCCGCGCAAAAAGCCAGCGGTTTCGCGCCGCATTTCCCGCAGTATGCTAACAGCCATGGCACGCTTGGGCATGGGCAGCAGCAGCAGCGCCCATTGACCAATGCGCTTGCGATCGCGCAGAAAATAGAAGGCGAACACGGGTGCGAGCATCCATTTGCTCAGGCTACCCACCGCGCCGGAAACCCGAGCCATTACGCTGGGCGCGGCGCTAGAGAGCAGCTCCCGCCCTTTGCTGAGCACGGTGGCCTTCAGGTTCTCGTCCACGGGAATGCCGCTTTCCCGCAGCCATTGCTGCGCGCGAAGCAGCCACTCCTCGCCCTGCGCGTAAAGCGCGGGAAGCATGGAGGCAAGCTGCTTGCCCTGCGCCACCATGGGCGGCACCAGCAGCAGCAAGCTTGCGATGAGCGCGGCGCTGAGCGCCATCATGGAAAGTGAGGCGGCCAAACCCACGGGTAGTTTTTTTTCAAGCCGCCTCATCACGGGCAGCGCTGCCATGGCTACGAGCATGCCCAGAAAGAGCTGCACCGCCGCCTGCCACAAAAGCGTGCGCGCCCAGATGCCCACGGCCAGCACCAACGCGCCCGCAATCAACTGGCCGCGCGTAAACGGAAAAGTTTTCCGCCCTGCCTGCATGCTTCCGCCCCTTTCTGCTGATGCTATCTTGTGGGAACCTTTGCGTATGAAACGGCACGGCAAAAAAGCTGGCAGCGGAAGGGATGGGGAGGCGGAGTCTTCCGCGCTTCCGCGTCCCCGCGCCTCCCGTGCGTTAAGCGGGTGTTACCACATCTTGCTCATCCGCATCAGCTTGTCCACCTGCTTTTGCGCCTGCCGCTTCATTTTTTGATTGCCCGGCAGCATCATGGCGCTTGCGCCGACCGCAAAGCCAATCGCGCCCACCATCGCGGTTTTCAGCATGTTCATCCTTCGCCCTCCTCTCCCATTCTGCGTTCAAGCTCCGCCCATGTCATGAGTTGTGGAACGATGACCTCCCCCGCGCGCCTTCCCTGGCTTAGCACGCGGAAATCCGCGGCATAGGCATGGCGACCCATTAGGCGGTAGAGCGGCCCGCTGCTTACCTCCAGCGCGGCAAG
This sequence comes from Clostridia bacterium, assembly GCA_036652695.1. Classification (GTDB taxonomy): domain Bacteria; phylum Bacillota; class Clostridia; order Christensenellales; family Aristaeellaceae; genus Limiplasma. The sequence goes on along the minus strand of JAVVVJ010000053.1, from coordinate 1,947 downwards.
GCGCAGCGTATCGCCATGCAGGAGCACGTCCGTTACCTCGCCCACGCATTCGCCCGTGGTGAGGAAAGCGCGGGTGAGCGCACCACCCCGGTTATCGGGCAGGTGCTCTGGCTTGCGCAGCAGCAGCACGCAGCGTTCGCCCACCAAGGCGATCTCATCCGCGGGCGCCCAACGGGCATGGCCGATACCGCGCCGGATGATCACGCCGCTTAACCTGCGCGTCGCCGCGTTGGGAATTGCGCGCTCCACCAGACCCAGCTGCCGATCCTGCCACACGGCAGGCAGGCCAACGATTTTTCCAAGGCTCGTAAGCATCGTCGCACCCTCCTATTCCATCGGCGTATGCCTATCTTGCCCCAAGGCGGGCACTCCACCGCAAGCAATGGTTGGGAGAAACGGAAATTGCGCGTTTCATGCGCCACCCGTTGCACGGGAGCACTGGGAAATTCAACCGGACGTTTTCTCACGAAACCTTTTGCGAACGGCAGTGCGTCAAAGGCGGCTTCCATGAGCTTCCATATTTCAGGCTGTTTCTCCCGTTTGTGGTATGAATTTCCACTTATGCAGGCCTGTGAGCGGCATGCAAGCCCTGCGTCCATTCGTCTGATGGGAGAAAGGCAAAGAAAAAAACCTTTGCCCTATGAAAAGGAGGTATCCCCATTATGCAAAAGACCCATCTGTACAAAAGATGCCTCCGGGCGCTCCTCGTGATGACGCTCGTGCTGGCAATGCCCCTGGTTTCCCTCGCTGAGAGCTTCATGGTGGTTATGGGAGGATCGTTGAACCTGCGCAAGGAGCCCTCGTACACCGCCGAGGTGATTGGACAGTATCCCACCGGAACATGGATGACCGTCGTAGGTCAGGATGGCGACTGGAGCAAAGTCACCGTGAACGGCAAGAGCGGCTATGTGCTGAGCCAATACCTTGGCGATGGCATGGGCGCCCCCGGCACGGCGTATGTGCGCACCAACACTGGCGCGAACCTAAACATGCGCACCCAGCCTTCCCTGCAGAGCGACATCATCGGCAGCTTCAAAAACGGCACCGCCGTGACTGTGAAGCAGCAAGGCGCTGGCTGGTGCCAGGTAGAGCTTAATGGAACGCTTGGCTACATGGCCAGCCGTTACCTGAGCACCTCTGCCGGCGGCAGCGGCGGCTCTGACACCACTGGCTATCCCAAGCAGGGCGTTGTCAAAAACCCCGGCGCGAACCAAGTGCTCCTCCTTCGTGAAAAGGCCAGCACCGACGCGCGCGTCATCGGCTACTTTGGCAACGGCACCAGCGTCACCCTCAAGGGTGAGAGCGGCAGCTTCTACAAGGTTACTGTCGGCGGCAAGGACGGCTACATGATGAAGAAATTCATCAAGGTCACCTCTTCTTCCGAAGGCGGCTCCTCCACGCTACCCACCGCGCCTTTTACGGCCAAGCTGGTTAACCCCAACGGCAACAGCATCGTCAACTTCCGCAGCGCGCCTGGCCTGAACGCCTCCATCATCAAGGCGTACCCGGTTGGCACGGAAATCACCGTAACCGCCGTTGGCGATGTGTGGTGCAAAGCGGAGATCGATGGTGTGAGCGGCTATGTGAGCTCTTACTTCTTCAAAGTAGTGAAGTAAAACCCACGAAGCACGGTTTCACACAAGAATAACGGATTAAGAATCCCCCGTATTCCCTGCGACTTTGCGTCGCGGGAATGCGGGGGATTTAGCTTTCCAAGAAGAGACAATCTCTTGTTACGGGTGCTTTACAGCGTCTATCCAAGCTGAAGTCTGCCCATCATAATCAACGGAGCGAACTTGATACCTTCTTATTTCCGATGTGCTCGTATCGAAATAATAGGAACCCGTGGCAACTTTTGTGAGCGGCTTTTCATCGCGCGCCAGTTCATAGTATGAAACAAGCTTGTGCTGATCTGGAACGTTCCAGCTGACGCCCATCACCATCGTC
>JAVVVJ010000052.1:0-19952 GCA_036652695.1 Clostridia bacterium | reverse complement strand
GACAGGAACTCAAACGCCAAATCCTTATGCTCACAGTAGGCAGAAATTGCCCACGACCAGCCGCCGCAAATGGTCACAGTGGCGGGATCACCATTCTGTGTGGGCATGGCGGCAAAGCCGATCTTCTCCGTGATGTTCTCAATGGGAGCAGCTGCTCCCGGCAACCAATAGCCCACCAGCGTACTCACATTCATGCTCATACCAACACCCGCGTTGGGGAATAGGTGCGCCACTACGGTTGGCAAACCATCTGCAGACAGGGCAATATCCAAAGCCAGACCCACGCCCTCCTTATACACGTTTTCAATGAACTGGAAGGTATCGTTGAGGCCCGGTCCAGCCACCAGCCATTTCCCATTTTCATACATGAGATCTTTGGTACCGTAGAGCAGCATTTCAAAGGTCTGCATGGATACGGCTTCCCCGTTGATCGCGCCTACGGTAAGATGAAGGGGCTGAATGCCTAAGCTGTTTGCATCGCTGTACGCCTTGATTTTACGGGCGGCGTCCAGAATTTCCTCCCAGCTGGCGGGCTGCCAAGGCGTCTTGATTCCAGCCGCCTCCAGCACGGGAATGGAGTACCAAATACCACGCGAGTCCGTTGAAATGGGAATGCCATAGCTCTTGCCATCCGCGCCCAGCACGGCAGCCTTTGCCCCATGCACATAGTGGGCATAATCCACCCACGCAGCCAGCTCATCGTCCAAGCAGGCCAGATAGCCAGCAGCTGCATCAGTAGCGGTCATGTAGGTATCTTCCATAAAGATATCCGGAGCCGTTTTTTCGGAAGAGAGTTGCAGTGCGAGTAGCGTAGCGTAATCGCCTTCTGTGGAGGCAATGGGGCGCAGCTCAATCTTTACGCCGGGATGAGTGGCCTCAAACTGGCCAATGATGTTCTGATCCGTCACCCACCGCTCCAGCGGATCATCGGAAGCAGATTGCTTGTAGGTGAAGGTGAGAATCACCTGATCCTCGGCCGTTGTCGCTGCAAGCGGCAGTGAGGCAAGCAGCACCATACATAGCAGTACACAAAGCAATTTTTTCATAGCGTTTCTTCCTTTCTTTTGGGCTTCCATTCAGTTGTGCTCCCGTGCCATTCGCCGGGAGATAGGCTCTGTTGTGAGTATAGGAGCGGTATTGCCACCTGTAAACAGGCAATTTGTGCCTTTCATTGACCTTTTTTGTGTTCTTTGCAAAGGCCGACGTGAGATCACACGCGGCTGATCGGCTTCCCATGCTCGGCAAAATATGCTATAATCAACCATCTACAAATGAGAAAGGGGTGCTTGTTATGCCACTCACCCTCACGATTTCCAACGATGGGCAGGGGGATTTTCGCAGCCTGCAAGCTGCGGTTGACAGCATCCCCGAACATAACCAGAGCCATATTTGCCTGCTGCTGAAAAGCGGCGTACACCGCGAAAAAGTGATTTTGAACCGCGATTGTGTGGAGCTGATCGGCGAGGACGGCGCCGTGCTCGTCTATGGCGATTGCGCAGTTGACCGCTTGGAGGATGGTTCTGCAAGGGGTGCGTTCCTCACCGCCACGCTTCTTGTAACAGGCAGAGACGTATGCCTGCGAAACCTCACCATTCAAAACGATGCAGAGCTCCGGTGCGAGGCGGGAGCGGCCATCGCGCTCTATGCGGCGGGCGATCGCCTGACTTGCTATCACTGCCGTTTGCTTGGCGCACACAATACGCTGTACTGCGGCCCAATGCTGTGGAGGTTGGCGCGGCACTGCCTGCCGCACCTTGTGCCGTTAGGGGTGGAAAACGCAGTGGACAGGCCGCCTGTGAACGCGCGGCAGCATTATGCGGATTGCTATCTTCAGGGCGAGGTGGATTGCATCTTTGGCCCTTACCGCTGCTGGTTTGAGCGCTGCACCTTGCACGCCAGAAAAGGCGGCGGATGCTTCACCGCCGCCAGCACGCCCGAGGGGCAACCCTATGGTTTTGTTTTTCATACCTGCAAGCTGGAGGGCGATTGCGCGCGCGCAGAGATGTATCTGGGTCATCCATGGCGGGAGCACGCGGCGGTAGCCTTTCTGGAATGCGAAATGGACGCGTGCATCCATCCGCTTGGCTTTTGCAACGGGATTGAGCCTTTTCAGAACGTCACCCGCCGCCTATGCGAATTTGGCTCCACCGGTGCGGGCGCTGACACGAATGCGCGCCACCCGGACATGAAGCTCATCCGGCGTGAAGAGGCCTGCCGCTATACGCCCAAGGCGGTTTTTGGTGGGCGAGACGGTTGGCTGCCCTCGTAGGCATCAGTCCAGCCCCCACCATCGAATATCCATGCACATATCAGAAAGCGTTTCGCCGTAGCTCCAGCTCACTGTGCCCGCGTTCCATTCCAGCTGCTCCAAGCGCTCTTTAAAGCGCAAAAAGAGTCTGTTTTCCGTTTCTTGGTTGAGCAATGTGATAAAGCGGCGAAAAACCTCCAGCATTTCATTGCACGCGGTAATGCTTAGGATGTCATCGCGAGCCCAGCTTGTGGCGGTTTCCACGCAAAAGAGCATGAGCTCCAGCGCAGCCTCGCTACAGCAGGTGAGACGCTGAAATTCCTCTAGGCTGTTTTTCACCCTCGTAATGCAACCGCAGGCATTTACGTGGCTGAGCTGTAGGCGCAGCATGCTCCGATATTCGTCCAGCAGGTGCGTTACATACGCCGGGGTGTTGTAACGTTCGTTAAAGAACGCCGCAGCCTCGGCACTGGTGCGATACAGGATGCAGATCGCATCCTCCAGCTCCAGCGGTTTCATGGCGCGCAACACCGCGCGCAATTGAAGCAAAGAAAGGGCTTCCATCTTGTTCTATCCCCTATTGGCGTATTCTTGGGTGAATTCGTGCATTCCGTTCTTATATTATAGCACATTTTTGTTGCTAATAGCTGTATTTAAGGAAATTTGAAAGGGGCATTGTATGCGATTTCTTCATTTATCTGATTTGCATATTGGCAGGCGACTATCCGGCATCAGCTTGCTGGACGATCAGCGCGTCATCCTTGCACAGGCTGCTGAGCTTGTGCAAAGCTGCGATGCCGTTTTATTGGCGGGTGACCTGTATGATAAGGCGCAGCCCTCCGCCGAGGCGGTCAAGCTTGTGAGTGATTTTCTAGTGACGCTGAGCCGCCTGAACAAGCCCGTTTTTGCCATTAGCGGCAATCATGATAGCCCCGAGCAAATCGCCTACTGCCATGAGCTGCTCGGGGCATGCGGGGTTCATACCTCCCCCGCCTTTGACGGTCAAGCGAGCCATCACGTGCTTTGCGACGAGCATGGTCAAGTGCATATTTGGCTGCTGCCTTTTGTGAAGCCCGCCTCCGTTCGTCCGTTTTACGAGGGGGTCGCAAGCTATGAAGATGCGCTGTCTGCCATCATTGCACACATGCCGCTCAACCTTGCTCAGCGCAATGTGCTGATCGCGCACCAATATGTATCCGGCGCGGAAACCTGCGATTCTGAAAGCTTGATGCTAGGCGGCGTGGATTGCGTAAGCGCCGATCTGTTTAACGCATTTGATTATGTGGCGCTGGGGCATTTGCACTCCCCTCAGCGCCTGCGGAACGGGCGTGTCTGCTACAGCGGATCACCGCTCAAATATTCGCTTTCAGAGGAGCGGCAGAAAAAAGCGGCGTTGATTGTAACGCTAGGCGAAAAAGGCAGCCTTTCCGTGGAAAAGCATCCTTTCGCCGCACCGCACGACCTTCGCACTGTACGCGGCGAGCTGCGCGAGATCGCTTCCATGGAGCATTGCAGCGAGGATTATGTATACGCCGTGCTGAGCGACGAGGGCGCGCTCATCGATCCGCTGGGCACCCTGCGACTATGCTACCCAAACCTCATCGGCATGCGCATTGTGAATAGCCGCACCAATGAGGAGATGAGCGTTACCGAAAGCGGCGCGGTGGACGCGTTCAGCCCCATGGAGCATTTCGCGGCCTTCTACGCCGCTCAAAACAACCACCAGCCGCCAGATGAGCGGCGTGTCGCCGCGATGCGCGCAATTTTTGAGGAAGCGGAGGCGCTGCGCAATGCGGCCAATTAAGCTAGAAATGAGTGCCTTCGGCCCTTATGCGGACGCGGAAAGCGTTGATTTTACCCTGCTTGGCGAGGGCGGTCTGTTTTTGATTACCGGAGATACGGGCGCAGGCAAAACCACGCTTTTTGACGCCATTTCCTTTGCGCTCTACGGCGTAGCCAGCGGCAGCGGCCATCAGCGCACGGGTAAATCCCTCCGAAGCGATTTTGCGCAGGGAGACGTGGAAACAAAGGTCTCCTTTAGCTTTTTGAGCGGCGGCAAGCGCTATACCGTGAACCGAAGCCCCGAATACACAAAGCCGGGTCGTAAAACGCAATGTGCCGCAACTGCGGAATTGCTTTGTGAGGATGGCAGAAGCTGGCTTACCATCAGCGAGGTCAACACCGCCGTGGAAGAGCTGCTTGGGCTTACGGCTACGCAGTTCGCGCAGGTGGCGATGATCGCGCAAGGGGATTTTCTTTCGATTTTGACTGCGGAAAGCAAGGTACGCGCGGAAATTTTCCGTCATATCTTTGATACGCAGCTTTATAACGACATTGCGGAGATCGCCCGGCGCAAGCGCGGCGAGGCGGTTGCTGCCATGAACGCGGCTTCGGCGGCATATGCTGGCATTGCGGGGCAATTGTCCGTTACGGAGGCAGCAACGGCGGAGCTGCGCCTCAGCGAGCTTGCCTCCGTGGGGCAAGGAGCCGCTCTTTGCGCGGCTGTGCATGAGCTGCTCGCGCGTGACCGCGCGGAGCTTGCACCCATGCAGGCGGAGCATGCGCAAGCGGCGCAGGAAGCAAGCGCGGCAGCCGCCGCTCTGCAAAGCGCGGAAACGCTCAACCATGGGGTGCAAAGCCTTGCGCAGAAGGAAGCGCAGCACGCGGCGCTCCTCGCCCAGCAGGCTGCAATGGATGTGCTCACGCAGGAAGCGGTACTGGCAACGCACGCCAAGGAGGTTGCACACGCTGAGGAAACCGCTTTGCGAGAGGAGAAAAGAGTCAAACAGCTGGAGCTTCAACTGCGCAAGCGCGAGGGGGAAGCACAGGAGACCGAGCGCGCGCTTGCGGCTGCGCTGGCTGCAAGCGAAGCCACGGCAGAGCACAAGGAGCGCATGGAGGCATTGCGCGCCAAGCAGCAAAAGCTGACTGAGGCCATGCCGCTGTTCGCGGAGCACCGCACGGCAGCCGGAAAAACCGTCTTGCTGCAAGCTGCCCTGCAAAAGGCAATTGCCAAAAAGGCGCAGACCGCCGAGCGCTACGCACGCCTTTCCGACGCATATCTGGCCGATCAGGCGGGCGTTCTGGCAGAACGGCTTGTGAACGGCCAGCCCTGCCCTGTCTGCGGCGCTTCCGTACACCCCGCGCCCGCCGAGCATCAGGAGGGCGCTCCCGCAAAGGCGCAGGTCGATGCCGCCGCCAAGGCACGCGATCAGGCCGATCAGGATGCGCGCGCAACCGCCGAGGAATGTGCGCTGTCCGTGCAGGCGACACAAAGCGTGCGCTCACGCCTTTGCGACGCCATCGGCGGCAAGGAGCCAACCGCCGAGCTAGAAGCACAATGTGAGGAAAAGCTCGCGCAGTTCACGCACAAGCAGGCGGAGCTATTAAACGAGCTGGAGTGCGCGACCCGCACGCTCCACGCCGCGCAGAGCGCGCGGGAAATGACGCTTGCGCTGCTCAAGGAGAATGAAGCCACGCTTGCGGCGCAGCGGCGAACAGCCGAAGAAGCTCGCTCCATTTACCAAGGCGTGCTTGCTGCGCACGGCTTTGCGGATGAAACCGCCTATCGCGCCGCCTTGCTTGCGGACGCGGAAATCGCAAGCCGACAAGCGCGCTTGACACGCTACCAAAATGAGCTTGCTGGCACGGCGGCGGCGCTTCAAAGCCTACACGAGCTATGGGCGGGAAAGCAGCCTGTGGACGCAGCCGCCCTTCGCGTTCATGTTGACGCGCTCAACGAGCGTCTACGCGCGTTGTCCACCGGGGAGCGCACCATCGAAAGCCGCATGGACAACAATCAGCGGCTGCTGCCCCGGCTGGAAAAAGCCGTGCGCGACGCCGCCGCATGCGCAGATGAGCTGGACGTGATGGAGGATCTGTACCGCACGCTCACGGGCAACGTAGTGAGCGCGGCAAAGATTCCCTTTGAAAACTACATCCTACAGTATTACTTCAAGCGTGTCATCATTGAGGCCAACAAACGGCTGGAGCGCATGTCTGACGGCAGGTTCAGCCTCTGCCAGCAGCTCAGTCAAAGCGGAAACGTCAAAACCGGACTTGCGCTGGATGTGCTGGATCGCCACACCGGCAAGGTGCGCGATGTAAAAACCCTCTCCGGCGGAGAATCGTTTCTTGCCTCGCTTGCACTGGCGCTTGGCTTTGCGGATGTAGTGCAGGCGCAAAAGGGCGGCGTGCGGCTGGATACGCTGTTTATTGACGAGGGCTTCGGAACGCTGGATGAGGAAAGCCTAGGCCGCGCGCTGGATGTGCTTCGTGAGCTTGCGGATGGCAAGCGGCTGGTGGGCGTGATTTCCCACGTGGCGCTGCTCAAGGAGCGCATTGGCAAAAAGCTTTATGTGTACCGCAAGCCGCCTAGAGGCAGCGGCGTGCGCGTCCTGTTGGATGAATAATTAGCCTTCCCTTTTTGCCACAAATGCAGTACAATAGGACGAATATTGTCGAAGGGCGATGGCAGTGTGTGATTGAGTTAATCATTAACCCCGTAGCCGGGAATGGCCGTGCAAAGCAAATTGGGGAACAGGCAGTCACATATTTGAAGGAGCGCGAGGCAGACTTCGTTGCGCATCTCACCAATCATCCCGGTCATGCAACGGAGCTTGCGCACGCGGCGGCCATGCGAGGCGCAAATACCGTGATCGCGCTAGGCGGGGACGGCACCGTTACAGAGACGGCGCAAGGCTTGATGCACACCAAAACCGCTTTGGGAATCGCGCCTGCGGGTACTGGAAACGATTTTATTAAGGCGGTTGGCACGCCCAAGCAATGGAAGGACGCGCTGGATTTCATCATGACCCACGCGGCGCGGCCTGTCAATACCGGTACCATGAATGACCGCTATTTCATTAACGTCTGCGGCGCGGGCTTTGATGTGATGGTGTTAGATTTTGCCGAAAGCGCGAAGAAGCGCATCAGCGGCATATGGCCTTACCTGTACGGCGTGATCCGCGCCATCAAGGCATTTACACCCTTTGAGATGCATGTGGAGGTAACGGACGGGCAACGGTTGGATGGCAAATACATGATTTGCTCCATTGCCAACGGGCAGTATATTGGCGGTGGCATTCCCATCGCGCCGCTGGCGGATGTCACGGACGGCTTGCTTGACTTAATGCTGGTGGACGCCGTGCCGCGTTGGAAAATCCCCTTTTATCTGCCCGCGCTGATGATGGGAAAGCTCTACAAGCACAAGGTTTCGCACCGCTACCTCACTTCAAAGTGTGCGCTATCCTCGCCCAATATGCGCTTAAACCTAGATGGCGAAATTCTCTCGGTGGAGCAAACGCGCTTTACCTGCGAAACCGACGCGCTGCTACTTCATTGGTAAGCAAAAGCCACTCCACAAGCTTGTAAATGTTTTAAAACAAATTGTTTACAAGCTCTTTTTGCGCATAAAATATGTTATACTAAAAGAGAAATAGGAGGTGTGCCCGTGCGCAAACGTTCATTGGCGGTGCTCTGCCTAGTGGCGCTGCTGATGCTTGGGTCAGGTGCGTTGGCCACCGAGGATCTGGAGGACGTATCCATGGCGGATACGCCTCAAAAGCCATATCTCTACGTGGTTTCTCCGCAAAGCGGGGCAAGCTATGAAAGCGGGAGCAAGCTGACCGTCCAGATCAGCGGTAGCGGCGTGGCCTATTATGAGCTGGAGCTGATTGGCGCGGAGGAGCGCCTGACCTACGCCGCGCAGGGCGCGCAAATCGAGCACGAATTTGTGTTTTCCAAGCCGCAGACGCAGGGGGCAACGCTCAAGGTGCGCGGCTACGCGGCGGTGGAACCCACGGCGCAAACGCCGGTCACGGAGCTTGTGCAGCTTGTGCCCTCCCCCAAGCAGGAGCTCATTGAGCGGATGATTGCGCTGGCCTATGCCAATTCCAAGGATAGCCGCTACAAGTTCGCGCCCGCCGAGGAGGATTACGACATCGGCGTTTGCAAGAATTTTGTGATGCGCCTGTTCGACACCTACGCCAAGGAATACCGCATGGCCGCATACCCAGCCCTTGCTTTGCATATGCCCAAGAACAACAGCAAGGCCGCGTGCGCGCCCTATGATTACGGCATTGAGTGGCGGCCCGAGGCTGCGCAAGACGGCAGCCCGTTTAAAATTGCCGCGCAATTTAAATACGATGCGGCTCTTACCAAGGAGGAAAACGCCAAGCTGGCGCGCGCGCTGATTCAGCAAATCCGCAAGGGTGATTTTTTTCAAATCGTGGGCTATTACGGCGGCGGCAACGGGCCGCATAGCATGTACATCATTGAAGGATACGATCCCGTTACGCGCATGCTCCACTGGACGGACAGCAACATGCGCGGCACGCGCGTAAACGGCGTCCGCTGGGGCTATATGCAATACGATGCGGACGCGGATGAGGACTGGTGGGTGGAGGTATTCAATCGTCCCAAGCGCGGCGCGACACTCTACCGGCTGCGCGACGATCTCTACAAGGAATGAATAGAAAGGGTGTTTGGAATGGCGGGTATATCCAACAAGGTAAAGCTGGCGTGGCTGAAGGGAATGGAGGCCATTGGCAAGGGTGCATCCAACATGGCCAACAGCGCGCACGACAAGGTAGCGGAAATCAATCTGGAATCACGTCGCCGTGAAATTTTAGGTGATTTTCCCATGCGCGCGTTTGACCTATGGCAAAAAGGCGTTGAACTGCCTGAGCCGCTAGGCAGCATGATGGCGGAGCTTGGAGATCTGGATCAGCGTTTGAGCGTGCTCCGTGCACAGCGTTATGCCATGGTGGAAGAAAACAGCACGAACGTTGCCGCTACAGATACTGAAAAAAGCGACGCAGCTTCTGGCGCGGGCGAAAGCGAAGCCGAAAAGGCCGATCTGGTTGAAGAAACCGACGCCGCCACAGAGGATGCTTCGCCTGCTCGTGAAGTAGACGCCGCACCAACCGAGAACGATGCTTCCGAGGAGCGTTCCTGTTGCGACCGTCTTGACGCCCTTATGGACGGCGAGCTTCTGACCAAATCCGCTGACGATCCTGCAAATAACAAGGAAACGGAAAACAACGCATAATCCCCCGCTTCTTCTGTGTTTCGGATACGATTTTCCTCTTCTGCGCAGCAAGCTTTTCCTGCGGAAATGCGGCTTCAAGCTGCATACGAGGCTTTCTGGGCGTACCGGCCATCTTTTGGCCGGTTTTTTCTTTTTGTCATTCTTTTTATGATATTGCAAAAAAGCGTTCACAAACGGAAGGATTTATGCTATTATGTTGCTATCAAACAATAGAGAAAGGAGTTTCGCTTGTGCCTAAAATTGATGTGACAAAAAAACAGAACGCTTTGCAAAGCATCGAGCATGTCGGCGTGCGACAAACGCATGAGGATACCGGCATTTCGATTCAAACGCTGTATAAATGGAAAAATGAAAAGCAACATTCCAGCCAAGCCAGCCACACCAATTCCACGCTGGAAATAGCCAAACTGCTGGAAAATGATAAGCTGTTGGAAACCAAAATCAAGCAGCTGGAAGATGAAAATGAAAAACAGCGCGCATTGATTGGGAAGCTCAAACAAGCGCTGTTGGGTTTTATTGAATAAAGCGTCACAAATACGATGCGTTGCTTGTTTGTTTCATGGGCGCGTCATGGTAGCGGCGCGCCCTTTTGGCATCAAACCAACATTTTTATGCAAGCATATGGCAATTTTCTATGAGAAGTCCGTATGATTTTCGGTCGTTTTTCATGCGGAAAGTCAACAAAATCAGCTTGACAAAGCAACGAATGTGCAGTATAATCAATAACGTTCCGTTAGCGAGTCATGTTGCGCTGATAGCAACACGGAAGAACAGCATATCTGGGTGTGGCGCAGTTTGGTAGCGTGCTTGAATGGGGTTCAAGAGGCCGGAAGTTCGAGTCTTCTCACCCAGACCAATCAGAAAACCCGGTAAGATGGCTAATGTGCCGTTTTACCGGGTTTTTGCTATGGATGGATATCGTCACGAGCAAATGATCGCGAAGGATCTGAGCAGAGCATGAATAGAGAACGCCGCCTATAATTTGAACATCCTTTGTACGCTTTCACTACAACTGCTAAAGGTTGAAAGTAGCTATTGTACATTGCATCTTTCCACATGATAGTGTACAATTATCATAGCAAAAATCACGGAAGGGAGATGGAGCGATGCTTGATGTAAATCAACACAAAGCAGAGCTTGAAACGCTTTGCGATTTTACGGGGATTTTTGATCAGTTCCGCTTGGTGGACCCTTACACCAGCGAAATATACATGTTGAAGGATGAAACTGCCGTGCCGACCGGGGAAGGCCCCTGCTTTCACATCTGGAACAGGGAATCCCCATGCGAAAACTGCATTTCCCAGCGCGCCTGCGCGAACCGCTCGCAGTTTATGAAGCTGGAGTATTTTCGCGGTTCGGTTTTGATGGTCATCGCAAAACCAATTGTGGTGCAGGGACGGCTTTTTTCACTGGAGCTAGCGACAAACGTAACCAACAGCATGTTTGTATTGGATGAATACCATGGGGAGCAGACCGTCATTTCCGACCTGCTCGCAAAGTTCAACCGTCTATCCATCAGTGATTTTTTTACAGGGCTTTATAACAACCTCTATATAAAGAACCAGATTATTGAGCTTTGCAAGCGCAAGGATGGGCATCCGTTCTCCATCCTCATTATTGATATTGATCAATTTAAACAGGTAAATGATCACCATGGTCATTTGGCGGGCGATATGGTGATCCAGAAGATTGCACAAACATTGCAGAACCTTTCAACGATAACGGATTGCTGCGTTGGCCGCATGGGCGGCGACGAATACTGCGTGGTTTTTCGCGGCCTTGCCTTGTCCGAGGCAGAGCGCTATGCCCAACAGGCCGTGTCGACCATTCAAGAGCAGCGTTATGAGGCGCAGGGCGTTGCCTTCACGGTGAAGGTAAGCGTTGGCATTGGCGAATATCAGCCTGGTGAAGAGCCTTTTGCGTTCATTGAACGGGTGGATCACGCGCTGTACGTAGCCAAACGAATCAAGGGAAAGCCGCGAACATAGGGGCATGCCCGGCATTTGTCCCGCTCCCCTAGCGATCCTTGGTGGTGAGTATGGCGGCTTTCAAGCCGATCTCATCCTCATTGGGGCGCAGCATGCGCGCGGCAATCACCAGCCGCGCATCTTCATCCGACCCTTGACAGGTGGCAAGCAGCAAAAGCCGATCGCCCGGCTGCACCTCTACATTGCAGCGATAGTGTGAAAACTCGCGCAGGTCGCTAATATAGTCCCTGAATTCCTTCTCGCTTTGAAAGCTGCTGTATGCCCAAAAGGGTAGATAATGCGGCTTGGAAGGGTTGATACTCAGCTCGTCCACGGCAAAAATCACATAGCGCGCCTGCTCATACAGCGTATTCAACTGGATAAAGGGATGCTCCTGATAAAACGAAGCATCCTTTACCTTATACTTTTTGAGCGCGCCAAACATCGCGCCCTCCTTCATATTATGGCCGTGGATAAGCATCTGCATGGGCACGCTCTTCAAATGGCAGCCTTCATCCAAAAAAAGAGAGCCTGTGTCGTTTTTGCGCCCAAGATAATCATGGGTGAGATAATAGGCGTTATCGCGCTGCACAACCGGCTCGTCCAGAACGCCATCGATGGTAAGCCAGCCGACAATGTCCTTGCTCTTCTCCATCAAATCCAAAAAAGGCTTGGAAATCATCATATGCGGGTTGCCAGCATAGCTGGTTGGCCACAGCTCCTCAAACGAAAGCGGCTTCTGCGGTAAATGTACCGCATCCTTGGCAGCAGCGAGAGCGGCGGTGTCACGGTGATCAGCGTTCACAGGGTTCTCCCCCATTGCAGGCGCATTCGTCGCATCCGCATGATAAACGTCTCGTAGCTCTGCCGATACCTGCTTGGAGCTGGAAATGGCGCTGAAATACCGCACGAGCAGCGTAGCACTAACGATAAACACCGTCAGGCAACCCGCCATCATCAGCAGCCATACCCACCGCGGCAGTAAAACATGTCGGCGCGGCTTGGATGTCCGCGATGGCTTTTTTGCGTACTTTGGCGGATAATAGCCCGAATGTCCATAATCGTCATGCCGCAAAGCAATCTGCCTCTTCCATGTAAAAATTTTGGATATTTCTATTATAACAGGGCTGTCAAAGTTGTCAACACTAGCAAAACGCACAATCATTCACCGCTGTAATGGACAAAAACGCAAAATCCGTCAAATTCCACATTAGGTATTGACGTATCCCGCCTTCCTTTGTTACAATTAAATCTGTGTGATTTTGACGGAGGAGGTTTGGGCGCATCATGGATACGAAGTTCATTTTTGTTACGGGCGGTGTGGTTTCTTCATTAGGCAAGGGAATCACGGCGGCTTCACTGGGCCGCTTGCTCAAGTGCAGGGGGCTAAAGGTTTCCATTCAAAAGTTTGACCCCTACATCAACGTGGACCCCGGCACGATGAACCCGTACCAGCACGGGGAAGTCTTTGTGACCGACGATGGTGCCGAAACCGACCTAGACCTTGGGCATTATGAGCGCTTTGTTGATGAAAGCCTCACGCAAGCCAGCAATGTAACAAGCGGGCGCGTATATAAGACGGTCATTGACCGCGAACGCCGCGGCGAATACCTCGGCGCAACCATTCAGGTCATCCCGCATATCACGAATGAAATCAAAAAGAACATCCTTGCTGTTTCGCGCATGGAAAACCCGCCGGAGGTCGTCATCACTGAAATCGGCGGCACGGTGGGCGATATTGAAAGCCTTCCTTTTTTGGAGGCGATTCGCCAGATGCGTGCGGAGGTAGGGCGCGAAAACTGCCTGTACCTGCACGTCACGCTGGTGCCATACCTAAACGCGGCGGCAGAGCTCAAAACCAAGCCGACCCAGCACAGCGTGCGCGACCTTTGCAGCATTGGCATTTCGCCCGACATTCTGGTTTGCCGCGCGGATCATGAGCTGCCCTATGAGGTGCGCGCGAAGATCGGCATGTTCTGCAACCTGCCCGTGGAGCGCGTATTCCAAAACCTCAACGCGCGCAGCCTGTACGAAGTACCGCTGCTGCTGCACCGCGAAAAGTTGGATGAGCAGGTGCTCAAGCTTTTGGATATTCCCGCCCATGAATGCGACCTCACCGAGTGGACGAGCATGGTGGAGCGCCAGCTGGGCAGCGATCAGGATGTGACCATCGCGTTGGTGGGTAAGTATGTGGAGCTTCCGGACGCATACCTCAGCGTAGTGGAGGCATTGACGCATGGCGGCATCTACCATAGCACAAAGGTGCATATCAAGTGGATTCCCGCTGAGGATGTCACTGCTGAAAACGTCGCGGTGATGCTCGATGGCACGGATGGCCTTGTGGTGCCCGGCGGCTTCGGCGCTCGAGGGCTGGAGGGCAAGATGACCGCCATCCAGTACGCGCGTGAGAACGCTTTGCCCTTCTTTGGCCTGTGCTTGGGCATGCAGATGGCGGTGATTGAGTTTGCCCGCCACGTGCTGGATCTGCGTGACGCAAACACCACAGAGGTTGATCCCCACACCACCTATCCCGTAATCGACCTGATGGCTGATCAGGATCTGGACAATCTAGGCGGAACCATGCGCCTTGGCAAATACCGCTGCCTGCTCACGCCCGGCACAACAAGCGAGCGCGCTTATGGCATCAGCGATATTTGGGAGCGGCACCGTCACCGCTACGAGTTCAACAACGCCTACGCTGAGCGTTTCACGGCGGGTGGCATGGTGCTTGCCGGGCGCAACCCGGATCGCAACCTTGTGGAGATCGTGGAAATACCCACCCATCCGTTCTTTGTGGCGGTTCAGTTCCACCCGGAGCTTAAGAGCCGCCCCAATCGCCCGCATCCGCTCTTTCGCGAATTTGTGGGCGCCGCGCTCAAGCATCAGCAGGCGAACAGCACAAAATAACGGCTTCCCGCGCCATCGCCTCCGTGGCTTCGGAGGCGATGCTTTTTTGAAAGCCGAAAGGGGCGTTTTGCACGCAACCAACACGCATTGTTTATGGAACCACCAACCTTGGCAAGCTGTCCTACATGCGCCGCCACCTATGCACACTACCCGTGGAGCTGATTGGCCTGCGCGAGCTGCCCAATCTGCCCGCCATCGCCATTGACGAAAGCGGGTGCGACCCGCTCGAAAACGCGGTCATCAAGGCGAAGGCCTATTACGCCGTGCTTCACCAGCCAGTCTGCGCAGCAGATTCCGGCCTTTATTGCGAGGAGCTGCCCAATGCCCTTCAACCGGGCGTACACGTACGCCGCGTGGGTGGTAAATCACTGAACGATGAAGAGATGATCGCTTACTATGCAAGCCTCGCGGAGCGCTACGGCACGCTTACCGCGCGCTATCGAAACGGCATCTGCCTCGTAATGGATGACACGCATTGCTACCCACTGATGAACGACTCCCTCAGCGGTCACAGCTTTGGCATTGTGGCCAAGCCCCACCCGCTCCGCGTGCCCGGCTTTCCGCTGGACAGCCTCTCCATCAGCCTGCAAACCGGCGGCTACTACCTAGACGCCGCTCAGCTGCCTGCTGACGAGATCATAGAGCAGAACGCCTATAGCCGTTTTTTTCGTGAAGCGTTGGAACAGTACGAAGGGCAAGTACACCCATAAGGCCGCGGTTCAGCGCGGTTTTATGATAGGGTAAGGGGAAAGCCCTTATCAGTGTCTGGTGAAACCCCTAACGTCCCCCATCCCGCTTTTTTCCCAAATATGCCTCCTGTACGCTCTTGCTCTGCAAAAGCTCCGCGCCGGTGCCGGATAGGGTGATGCGTCCCGTTTCCATTACGTAGCCGTAATGCGCGGCGTGTAGGGCGGCATTGGCGTTTTGTTCAATCAGCAAAATCGTGATGCCCGCCTCGCTCAGGCGGCGAATGATGTGGAAGATATCCTTGACAACCAAGGGCGCAAGGCCAAGGCTTGGCTCATCCATCATGATGAGCTTGGGCTTGGTCATCATGGCGCGACCAACCGCCAGCATCTGCTGCTCGCCGCCAGATAGGGTTCCGGCAAGCTGCCAGCTCCGCTCCTTTAGGCGCGGGAATAGCTCGTAAATGCCCTCAATCTCTTTGAGAATCGCTTCGTTATCCTTGCGCAGATAAGCGCCAATCTTCAAATTTTCAAGCACGGTCAGGTTCGCAAACACACGGCGACCCTCGGGCACAAGGGCGATGCCGCGTTGGACGATCTTGTGCGTTTCAAGGCTGGTAATATCCTCGCCGCAGTAGGTAATCCTGCCATTTTTGATGGGCACAATGCCCGTGATGGCGCGTAAAGTGGTGGATTTTCCAGCGCCGTTCGCACCAATTAAGGTAACGATCTGCCCCTCGTCCACGGCAAAGGAAATGCCTTTGAGCGCCTCAATGCCGCCATAGCTCACTACGAGATCCTTCACCTCAAGCATGCTCATTCCTCATCCACCCCCAAATACGCCGCCACAACGGCGGGATTGTCCTGCACCTCGCGCGGCGTGCCGTTGGCAATCAGCTTGCCAAAGTCAAGCACGTAAACGCGGTCGCTGATGCCCATCACGAGGTTCATATGGTGCTCAATCAGGAAGACGGTGAGCTTAAAATCATCCTTGATTTTACAAATAAAGTCGCTCAGATCATCGGTTTCCTGAGGATTCATGCCTGCGGCAGGCTCGTCAAGCAGCAAAAGGCGTGGCTCGGTCGCCAGTGCACGGGCAATCTCCAAATAGCGCTGCCTGCCATACGGCAGCGACGAGGCGTTTTCATCCTTCAAATCCGCCATGCCCAGCATCTCTAACAAATCAATAGATTCCTGCCGGATGCGCTTTTCCTCCTGCACGTTTAGGTGAAAGGTCGCGCTCAGCAGCCCCGCCTTTAGGCGCATGTGCCGCGCAACCAGCACGTTTTCCAGCACAGTCATCTTTTGAAAGAGGCGTATGTTTTGGAAGGTGCGCGCCACGCCCATCTCGGTAATCCGATCCGGCGTGTTGGCGATGAGGCGGTTATACTCGCCAATGTGCGTGCCGCCATAGAGCTTGCGCATCTTGCCAATGGGGTGTCCTTGTGCGATGATCTTGCCGCGAAGCCTGACACTGCCATTTGTGGGCGCGTATACGCCCGTGATTACATTAAAAGCAGTCGTCTTGCCCGCGCCGTTGGGGCCGATGAGCGCCACAATCTCGCCTTGGCTTACATACATGCTCAAGCTGTCAACAGCCACAACGCCGCCAAACTGCATGGTTACATTTTCAAGCTCCAGTACCCGCTCGCTCATTTGAGCACCTCCTTTGCCTTCCGCTTTTTATCAAAGAGGTCCGGCAGTTCCCGCGTGCCCATAATGCCTCGTTGGAAAAACAACACCACCACCATGATGATCAGCGAGAACACCACCAGCCGAAAGCCGTTGCGGAGCAAGGGAACCTCCCAAGTGCCAATCATCTGCTTTTGATCCAAAAACCGCAGCCACCATTCCGAGCAAGCCACAAAGAGAAACGAGCTGAGGCAGCTCCCGGTAACCGAGCCGATGCCGCCAATCACCACAATCAGCAAAATTTCATACGTCATGCCGGATGTGAAGCTCTTTGCCTGCACGGAGTTGGAGTACATGGCCAGCATTGCGCCGCCGATGCCCGCAAAGAAGGAGCTGATGCAAAAGGCGTACTGCTTGTGCCGTGCAAGATTGATGCCCATAGCCTCGGCAGCGGTTTCATCGTCGCGGATGGACATAAAGGCTCGGCCGTAGCTGGAATGGATCAGCGCCACCACAATGGCGATGCATACGCCCGCGATCAAAAACGGCACAAGCGTCGATAAATAGACCGTCACCTCGCCATCCGCGCCTCGGATGTTAAAATCGTTGAAGGTGGGAAACAAGCGCAGCATATTGGAGCCGTTGGTAATGGAACCCAGCTTATCCCATTGGAAGATGCTGCGAACGATCTCGGCAAAGCCAAGCGTAGCAATGGCAAGGTAATCGCTCTTCAAGCGCAGCACAGGCAGGCCGATCAAAAACGCAAACAGCGCCGCAAAAACCCCGGATAAAATCAACGCGGGTACAACGGGCAACGCAAACTGCACCAACCCGCCATTATAGTACTGATACACCACTGCGCGCTGCGCCACCGGGATGGTGAAAATGCCATATGTATATGCGCCAATCAACATAAAGCCTGCCTGCCCCAACGAAAAAAGCCCCGTAAAACCGTTGAGCAGGTTCATGGAAACAGCCACCAGCGCATAGGTCGCGCCCTTCTTGAGCACGGTAAAAAGCATGGAGGTCGGCGAAATCACCTGCTCCAGCACAAAAACGCCAATGTAAATTGCCGCGACAACCGCGAGCGTGATGATGGTTCCGCGTTTCAGCCGCCTTTCCTTACCGGGCTGGGTCAAATGAATTTCTTTGCTCATTGCGATTTCCATCCTCTCACAGATACAAGCGAGCCTTGCAGATCATACCTTATCCGTCGTTTTTTCACCGAACAGGCCGGTCGGCTTCACAATCAAAATCACGATCAGCAGCACAAAGGTAAACGCATCGGAAAAGGTGGTCAGGCCGAGCATCTGCGTGGTGACGCCGCCTTTGAAGAGCATGATATCCAGCCCCTTGATGAGGTTTTCACAAATGCCGATGATAAACGCGCCCACCACCGCGCCCGGGACGCTGCCAATGCCGCCAAAGACCGCGGCCACAAATGCCTTTAGCCCCGGCATGGCGCCGGAGGTTTGGATGACGGTGGTATAATTTGTAAAGTACAAAATAGACCCAACGCCCGCAAGAAACGAGCCAATAATGAAAGTAGTGGAAATGACGGAGTTGATTTTGATGCCCATGAGCTGGCTGGTTTCAAAATCCTTGCTCACGGCACGCATCGCCATGCCGATTTTGGTATGGTTGATCAAAAATACGAGCGCAACCACCAGCACCAGCGTCAGCACGGGCGTTACCACGGTAACCATCTTAGTGGTCGCCGTGCCAATCGTAATGGAATTGGAAATGAACGGTATGGTAGGATAGAATTGGTTCAGGCCGCCCGTGATATAAAGCACGAGATTTTGCAGCGTGTAGCTCACGCCAATAGCGGAAATCATGATGCTCATGCGCGGCGCGGTTCGCAGGGGCTTATAGGCCACACGCTCAATAGCGAAGCCAATCCCAGCCGTCATAAGCAGCACAAGGGGAATCGACAGGTACAGCGGCAGTCCGCTTGCGGAAATATAGACCATCAAAATGCCCGCGACCATGAACACATCGCCGTGTGCAAAGTTGATCAGGCGCAAAATGCCATAGACCATCGTATATCCTATGGCGATCAGCGCGTACTGCCCGCCGACGGAGATACCGGAAAGCAAGTAGGGTAGGACGATGCTCATCACTTGAGGGGGCCTCCTTACGCAAGCGCGGCGAGAGCGATCTGCCCCCGCCGCGCTGAATCGTTGATGATGCTGTCAGCCGCAATGCCGCGCGTTATTTCACACTCTGCACCGCTACAAAGTCCCAAGCGCCGGTTTGGGTGTTGGCGGTCTTGATGTACGCCGTATCGCGGATGGCATCGCCGATTTCATCAAAGACAATCGCTCCGGATACGCCATTGTAGGAAACCTTCCACAGCGCTTCGTTCACGGCCTTGCTATCGGTGCTGCCAGCGCCCTTAAGCGCCTCCAGCGCCACAAAATACGCATCATAGCCCATGGCGGATATCGCCGCGATCATGTCGTTGCCGCCGTTGTTGGTAAGTGCCTCGGCGTTGGTGTTGATCCATGCTTTAATGCCGTTATCGAACTCCGCATTGCCGCCCTCTTGGTAAAAGGTGGAGATCAGCACCTTTGCGGTGGTGCCCTTTGCAGCCTCAATTACCTTGTTGCTGTCCCATGTATCGCCGCCCATCAGCGGGAAAGCGACATTCTGCGCAGCAGCCTGATTGATGATCTGCGTGGAATAAGCAATGGAGCAGGGTGCAAAGAACACGCCCGCACCCGCCGCTGTAGCAGTATTTAGGTAGGAAGTAAAATCGGAATTGCCGGTGGGGAAGGTTTCGGAAATGACCATGCCGCCCAGCGCCTCAAAGGCCTGCTGGAAGTAGTGGCACAGGCCAACGTCATAGTCGTTGCCCAATTCCGCAAGGCAGTAGGCGGTTGTCACGCCCAGCTCCTTAAAGGCGTAGTTCGCAAGCACTGTTCCCTGAAAGGGATCCAAGAAACAGATGCGGAAATAGTGCGTATTGCCAGCGGTCACCTGCGGGTTGGTGCAGGTAACGCCGATGGCGGGAATGCCAGCATCCGCAAAATAGGGAGAACCGGCAATGGATACGCCGGAACCATAGGAGCCGAGCACCACGCTCACACCCTCGCTCACCAGCTGTTGGGCGGCAGAGGGCGCCTTATCGGCGGAAGAGCCGTTATCAGCATAGACGAGCTGTACAGTGTAGGTTTGACCGCCGATGTCCACGGTGGGCTGAACCGCATTGGCATATTGAATGCCAAGCGTTTCCTGCTTTCCACCAGCGCCGCTGTCACCGGATGCGGGTTCAAAAACGCCGATCTTCACAACATTTTCGCCCAGCGCGAAAGAAGGGATGACCAATAGGATCGTCAATAGAACGGCCAATACCTTTTTCATGATAATGTCGCCTCCCAGAAATATTGATTTACGCATTCTCATTATATGCTTTAGTACGCTAATTGGCAACCGTCCAACGACAAAAAATGCACAAG
>JAVVVJ010000051.1:8071-20043 GCA_036652695.1 Clostridia bacterium | reverse complement strand
CGACATATGACTTTGCCAACGATGTTCGTCCTGACAGGCGTTATGTCCCCGACATCATCACTTGGGACAAAGTGAAGTAATCAATCAGAAAGGGCGATGATACTAATCTAAGTCTAAAATGCAACGCAGACCACGGGCAAAAGATGCCATAGCTGCTTGCGTTTTAGCGCAAGATTAGTATTACCTGTTTTCCTCCGCAATCATGTTAATCAGCCCACCAGCCAATATCATTTTGCGCTGCCGCTCCGTCAGCGCAAGCCTCATTCTTACGCTAAAGCCCTTGCTTCGGTTTGCCACGGGAACCCATTCCTCCCCAGCCTCCACGAGCGCCCGCACATCCGGCAGCGCCAGTTCGTCATCCTGCGCGAAGCGGTCGTAATCGGCCTCGGTTTCAAATTCCAGCGGCAAAATACCGTTGTTGATCAAGTTGGCGCGGTGAATGCGCGCAAAGCTCTTGGCAAGCACGCCGCGCACCTTTAGGTACAGGGGCACCAGCGCCGCATGCTCGCGGCTGGAGCCTTGCCCATAGTTCTGCCCCGCCAGCAAAAAGCCGCCGCCCGCCGCCTTGGCGCGCGCGGGGAAGGCTGCGTCCACTGGCGCAAGGCAGTGCTCGCTAAGCTTTGGAATGTTGCTGCGGAAGGGCAGCAGCGAGCTATCGCTGGGCATGATGTGATCCGTGGTAATGTTATCCTCCATTTTGAGCAGCACCTTGCCCTCCACGCTCTGCGCCAGCGCCTCCGCCTGTGGGAAAGGCTTGATGTTGGGGCCGCGCACCACCTCCACCGCGGCGGCATCCATCTCGCTGGCTGGCGGAATGATGAGGTTGTCATTGTAGCAAAAACGCTGCGGCATATCCACTTCAAGCGGCGCATCCAACGTGCGCGGATCGCTCAGCACACCCGCAAGCGCCGTAGCGGCGGCAGTTTCACAGCTCACCAGATAGATGCCTGCACTCTTTGTGCCGCTGCGACCAAAGAAGTTGCGGTTGTTGGTGCGCACGCTCACCGCATCGGTGCAGGGGCTCTGCCCCATGCCGATGCAGAAGCCGCATGCGGTTTCAGTCACGCGCGCGCCCGCCTCCAGCATATCGTGCAGCGCGCCGTTTTGGCTGAGCATGGAAAGCACCTGTCGGCTGCCCGGCGCAATCACCAGCGATACCTCCGGGTGTACGGTTTTTCCACGCAGGATCGCCGCGACGCGCATCATATCCTGATAGCTGGAATTGGTACACGAGCCGATGCATACCTGATCCACCTTAATGGGTCCGGCCTCGCGCACGCTTTTGACATGATCGGGCATATGAGGAAGCGCAACCATCGGTTCCAGCGTCGAAAGGTCGATTTCTACCGTTTCGTCGTATTCCGCGTTTTCATCTGCCGCAAGGGGGACAAAATCGCATTCGCGCCCCTGCGCCTTCAAAAAGGCGTGCGTCGCCTCGTCGCTTGGGAAAAGGGAGCTTGTCGCGCCCAGTTCCGCTCCCATATTGGTAATGGTGGCACGCTCGGGGATGGAAAGCGTCTCCACGCCCGCACCCGTGTACTCCATCACCTTGCCCACGCCGCCCTTCACGCTCAGGCGACGCAAAAGCTCCAAAATAACGTCCTTCGCGGCTACGCTCTTTTGCAGTTTGCCCGTTAGGCGCACATTCACCACGCCGGGGCAGCTCAAATAATAAGCGCCGCCGCCCATGGCGACCGCCACATCCAATCCACCCGCGCCAATGGCCAGCATTCCCAGCCCGCCGCCCGTAGGGGTGTGGCTGTCGCTGCCCAAGAGGGTCTTGCCCGGCACGCCGATGCGCTCCAGCTGCACCTGATGGCAGATGCCGTTGCCGGGCTTGCTCAGGTATACGCCGTGCCGCTTGGCGACAGTCGCAATGTACTTGTGGTCGTCAGCGTTTTCAAAGCCTGTCTGCAAGGTGTTATGATCGATATAAGCCATGCTGCGCTCGGTCTTCACGCGCGGGATGCCCATGGCCTCAAATTGCAGATAGGCCATGGTTCCTGTGGAATCCTGCGTAAGCGTTTGATCAATGCGGATTGCGATCTCCGCGCCGCGCTTCAGCTCGCCTGAAACCAAATGCGCCGCGAGTATCTTCTGGGTTACGTTCATGCCCTGCTCCTCCATCTCAATCCCTATTCATAACGCGCCAAAGGGGGATTTCCCTTGGCAACAACACCAGTATAAACGGGCGTCCCTGCGGATTCAATCCAAAGCGCAAAAAAATGCAGCATTTATACAGTGCGCTTCGCTCCGCAACCGCTATTTTCCGCTTCGCCCTCCTATTGGAATGGCAAATGCTTTGCCCTTCACAAGGGCACGGGGCAGTGCCCGCATTCCCAATTGTCCTTTAAAGCCCCGCCGCCTCCAGATGACGTGTGGGAGAGCCTTGCGCGAGGAAGTGAAGGCGATGCAAGGAGCGGGTGCATAGCACGTAAAAGAGCTTGGCATAAAAGCGCTCGTCAGGGTAAGTCTGCGCGTCCGCATCAGCGATGAGCACGCAATCGAATTCCAACCCCTTCACAATGCTCGCATCCATCACCTGCACACCGCCCTCAAAGCTCAGATCATCCTGAGTCACGTGGCGAGCCTCCGGCAGCGAGCACGCGAGCGCCTTGTGCAAGGCTCTTGCCGCGTGCTCCGTCTTTGTGATCACGGCAATCCCGGCAAAGCCCTCCGTAAGCCAACCGCGCACCGTATCCGCCACCGCGCGCACGCGCTCGGCCTCGGTGCGCACGGCGGTCAAGAGGGGGCGTTCGCCGTGACGCAGCACAGGCTTGGCCTCCCCCGCGCCATGCACGGGGTGGCGCGCCATAACCGAGAACGCGACCTCCATAATCTCCACCGTACTGCGATAAGCGGTGGAGAGGCGCGTAATCGCAGGCGTCTGCGTAAAAACGCCGTTGCTCACATCCTCCCAGCTGCGCAGACCCTCATCGCCGTAAATGCCTTGGCAGAGGTCGCCCACCAGCGTAAATGCGTCGTGCCGCAGGAGCTCGCGCAGCGCCTTGATTTGCAGGGGAGATACGTCCTGCGCCTCATCGATCACCACATGCTTGATATCGATGCGTTTGAGTCCGTATAGCCCGTTTGCCAGCAGCAGGAGCGCGGGCAAATCCTCTGGCGCAACAAGCTTTTTTTGCAGCATCGCAATGGTTGTTTCGCACGTGGCAGCGTTTTGAGGGTCACGCTCCGCCATGCCTCGCCAAAAGGCCGCATATACCTCCAGCAGCGCCATGCTTCCCCAGCTCGCGTCATACGCCTTCAGAAATTGCTTTTGCATTTCCTTGAGCTGAGAAAGGCGCTCGTCCCGGCTGTCAAAGAGCTTGCGCGCGCGGGCACGGCGCTCCTCGCCATCTGGCAGCGCCTTGAGCAGCTTCTCCAGCCGCTCCTCCACGGCATGCTCCAGCGCCTCGGACATCTGAGCGGTCATCTTTTTAAGCCTGGCACTCACCACCTTGCGCACTTCACCCACACGCACCTGCAAGGGGAAGGGCTTCAGCTCCGTGAGGTAGTAGCGCCGCAGTTCCTCGGCGGCGATCAGCGTGTGCTCGCCGAAGCACAAGTCTTGGCTGGGAATGCAGCTCTGCTCCCATTCGCCAAGGAAGCGTGCGATCTCCGCACGCAAGCGCAGCGCCCCTTTGCGGCGCAGAATGTCATCCAGCGCGTCACGGTCGGGCTTATGCATGTTCAGGCGCTCGGTCAGGCGCGCGCTCTGCGCAAGCTTGGGCATGCGCTTGCCCATCAACTGTGCGCATAGTCCGGCAAAGGTCATCTGACGCACCTCGTCCACGCCTAGATCCGGCAGCACGCGGCTGATATAGCTCAAAAACAATGGGTTGGGTGCAAGAATCATCAATTGATGCGGCGCGACGGTCTTTTGCAGCCGGTACAAGATCCAC
Source organism: Clostridia bacterium (assembly GCA_036652695.1). GTDB lineage: Bacteria > Bacillota > Clostridia > Christensenellales > Aristaeellaceae > Limiplasma. Next base: position 16,141 of record JAVVVJ010000051.1, on the reverse strand, counting down.
GCGATGCGGTGCAGCGCGATGGTGGTCTTACCGCTGCCCGCCACGCCCTGCACGCATAGCGGCAAGGCTGGATCGTAGCGGATCACGGTGTTCTGCTCTGCCTGAATGGTGGTAACCACCTCGCGCAATCGCGCTGTGGTCACTTGGGAAAGTGCGTCCGTCAGAAATTTTTCCTGACCCGCAATGCCCGTATCCTGCATGCCCTCCAGCTTGCCCTCGCTTACCGTAAGCATGCGTTTCAGGCTCAGCTCGCCCTCCACGCGCCCATCGGGCGCTTCGTAGCTCACACGCCCCACCTGACCGGAATAGTAGAGATTCGCCACCGGACTGCGCCAGTCCGCCACGCAGATCTTGTACTCCGGCGTTTGAATAACGCCCCAGCGCCCCACATACACCGATGCTTGCACCCCCGCGCGAAGCTCGCCGCATACCGGCGCGCCCGCATCGGGCGTAAAATCCATGCGGGCAAAATAAGGCTGCCGCTCGCTCAAGCGCAGCTGATGCAGCCCGCGCAGCTTCATGCGGGTCACAAACTGCGCTACAAGCGCATCATCGCTGCCATCGTCGATTACCTGAATCAGCTTGTCATTGCCGCCCACAATGCCTAGCTCGTCTTCCGCTTTTTCGCGCTCGCGCCGCACGATGGCCAGCGTCGCCGCCAGCTTGGCCTGCTCCTGCTGCCATTGGCTTGGTTGATTTTCCATTTCCGTCACCTCCACATATGCTTGTGTACCCTGCTCCATGGGGTACAAAAAGCCACCGCTCTTTGCTCGCGCCGCGCCCATGAGGAGCGCTTGCGGTTACAAAACATGCGGTGGCGCAGAGGTTTTGGATTGGGATCTTGCGAAAGGCCGCGCCGCTCAAGACCCCCATCAAAGGGCAAAAGCCCTGTGAATTCCCGCTTCTGTAGAAACGGGATGCCGCTTACCGAAAAAGCAGCGGCTGTGTACTATTCGACGGCCATACCTGCACATCCTGCGTGTGCGCTTGTGGTTTTCCGCCGACGATGGTATTGTAGGCCCAATTTTTCACAAGGGGCTTTGCGCAGCTGTATGCCTCCGCCACGGTGATGCAGCCATCGCCGTCCTCATCGGCTACAAACGAGCCTGCCCATTGATAGCCCTTGTTCGCGTCGATAAACAGATAGCCCGCGCACTGCGCAAGCCCGCGCGTAAGCAGGCCGAAGCCCACGCCGTTATTGTACTGGAACTCCAAGCCATTTTGGTTTTGCGCAGCGGTGGTGAGGACATGGAACTTCTGCGTGCGCAGCTCGCCGCTGCGCGCCGCCGCGCGGCCATAGGCGCTAAACGCGTTGATCATGGAGTGATTAAACCCGCTGAGATCCTCGTCGGTTGGCTCCGGCGTCAAGGTGCGCGCTCTGGTGCCATCCCAAATGGTGTTACCGCTAAAGCAGCTTTCCAAAATCACAATCACGGTGCCCGGAACCTTATTGAGCGCGTTCGCTAGCTCCGCGCCCGTCAAGTACTCGGAGCTGGTAAGGTATAGCGCGCCGCGGACGTTGTTATCCACGCTGTTCGCGCCGTGACCGCCGTAATAAAACAGGCTGACATCCTCGCTGCTCGCGCCCGCAAAGGTGCTCTGAATCGCATTGAAGATGCCGGACTTGCTCAAGTTCATGGTGCTGTTTACCTCATAGGCGGTTTTTCCGTGCGTCAGCACCTCTGTCATGGCGGCCAAATCATCGTCTATGCCGACCAGCGACTGGGCGTAATTTTGCTGACCCACCAGCAGCGCACGGTATTTTGACACTGCCTTCACCGCAACCACAACCTCCGCGCCAGCCATGCCGGTATGATACTGCCCCTGCTCAAGCACCTGCGCATTCACGCGGTAGGTCTGCCCGCCGCCGGGCTGGCTGGTAAGGGTTGCCTTGCCAAGCGCCGATGTGCCCACCTCTACCCACGCAGCGCCATTCTTACGGTAAATCACATAGCGATCCGGCGGGTTCAATGGGTCGGCGGGCGTCCACGCGAGCGCTACGGTGTTCGCCTCGCTGCTCATGGCATACAGCCCCACGGGGGGAAGATATTGACTGTTCTCGCTGGCGAGGATGGTTACGCGCACAGTTGCATAAAGGCCGGTTTGCACCCCGCCAGTCGCGTTCACCAGCGGCGCCACGCGGTAAATCCGTTCGCCTGCGGGCTGTCCAGTTAGGCGCACGGAAAGCTCCTGCGTGGTTTGCAGCTTCACCCACACGCCCTGCTGTAGGCTTTCAATGGTATAGCCGTGCGGCAGCGCCTGCGGATTGGCTGGCGACCAACGAAGCTCCGCGGTATATGGGTTGGGCGCAGCGGCTACGAGCGCAGTGGGCGCAAGGTATGCGTCTCCGGCAATTTTGCTCACATGAACCATGCGCACATCGCCGCTGGTAAAGGATTGGGCGAAGGCGACTCCCCCCAGCTCTACCATGGGGGTTACCGCAAGGGAGTGCTTGCCCACAGAAAGCCCCGTGGCGGTATAGCTCATCTGCCCTGCGGGCAGTTCGATATATTCGCCATCCAGATATACGCAGTACCGCGCGCGCGCCCTTGCGCCGCTCACCGGCTGCCAAGCGAGGTAGATCCCATCCGCACCGCTCTGCCACGCGCATGTAAGATACGGCATCAGAAGCGTGGCTTCATCGCGCGACCATACCTTGAGCGTGCCGACCATGCCGCCGGCAGCGGTCGCGGTGATGGTGACAAGCCCGTCGCTCAAAGCCTCAAGCGCGCCAGTTTGAGCATCAATGCGCGCGATGGACGGATCGCTGGAGCTCCACGTGACGGTCTGGTTCGCATTCGCTGGGGCAACCGTTGCCTTCAGCGTCACGGTTCGTGTGCAGTTAAGCGCGTAAACGCTGAACTGCGGATACCAAGTAAGGCCCGCCCAGCTCACAGAAACCTCTGCCGCCTTTGCCAGAATGGTAAGCTTTACGCTTGCCCAGCGGCTGGCATTCGCGGCTGATTTTGCCAGGATGATCACCTCGCCGCCCGCATGCGGCGTAACAAGGCCGGTTTCATCCACCGTAGCGATGGCCGCATTGCTGGTGCTCCACTGGATGCCGCTAGGCGCGCCTTCATTGCACGCGGCGGTCAGCTGCAAAGCCATATCCGCCGGGTCGTTCATATCCAGCGTGGTTTTGGGCGCGGTGATGGTGACGCCGGTCACGGCGGCCATGACCGTTACGCGGTGCGTAGCGCTCGCGCCGCTTCCATCCGTAGCGGTAGCCGTGATAAGCGCTTCACCATAGCGGCCTGCCATGGTGCGCACCTGACCGCTGGAGCTAACGGAGGCAATGGAGGGCTGATCCGATGTCCATCGCAATGTGCGAATGCTCGCGTCCTTGGGCGTAAAGCTCGCCATGAGCATTGTGCTCTGCCCTGCCGTAAGCTGCTCCGCTCCCGTAAGCACAAGCTCCTTCACCGTTTTGCCAACGGTGACGCGCAGTGTCGCATAGCGGCCGGTGCCATCAGCCGCCGTGGCGGTCACAAGCACCGTGCCCACGCGCTTGGCTGTGAGTATACCGTTGGCGTCCACATCCGCGTAGTTGGGATTGCTGCTGCGCCACGTCACGGTTTGAGCCGCCTCCTTGGGCAAGCAGGCAGCTGAAAGCTGCACGGGCTGAGCGGTTTCCAAATCCATCACAAAGCCAAGCCCCGGCGTAAGCTCTACACGTACCACGGCTGGCATGATCTGAATTTTCTGCTCCGCATAAACGCCGCTGCCATCCATTGCCGTGGCGCGAATGGTCACCTCGCCGAGCACGCCGGGTCGTGCGCTCACGCGGCCGGAGGAAGCTGACACGGTAGCGAGTTTCTCATTATCACAAGACCAGCGCACCTGTTTATTTGCGGTTTGAGCTGGCAAAACAGTGGCGCGGAGCATCATACTCTTGCCGGAAGCCAGCTCCGTAGCGCTTGACGCAATTTCCACGCTCTTCGCCAGCGCCGACACGTTGAGGCGCACGCTGCCGCTCCTACCTGTGCCGTCCGTTGCCGTGGCGGTGATCGTATAGCTTCCTTGCCGAGCGGCGGTGGCCTTGCCCGTTTGATCGATGGTCAGATAGGGCGAGTTGCTGCGCCATGAAACGCTTTGCGCGCTTCCCTCCGGGCTGCATGCGGCGGTAAATTGCACGCTTTGCTCCACCGTAAAGTCAAGGGTGCAGCTCGGCCCCGGCGTAATGGTCACGCTGTTCACGGCGGGCAGCAGCTCAAGCGCATATTCGTCCACCGCGCCGCCGCCATCCATAGCGGTAGCCGTAATGATGACCTTGCCCGTTTTGCCCGGCCGCACGCTGACCTTCCCCACCGCGTTGACCGTGGCGAGCGCGGGATCGCTGGATGACCAAAGAACGCCGCGCCAATTGGCAGAATTCGGCTGCACGCTCGCGTTAAGCCGCACGCTCCTGCCGGAAGCAACCTCCCGCACGCCTGCCGGAACGCTTGTAACCTCAATCGTCTCCACCATTGTGCCAGCATTGACGCGCACGCTGGCGCGGCGGTTCGTGCCATCCTGCGCCGTGGCGGTCACAAAATAGCTGCCCGGGCGCAGGGCGGTTAGGTTTCCCTCCGCATCCACCGTAAGGCCGCTGGAATTGCTGCGCCAAGTAACAGCCTGCGCGGCCCCCGCCGGAACACAGGCCGCGTCTAGGTGCAAGGTGGGATCGCTCGCGATATTGATGCCGCAGATCGGTCCGGGCGTGATGACAACGCTCAAAGCGGCGGGAACAATCTCCACGCTGCACGTTCCTTCCACCCCAGTGCCATCCTTCGCGGTGGCCGTAATCGTCACAGTGCCCGCCTTGCCCGCGCGCGCCGTGACGCGCCCGCCGGATACCGTGGCAATTGTGGGATCGCTGGACGTCCAGCTCACCTGCCGGTTGCTAGCGCCCCTAGGCTGCACGTCAGCGGTGAGCTGAATGCTTCTGCCCGCCGCCAGCTGCCTATTCTCGCCAAGCGAGATGCTCTGAACCGCCATTCCCACCGTGACGCGCACGCTGGCTCTGCGACCTGTGCCATCCTGCGCCGTAGCGGTAACGATGTAGCTGCCCTTGCGGCTGGCGGTTGCCAAACCGTTTTGATCAATGGTAAAAGCGCTGGAGTTCGTTCTCCATACCACGTTTTGCATGGCTTGCTCCGGCAGGCAGACGCTGCTGAACTGCACGGTCTTTTCGTTGTTCAAATCCAATGTATACTGCGGTCCAGGCGTAATCACCACGCTTGCGGTTGCCGGCACAAGGCTGAGCGTGAGCTGATTGGTTACGCCGCTGCCATCCGCCGCCGTAGCGGTAATGATCACCGTGCCCGTTTTGCCAGCGCGTGCCGTCACCTTACCGGATGTGGAAGCTACTGTAGCCAGCGCGGGATCGCTAGAGCTCCAAATCACCTTGCGGTTGCTGGCGTTTGTGGGCTGCACATTCGCGGTAAGCTGCAAGCTTCTGCCCGCCGCCACCTGAGTGCCCCCGGTCGCGGAGACCAAATCGATGCTTCGCACCGCCGTGCCGACGCTGATGTTGATACGCGCGGAACGACCCGTGCCATCCTGCGCCGTGGCGGTAATGGTGGACGTACCCGCCGCAAGACCCGTAACCACACCGTCCGTTACGGTGGCGACGCGTGTGTTGCTGCTGCGCCAGTCAACGCCCTTGCGCACATTTGCATTGTTCGGCGTATAAACAGGCTGCAAGGTAAGGGTGCGGTCATCGGCTCCAAGGTCGATGATGGTGGTAGCGGCTTGCAGCGCAAGCATCGTGATCGGCGCATAAACCTGAAGCTGATACTGTGCCACAACAGGCTCGCCTGCCGGGTTTGCGCCGCGTGCGGCAGCTGTTACCGTAACGGCATAAGGCGCGCCTTCCACAGGGCAGCGGCCGTTTACGTTCACCACGCCGTTGCGCACAGCAATATAGGGTTTTGCACGCTCGTCCGGCACATCCACCGTCCAAACGACGCTGCGGTCGGTAGACGTGCTGGGCGCAACCTTCGCGCTCAATGAAAGCGCTCTGCCAATCAGCAAATGGTCAGCATTTCCCGCTGCGCTGATGGTAACGCTCTGCGCCGGATAGCAGACGCGCACGGTGCATTTGGCGCGAACGTTGGTATAGGACGCGCTGCACGCAGTGATCACCGCCGTGCCGCTTCCCACAGCAGTCACCATTCCATTCTCAACGGCGGCCACGCGGACATTGCTCGTGCTCCAGCGCAGGTCTTGCGGAGCATCCTGCGGCAGCAGCTTTGCGCTCAACTCCAGCACAGGCGCATCGGCGTTTTTGTCAAAATAGAGCGTTGCCTCGCTTTGGCTGATGGTTGCGGAGCTGGGGTTGGGTAAGGCCGTGAGCATATACTCTCCCACAACGTTCGCATCCGCAATGGAGGTTGCGCGCACCGTAAGCTCCACCTGTGCGCTTAGCTTGTTTGCCCTCAGGTTCACCTTGCCCGTTTGGCTGATGGAGGCGTACTCGCTCCCCGATACCGACCATTTCACCGCCGTGAGCGTGGTGGTCTCGGGCGTGAAGGCTGCCTGAAAAGAAAGGTTTTTACCCCCGCTCAGCGTTTGTGCGTCATCAGCAGCGGTGAGTACAATCGCGGTAGGCGGCACCTTCTGCCCAGTGATGCGCATGGTTTTGCTTGCAGTGATTTCACCATTTTGCGCCGTAATGACCACCGTGCCGTTGCCCTGCGCGCGCACCAATCCTTGCGCATCAACCGTGGCGTACAGCTCATTGGAGCTGCTCCACACAAGCGCGTCCAGCAGCGCATCCTCCGGCGAGGGCTTGGCGGTAAGCTGCTCCGTGCCATCGTCTAGCGAAATGCCGTTCGCGCCGCTCAAAAGAATGGCCACCAACGGCGTTTGAACAAGCGCCGTGCCATCGCTGAGCTGATCCTCTGCGGGAGTCTCGGTTGGCTGATCGGTTACAGGAGTTTCGGTTGGCTGATCTGCTGTGGGCTGATCCACTGCGGGAGTTTCGGTTGGTTGATCTGCTGTGGGCTGCTCCGCTGCGGGAGTCTCGGTTGGCTGATCCGTCGCGGGCTGCTCTGTCGCAGGCTGCGCCAGCCATTGCGCTTGCAGCAGGGGCAGGGGGCAGGTGCATTCGAGATCCGCATAGCATGCTTGCGGGTCGCCCTCGGCAGCGCTGCGCACATCCGCTATTTCATCAGCGTCAAGTGGTCGGAGCGCATCCTCCAGTACCCAGCCGACAACCGTTTCGGGCGGCTCACCCGGCTGGTGCACGGCAGCAAAGGCGATGCGCGCCGCGCCCTGTTCCCGCGCACGCTCCAGCACAAAGCACACGCCGCTGGGCAGCGCGACAAGCGGCTCCTGCGCAAGCACCGGATACAGCATGGTTTCCCTTTTGATGAGCATCGCATAGCCGCGCTCAAACGCAGGGTTTTTAGATAGGGGCAATGCGGCATCCACCACAGGCGGCGTCTCGGTATTCGCTGGCTCTGCCGTGGGCGTATCAAGCGGCGGCGTTGGGGACGCGTCAGCCTGCGCGGCAGTCGTAGCGGGAGCGCTCGGCGTTTCCGTAGGCGGCACGGCGGTCAGCGTAGGCTCAACGCTCGGCGCTTCCGTAGGCGGAGTTGTAGCGGGCGCTTGTGTAAGCGGCGGCGCGGTAGGCGCTTGCTGTACAGGAGCGCTTTCCTGCGCAGACGCTTCCTGCGCAAGCGGCGCGGCAGGCGCTTCCTGCGCAAATGCGCCCACCGGCGGCATGCCGGTGCAGCATAAGATGATCACAAGCACCAAGGCCAAACATTTTTTAAACATATGCAGATGCCTCCTAGCCGGGGAACAGTCAGACTTGTGCTGTTCTCCATCCATGCAGTTGCTTCATTAAATACGGAAAAGAAAGAAAAGACAATTCTATTATAGCATAGAACTGCCTTTCCACACAACGCAAAGCCTCGTTTGATTCCTAAATGTTACCACTATTACAATGGTTTGAAACCCGTGCGGTTTACCAGTCAGCGGGTGCGGAATCCCATCCGTCATCGGCACCGCCGTTCGTCCAGCCGGAGTTATCAAGCGCACCGTCATCCCAGCTGCCATCGTCCACCCAGCCGCTGCCATCAT
>JAVVVJ010000051.1:0-7971 GCA_036652695.1 Clostridia bacterium | reverse complement strand
TCCACCCAGCCTGAATTCTCGTCCCAGCCATCGCCTTGATCCGGCATGAAGCCATCATCCGTCCATTCCCCGCCGGGCATCATACCGCCGCAGTTTTCCTGCCACAGGGTAAGCTGCGCCTGCAAATCGCCAGAGCTTAGGTCATAGCCAAAGCCGCTCAAAGCAGCCGCATCGTAGCTCACCTGCATAGGCAGGTAAATAAGCGCGCTCGCCGCGCCGCCTACCTCCACCCAATCACCTACATTGTAGGCGGGCTGCGTCATGCGCGTGACATCGGCGGTGGTCATGGACGCGCAATCGGTAATCACATACAGGGCAAGGTGATTGACCTCCACATTGGCGTTGGAAAGAAACGCGAGCTGCACACAGAGCGCATCCCCATTCATGGAAATCGTTGCCTGACCAATCACATACGCATTGCTCGCGCATAGATCGATGCTTTGGCTGCCCATGGCACGCAGGGCATTCAAATCCACCATCGTGCCCATCATCCAATCGGCAGAAAAGCCGGGATTCAAATCCTGTAGCCGCACGCCATAGGTGCAGGCTCCATTATAGGCAAGCCGGGGACGCAAATGCATAAAGGGCATGGCATATACAACATCCTCCACATAGAGGGTTACCAGATAGGGAATGGTGCAGTTATCCACATAGGGCAGATAAATAACGCCACTGTCAAAAATGCCGCTCTGGTAGCCATAATCCTTATCAAAAAGCGTGTCTCCCGTTTCCATCTGCGTAAGCGTGAGCCGCACGTGGGCGACCAGCTCGCCGCTATCGCTAATGTATTTCCGTACACAAATACCCTGCGTCTGCGCGGATAGATAGCAGGCGACATATTCATCACTATTGAGGCTATCCATATCCAGCGTATCCACATCCAGCGTAAAGCAATCCTCTGCCTGCACGGCACAGATTCCGCAAAAAAGCGTCAGGCAGAAAACCAGCGCGACCGCGCACCGCAACCAAAAATTGCGCATCTTCAATGAAACTCCTTCGGCTTGGGAAAGTTGCCAAATAGCACCTATCCATGCATTCAACGCTTTAGTCTATCATTTCCCTGCTGGAAGAGCAATTCATTTTTCTCAAATTAGCACAACATTTCGCGAATATTCCGTAACAAACTCGTAATATTATATTTACTTTTACGAAATTTGTTGATATACTTGGAACACGATGAGCGCGGCGCGCCATCCCCCCGCACTTACCAACAAGGAGGCATCACCCCAATGAACGTGACCTTGCAAACCGCTGTCAAGCGGGCGTTTGCGCTGGCATGCATTTTGCTCATGCTATGCTCCACCGCGCTGGCAGCCACCAAATATACCACGCTTGAGTTTGGCTCGCGCGGTTCTGACGTGCTGAAGCTGCAAAAAGCGCTGCTATCCCTCGGCTACGACCCCAAAGGTGCTGACGGCAAGTTTGGCCGCGGCACGGAGAGTGCCGTGATCCGCTATCAAAGCGCAAACAACCTCACTGCCGATGGCAAGGCGGGTACGCTCACCTTGAGCCTCATTTACGCCGCGTCGAACGCGATTGGCGGTGGCAGCTCCGGCGGCTCTTCCGGCGATTCCTCCGGCGATTCCTCCGGCAGCGGTACGGTCACCACCAACCCCAACACGCTCAAATATGGCGATAGCGGCGATCGCGTAACCGACCTACAAACGGCATTGGTAAAGCTCGGCTACAATACCAACGGCGTGGATGGTCGCTTTGGCGCGGGCACACAGCGCGCGGTCATCGCCTTCCAAAAGGCGCAGAAGCTCACAGCGGATGGCCTTGCGGGCACGCGCACGCTTGACCTGCTCTACCAGCTTGCCAACAAGGTGGATGGCGGCTCTGGCGGCGACTCCAGCTCCGGCGGCAGCTCCGGCGGCGGTTCAAACGATTCCGGGAGCGCCTCGGACGGTAGCTATACCCGCACCTTGCGCAAGGGATATACCGGCGCGGATGTTACCTCCGTGCAGACCCGCCTCAAGGATCTTGGCTATTACAGCGGCGCGCTGGACGGCGTATATGGCACTGGCTCTATCGCGGCAGTGAAGGCCTTTCAGCAGAAAAATAGCTTAACCGCCGACGGGCTTGCGGGCGCGCGAACCTTCTCCACGCTGTTTTCCTCCTCTGCCATCGCGGCTGGCTCAAGCGGTTCAGGCGATTCGGGTTCCTCCGGTGGTTCAGGCGGTTCAGGCGATTCCGGCGGTTCGGATGATTCCAGCTCCTCCGGTGCGTACATCACGCTGCGCTACGGCGCCACAGGGCCAGAGGTAAAAGCCCTGCAAAAGGCGCTCAAGGAACTCAACTATAACGTGAGCGCCGATGGCAGCTACGGCGCGCTCACACAAACTGCCGTGGCCGCCTTCCAAAAGCGCAACGGCCTAACCTCCGATGGTGTGGCGGGCGCAAAAACGCAGCAGGTGCTCTTTAGCGGCAACGCCGTGGCAGCCGACCCCAATGCCGATGATGATCTGATCATCGATGGTGATACCGGCAAGGCCGATGGTCCCAGCACCAGCAGCGTCCAGCTCCTGCATTGGTATAACGAGATCAAGCCCTCCATCCGCACGGGTCAGCACATCACGATCTTTGACCCCGCCACCAACCTGCAATGGACGCTTCGCTTGTACAGCCTTGGCCACCATGCGGATAGCGAGCCCCTCACGCTCACTGATACGCAGGTCATGTATAAAGCCTTTGGCAACACCAACACGTGGACGCCCAAGACCGTTTACGTCAAGCTTCCCAGCGGCACATGGACGCTGGCCTCCATGCACAACGTGCCTCACCTTAGCGGCAGCATCAAGGAGAACGGCTTTGACGGTCACCTATGCGTACACTTCCTTCGCGATATGGACGAGTGCAAAGCAAACGACCCAAGCTATGGCGTCACCAATCAAAATGCGATTCGCAAAAAATGGAAATCCATGACGGGCATCACCGTAGAATAATTCTTTCCCCTCGCGCCCCCGCGGTTCAAAAGCCGCGGGGGCGCTGTTGTTTAAGGCGCAGTGAACCCATGCGTTCCCCATTAGATTTCCGCTTGCACGAGCACCCCTTGTAGCATCGTTTCCCAGCGCAGAAAATCCATATTGCCCACATAAAAGGTTTCCAGCTCGTCATGCAGCGCTTTAGCGGCGTGCAGCTGCTCCAAAGCGCGCTGCACCAGCAGCTCGTAGGCGTTGCGGTCAAAGCCCAACGCCTTTTCATCGCTTGGCGCACAATCAAATACGCGCTCCATTTTCAGCACCTCGCCGCCCTCTGCCTGCGCACGCGCACACGTGGTGAAGGCCAGCCCATGCGCGGGTAGCAGCAAATGATCAATTTCTGCGGGCGATAAGGGGTTGAGCAGCTCCACGGCCTGTAGGCCGCGCGCCACCGCCCGCAGCGCAAGCTCGTGCAGAAAGCCTGTGGCATGAAGCCCAAAGGGGCATTCAAGCGCAAGGGTTTCCTTCATGCCCAGCGGCAGCTCCACCACCCCCTTTGGCGTATAGGCGCTGGCAAATAGCCTGCGCACGCTGCCCACGCCCCCGCGGAGGGGCATGCGCTCGCTCAGCTCAAGCGCGGCGGCACGCGCCTTTTGTGGGTTCTCCGCACCCCTAGCGCCCGCCTCGCTTACGCTTCTGGCTGCGGCAAGGTAGCGGTAGCAACGCTGAAAGCAGGCGGAAATGGCGCTCTGCACGGTCATGATTTCGCGCGCGTGCGGCCGCAAGGCCGCCTCATCCAGAAAATCGCCAAGCGAAAGCAACGTGTCCCGCGCCCCGGGCACCACGGGATCATAGACATGCGGAGCCGTGCCATCTATCATGGCGATCCCCTTTTCGGGCAAGCTCACGCCGTCTAGGCTTTCCGGGTCGGAGGAGCAATGGAAATACTCCACCATCAGCCCCGCCTTCTCAGCCGCCTCGCCTACGCGGCGCATCAACGTGCTCTTGCCAACGCCCGGGCCGCCCTTGAGGTAAAACATGCGCTTGCGCTCCACCAGCGGGAGAATATCCTCAAAGCATGAATAGAAGCCAACCGCGGTATTGCCGCCCGGAAAAAAATGAACCGTCCGCATCATACCCCTCCTTACCAAAAAGGCCGTCTCTTCAAGAGGATATGCACGGCGCGGCAAAAGCAAACATGAAAAAAACGAAGCGCCGGCAGGAAACCATCTCCTGCACGGCGCTTCGTTGCTGCTTTCAAAGCGAATTCTTTATTTGACCAGCGTTGGCCAAAGGCTTCTGGCATAGCTGTACGCGGTATCGATGTTCTTCTGGTGTCCCGAATCCGGCGTGTTGCTGGTATGCGTGGTGCTGCCAACAAAGTGTATGCACATCATGCCATAGTAGTTGTTTCTCGCGTAGAAATAGGTGCGATCCGGGAACTGCGCCTTTGCAAAGGCGTCAGTGCCATTGAAGCCGTGCGGATAGCCGTAAATGCTCACCGCGAATACGCGACCGCCCACGTTGAGCAGTGCAGGGCGGCGATCCCATTGGCTGCCGACATCCTTGCCCTTGCCCCATGCGTTGTTGAAATCCGGCCAAGTGTAATTCATATGCCCGGTGGAGCTGTCCGCCTTGATCTGCGCGAGCTGCGAGGAGGTGGGATGGGCGCTGTTATAAGCGTTGCCGCCAAGGCCCACAATATCGCACATGATCCTGGTATCGTTTTCCGTAAGGGGCACACAGTCGGCGTGGCTAGCGCCGGACCAGCGGTAAATGCTGAACACTTTACCCGTTCCCACATCCATCACGGTAGCGGACGAGCCCTTGGGAATCAATCTCGCGCCGTTATCGTCCCGGTTCCATGTGGCTCTTTCAACGCTATTGACGGTGCCGAAGTTCGTAACCACAATGCCGCCGCCACCACCGCCGCCACCGCCACCGCCGCCGCCGGAAGAACCGCCGCCGGAGACCGCCAGCGCCTGCTTGCCCAGCTTCGCCCATGTCAGCGAGCCGCAAGCGCCATCCACCTCAAGGCTGTTCTTGCGCTGAAAGTTGCGTACAGCGCTTGCGCTTGCGCCGCCGAAGCTGCCATCCAGCGCGCCCGTGTAGAAGTTCAGCACCGTAAGTGCGAGCTGCATCGCATACACGCGGACATCGCCCACCAAATCCAGCTCCTGCTTGAGCGAGCCGTTCAGTGCGCCGCTCCAAAGGGTGCTTACATAGCTGGCAAGATCGGAATCGTTCATTATACCGCCAGATAGATCGCCGTATATGGCGTTATATTTGGTGTTGTTGTAGTAGAGGCTGCAATACGTTTCTCCACCGGATACATAGGTGTTGGGGGAAACCATTTGCAACACCGTGCCCGCGCTCACCATGACAATCCCGGAGGAGGGTCGCTGCTCAGTGGTGAAAAGCTCCGTATTTCCGGGCAGCCGCACAAAGGTTTTCGTGGTGGAGGGAACACCACCGCCACCGCCACCGCCACCGCCGCCGCCGCCACCCATAGAGGCCGTGGCGCAATCGCCGCGCACATAGCCAATCAGCCCGCTGGCTGTGCGAATCCGGTACCATGTATACCCTGCCACGGAGGACGGCTGCGCCAGCAGATCCACCACAGTGCCCTTTGCAAGCACGGTGCCGGTTTTTTTGCCGTTAGCGGTTTTGCGCACGCGCGTACCGGGCATGGTGATGGTCACAGCGCCGATCACGGTGGAGCTTCCACCATCGCCACCACCGCTGCTGCTGCCGCCGCCGGAGCTGGCTGAGGTGTAGGTTCCCATGATCCAGCCATGCAGGTTGTTATAGGTGATCTTATACCACGTAACGCCGCCCTTTACGGTGCTATCCGTATAGGTGAGGCTCACGCCCTTAGGCACCACGCCAAGCCGCGCGGCTTTTGTGGAAGCGGTTTTGCGCAGGTTCACACTGGACGTGGTTCTGAGTGTGCCGGTGGTATCGACCGTGCCGCCGCCTGTAGAACCGCCGCCCGTTGAGCCGCCGCCGGAGATGGAACCGCCGGTTGCCAGCGCGAACAGCGCCGTCTGGGTAATGGGGCCTGCCGTACCATCCTGATCCAGCTTGTACGCGCGCTGAAACTTTTTGACCGCCGCAGTGGTCTTTTCGCCGTATTCGCCGTCCAAAATGGTATCGTAATACCCCAGCTTGCTCAGCGCCAGCTGGATGGCATAGATGCGCACATCGCCCAAAAGCCCAAGCGAGCCATTGATCTTCATAAAGGTGGGGGCGCGCCAAAGCGTGCCGGTGACGTAGTTATTCAGCGCCGTTTCGCTCATGATATCAAATTCCACATCGTTGCGCAGCACATTGTAGCGCTTGGTATCATAATAGACGCTGTAATAATCCAGACCATCGCTGGGATGGGTGTAATAATCGCTTGTCACAAGCTGCCACACCGTGCCGATGACCGGCGTAACAGTGCTGCCCGTGCCAAAGGTATCGCCCGTAAAGAACATCACACTGTTGGATAGCTGGATGTACACCTTGGTATTGGAGGGTGTAAGGTCGCTGGGGTATCTGCCAACGGAGGAGCCGCCAAGCGCCGTGGGCAGAGATGAAAAGACCAGACATAGCGCCATGGTAAGCGAAAGCAGGGCACGCCATGCCCTCCTTCCCGTTTTTTCCGCGCACACGTGATGATTCATAGATTGACCTCCGTATTTTTACGGCTTTCGCCGAGCATTGCTCCATCTATCCAAACGGTTTGGAACGATCCTAGCATGCTCATAATATTACAATTTTATTACGTTGTCAATGCTTTTTCTTTAATTTTGATCGTATCATCCAGCCTTGTTCGCGAAATTTGTAACACAAGTCAGCCAAAAGCCGTATACGCCTACCGCAGCACAAGCGCAAACGCTTTTAGCAGCGCATCCACATCCGCACGCGCGGTAACGGCAGAGGTGCAAAAGCGCACGGCGCTATGCTCCTCATCCATCTTTTCCCAAAAAGAAAATTGGAAATCCTTCGCCAGCTTTTCCAGCGCGCCGTTTGGCAAAATAGGAAAAATCTGGTTTGTTACCGTGTCGCTGTACAGCGCACAGCCATAGCCCAGCAGCGCACGCTTCAGCTCCTGCGCCATCGCGTTTGCGCGCGCGGAGATATCCACATAATAGCTGCCGCTCATCAGCGTTTCAAACTGCACGCCCAGCAGCCGCCCCTTCGCGAGCATCGCGCCACGCTGCTTAATATGGTAGCGGAAGCAATCCTGAAGCCGTTCGCTCACCAGCACAATCGCCTCGCCAAACAAAAGCCCCACCTTGGTGCCGCCGATGGTGAACGCATCCGCAACACGGGCAAGCAACGGCAAATCCACCTCCGGCTCCGCCGCTATGCCATAGCCCAGCCGCGCGCCATCCACAAAGAGCGGAACGCCCAGCTCCCGGCAGGTGGCAGACATCTCCTCAAGCTCCTTGCGGGTATATAAGGTGCCAAGCTCCGTGGGATGGCTCAGGTACACCATAGCCGGGCGCACGATATGCTCGTAGCTTGCGTCCCCGCGCTGTGCGAGCACCGCAGCACGCACCTGTGCGGCATTGATCTTGCCATCCGTTGGTGCAAGCGGCAGCACCTTGTGACCCGTAGCCTCCACCGCGCCCGTCTCATGCGCGTTGATATGACCGGTAGCCGCGCAAAGAACGCCCTCAAAGGGGCGCAGGGCAGCGGCAATCACCAGCAGGTTCGCCTGCGTACCACCCACCACAAAATGCACCGCCGCGCCCGGGCAGGCGCACTGCTGCTGAATCATGGCGCGGGCGTGCGCGCAATGCGCGTCCTCGCTATAGCCGGAGGTCTGTTCGTCATTGGTGCCCACAATGGCGGCAAGCACCTCTGGGGTTGCGCCACAGGCATAATCGCATTCAAAATGAAGCATGAAAAAAATCCTTCCCTTCCCTATCTTCCTTGAGTCATATGGGCTTTGTGCCGCGCCGCGCACTGCGGCGCTTCGATTCGCGTTTATGCTACACTGCACGCATGTGGATGTCAAGAGGGCGCGAAAATCGCGGAAAACAGCAAGAGGGAGACC
>JAVVVJ010000050.1:0-20098 GCA_036652695.1 Clostridia bacterium | reverse complement strand
GGGGCGGTCAATCCTCCGATGCGATTCTGTCAAAATCTTATGAACTGTGCTATACTATCCTTGTTCCTGATTTACAGGGCGGGAGGCGTGCGCATGTTTCAGCGGGATTATGTCCTTCGCATGATCGAGATGATGGGGGAGTTCATGCGCCGCGTAAAGGACCTCATGGACGAGCATTCACAGCTACGCCTGCTGGATCGTGCGTGCCACCAAAATTGCGGCTTGCCGCTGGACACGCTGGAGGCCTTGAGCGCCGAAAGCCTGTGCCAGCTGCTTGCGCCTACGCCGTGCTTTGTTGCAAGCGAGCTGCTGTATTGCCGCGCTACAAATTTCACCATGCCCGCAGAGGCTGCGGACGAACGGCTCCTGAAAAGCTTGCGGCTGCTTGCCTCGCTCAAGGAGGAGGGGCCGCTGTGCGAGCTGCGCGCGCCGCGGCTGCGGGAGATGAAAGCGCGGCTGCTGCCCATGCTTACGGCAGAGGATCTCATGCTTTGCGCGGAGTTTTTCGCGCAAGCGGAGGCGTATGCCGATATGGAGGACGCGCTCTTTCAGGCGGTGGATATCGCGCGGGCGGAGGAGCTGCCGGGCGATATCGCCGTGGGGGAAGCGTTGCTGCAAAAGGCCGCTAAAGCCAGCGAGCAGGCGCTTGCGCTGGCGTTTACTTCCGGCCGCGAGCTTCGCGAGGCAGCGCGGGAGCTTGCCGCGCGGGCGGACATAATGAAACAAACGAAGGGGTAGGCCCAGATGATCCTGATTTCCGTACAGAACGTGCAAAAGAGCTTTGGTGTGCACGAGGTGCTTCACGACATTACCTTCAGCCTGCAAAAGGGCGAAAAGATGGGTCTCGTAGGCGTAAACGGCTGCGGAAAGACCACTTTGATGCGCATGCTCGCCGGTGAAAAGCAGCCCGATAACGGCGTGATTCACCGTGGCAAGGATTTGCGCGTTGGGTATTTGGCGCAGGTAAACGATATCGCCTTGACCGATACGGTCTGGGGCGCGCTTTTGCGCGTGTTTGAGCCGGTGATCGCGGTGGAAACGCGCATGCGTGAGCTGGAGGGGGAGCTTGAGCGCCACACAGCGGACGAGGAAACCATGATTCGCCTATCCGGTGAGTATCAGCGCCTGAGCGAACGCTTTACGCAGATGGAGGGCTACGCCTACGAGGGCGAGATGCTCGGCGTGCTCGGCGGCCTAGGGCTCAAGCCCGAAATGCACAACCGCGAGGTGAGCACGCTCTCCGGCGGCGAGCGCACGCGGCTTTCGCTTGCGAAGCTGCTGCTGCAAAAGCCAGATATCATCCTCATGGACGAACCAACCAACCATTTGGATTTGGAGGCCATTGAATGGCTGCAAAATTATCTGACCGATTATCGCGGTTCGCTGCTTCTCATCAGCCATGACCGTTATTTTTTGGATCACGTATGCACCAGCATGGGTGAAATTCTCGGCGGCAGAATGATCAAATTTACAGGCAATTACAGCGAGTACATGAAAAAGCGAAGCGCCGATTTTGAAACCCGCATGAAAGCCTATCACTTGCAGCAAAAGGAGATTGACCGCGAACGCGCCATCATCGAGCGTTACCGCAGCTTCAACCGGGAAAAGAGCATCCGCGCGGCAGAGAGCCGGGAGAAGCGCCTCAGCAAGATTGAACGTTTGGAAAAGCCGGTGGAGGAAAACCACGTTCGCTTTTCCTTTGACGTGCGCAGGCGCAGTGGCGAGGACGCGCTGGAGGTTAAGAATCTCGAAAAAACCTTCAATGGGCATCCGATTTTTGAAAACCTTACTTTCAAGCTTCGCACGGGCGATCGCGTGGCGCTCATCGGCCCTAACGGCGTAGGCAAGAGCACGCTGTTTAAAATTTTGATGAACCGCTTGACACCCGATTGCGGCAGCGTCCGCTATGGCACAAATATCGATGTGGGGTATTACGACCAGCATCAGCAGGATTTGGCGCCCGAGCACACAGTGCTGGACGAGGTGTGGAATGCCTTTCCCACCATGGAACAGGCGAAGGTGCGCGGCGCGCTGGGGCTGTTTCTGTTTAGCGGGGATGATGTGTTTGAACTGGTGGGCAAGCTGAGCGGCGGCGAACGTGGCCGTGTGGCGCTTACCAAGCTCATGCTGAAACGGGATAATCTGCTCCTGCTGGACGAACCAACCAACCACCTTGATATGGACAGCCGCGAGGTGCTGGAGGACGCGCTGGAGGAGTTTCCCGGCACGATTCTTGCCATTAGCCATGACCGGTATTTCATCAATCGCTTTGCGGATCGCGTGATGGTGATGTCCGAAAACGGCATGAGCGAATTTCTTGGCGATTTTGACGATTATCTGGAGAAGCGCGACCGCCCCCAGCCGCCCGCGGAGGTTTTTGGGCAGGAGCAAACCAAGACCGCCCAGCTCAAGGAGCGCAAACGCGACCGCCAGCAGAGCGCGCGCCTGCGCGAGCTGAAGGCGCAGGCCGCAAAGGCGGAGGAGGCCATCGAGCAAAACGAGCGGCGTATTGCGGAGCTGGAAACGGCGCTCGCGCAGCCCGAGATCTATGCCGATGCGAACCAACTGCGCGAGGTGACCGATGCGTACCGCGTTGAGCAGGAAAAGACCGCCGCGCTCTATGACGCGCTGGAGGAAGCCGAGACTCGCGTAGCGCAAGCGGAGTAGCGCTTCACAACCAGCGCAGCCTACGCGGCAGCTCCGCGCCGCCATGCAACGCGCAATAAAAAAACGCCCAGATACCGGTTGAAAACCGTGTATCTGGGCGTTTGCGATTACGTGCGATCATGCTTCCATTGCAAGAATTCCTCAAACGTGCCTTCGTGATCCATGCAGCCACTTTGCCCAAGCGGGAATTCGATCACGCGGTTGGCGATTTCATCAATAAACTGGTGATCGTGCGAGGCAAAGAACAGGTTGCCCGGATAGGCTTGCAGACCCTTTGAAAGCGCCGTGATGCTTTCCAGATCCAAATGGTCGGTCGGCTGATCCAGCAGCAATGCGTTGGCCTTGCTCATCATGAGGCGGCTGAGCATGCAGCGCACCTTTTCGCCGCCGGAGAGCACCTTTGCCGCTTTATATACGTCATCGCCGCTAAAGAGCATGCGCCCTAGAAAGCCGCGAAGGTACGTTTCGGTTTGGTCAAAGGAGTATTGGCGCAGCCACTCGATCAGGCTGCCGTCGAAGGTTTCAAAGAAGCGCGTATTATCCTTGGGGAAATAGCTTTGGCTGATGGTAACGCCCCAGCGGAAGCCGCCTTCATCCGGGTTGAGCTCGCCCACCAAAATCCGAAACAGCGCTGTGGAGCCAGCCTCGTTATCGCCCACAAAAGCGATCTTATCGCCCTTGCCAACGGTGAAGCTGACGTTATCCAGCACCTTCACGCCATCGATGGTTTTGCTGATGCCTTCAACGGTCAAAATATCCCTGCCAGCCTCGCGCTCCGGTTCAAAGCCAACGAAGGGGTATTTGCGGCTGGAAGCGGGCATTTGCTCCACTTGAATGCTATCCAGCACTTTTTTGCGGCTGGTAGCCTGCTTGCTCTTGGATTTGTTGGCGGAGAAACGGCGAATGAACTCCTGCAAATCCTTCACCTTTTCCTCGCGCTTCTTGTTTTGGTTGCGCAGCAGCTGTTGCATGAGCGTGCTGGATTCATACCAGAAATCGTAGTTGCCAGCATACATCTTGCAGGTTTCATGATCCACATCCACAATATCCGTGCAAACGGCATTGAGGAAATGGCGGTCATGGCTGACCACAATGACAATGGCGTCACAATCGATCAAAAAATCCTCCAGCCAGTCCGTGCTTTCCACATCCAGGCCGTTGGTGGGCTCATCCAGCAGGATGATGGAGGGGGCGCCAAACAGCGCCTGCGCAAGCAGCACTTTCACTTTTTGGCGACCGTCCAGCCCGCCCATCTGCATGAAATGCAGGTCGGTGGGGATGCCGATGCCGTTGAGAAGCTGGGCGGCTTCGGTTTCAGCGTCCCAGCCGTTCATCTCGGCAAATTCGCCCTCAAGCTCTGCGGCGCGCACGCCGTCCTCGTCGGAAAAATCAGCCTTGGCGTAAAGCGCGTCCTTTTGCTTCATGATATCGTAAAGCTTGCGGTTGCCCATGATGACCGTATCCATGACAGAAAACGCGTCATACTTAAAGTGATCCTGCTCCAGCACGCTCATACGGTCGGTCTTTTGCATGCTGATGGTGCCGGTGCTGGGCAGCAGCTCTCCCGAAATGATGCGCAACAGCGTGCTCTTGCCCGCGCCGTTTGCCCCGATGATGCCGTAGCAGTGGTTGGACTGGAAACTGAGATCCACATGCTTGTAAAGCAGGTCGCCCGCAAATTGCAGGCTGACATCGGTTACTGTTAACATAACTTTCCCCTTATCAAAAATAACGTTAGGCGCTGCGGCGCTCAGAAGGCTAGCTTCTGTCCACAATCATCCACTGTAAGGGTATCATACTTGGGAGCGTTTGTCAAAGTGGAATGTGGCGCAGCGCGGGCGCATAGGGTGTTTTGGGGGGATGCGTATGAAGAAACATGGCTGGCCACCGGTATGGCTTTCGGCACTGCTATTGCTGCTAGTGCTCCTATGGAAAATGCTCGGCGCGCCCATGACCGTGCAGCAAGTAAAGGACCTAGAAACGCCGATGTGGCAGGCGCGCGTGCTGCTGCCCTCACGGCTGAGCCGGGTGATGACGCTTTGGTTGCCCGCGCAGTTAAGCGCGCAGGGCGCGGAAACATTGCCTGAGGATGGCATGGACGAGGATGCGAAGAAGCTTGCAAAGCTAGAAACGCATGAGGAACGGATGCTGAACGTGTATCTTGCGCGGGAAAACACGATGGTGCAAATGCCGCTGGAAAGCTATGTTTGCGGCGTGGTGGCGGCGGAAATGCCCGCCGCCTATCATTTGGAAGCGCTCAAGGCGCAGGCGGTGGCTGCACGCACGCGTGCTTTGTGGCAAATGGAGCAGGGCGGCTGTAGCGAGCATGAAAGCGCGGATATTTGCACGGATAGTGCGCATTGTCAAGGGTATGCGTCTGTGGGGGAATGCAAGGAAAACTGGGGCAAGGAATACAGCGTGTACCGTGAGCGCATTGTGCAGGCCGTGCAGCAAACGAGGGACGAGCTGCTCACCTACCAAAACAAGCCGATTACGGTGATGTACCATGCCATCAGCGGCGGCAAAACCGAGGACGTCGCAACCGTGTTTTCCCAAAGCCTGCCTTATCTGGTAAGTGTGGACAGCGCCGGGGAGGAAGGCGCGCGCGGCTTCTATGCCGATAGCAGCTTTTCCTTTGCGGAGGCTGCGAATTTGCTGAACGCCGCCATGCCGGGGATGAAGCTGACGGCGGAGCAACTGCGGCAGACCTTGACCATTGGGGAGTATACGCCCACCGGCCGCGTGCGAAGCGTGCTGGTGAACGGCAAAGAGATAGCGGCTACGGTATTTCGCGCGGCGCTTGGATTGCGCAGCACTTGGTTTACCCTTTCTGCGGACAGCGAGAAGCTTGTTTTTCATCAGCGCGGCTATGGGCACGGCGTGGGCATGAGTCAAGTAGGTGCGAACAGCATGGCGGCGAATGGCGCCGATTATCGCGCCGTGCTCGCACATTATTACCCGGGCACAACGCTTCAAGAACGCTGAAAAAGCGCTCCGCATACTTCATGCCTCGTTAGGGAATGGTACCCTCGGAGGGATTTGTATGCAGAATAGCCGCTTTTGGCAAGGCGTGAAGCGCGCGTACAGCCGCTATGACCGCCTTATGGAGAAACAGGGCTTTTATGTGGTGCTTGGCGTGTGCGTGTTGGTGATCGTGTTAAGCGCCTTTTACACTTTTCACCTGCGGGACGAGCAGGAAGAGCCGCTTTCTGCCGCGCGGCAGGAGGATGCGCAGAGTGCCGCCGGTATGCAGGATGCGCAGACGCTTGCGCAGGCGCGGGAGCTTGTGCGCAGCCAAAACGCGGCTGTCACGGTTCCCACCGCCGCGCCCTACCGCTTTGTTCAGCCCGTGGCAGGCTTTACCGATCGTGCGTTCAGCGATGCCGAGCCGCAGTTTTTTCCGCAGACCAAGATGTGGATGATCCATCCGGGCATTGATTTGCAAACCGACTTTGGCGCCGTGGTGACCGCCTGCGCCAGCGGCACAGTGCGCGGCGTGTGGCAAGATAACGAGCTTGGCCTTTGCGTGCGCATCGATCACCAAAACGGCTATGAGAGCCTCTATGCGGGGCTTAGCGACGCGAGCTACGTAAAACAAAGTGACCCTGTAGCGCAGGGGCAGACCATCGGCCATGTGGGCAGCGGCGTGCTCGCTGAGCGCGACGCGCTGCCGCATTTGCATTTGGAGGTCTTTCACAACGGCAAAGCCATTGATCCTTTGGGCTTGTTTTTAGGCGTTGACAAATAAAGAACATCATGATACATTACATGACGTTACAAAACAATATACTCGGGAGGGATTCCTATGTGCGGCATTGTTGGCTATATTGGCAATCAACAGGCGTCTTCCATTTTGATGGATGGGCTGGAGCGACTTTCCTACCGCGGCTATGATAGCGCTGGCGTTGCCATTATTGATCAAAGTGGCAGGATCAATGTGCGCAAGGCAAAGGGACGGCTTGAAAATTTGGAGGGGCTGCTTTCGCGCGAGCCGTTGGAGGGCAATGTCGGCATCGGGCATACGCGCTGGGCCACGCATGGCGAACCAAGCGATCTCAACGCGCATCCCCATACCGATGTGAAGGGCGACATCGCGGTTGTGCATAACGGCATCATCGAAAACCACGAGGCTCTGCGCCGCCATTTGAAATCGGTAGGGGCGCGCTTTGTGAGCCAAACCGATACGGAGGTTGTGGCACATCTGCTTCAATCCCTTTACGAGGGCGATATGAAGCGTGCCCTCATCCGCGCCATGGGCATGCTGGAGGGAAGCTATGCGCTTGGCGTCGTGTGCGCCCGCGAGCCGGGAGTGCTTTACTGCGCGCGCCACGATAGCCCGCTGGTCATTGGCGCGAAGAAGGGCGAGGGCTTTATCGCTTCCGATATTCCCGCGCTGTTGAGCCATACGCGCGACGTGATTTTTTTACAGGACAAGGAGATCGGCGTTTTGGATCGCCATGGCGTGAGTGTCTTTGATGCGTATGGCAAGAGCTGCGAGCGTGCGGTTTTCCATGTGGATTGGGATTTATCCAGCGCTGAAAAGGGCGGCTACGCACATTATATGCTCAAGGAAATCCATGAGCAGCCAGCTGCCTTGCAGCGCACCTTTACGCCGCGCGCACAGTGCGGGGAGGGGCGGCACGCATGGCTTGCGCTTTCGCCGCAGGAGGTGGCACAGCTTCGCAAGGTGAGCCTTGTGGCCTGCGGCACGGCCTACCATGCGGCGGTGCTTGGCAAATATGCCATTGAGAAGCTCGCTCGCCTGCCGGTGGAGGTTGATATTGCTAGTGAGTACCGCTATCGCGATCCCATCATTGGCGAGCATGAGCTGTTCATTGCCGTATCGCAGAGCGGCGAAACCGCCGATACCTTAGCCGCCCTGCGCGAGGCGAAGCGGCGCGGCGCGCGCGTGCTTGCCATTTGCAACGTCGTTGGTTCGAGCATCGTGCGCGAGGTAGGGGACGCGAACGTCCTATACACCTACGCTGGGCCGGAAATTGCCGTCGCGAGCACCAAGGCCTACATGACGCAGGCGGAGGTGATGCTGTTGCTTGCCATTGCGCTAGGCGAGCAGCGCGGCGTGCTAGCCGCCGAGCGAGCCGCCGCGCTCCTTGAGGAGCTGCGCGCCTTGCCACAGAAGGCCGAGCAGGCTTTGCAGACCGAGGCGCAGCTACAGCGCCTTGCCAGCACCGCCAGCCAAAAAAAGCATGTCTTTTTCGTGGGGCGGGGTATGGACTATGCACTTTCGATGGAGGCAGCCCTCAAGCTCAAGGAAGTCAGCTATATTTTCAGCGAGGCCTATGCCGCAGGCGAGCTTAAGCACGGTCCGATTGCGCTGCTGCAGGAGGGGCGGCTTGTGGTGGCTACCATCACCCAGCCCGCGCTTTTTGACAAGGTCATGAGCAACCTCAACGAGGTTGCCTCCCGTGGTGCGCGCGTCATTGCCATATGCCGCCAAAGCTTGACGGCAAAGCTGGAAGGCCGCGTTGACGAGGTGATTGCCATCCCTGACTGCGATGACCTGCTCGCCCCGCTGCTTGCGGTGATCCCCTTGCAGCTCTTTGCGTACTGCATGGCGGTTGCGCGCGGGTGCGACGTGGATAAGCCGCGCAACCTAGCCAAGAGCGTAACGGTCGAATAATGGATGGGATACGGCGCGTTCTTAAAGCGCGGGGGTTTTAAAAAACGCAATGCCGGGCGATGAAGATCGCCCGGCATTGCGGTATACAAAAATGGAGGAGGCGGTGCGGCTCAACGCCCCGTTATTCCTCGCCTAGCCACACGAGGGGGTAATCCGTCAGCGCATATTCGAGGTTCTTGCCGTTGTCGCGCAGCGTGCGGATGACGGCTTCAATATTCTCGCCCTTATCGTAGGGGGTGGGCGCAAAGTCGTTATAATCCTTTCGGCTGGAGATTCGGCAGGGGATGATCTTGATTTGGTCGTTGCTAACCACGCCATCCTTCACGCGCATCTTGATCTGAAAGATAAAGGTGGACATGTCCTTAGGCTTGTTGTTGCCCGCAAAGCTGAAATTGCCCAGCGAATAGCAAATATATTTGCCATTATACAGCTCAATGGGGTTGATGCGGTGGCTATGGTGACCAATGACCAGATCAGCGCCCGCATCCACTGTGGCATGCCCCAGACGCACCTGGTTATCATTGGGCTTATAATCCGTCTCATCGCCCCAATGGAAGCTCACAATCACGATTTCGCAGCCCTGATCGCGCAGCGCCTGAATATCGTTTGGAATTTTACCAATGAGCTCATCGTGTCTTCCACCAAAGGTTTGGTAGGCTAGGCAGCCGAGCTTGACGCCCGCCACCGTTGTGATGGACGGTTCAGCCTCGCAGGAATACAGCACGCCCGCGTTGCTCAGCGTCCGCTTGGTTTCAGCAAGACCTTCCTCGCCCATGTCCAGCACGTGGTTGTTTTCCAACGATACCGATTCGATACCGTTGTCAAGGAGCATCTTCACATAGCTGGGATCAGCGCGGAATAGGTAGTCGTTTTCCAGCTTGTCGCGGTTTTTGCCCGATGAGGTCAACGTGCTTTCAAAGTTGACCATCGTCAGGTCGTCGGTCTCCAAAATGGCCTTGACGTTGCGGAAGGGAAAGTTGATGTCACCCTTCTGCTTTTTCAGCTCCTTTTCAAAGATCGAAGTTCCGCTGGCCTGCGTATTGCCGCCGATCGTCACGTCACCCGTGAAGGACATCGTGATCAGAATGGAGCCATCCGCCTGATGGACGGGCGCGGACTTATCCACCGGCGCAGGCGTGGGCGCTACGTCATCGGTGGTCGCTTCGCCATCCTTGTCAAAGATGGTGATCGATACCTCTTCGTTATCCTCTTCCGCAATGGAAAGGGCACAAAGCGTGAGGCACATCGACAGTACCAGGAACCAGGAAAGCAGCTTTTTACTCATGGATTACCTCCGATTTTTTACAGGGTTTGCACAAAGTCCGTCATGCGCTTGAGCGCCTCGCTTAGCTTGTCCAGCGCGGTAGCATAGCAACAGCGGATATGCCCCTCCCCACACGCGCCAAAGGCTGTGCCGGGCACGGCCACCACTTCTTTTTCGCGAAGCAAGCGCTGGCAGAATTCCTCGCTGGTCAGGCCGGTACACGCAATGCTTGGGAATACATAGAACGCGCCAAGCGGCTCAAAACATGCAAGACCCATATCCCGAAATGCCTTCACCATAAGCCGGCGGCGTTGATCGTAGCTCTGCCGCATGCGCGCGATATCGGCATAGTTGTCCTCACGCCCCTGCCGCAGCGCTTCCAGCGCCGCTACCTGCCCCTGACGCGGTGCGCAGAGGATGGTATACTGGTGAATCTTATACATCACATCGGTAAAGGCGGGCGGCGCGCACACATAGCCCATGCGCCAGCCAGTCATGGCAAAGGCCTTGCTGAAGCCGTTGAGCAAGATGGTGCGCTCCTGCATCCCGGGCAGGCTCGCGATGCTCACATGCCCCGTGGCGCTATAGCACAGCTCGGAATAGATTTCATCGCTGATAACGATGAGGTCGTTTTCCACAAAGGCATCCCTAAGCCCCTGTAGCGCCTCGCCCCCAAGCACCGCACCTGTGGGATTGTTGGGGTAGGGGAGGATGATGGCCTTCGTTTTGGAGGTGACGGCTGCCCGTACAGCCTCCGGGGTCAGCACGAAGCCATTTTCCGCGAATGTCCGCACCGGTACCGGCACGCCGCCCGCGAAGATGACGCCCGGCGCGTAGCTTACATAGCTCGGCTCCGGCACGAGCACCTCATCGCCGGGCTTTACCAGCACGCGAAGCGCCAGATCAATCCCCTCGCTTGCGCCCACAGTCGCTAGAATTTCCGTTTTGGGATCGTAGCGCAGATGATAGCGTTCTTGCAGGTAGCGCGCGATTTCCTCACGCAAAGCCAGAAGCCCCCAGTTGCTGGTATATGCCGTTTCGCCGTCCAGAATGCTGTTGATGGCTGCGTTGCGGATATGGTAAGGGGTTACGAAATCCGGCTCGCCAACGCCTAGGGAAATGGCGTCCGGCATGGTTTGAGCAACGTCGAAAAACTTGCGGATGCCCGATTTTGGAACCTCCACAATCCTTGGGTTCATGTAGTGGATGGGATCGATACTCACGCGGTCACCACCAGCCTCTTATCTTCGCTTCCGCCCTCAAAGACGATGCCATCGCTCTTATAGCGCTTGAGCACGAAATGCGTGGCTGTACCCGTGACGGTTTCGAGCGTGCTTAACTTGGTGCTTACAAAGAAAGCCAGCTCCTTGAGGGTGTGCGCCTCCACCAGCAACAGCAGGTCATATGCCCCGCTCATAAGATACACCGTTTTGACCTCGTCGAAACGGTAAATTCGCTGGGCAATCGCGTCAAAGCCTTGGTCACGCTGCGGGGTTACGCGCACCTCAATCATTGCCTCTACGCGCTCGCGGTCGGTTTTATCCCAATTGATTACGGGCGAGTAGCGCAAAATAACGCCGCTTTTCTCCATGATTTGGATGCTGTCCGCAACAGCCTCGAGGCTTGCGCCGGTCATGGTGGCCAGCTGCTCCAACGGTAGGCGGCAATCTTCTTTTAAAAGCTGCAACAGCTCCATCTGCAAATTCTGCATGCACATTCCTCCGATTCTTTAAAACAGACCCACGATTTCGCCCGCTTCATCCACATCGATGTTCAGCGCGGCTGGCGCTTTGGGCAGACCCGGCATGGCGATGATGCTGCCCGCGAATGCCACCACAAAGCCCGCGCCTGCGCTGAGCCGCGCACTGCGGATGGTGAGCGCGTATCCCTCCGGCGCGCCGCGAAGCGCGGCATCGTCACTCATGGAATACTGCGTTTTGGCGATGCACACAGGAAGCCTGCCGCAGCCTTCCTTTTCCAGCTGATCCAGCGCTTTTTTCGCGTCGGTGGAAAAGCTTACCTCGCCCGCGTGATAGATTTGCTTGGCGATCAAGGTGATTTTTTCGGGTAGGCTCGCGTCATCGGGGTAGGTGTAGCTAGGCGTGGGGCAGGGGTTTTCATCGGCGGCTTGGCATACCAGCGCCGCAAGCTCCGTGGTGCCGCGGCCGCCCTCAGCCCAGCCGTTGCAAGGCGCGCAGGGCACGCCGCGCTCCGCGAGCAGCCCGCTTACCAGCGCCAGCTCCTCCGGCGTATCGGTGGCAAAGCGGTTGAGCGCCACCACAACCGGGGTTTTCCATACGCTGCTGATGTTGTGAATGTGGGCAAAGAGATTACGCATACCCGCCTTGAGCGCGTTGGGGTTTGGCGCGGCATAGGCGCCCTTTTCCACGCCGCCGTGGTGCTTGAGCGCGCGGATGGTCGCCACCAGCACTATGACGCTTGGCCATAAGCCGGTCATGCGGCATTTGATATCCAAAAACTTCTCCGCGCCTAGATCGGCGCCAAAGCCAGCCTCTGTGACGGTGTAATCCGACATGCGCATTGCAAGCCGAGTAGCCGCGACGCTGTTGCAGCCGTGCGCGATGTTCGCAAATGGCCCGCCGTGCATCAGGCAGGGCGTGTGATCAATGCTCTGCACCAAGTTGGGGCGCAGGGCGTCGCGCAAAAGCGCGGTCATCGCGCCCGCCGCGCTTACATCGCCCGCCGTTACCGGCTGATCGGCAAAGGTGCGCGCAACCACGATGCGCGAAAGCCGCGCTTTGAGATCGCTGAGGTCGGCGGCGAGGCAGAAGGTCGCCATGACTTCGCTGGCGGCGGTGATATCAAAGCCGTCCTCACGCGGGGTGCCGTTGCGCGAACCGCCTAGGCCAATCACCAGCTGACGCAGCTGGCGGTCGTTGACATCCATGCAGTGGCGAAAGCACACGCGCCTAGGGTCAATGCCTAGCGCGTTCCCTTGCTGGATGTGGTTATCAATCATTGCGCACAGCAGGTTGTTCGCCGCTGTGATGGCGTGCAGGTCGCCTGTAAAATGCAGGTTGATATTTTCCATCGGCAGCACCTGCGCATAGCCGCCGCCCGTTGCGCCGCCCTTCATGCCAAAAACCGGGCCAAGCGATGGCTCGCGCAGCGCGAGCATGGCATTTTGACCGTTGAGGCGCATGCCATCCGCCAGCGCGACGGATACGGTGGTTTTTCCCTCGCCAGCGGGGGTGGGGTTGATCGCCGTTACCAGCACGAGCTTTGCGCGCCGCGGCAGCTGAGCATAGGCGTTGGGATCAACCTTGGCAATATACCGGCCATAAGGCGTTAGGCTTTCGGGCGTGAAGCCCGCTTCCGTCGCGATTTCCTCGATGGGTCTCATGGTTGCACCCCGCGCAATTTCCAAATCCGTTGCCATGTCAAGACCTCCCTTGCAAAAATGAAGCGGTGTCTCGTTGTTTCGCAATGTATACAGGAGGTAGTATAGCGCAAAAGGCGGGGGGTTTCAAGAGCTTGTTCGGCGAGGGAAAATTCCCCGCATCCATAGATACCCCCGGCTAGGCCGGGGGTATCTGCGCGGCTGTTAGCAAACGCGCCATGCTTTGGTTTAGAGGTAAGCGCAAAGCGGCATCAGAATATGCCCTGCCACCACAAAGAACAGCAACAGCACAAACATCGCGCGTCCAAAGAAATAAGCGTAATCTTGATCCTGATACTTGTTGCGGATGCGGTTCACGCTGATGATGTACATCGCGCCCGCAATCACAGTCATAATGCCCCATATGTTTACGTATTCCAGCAGCCCCATAGAGAGCGCGTCCGGCAGGAGGCTTGCCCCAATCATGATGTTCCCAACAGAGCCAAAGAGCGCTTCGGGGATCATGTCAAGCGGGTCAACATGGTGGTTTGTACAAATAAACAGCGTGATAAAGATCCAAAGAGAGGTGCCAAACAGCGCGATAAAGCACTTCATATACATGCCAAAGCCGTTGCGCGTCATTTCCAGCGATGTGACCACCTCGCTGGTCATGATGGGCGCGTCAAGCGCGGGATCTCCGTGGGTGCTATCATAACGGTACACATATTCGCTTACGTAATGGTTGGTGATGTTGTAGCCATTGATGCCCATGCCACCATTGATGGAGCTGTTTTGGGTATCGGCACGCAGGCGCACGTGTTCAATGGGATATTCGCTTTCAAGGTACAGGTTGAGCTGATGACTATCCAGTGGAAAGCGGTTGGTGTAAAAATCTTTATTAATGGTGACATCCAGCTGCACAAGCTGATAGTTGACGCCGTTTTCGTGGCTTTCCGCCAAGAGCTGCTGGCTGTTAATGGTTCCCTTGTAAAAACGGAAATGATTCATCATATCAATGGCGGGATCACCCTCCCAGCGGAACCATGCTTGTATGCCTGCACGGAAGCTGCTGTTGTTGAGGGATAGTTCCTTGAAGTTTTCAAAATAAGTGCCGCAATAAACGGTGGTTGCGTTTGCGCTACGCGCGTTCGCTTCCGCTTTGAGCTCCTCGCTCATGGATAAACGGTTGTTCCATGTTTCACGCATGGCATATTTATCCTTTAACAGCGCGGAACAAGTGAAGCCTAAATACAGCGTACCGATGAGAACCACTGCAATGACGCTCCACAAGAACCTTTTCTTTTGCCAAGGCTCAAGAGGCTTGCGTTTGCATTTGTTTTGGTCATCACGAAAAAAACGATGGAACATGAACGAGTCCTCCTTTGTGATTTTTCTCATATGATTTTACAAGGTTATGGCATGAAAGTCAATGAAAGAAAGAACGATCATGAGATACTTGCTCATATTTTGAGCTGTGCCTTTTTCAATCGATTTTTGCGTTGGGGGTCGGCGCAAATGCGGGGATTGCCGCAAAGCCAGTGGCGCTGGTGCCCTATCGGCATAGAAAAGCCGGGCGGCAGAGGCCGCCCGGCTTTGTGAGAGGGTGCGCCGCTTTGCGCTCATGGCCTTTGCAGCTGTTCCACAGCTTCGCATAGCAGTGCTTCGCGCTCGTTGGGCACGCCGCCCTCCAGCACCGCTCGCCAGAGCGCGGTGAGCGTTTCGCCGATTTCGTGGGGCTTGCGCCCGTAGCGCTCGCATAGGGAGGCGATATCGCTGCCGTTTACGGCAAGCTCGCGAAGGGAACGCGGGGTGCTTGGCAACAAGATCCAATCGCGCAGCGCACGCGCACGTGTCGCCGCTTCTCCGTGACGTGCGGGGTTGGTACGCGCAAGGGAAGAAAGCACATCCGCTGCTCCGATGCAGGCTTGCGCGCCCGCTTGCGCGGCTTCAAAACGGCTTAACGTGCCCTGCGCGGCAAGCGCGATCACATTGGCAATGAGTGCGGTGGCCTCCGTGTCGCGGTTGGAAAAATGGAGCTTGTGCAGCGCGGCGCTAACGACCTCCGCATCGTTGAGAACCTGTGCCTCGCTCTTTACGGCACGGCTGCTCTGCCACAGAAGCAGCGCTAGCCGCGCGGGAAGCCCGGGCACGTTTTCCATGGCGCGCACGGTGTCCTCCTGCCAAGCAAACCCATCAAAAAGCAGCGGCCACGCGCCGATGGAGCGCAAGGTGCGCAGTCCGCTTGCGGTGGCGGGCTTGCGCCGCTTGAGCATTGGATAGCGCTCGTCTGCCAAGAGCACCTTTTGCAGCTCGTCCCGCAGGCGCTCGCAGGCAATATCCGCAAGCAAGGGAGCATGCGTACACATGCTTGCCAGCAGCGCGGGGGTGGGTCTCAAATCAAGCTCCGCCTGAAAGCGCACCGCGCGCAAAACGCGCAGGCCATCATCCTTGAGCACCTGATTTGGGTCGGAGGTTACGGTGTGCAGCACGCCCGCCCGCAAATGACCAAGCCCGCCTGTGGGATCGATGAGCGGCTCCAAGCCGCGTGTGGTGATGCGGTGGTAGAGGGCGTTGACGCTGAAATCCCGCCGGAACGCATCCACGTTGATGTCTGTGGTAAAGCGCACCGCGTCCGGCTTGTGCCCGCAGCGGTAGCTATCCTCGCGGAAGGTGGTGTATTCCGCCATGAAATGCGCGCCCTCCGCGTCTGCAATGTGCAGCTCCACGGTGCCAAAATGCGCTGCCCGTAGATGCGCACGCACCGGCGTGCCCTCGCAAAGCGTGCAGACCTCCTCCGGCCGGGCGGGGCCGCATACGTCCACATCGCTGATTGGCAGTCCAATCAGCGGGTTGCGCACAGCGCCACCTACCAGATAGAGCGGTTGACCTGCGTCTTCAAAAACACGCGCCATGGCAATGAGCCACGGCGCGCTCTGGATCGCGTCCATTAATGCTTCCCGCATAGCTTCTCAAAATCGGCTACGTCGGCACGCACCACGTCCAGCGCACTGCGCCAGTAATCCACGCTTCGCACGTCGATGCCCACGCTCGCCGCCACGTCTGCTACCTTGCCGCAGCCGCAGGAGGCCAGCAGCGCGTCATACGCAGGCATGAAGGCGCTGCCCTGTTCCAGATAGCGCTTGAACACGCCCAGCCCAAACAGCAGACCAAACGCGTAGGGGAAATTATAAAAGTGCAGATCCACGTTGTAATAGTGGCTTTTGTTGATCCACATGCCCGCGTGGCGCACATCGGGGTCCAGACCGTCGCCATAGGCGGCTTCCTGAGCCTCAAGCATCATGGCGTTCAGTTCATCAGCGGTGGGGATATGCGTTTTGCGCGCCTCAAACACCGCAGTTTCAAACAGGTAGCGGCTGTAGATATCCACAACGGTCTGCGTGGCCTCCATCAGGGAATTTTCCAGCAGGCAGAAGTTGGTTTTCGCATCGGCGGTTTTGCGCACGATGTGGCTTAGGAGCGTTTCATTAAAGATGGAGGCGGTTTCGGCAAGCGGCATGGGCGCGTCGGTAAGCAGCACGGGCATATGCTCCAGACAGCGGTTGTGCCAAGCGTGCCCCAGCTCATGCGCCAGCGTGCTCACATCGGAGAAGCTGCCCACGAAATTGGTCAGCACGCGGCTGAGCTTTAGCGCGTGGCTGCCCGCGCAAAATGCGCCGCCTTCCTTGCCCTCCTTGGGGAAGAGGTCGATCCAGCGGCTTTCAAAGGCGTGGTCAATGAAGCGTGCCATTTCGGGGTTGACATCGTTGAACACCTTCACCAATAAAGCGTGTGCTTCCTCCACGGTGTAGCGCTGATCCGCCGCGCCGATGGGGGCGAATAAATCATAGAAGGGCAGGCCGTTTTGATGACCTAGCTTTTCGGCCTTTAACCGCAGATAGCGGCGGAAATCCGGCAGCGCCTCGCGGATGGCGGTGAGCATCGCATCCAGCGTGGCGCGATCCATACGGCTTTCCTCCAGCTGCTCGGTGAGGATATCCGGATAGCCCTTTGCCTTGCATAGGGTGAGCGCCTCGCCCTTGATACAGGCCAAGCAGAACGCCATGGGGGTTTCAACCTTTTTGTAGGAGGCAAGCTCGGCCTCATAAGCGGCCTTGCGCACCGCCGCGTCAGGGTCGTAGGCTTTGCCGCGCACGGCGGGCAGGGGCAGCATTTTGCCGTCCAGCGCCACCATGTGGGTGGACATCAGGCGGTCGCGCAGCTTGCTGAATGCATCGCCGCCATCAAGCGACATGCGGAGCATCCACTGTTCCATATCCTCGGGCAGCATGTGCGCGGCACGCTCGGCGTATTCGCGAAGCGCAAAAGCGTTTTTCTGGAGCAGCTCGCTCTTGGCGATTTCGTCCTCCAGCGCCTCCACCGCGCCCACATAGCGCACGCATTGGCTGCCAAACAGCTGCACGCCCACCATCAGCCCGCTAAGCTCGTCCGCCCAGCGAAGAGCCGTAGGGTTCTCCGCCTCGGTGGATAAAGTGAGCTGGACGTAGCCGTAGGCGAGATCTAATAGATCGGAAAGGCGTTCCGTTTGCGTGATGATGCTTTCCAAGGCTTCCTGCGTGGATTTGCTCGCCTTGAACTGCTCTGCGCCATGCTCCGCCAGTTCTTTAATGCTTTGAATATCCCGTGTGAAGGCTGGGTCATCAAAGCCCTTGTAATATACGGAAAGATCCCATGTTGCTTGCATTGTGCTGCCCTCTTTCTGTTAATTGCTGTTGTTTTTAAGCTTGCTATCGTTGAGTGCAAGCAGGCAGGTTTCCTTGCTGCGCTCAATGTGCTTGCGCATCAGAAGTTCAAAATCGCCCAAGTCACGCTTCTCCACGTAATCCACAAGCTGGTAATGCTCCTGATGCGCGGCGTGGCGGCGGTTTTCCCGGGCAATGGAAAGCGCGGAAAAACGGGTGATGTATTCATCCTGCCCCTCGATGACGCGAAGGATGCGGTTGAGGCCGGAGATGGCCGTGAGCTGCGCGTGAAACGCGCGGGCGCGGGGGGAAAGCGCGGGGATGTCATTGTGCTGGTCATAGGCGTCCATCTCATGGAGCATGGCGCGCAGGCGCGCGATGTCCTCGGCGGTGGCGTGTTGGATGATGGAGGGCAAAGTGAGCATTTCCAGCGCGTTGCGAATCACGTATATCTCCTCTACATCAGCGATGGTAAAGGCGCGCACCACCACGCCGCGGCGCAGGATATACTCCACCAGCCCGTCGCGCTCCAGCTTGCGCAGCGCCTCCCGAAGCGGAGTACGGCTGATGTGCATGCGGTCGGCATATTCCGTTTCCACAATGCGCGAGCCTGCTGGAATTTCGCCCGTGATAATGGCGTGCTTTAGCGACTCATACGCGATTTCGCGGATTGGCTTGCTTTCAACCGCTGGTGAAAAGCTCATGGTTGCCATCGCCTGACCTCCTTTGTTTTTCTTCTGTACTTTGTATACTATCAGCACAGGGGGAGGTTGTCAAGCGGGGGGAACTGCCGCACGCCAAAAAGAAACCGTCCGCGCCCCGCGAACGGCTTCGTATAAAATCATGCCCCGCGCCAACGGCTGTGGGCGCGCGCATGCTGTTGTTTGTCGCGTGCGAAAGCGGAGGAAAAGAAGCTCCTATGACCATCAAGGCGCGGGGATCCGCACCCAAAGGATGGCCGTGCCGGTTCTTCTGGCGGCTCCGGTAGCCGCCGCTCATCTTACGTAAGAGTTTCCCGTTACGCCGCTTTCGCAACGCATTGTGTCCCTATCGACAGGATCATCATACCAAATGAATATGGCGCGCGTGTGAACGCAACGGGAACAAATCGCGAATTCCGGAAAAGCGCCCTACAGGTTCAGCTCGCGCCATATGGGATCCACATCCAAGGCGGCAAAGTAATCGCGCGGGGTTTCCGCGCGGCGGATGAGCTGGAAGCTGCCGTCCGCACGGTAGAGAACCTCCTTGCAGCGGAGCTTGCCATTGTAGTTATAGCCCATGCTTAGGCCATGCGCGCCGGTATCGTGGATCACAAGCAGATCGCCGATCGCGGTTTTTGGAAGCAGGCGGTCAACGGCGAATTTATCGTTGTTCTCGCATAGGCTGCCGCAGACATCCACCAATTGGTCATGCGGCAGGTGCCGCTTGCCGGGGATGGTGATGTGGTGATAAGCGCCATACATCGCCGGGCGCATCAGGTCGCACGCGGAGGCGTCAAGGCCAAGGTAATGCTTGTAGATCTGCTTTTCGTTGGTGATATGCGTAACAAGCCATCCATGGGGGCCGGTCATGTAGCGGCCTAGTTCCGTTTTGATGGCGACGCCAGAGATGCCGTTGGCGGTAAAAGCCTTGTGGTACATCTCCGCCACGCCCGTGCCGATGGCCTGGATATCTGCCTCTGGCGCGTCCGGGCGGTAGGGGATGCCTATGCCGCCCGATAGATTAACAAAGGAAAGAACCATTCCGGTTTCGTCCATCAGCTCGCGCCCGGTTTGAAACAGCAGCTTCGCCAGCGCCGGGTAATAGGCGGGATCGGTGGTGTTGCTGCTCAAAAAGGAATGCAGGCCGAAGCGCTTCGCGCCGTAGCCTTTGAGGGCGACGAGCGCTGAGGAGAGCTGCGCGCGGGTCATGCCATATTTGGCATCGCCCGGGTCGCCCATGATGGTGTTGCCAATGCGGAATGTGCCGCCGGGGTTGAAGCGCAGGCAAATTTCCGGAGGAATGCCGCCATTTTGGCGGAGCGCCTCCACATGCGTCAAATCATCGAGGTTAATATACGCGCCAAGCTCGCGCGCGAGCCGGAATTCCTCAGGCGGCACGTCGTTGGCGCTGAACATGATATCCTCGCCGCAAAAGCCGCACGCCTTTGCCAGCATCAGCTCGGTAAGGCTTGCGCAGTCTACGCCGCAGCCCTCCTCGCGCAAAATACGCAAAATGGCGGGGGTGGGCAGCGCCTTCACGGCAAAATATTCGCGGAAAGCGGGAACACCAGCAAAGGCAGCCTTTAAGCGGCGCGCCGTTTCCCGAATGCCCTGCTCGTGGTAAAGATGAAAGGGCGTTTGATATTGTAGCGCGGCATCGGTAAAAATTTGATCCTGTAAGCAGAAATTGGGCATTTTAGCAGCCTCCTCGGCCGGAGCCGGATTTTGGGGAACGCGAGCATTTTAACACAGCGGGGCGGGCAAAGCAACACGCTTTGCCGCACG
>JAVVVJ010000049.1:0-20263 GCA_036652695.1 Clostridia bacterium | reverse complement strand
TTTTGATGACAAGTATGCTATGCTATCAATAGCAAATGACATGGCGTTTTGAAACGAAAAGAAACGAATGCGGAGGGATAAACAGATGAAGGCGATTGGGCGCGGGGCGCTGGCGCTGCTGCTGCTGTGTGCATGGATGGCTGTGCCATGCGGCGCGCGCGCGCAAGGCGCGGCGGTGCAATCGGCGGCGGAGCGCGCACTGGCAGGCATGACGCTCAACGAAAAGGTATGCCAGCTCTTTTTTGTGCGCCCGGAGGATTTTTCGCGTTTGTCCAGCGTCACAAAGGCAAGCGCGCGCCTGCATAACGCGCAGCAGAAATTTGCTGTGGGCGGTGTGGTGCTGTTTCCGGGCAACCTCAAAAACGGCGCGCAGGTGAGCGCGCTCAACGCGGCGATGCAGCAGTCCGCCAAGGAGGCGCACGGCATTGGATTGTTCATTGGCGTAGATGAGGAAGGTGGGGGCGTGGCACGCGTGGCCAACACCCTCAAGCTCGCCCAAGCTTGCGCCGCCGCCAGCGATATTGGCGCGACGGGCGATGCGGAGGCCGCCTACGAGGCGGGCGGCGGTATCGGCTCGTATTTGAGCGGCTACGGCTTTACGCTGGATTTTGCGCCTGTGGCGGATGTGCGTGCCGATGTAAAGAATGCGGAGATCACCGCGCGCTCCTTCGGCACGGACGCGGCGCTGGTATCCGAAATGGTCGGTCGCTTTGTGAGCGGCCTGCGGGAGCAAGGGGTGCTGGCGGTGCTCAAGCATTTTCCCGGCCACGGCGCGGCATCGGGCAGCTCGCACAGCGGAAGCGCTGTATCCACCCGCACGGCGGAGGATTGGCGCGCGTGCGAATGGCTACCCTTTCAAGCGGGCGTTGCGGCGGGCGCGCGCGTGGTGATGATGTCCCATCAAGTGGCCATGGCGGTGGACGGCGAAAGCCCCGCTTCGCTTTCCTACCGGATTGTAACGGAGCTTTTGCGCGGAGAGCTTGGCTTTGACGGGATTGTGATCACCGACGCGCTACGCATGGACGCGGTCGCAAACGAATATTCCTCCGGCGAGGCTTGCGTGCAGGCGCTTCTTGCGGGCTGCGACATGCTGCTCCTGCCCAAAAATTTCACAAACGGCTACAAGGGGGTTGTGAAAGCCCTACAGGAGGGGCGGCTCACGGAAGAGCGCGTCAACGAGAGCGTGCTTCGCATTTTACGCGTGAAAGAGGCGGCTGGGCTGCTGGAATGAGGTGCGCCTAACGGACGTCCTCCTGTGTAACGGCCTGATAGGGGATCCACACGTAGCGGTTATCCTTCATGGGGTAGGCATAGGTATCGGGCGTGATCGGCTTGCCCTCGGCCAGCAGGATTGCTAGGCTCAGCGCGGCCTTGGCTTGGTTTACGTCATCGTTAAACACGGTGCCCAGCAGCGAGCCTTGCCGCAGTGCCTCGCGGGCGCTGGCGGTCGCGTCCACGCCCACCACCGGCAGATAGCGCCCTTCCGTAAAGTAGCCGGCGGCCTTCAACGCGTCAATTGCGCCAAGCGCCATATCATCGTTGTTGGCGATCACGCATTCGATGCGCTCGCCATAGGCCGCTAAAAAGCCGGCCATCTTATCCTGCGCTTGCAGGCGCTGCCAGTTGCCGGTGTCCTCCTGTAGCTTTTCTAGCTGAAAACCCGCGTCCTGCAAGGGCTTTAGCGCATATTGGCTGCGAAGCTCCGCATCCTGATGCCCTGGCTCTCCCTTAATCAGCACATACTGCACCACGCCATCGCCGTTGCGATCCGCTTGCGGGTGGGTGAGGAAGTATTCTGCCATGATCTCGCCCGAAAGCTGCCCGCTTTGGGTGGCGCTGGCGCCCACGTAATAGGCTTTATCGTAGAGCTGAATATCCTCCCAGAGGGGCTCGCGGTTGATGAACACAACGGGCACTTGCAGCGCCTTTGCCTTTTCAATCAGATATCCGGCGGCGGTGCGATCCACGGGGTTGAGGATCATCGCGTCCACACCGCTGGTGAGGAGCTGCTCCACCTGATCGTTTTGCAGGTTCTGATCGTTTTTGCTGTTGTAGACCGTGAGATTGATCACACCCTGCGCGTTTTGCTCAATTTGGTTGCGCATGCTGCTCATGAAGGTATCGGTTCCATCGTAGATGCATAAGCCGATGTTGAGCTCGCTCGCCATAGCGGGCGCGGCGCAGAGCAGGCAGGCTGCCAGCATAACTGCGCCGAGCTTTGTGACGTTCATCGCACGCACCTCCTTTCCTTAGTTTAGCAGTGGAAACATGAGCTTTACGTTTTCGGCGCTGTACAGATCCTCGTGCATCACCATGCGGCAGGGCGCCAGCCAAGCCTCCGTTTGGTGATTTAGCGCCGCCTGCGCCGCCCGGTAGCCCATTGCATAGGGATTCTCGCATACCAGCGCTTCTGTTTGACCGCTTTCCATCAGCGATACGCGCGTCTCGCCGGGGTCAAAGCCGATCAGCGGTGCGTCAAACGCGCCTTTTTCCCTCAAATTTGCAAGACGCAGGGTCTCTTCGGCGCTCAATGCTACCACGCAGGCGTTTTCTCCTTTGGGGGGAAGCATGCCGCTGGTGCTTCCCTGCCCACTGCGCAGGGCGCTTTGCGCACCTTCCAGCCGAGCAGAAGAGCCGCCAAGCAGATAGACCTTATCAAACTGGGCGGCGTAGCTGCCCAACAGCTCGCCCGCTTGCCGTTCGTCCGTCATGACGCTGGGCAGACCGTCACGCTGTTCCAAAA
The DNA here is from genome assembly GCA_036652695.1 of Clostridia bacterium. Lineage (GTDB taxonomy): Bacteria > Bacillota > Clostridia > Christensenellales > Aristaeellaceae > Limiplasma. The sequence goes on along the minus strand of JAVVVJ010000049.1, from coordinate 17,520 downwards.
TCAGCGCCACCGGGATATTTTGCGCCTGAAAGGCCGCCTGCGCGGCATGAGAGAGCGCTTCCTGCTCCAGCAGCAGCAGCGCCGCCACCGCGCCGCGATCCGCCCACTTTGCGGCTGCCTGCACGAGCGTGTCCTGAGAGATGATTTCCACCGCAAGGTCGCCGCCGCTTTCTGCCATGGCCTTGCGCGCGCCCTGCTTTACCTGTAGTACAAAAGCGCCCGTATCGTCCGCCACCACCAGCACGACCGTGCCCGTCTCCGCTGCTCCGCTTGGGACGTCCGCATCAAAGCCGTAGAGCATCAACAGCAGCGCGCCGATCACCAGCAGCACTGAAAACACCAAGCTTTTCTTCAATGATACAACCATCCTTTCGCATGAAACGGGGGGGACGTTGGGAGCGCCGCATGGGGGCAAAGCCCTTGTCAGGGTTGCAGGTGTGAAACCCCTGCCCCGGGAATTCCGTTTTCTTTGCTTTCGCCTTGGTAGCGCGGCAGACGGACGGTCACGCTGGTGCCCACGTCCTCCTCGCTTTGGATGGAAAGCCCGTAGGGCTCGCCGTAGGTGAGCTGAATGCGCTCATGCACGTTTTTGATGCCGATGCCGCTGCGCCCGGTCGGCGCGGTTAGGATGGTGGCCAGCACCTCCGGCGAGATGCCGATGCCATCGTCCTCCACCACAAAGAGCAGATCCGCGCCCTCCAGCTTGGCGGAGATACGGATGTGCAGCGCTTCCGGCTGGCTTTCGTCGATGGCGTGGTTGATGGCGTTTTCCACCAGCGGCTGCACAATCAGCTTTACCGTGCGCTCGCCGAGCGCTTCTTCCTGCGCGTCCATCTCATAGGTAAACTTGTCCTTGAAGCGCATTTTTTGAATGATGAGGTAGTTGCGCACGTGCTCAAGCTCCTCGCGCACGGTAATCACGCTGCGACCCTTGCTGATGGAGATGCGGAATAGCTTTGCAAGTGCGGAAACCATGGTGATGGCTTCCTTGCTGCGTCCGCGCTCCTCCATCCAAATAATGGAATCTAGCGTGTTGTACAAAAAATGTGGGTTGATCTGCGCTTGCAGGGCGTTGAGCTCGTACAGGCGCTTGATTTCCTGCTCCTGCACGATTTGATCCATCAGTGCGCGGATGCGCGTGAGCATGTGGTTAAAAGCGGCGGATACCGCGCGCACCTCACGGAAGCCGCTTTCCGTGATGGCGGCGTTTAGGTCGCCTGCCTCCACGCGGCGCATGCTGTTTTCCAAATGGCGCATCGGGCGCGTCACCCAGTACGCTACCACCGAGGCTGCCGCGAAGGAAAGCATCGCCGCGCAAAGCAGCACAATGGAGATCGTGCGGATGAACGTGTTTTGCAGCTCCAAAATTTCATCCACATACGCAACGCCCACCATGCGCCAGCGCGTTTGATTGAGCGTGGCGGAGATCAGCACGCGCTCGCGTCCATCGACCTGATCACGCCCCTGACCCACTAGAAACTCGTTGACGGCGGTGCGATCCTCAACGGCTAAACCATTGTAGATCAGCTGCAAGCGCGGGTGCGTCACCAGCTGGCCTGCCCTATCCAAAATGTAGATGTAACCGCTTGGTCCAAGTGAAATGCTCTCCGTAAGCTCGTTGAGGCTGGAGTAGTCGATATCCATCAGCACCACGCCGCGGGTGAGCTTGCCGCCAGACAGATAATGCACCGCACGCGCCAGCGTGATGACATAGGCATATTGCCCGCCAAACAGGTTTTGCACGTGCGGCATGGAGAAATACGTGACTGTGCCGCCCCAAGAAAGCGTTTTTTGAAACCATTCCTCCCGCGCCACCTGCGCGGGGGTTACCTGCAGCTGCCCGGCGGTGGAGCCAAAGAGGTTTCCATTTTCATCAAAAAAGGCCATCGAAATGATGCTGGAATTGCTTTTTTTGAGCAGCTCCATGCGCGCCAGCCATGCGCCGTCATCCTCATCCATGCTGGCGGGGAGGATGGTGGTGGTGAAATACAGGGTGGACAGCATGTTATCCACGTAGATATCCACGCTGTTTACACTTTGCAGCACGGTTTCCTTGGTGCGCTCAATCGCGTTTGTTGCAAGCATGGTGGATAGGCGCGGCACCAGCGTTAGCAGCACAAACAGGAGCAGCACCCCCATGCAGGTCATAAACGAAGCCACCAACACAAAGTTGAGGCTGTGCCCCTTGGGCGGGGCGGGGGGAAAACCATCGGCTGCGTGGCTCATAGCGCGGCCTCGTTGCCCTTGCGCGCCTGCGAGGGGGAAACGCCGAAGTATTTTTTGAAGGAATAGCTAAAATAGCTTGGATCAGCAATGCCAATCTCCTGCGCGATCTGCACGGTTTTCATCTCCGTGCCCGCAAGCAGCGTCATGGCTTTGTTCATGCGCAGGTCGGTGAGGTACTGCACGAAGGTTTTCTTGGTTTCCTTTTTAAACAGCACGCTGAAATACGAGGGAGAAATGTGAAGCTGACCGCAGAGGGTTTCGATGGTCAGCTCCTCATCCTGATAATGGGCGTTCAGGTAATCGGCGGCCTGCTGTGCAAGCAGGCGGCTGGAGGAGGCGCGCCGCTCCGTGACGGCGGCGGAAAACTGCTTGCATAGGCCGACGAGCAGGTTTTGCGCCTGCTCCGGCGGCGGGCAGGCCATCAACGCGTCCAACACGTTTTCACCGCCGCAGTCCGTAAGGCCGATATCCAGCGACATATCCCGCGCCGTGCGTTGAAGCGTCATAAATAGCTCCAAAAGGCAGGTGCGGTACATCTTTGGCGTTGGCTTGGAATCGCGGCATTCGGCCATGATATCGCCTAGCACTTGTGCAATTGCCTCGCTTTGCCCCAGCTTGAGCGCGTTGCTGAAGCGGCGCAACGCAAGGTCGCTGATGACGTAGGCGCTCATGCTGCTAGGCTCCAAGTCGGTCACGCAAAGAACCTGCTGCTGATCCCAAATGGTGCATTGATCCAGTGCGGAAAGCGCCTGCCGCGCGGCGTTGGGCAGCTGCTCCAAACGCTGCACAGGCGCGCTTACACCAATCAGCGCGTGGCAGTTTAAATAGTGGTCAATCAGCTTGCCGGTTTCATCCAGCCAGCTCACGCAGTCTGCAAAGGCCTGCTGCCCATCGCTGTGCAGCAAAATCAGCGCCGCCACCAGCCCGTGGTAATGGAACACATGCGCCGTGGCGTGGGCTTGCAGGCTTTCCTCCGCGATGTTGATGACCGCAAAGTTCAAAAGCTCCGGGTCGGTAATGGCGTCATCGCCCGCGGCGGGCTCGCCGGTGCGGATCAGCGCCGTTACGTATTGCCGCGCGTCCAGCGCTAGCCCGTAGCGCCGCGCGGTTTCCACTGCTTCCTCCGGCGTTGTGCCGCCGGTCAGCAGCGAGGCGAGCAGCGTTTCGCGCAGGAGCGGCAAGCTGTTGCGAAAATGCGCTTGCAAAAGCCCCAAATCGCGGCGCTGTGCAAACTCGTCATCCAGCCGTTTCTTGGTGTCCGCGAGCATATCGCGGAACTCAGCGGAGGAAATGGGCTTTAGCAAATAGCCGAGGCAGTGAATGGAAATCGCTTGCCGGGCATATTCAAAATCATCATATCCACTTAATATGATAAAACGGATGGCGGGCAGCAGCTTTTGCACCTGCCGGCACATGCTGAGGCCGTCCACCAAGGGCATGCGGATGTCCGTAATCACCAAGTCAGGCTGGAGACGCTCGCATTCCTGCACCGCTTCCAGCCCATTGGCGGCCTCTCCGACCACTACAAAGCCGAGGCTTTGAAAATCAATCACTTCCTGCAAGCCTTCCCGGATATCGCTTTCATCGTCCACCAACAGGAGTTTATACACAGTTTTCACCTCGCGGTCTATTATGGTGGAAATGTGGCGGCATGTCAACGATAAATTCCCACCGCGTTGAGGCCAAAAAAACAGAGCGCTTTTTTCGGAAACAGTCAACCATAAAATGGACACAAGAGAATTTTCAAAGCTTTCAAAATGATTTTCTATTCTTTTTTTGGGTACTGTCACTGTATAATAAGCACAAGAGTTAGGAACAGCGCAAAGGGCGCCGATTCCTAGCAATAAAAAAGGAGTGACATCCCATGAAAAAGTTTCTCGCATTGCTTTTGGTCGCCATGATGGCGCTGGGCTTGGTCGCCACAGCTACCGCTGAGGCCGCCCCCCTGAAGATTGGCGTATGCATCTACCAGTTCAACGACAACTTCATGACCCTCTACCGCACGGAGCTGCAAAAGTATCTGGAAGAGACCTATGGCGCGACCGTGACCGTTATGGACGGCAAGAACGACCAGACCGAGCAAACCAACCAAATCAACAGCTTCATCGCTGATGGCGTGGACGTGCTCATCATCAATCTGGTGCAGTCCACCTCCGCCGCTACCGTGATCGACCTCGTAAAGGCCGCTAACATCCCCACCGTGTTCATCAACCGTGAGCCTTCCGAGGAAGACATGGGCAAATGGACTGGTATGATCAGCTACGTTGGCGCCGATGCTCGTCAGAGCGGCACCTATCAGGGTCAGATCATTGCCGAGACCCCCAACAAGGGCGATTTCAACGGCAACGGCACTGTTGACTATGTGATGATCATGGGCGATCCCGAAAACGTGGATGCGCAGTATCGCACCGAGTTCTCCATCAAGGCGTTGGAAGAGGCTGGCCTGAAGGCCAACAAGCTCTTTGAGCAACGCGGCGATTGGATGCAGGAAAATGGCCAGCAGCTGGCTGCAACCGCTCTTGCCCAGTTTGGCAAGGACATCGACGTGATCTTCTGCAACAACGATGGCATGGCTCTGGGCGCCTATCAGGCGATCAAGGATGCCGGTCGCGTTGTGGGTGAGGACATCTACCTGGTTGGCGTGGACGCGCTGCCCGAGTGCGTTGAAATGGTCAACAATGGCACCATGACCGGCACCGTGCTTAACGACCACATCGGCCAGAGCCACAAGGCTGCCGACGTTGCCGTAGAAGCTGGCAAGGGCACCCAAATGGATGGCTACTACTGGGTTGACTATGTAAAGGTTACTGCGAAGTAATTTGCCGCTTCCTTTAGGAACAGAACCGGCGCGTGTGCGTTTCGACGCGCACGCGCCTTTTCCGAGCCGCAGCCGCTGCGGACGTCAACAATCAAAAACCGCTCCTGTTGCGGGGGCGCAATCATGAAACAAACACCAAACCAAAAAGGAGGCCCCCTTCATGTCGGAATATCGGTTGGAGATGCGTGGCGTCTGCAAATCGTTCCCCGGCGTCAAGGCTTTGGATAACGCCCAGCTGAAACTGCGGCCGGGCACCGTGCACGCGCTGATGGGTGAAAACGGCGCGGGCAAATCCACCTTGATGAAATGTATGTTTGGCATTTATAAAATGGATGAGGGCGAGGTGTGGTACGAAAATAAAAAGGTACACATCAACGATCCTATGCAGGCGCTGAACATGGGCATTGCCATGGTGCATCAGGAGCTGCAGCCCATTCCTGAGCGTTCCGTGGCGGAAAACGTATTTGTGGGGCGCTACCCCATGAAGATGCTGCTGGGCTTCATTCCAGTGGTGGATCACGATAAGATGTATGAAAATACGGAAAAGGTGCTCAAGGAGGTTCATATGAACTTCCAGCCCAAGCAGCGCTTGGGCGAGCTAAGCGTATCACAGATGCAATCCGTGGAAATCGCAAAGGCGGTATCGGCGGATTGTAAGGTGCTTATTTTGGACGAACCGACCTCCTCGCTTACCAGCTCGGAGGTAGAGGCGCTGTTTAGCATCATTCGAGATTTGAAAAAAAAGAATGTCGCCATTGTTTATATCAGCCACAAGATGGATGAAATTTTGCGCATTAGCGACGATGTCACCATCATGCGCGATGGCAAGTTCATCGGCACATGGGCTGCCAAAGAGCTTACCACCAATAAGATCATCACCCAGATGGTGGGGCGGGAGCTTACCAACCTTTATCCCGCGCGCACCAATGTGCCCGGCGAAACCGTGCTGGAGGTTAAGGACTATACCTCCATCAATCCCCGCTCCTTCCGCAATGTGAGCTTCACCTTGCGCAAGGGCGAAATTCTAGGCGTAGGCGGCTTGGTAGGCGCGCAGCGCACGGAGCTGATGGAGGGATTGTTCGGCGTTAGGGCGCACACGAAGGGGCAGATCATCTATAAGGGCAAGGAGCTGCATATCAAGCGTCCGCGCGATGCCATCCAAAAGAGCATTGCTATGCTCACGGAGGATCGGCGCGGCTCCGGTATCATGGGCGTTTTATCCGTAGAGGACAATATCTCCATCGCCAGCCTAGATCATTATTTGGATTTTGGCATCATGATCAACAACAAAAAGGTGGATGCGCTGGTTAAGGACAATGTCAGGAAGATGGCCATCAAAACGCCGTCTGGTAAAACGCCGATCCAGTCGCTTTCCGGCGGCAACCAGCAAAAGGTGCTCATTGGCCGCTGGCTTGCCAACAACCCTGATATTTTGATCCTTGATGAGCCTACGCGCGGCATTGACGTGGGCGCGAAATATGAAATTTACTGCATTATTGCTGATTTGGCGAAGCAGGGAAAATCCATCATCATGATCTCCTCCGAAATGGGTGAGCTGATCGGCATGTCCGACCGCATCATGGTGATGTGCGATGGGCGCGTTACCGGCACGATTGCCGGCAGCAGCGCAACGCAGGAAAGCATCATGGCTTTGGCTACCCAGTTTGAATAAGCGAGGAGGAAAAGAACAATGCGCAACCATAAAATTGGAAGCCTGCTGAAGATCATCGGCGGTATCCTGCTGGCCGTTTCTCTGTTTTTGCTGTTGAGCGTATCGGATGTTGATCGTTTGAACCCGATGCTCAACGATGTGCCCAACGCACAGAAATATCGCTTTGCTCACGATAATCAGGTGAATGTGAGCGTATCCGCGCTGATCTCGGCTGCGGAGATCACCGAGGGCATGGAAACCGACTATAGCGCGAATGCCGGTAGCGCCCCGCTGCCGCAGGCTGCGTGCGCCATGAACATCGATGATACGGAATACCATCTCTACTCCCTTGATGAATTCAAACAGCTTGGAGGCAAGCTTAACAAGGATAAGTATGGCGCGGTCAGCGTGATGGAAAACGAAGGCGTGAGCTATGGCGTTGGCAGCATTGCCTTTATGCAGAACATGTGGGAAGGCATGGATGGCTGGAGCCATTTCCTGCTGAGCGTTGTGGTGGTGCTGATGCCCATTGCGATCATCTCCGCGCTTTTGCTGCTTGCGGGCGTTTGGCTGGGCATGATGGATAAAGCGGCTGCGATGGAGCTCAGCACGGGCGGCTATCTCGCCAACAAATTTGCTCCTCGCAAAATCCTCAAGTTCATCAGCAACAACGTTATTATTGTGCTCATTTTGATCTTCGCCATCGCGGTGGCGATCACCAAGCCGAACTTTGCCGGTGAGGATAGCATTCGCAACCTGCTTTCCAACACTGCCGTGCGCTTTATCATCGCACTAGGCGTTTCCGGCTGCTTGATCACCAAGGGCACCGACCTTTCCGCTGGCCGTGTGGCGGGTCTTGCGGCTTGTGTAAGCGCTATTCTGTTGCAGCGCGGGGATTATGGCGCTAGGTTCTACCCCGGCATGCCGGAGCTGCCGATTCCTGTGGTGTTGCTGATCGTGCTTGCTATCTGCGCTATCATTGGCGCGGTCAATGGCTCGGTCATCGCGTTTTTCAAGGTGCCGCCATTCATCGCCACCTTGGGCATGCAGACGCTGGTATACGGCATTTGCTTGGTGTACACTGGCGCGTCGCCAATCGGCGGCCTGCGGCAGGATTATACCAGCATCGCAACGGGCTATCTTGGCAATCGCATGATTAGCTACATCATGCTGATTGCTGTGGCAATCGGTGTTTTCATGTGGTTTTTGTATAACAAGACCCGCCACGGCAAGTACATGTACGCCATTGGCGGCAACGAAATCGCCGCTGAGGTGGCGGGCATTAACACCAACAAGAGCAAGATTCTGATCTATATGCTTGCTGCGATCCTGTATGGCATTATGGGCTTTTTGAGCACGGCAAAGTCCGGCGGAGCATCGGTCAATACGGCGCAGGGCTATGAGCTGGAGGCCATCGCGGGCTGCACCATCGGCGGCGTTTCCGTAAACGGCGGCGTTGGTAAAATCACCGGCATCCTCATCGGTGTATTGGTGTTTGAGGTGCTCAAAATCGCCCTGCAATTCTTGGGCGTTGAATCCTCCTACACGTACATTGTGCAGGGCATGGTCATCATCGTGGCTGTGGCGCTGGATCTGCGCAAATATTTGGCAAAGAAGTAAGTTGACATGAAGCAAGAAACATACTCCCCCCGTTCGGATACGCCGCCTCCACCGCCAAAGCCGGAGGATCTGCCCTTCAAGGAACGGATGTACTCCAAGGTGAAAATTCCGCTCAAGACGTTGGATATTATCATTTGGGTGCTGGCTGCGGCCATTGTGGTCTGTATTGCCATTGGCGCGCTCAAGGGCAATGGTGTGATTTGAGCATGGAGCTGTGAAAAGCCCGCCCCGCGCTTGTGCGCATGGGGCGGGCTTTTTACATAAAATACGGAGCGTGGAGCTGGATAGGAATTTGGGCGTCTGTGGGCATTCCTAGCAATCCCGCATGCCGCTGAATTGGTTCATCGATTGCATTTGCGGCGGAAGGCCGTGGTATTCCGGATGAAGCTCTTCCTTCATCTCCGCTAGCCTGCTCACGCTTACCTCGTAGGCGACTTTGTTGATCATAGCGCCATCCGGCATTTGTTTTTGGTAGGCACGGCTTTGGAAGCGCCCCACCAGCTGCACCTTATCCCCAATTTTCAAACTGGATGCGTACCGCGCTGTACGCCCCCACGTGATGCAGGGGATGTAATCGCTTTTGCCATAGGAACGGTTTACGGCAACCATCAAATCGGCAATTTCGCGGCCAAAGGGGGTGGTGCGGTAGCTCGGTGGCTTGCAAAGCGCGCCGCTTAGCTGCACCCGGTTGGGGTTTTCCTCTTCGCCGTTATCGGGCAGCAGACGCTGCACAAACGCAGTGATCAACAGCCGACCCGCGCCCTCCACCACCTTGTTGTAGCTGCGCAGTTGCCCTTCGATGTTGAGCAGACTATCTACCGTGATGGGTGCGTCAATGAGCAGGCGCTCGCTGAGCGTGATGGGCAGGTAATCCTCCGCGCCGCTTAGGCGCGGCACGCGCAGTGTGGTGACATAGAATTGTTCCCCGAATAGCTCGTGACCGAATTGGAGGCTCTGGCATACGTGTCCCCGCAGATGGATGGTGTTTCCCGTTTCTTCCATGTTCATTCACCTCATTTATTGCTTTGGTTCTGCTGCTGCCTTAGGGTGCTGTTTGCCCTGCACGTCGATGGTGGTATCACCGGTGAGCAGAATTTGGCTCACGGGGATGATTTGATACCCAAGGCCTTGGTAGTGCTTGATTACCGTGGGAAGCGCATTGACAATATCCTTGCTGTCGTTATGGAACAGCACGATATCCCCGTTATCGACGCGATGGGTGCATTGCTTGATGATGTCCGCCGTGCCGCGATCCTTCCAATCTAGGCTGTCGATGCTCCATTGCACCGTTTGGTACCCTTCCACGCGCGCGACCTGCACAACGCGATCGTTGTAATCGCCATAGGGTGGCCGGAAAAGCGTTGGGCGTACATCGGTTAGCGTTTCCACTTTATCGCTCATCATACGCAGTTCATCCTTGATGGCCTTTTCGCCAAGCTGGCTCATGTGCGGGTGCGTATCTGAATGATTGCCGATCTCATGGCCGCGCGCGCTTATTTCCGTAACCATCTCGGGGAATTTGTCCACCCAGCTGCCCACGAGGAAGAAGGTTGTTTTGACATTGTGCTCATCTAGAATATCCAAAATGTCGATGGTTTTATCAGCGCCCCAAGACGCGTCAAAGCTGATGGAGACCACCTTGTCGCCGCGCTCCACATTGTAGATGGGCAAATCCCGCTTGCGGGCAAGCACGGCGGTAGCGGGATCCCCCAGACCAATGATGTAGAGCGTGGAGAGCGCCGCCAGGCAGCCTAGAAGCACGAGCTGTGTGGCGACGCGGCGCGCGGTGAAGCCCTTCCACCGCGCTTTGAGGCGGTCAAGCGGCCCTGCGCGTGTGGGCTTTAGATCCGGCGGAGGCGAAAGCGTGCGCCCCTGTTCCCGGAGCTTAAGAGGTTTGTTGCTCATCCGGTTCACCTTCCTTTACGCATGTATGTATGTGGCGTAAGGCAAGGGTATGCCGCCGCTCGCGCGCGATAGACAGAAACAGTGCGCATGTGACAAACAAAGCTCGCATCCGACAGTACGTCAGATGCGAGCTTTGTTTATGAAATTGTGCAGGCGCTTTACTTTTCGCAAGCGGCCTTGCGTGCAAGAATTGGCTGGATCAGCTCCGGCGCGAACTTCGCTACGCGCTGATACGTGTACAGGCCGTTTTGCTCCTGCTCCACATCCGTAAGCTGCGTGTAGCAAAGGCCAAAGTGGTTGGGATTATCCAACAGCGCGTCTGTGAGGCCGCGGAAGCGCTCCACGAATTCCTCGCGGCTCTTCACACGCTCCCCATAGCCCCAGCCCGCGCGATCTGTATCGCTCCACCAGATGCCGCCATACTCGCTGACAAACATCGGCTGATTGCCATACGCCTGCCGCTCCGGCATGCGCTCATACATGCCCTCAGGGCCTTCTGGGCCATAATGGCTGCGGAAGATTTCAGGCTGCTGTTCATAATCGTGTACATCGTAGATATCGGTCTCCACGTGATAGTTGCCGCTGGTATCAATGCAGGGGCGGGTGGGGTCGAGCGCTTTGGTGATGCGGTAGGTCATGCGCAGCACATCGTCCCGTTGGCGGCGGCCTTCATAATCCCATGTTTCATTGAAGGGGCACCAGCCGATGATGGAGGGCGCGCTGAAATCGCGCTCCACAGAGGGCAGCCAATCCTTGAAGAATGCGCCCAGCGCCGAGCCGCGGGAGTGATCTAGCCCCCAGTTGGCCATTTCGCCCCAGCACAGATAGCCCAGCTTGTCGGCGTGATAGAGGAAGCGCGGCTCAAAGATCTTTTGATGCAGGCGCGCGCCGTTGAAGCCCATGGCCAGCGAAAGCTCGATGTCGTGCTTGAGCGCCTCGTCCGTGGGCGCGGTGTAGATGCCATCCGGGTAGAAGCCCTGATCCAGCACCAAGCGCTGGAATACAGGCCGATGGTTGATGGTGAAACGCATGCCATCAAAGCCGACACTGCGCAGACCAAAATAGCTGGTGAGCAGATCGCTGGCCTGCCCATCCCGCGTGAGGGTGAGGTGCAGGTCGTAGAGCGCAGGCTCGCCCACGTTCCAGTAGTGACCGCCGGAAACCGGCACGGTAAGCTCCACCTCGTCCGCATAGGCAAGCGCCTGTGCCGCGCCCGTGGCTTCGCCCGCGAAGCTTGTTTCCACGAGCAGCGTGCAGCCAGCGCCCTTGTCAAGGCGCGCCCGCACATGAAGCGTATTCGCTGCCGCATCCGGCGTATACCACAATTGTTGAATGAAGCTGTCCGAAACCCACTCCAGCCACACCGTTTGCCAGATGCCTGTGGTGCGTGTGTAGGAGCAGGCGTAGGATTCGTAACGCACGCTCTGCTTGCCGCTGGGCTGTAGGCCGCTGCGGGTATCATCCACCGCCAGAACCACAAGGGTATTTTCACCCGTGCAAAGCGCGCTTGTGATTTCAAAGGAGAAGGAGTGATAGCCGCCCTCATTCTCGCCCACCAGCTTGCCGTTTACCCACGCCTTGCAGCGGTAATCCACGGCGCCAAAATGGAGAATGACGCGCTTGCCGAGTGCCTCCGCCGGGAGCGTGAAGCTGCGGCGATACCATACGGCAGCCATAAAATCGGTATGCTGCACGCCGGAAAGCTCGCTTTCCGGGCAGAAGGGAACCAAAATTTCGCTGTCCAGCTTTTCCTTGTGCACAAGGCCGCGCGACTCGCCCGTGTTGCCGTTGTCAATTTCAAATTGCCAGCGACCGTTGAGGTTCATCCAGCCCTCGCGCACAAATTGGGGGCGAGGATATTCGGGACGTGGAATGCTGTTCTGCATAAAAAACCGCCTCTTTCAAATCAAATGGGAGCAGGGGAGCGCTTATCCCTTGATGCCGGAGAGCGCAATGCCTTTGACGATCTGCTTTTCAAAAATGCAGAAGAATAGCAGAATTGGAATGGAGGCGATCATATTGACCGTCATCGGCACGGTTTTGTCCACGCTGAACTGGCTTACAAAGGTGGGGATGCCAACGGGAAGCGTGAACATATCCTCGCTCATGGCGCACAGATAGGGCCAAAGGTAACTGTTCCAGTTGCCAATGAAGGTAAAGATGGATACGGTCACCATTACGGTGCGCGAAAGTGGCAAAATCACGCGCCAATAGGTGGTGAATTCGTTCGCGCCATCGATATGCGCAGCCTCCATCAGGTCGTTGGGGATGCCCTGCAAGAAGCTGCTCATGATGATGATGTTCATGGAGCCTGCCAAGGCCGGAAGGATCAGCCCCCAGTAGGTGTCGATCATCTGCAGGTTGTTGGCCAGCACAAACAGCGATACGATGGTCGCCTCGCCGGGAACCATCAGGCCGATAAGGAAATAGGTGTAGATCGCCTTTTTGTAGCGAAACTTTAGCTTTGCGATTGCGTAGGAGGCGAACGAGCAAAGCAGCACGGTGCCAGCGGTGGCAATCACGGCAACGCCTACGCTGTTGAGCAGCCAGCGCACCACTTGCGTTTTTCCGGTAAAAATTTCGGCATAGTTTTGAAGCGTAAACGGCGGTAGAAAGTACATGAAAGCATTGCCGATACTCGCTTCATCTGTTTTGAGAGACACACAGGCCATCCATAAAATAGGCACAAAGATGATCACTGCCAGCAGAATGGATACAACTTCCAGTACCACTGTACCAACAGTGAGGTGGCGCACGCCGCCGGAGGGTGTGACTGATTTCTTGTTCATCCGTATCATCCACCTTTCTGTGAAAGACACCGACAGGGGTAGAAAACGCGGCGCTTTCGCCTTTGGTTGGGTCGTTCTTGCTTACGGGAAGCGCTTTGGGGAAGGCTGGTTATGGGGATGGAAGCCGTGCCCTCCGTGCTATCATTCGTTTTCCACCTTTGTGCTAATGCGGCGCTGCAACTGCGTGAGCAGTATGAGAATGGCAAAAAGGGCAAAGGACATCGCACAGGCAAGGCCAAGCTTTTGCTTTTGGAAAGCCTGTTCGTAGATGTATTGTATGAGGGGGCGCGTTGCGCGACCGGGGCCGCCCTTTGTGATTAACCAAATTTGACCGAAAACCTTGAACGAGGAGATGAGCTGAAGCATCAAGATGAGCTGAGTCGTTTTTTTAAGCATCGGCAGCGTGATGCCGAAGAGCTGCTGGCGTGGTGTGGCGCCATCGATGGCGGCGGCCTCGTAAAGCGTTTCGGGGATATCCTGCAAGGCGGATACATACAGCATCATATTGTAGCCCTGCGTCCACCATAGCGTGGCGGTAACAATCGTCACCCAAGCGAGGTGCGTATCCTTGAGCCAGAAAATTTCAAAGTCTGCGCTCACGCCGAGTGAATGCATCAGATTGCTTAAAAAGCCCATGTTGTAGGGCTGTGCCATGTAAATGGCGATAAAGGAAATAACGGATACGGAAAGCAGGTTTGGCAAGAAATAGATGGTGCGGTACAGCCGCTTGAGCGGGGTAATGCGGTTAGCCAGCAGCGCCAGCCCCAAAGAAGAAATCATGATGAGGGGCGTGGAGTACAGCACAAATTTTGTGGTGTTGAGCAGTGCCTGCCAAAAATAGGTGTCACCGAACATACGCGTGTAATTGTCAAAGCCTACAAAGTCCTGCTTGCCCATGAGCGTCCATTTGTAAAAGCTCATGTAAGCGCCTTGGATTACCGGGAAGATTGTGAAAACCGTGTAAAGGATAGTGAACGGAAGCAGGAAAACCAGCGCGACGAGGTCGCCGCGAATCGCGCGCTGCTTGCGGGAGCGCACGATGTGATCATTTGGTTGGATCGTCTGCATAATGGACCCTCCACAAATCACAATTTGGAAACAAAGCAATTGCCTAAGGCTGGGCGCGAGCGCCCAGCCTTAGGCTCAAAGGTCACATTAGCTGATGATCGACTGAATTTCCTCGACGATCATCTGATACGTGGTGGGAGCATCCTGCTCGCCGGAGAAGAAAGCGCCCAGCTGCGCGATGATCGCATCGCGGATGGGGTAGCTGTACGGGGTGGATTCGAAGTACTTCACGAAGTTCGCCGCTTCCTTATAATCGGAGCGATAGGGCAGCGCGGCGTATTCGGGAGAATTAACAACGTTCAGGTTCGCGACCACGTGGCCAGCGGTTGCCCACTTGATGGAATTCTGGGACGCATAGTCGAAGAACTTCACGCAAGCCTGCACCTGCTCATCGGTATGGGAGGCCTTTACGGGCACGATGAAGGTATGGGAATCGCCCCAAATCGCGTAGTCACCTTCGCCGCCGAAGCACTGGGGGGTCAGGGTGACGCCGAAGTTCAAGCCTTCTACGTTTTCCACGGTGAAGGTGTTCCACACGCCGCCAAAGGTGATGGCCGCGTTGCCAGCGGTGAAGAACTGGATGTAATCTTCAAGGTTGGCGGGGATGAAACCGTTATCGTACCAGGTTTTCATGTAGTTGAGCACTTCAACGGTCTTGGCTTCGTCCAAGGTGATTTGCAGATCGCTGGTGATGACCGGCGTGCCGCCATCCTGGAAATAGAGCGACCACCACGCACGGAAGGGATCGTCGCCGGTGGTGGGCAGAGAGAACGCGTACTTGCCTTCGGGCATTGCGGCCTGCACCTTAGCCAGCCAATCGGAGAAACCCTCCGCGCCGGTGGGGATGACAAGCTTGCCATCTGCATCAAGGAAATCCTTTAGGAGATCCTTGTTGTAGTACATGACGTTGGGGTGCGTGTCCAGCGGCACAGCGTACTTGGCGCCATCGATGGTGCAGGCGGCAAGGTTGTTCTGGTTGACCATGTTCCAATCGAAGCTGACTGCGGTGGCGGCGTCGTCCAAAGCCGTAACCACGCCTAGGCTATAAAGCTCCGGCAGCTTGGCTAGATGGCTGATGCCGATGTCCGGCCCCTTGCCAACGGCAACGGCGGTGGTCAGCTTGGTGTAGTACTCGCCCCAGTCCAGCTGGACGTTGCGGATGGTATACTGAGGATTGGTAGCATTGTAGTTGGAAACGATTCCCTCCATTACGGAACCTTCGCCGCCGCTGAACAGCGACCAAAAGATGAGCTCATTGTCCTGGGCAACAATGACCTCGGGGTTGGATACTGCGCCGTGCTCATCAAGGACAACTTCCTCAGCAAAGGCGGCGGTTGCGGAGAATGCCATGGCCAGAGCAAGAACCAGACTTAGTAGTTTTTTCATGAACAGATGCTCCTTTCTATCTATAATTCCTTCCGGAATTATTTCGGTGAACAGCAACAAAAAACAAACGTACACATTTCATGGAGCAGTTTGACTTCATGGCGTATATTCCATAAATCATGTACGATGTTTCATTCGATTTGTTGCTTTACGTCTTTTCAAGTATATCATTGCGTACAACGAATGTCAACGAATTTTGTTCATTCTATCAAAGATGTACAGGCAGTACGGGAGAGCACATTGTTTATGATTTTGAAGCCATGCATTTGTCCACAAATATCGTTGGTATTCGATTGAAAACATAAATCACAAACAATACCAAAAATGGCCGCCGCGCATCCAGCGTTTTCAGGCGTGGCCTGCGCAGCGCATGATGATGTCCTGCGGAAAATCTCCAAAGCGTTTGCCAAAGAGATTCATGCCTCCGGGCACGCCGTTGACACGCCCGACCGCGATGCGCAGGGTTAGGTGATCGGCTTGCCCAAGCTGCAAGTCGCGCAAGGAGACGCTGGATATGGGCTGGTTCTCCAGCAGGGTGCCATGCTGGTTGACGCGCCATGACGTCAGACGGCCGTACTGGGTGTTGTGGTCGCCCCACCAAGAGGGGTTGAGGGTGCCGCGGCGGCCGCCATAATCGCCATCGCAAAGCCATTGGCCGATTTCGACGCCGTTGACGCTCACGCATAAATGGCTAGGCCAGTCGTTGCGGTAATTGGGCGCTTCAGCGCAGGCTTCAAAGGAAAACTCCAGATAATCCAAATTGTCCAGCCGATCAAAATCCAAGGCGGGAAAGTCGTACTCCACATAGCCATCGCGCATCCAGATGATGTCGGCCATAAAATGCTTGGGATGGTAAAAAGCGGCGGGCATGTCATACATGCCGTTGCCAGCCTCCCAAGACGCAAAGCCGCAGGTGGGCTGAACGCTCCCCACGGTGCGGTAGCAGCCGACGGGCATGTCGTATTGGTGCAGGAAGCCCTCGCGCTCGTCATGCGCGATCAGGCAGATGGAGAGGTGATCAATGCTGCGGTCGCAGATTTTCAGCTTGCCGCGCGAGCCCGGTTGAAGGTCGCTGGTGATAAGCCCCGCCTTTTCCAGCACATGTACGTTGAGTGCGGACGTGGAAACGGGAATGTCCAGCGCATGCGCGATTTCGTTAACGCTCATGCCGGTATCGGCGATCAGGCGGAGCATCTGCAAGCGCAGGTTGGTGGACAGCGCATGGGTGATGGGCTGAATCTGCTGGTAATTATCGATGGATAAGGTCAGATCCTTGCTGGTCAGCGTATTGCTATATTTCATAAAGCCTCTAGCGCGAGCGCTGCGCCCGCCACGTCGGTATAAGCGGTAAGGTCATTCAGATATTTTTCAGGTGAATCAAAGGTCAGGCTTACGATGCACACAACGCATACGTTATCGGTCACGCGGTAGTAGCGCACGGCAGTCTGCTCATACACCCTTGCGGTCTTTTGCTGGTTTTGGTAGGAACAGGTGTAGTCAAACCCCGCTTGCCCAGCGGCTTCGTCCACAAACGCGCCGGGGGAGGCAAAATCGTCATAAAAGCCTTGATAGGCCTTGACTGCCGTATCGCTTAACGTGCGGTAGCTGCCTGCGCCTGTGGTGTAGCACAGAAAACGGACGGGGCTTGAGGCATCCGCGGGGGCATAATAAAGCTCTGGCTCAACGCCCATCGGCAGCTGATTTTCCATAGGAAAATAGCCGCTAGGCGCGGTTACCTCTGCCACCTTGCGGTACTTTGGCGAGGCGTCCGTGCCAAGGTTGGCCGCCAGCCAATTGCTTTGAACGCCAACCAGATGCCCATTCTTCACGGAAATGCCACTGGCGCCCGCAAAATGCCAAATCAATAGCGCAGCCGCGGCTGCCAAGACGATTACCAAAAGAACCCATAGAATACGCGCGTTGACCTTGCTTGTTTTTGTACTTTTCATGACCCATCATTTCTCCCCTGTGTGTTTCGCAAATACAAAAACAGTGTAGCAGAAATCGCGCATGAATGCAATGCAAACCATAGGTTACACACGCCGCACGCGCAGGAT
>JAVVVJ010000048.1:0-20987 GCA_036652695.1 Clostridia bacterium | reverse complement strand
CCATCAATGCGCTAACGGCGGTTCAATCCGTGACAATCGATGGCGATCTTGCGCAGGTTGCGGCAGGTGGCCGCGTGCAGCTCAAGGCAACAGTGCTTCCGCAGCAGGCGACCAACAAGCAGCTTGTGTGGCTTAGCAGCGATAGCAAGCTGGCCAGCGTTGCCAATGGGACGGTAACGGTGAAGCCGAACGTTGCGGGCAAGGTGATCATCACGGCGCGTTCAGTGCAAAACAATGCCATTGAAGCAACACGCGAGCTGACGATCGTCCCGATGGTGAGCAGCGTGAGCGTGACCGCACCGGCCGCGTATTGGAACTTGAGCATGGAACAGCCGTTTGCGCTGCAAGCGGTGTGCAACCCGGAATTCTCCAGCCAAAGCGTTTCGTGGATCAGCAGCGATCCAAGCATCGCAACGGTGAATGCAATGGGCGAGGTGACGCGGGCAAAAGAGACGTACATCTCACCCAAGGCGCTTACCTTTACCGCCCTTGCCACGGATGGCAGCGGAAAAAAAGGTAGCGTGAAAGTTGCCCTGTTTGACGGACCGACCAGCATCACGATTACCGGATCGCAAAGCGTTGCCAGCGGCATGACGGAGCGCTACACCGTGAGTATGCTGCCCGTGATCGCGGAGGAAAAATACGTCCTGTGGAGTGTGGATAACAGCGAGGCGGCATCGGTGAATGCGGTGGGCGTGGTGACCGCAAAACCGGTGAGCGTCAAAACAACCGTCACGCTTAGCGCGGCCTCCACCCTTGATTATACAATCATCGGTACCAAGACGATTGAGATTGCGCCCTGCGCGATCAGCATCACCATTGAGGCGCCGACAACGAGCATCGATATCAACAACGCCTCTGCCAGAACCATTCAGCTGGCGGCAGTGGTACAGCCCGCTGACGCGGCACACGCCGTTACGTGGAAGAGCAATGCTCCCGCCGTTGCCACCGTAAACGAAAGTGGCCTTGTGACTGGCGTTTCAGCCGGCACGGTGGAGATCACCGCAACCGCGAGCGATGGCAGCGGTGTGAAGGGCAAGATCATCCTGCTGGTGGAAAAAGTGCCCTATTCCTATGCGGAGGTGGCGGGTGGAATGGAGATCACCGGCTGCCTTACGGCGATGGAAAACATGGTAATCCCCAACGCCATCGGCGGCAAGCCCGTGCGCTCGATCCGGGCGGGTGCGTTTCAAAACAACACGACCGTGAAAACCGTGACGATTCCCGCAGGCGTTACCGCAATCGCAGCGGATACGTTTAACGGCTGCACGGCGCTGACACGGGTGGTTGTGCCGGATTGCATAAACGTGATAGGTGAGCGCGCCTTTGCGGGATGCACAAAGCTGGCGGAAATGACAACCTACGCGCAGTAAGCGCAAGGGGAGCTGGGAGAATTTTACTCCCGGCTCCCGCTGTCTATATCCATAACCATCCATTGTACAAGAAAGAGGAAATCGGCACAACAGGTGGCTTCATAAGGTAAAC
The DNA here is from genome assembly GCA_036652695.1 of Clostridia bacterium. GTDB lineage: Bacteria > Bacillota > Clostridia > Christensenellales > Aristaeellaceae > Limiplasma. The sequence goes on along the minus strand of JAVVVJ010000048.1, from coordinate 19,502 downwards.
ATCCGCTTTTGTTACCCTGACGATACAATAGGGAGATATGTGCATGCTATTTCATAAGATTTTCGGTACAATGGGGCGCTGGGGGAGAAATTGGTTGAAACGGTGCGCCTTTGCGCTGCTGTTGACGGCGTTGCTTTTAACGGCTGTTGGGGCGCTTGGCGAGGGAACGCTGGTGGAAGAATCCAACGAGAATATGCTGTTTCAGACGGGCGGGCTGCCCACCGCACAGCAGCTCAGCGTTGCGACGCTTTCCACCAGCGCGTTTGACGAGTATGTGGCGAACGAGCTATCAAAACAGACGACTGAAATCAATGTGAGGCAGTTTGGGCTGACGCCGCCTCAGCTGCGCAATGCGTTTTTCTCGCTGATCAACGCAAGGCCGGAGCTGTTTTATGTGGACGCCTACCGCTATTATATAAAAGAGGAGTTTGTTATTAGCATCCTTCCGCAGTACAGGTATTCAGGAGCGGATCTTCAAAACAAAATTGCGGCCTTTAACGCGGAGCTGGATCGCATTGTTGAATACGCATCCGCGGCGACCACGCCGCTTGGGAAAGCGCTGCTCGTAAATGACTATTTTTGTGTGAACTATTGCTACGATTCTTCTCTAACCATCTTTGACGCGTATACGTTGTTTACACAAAAGACGGGTGTTTGCCAAGCGTATATGCTAGGGTATCGCGCGGCGATGAACCGATTGGGCATTCCCAGCAAGACCGCGAGCAGCACATCGATGAATCATACTTGGAATGTGGTTCAGATCAATGGAAGCTGGTACCATGTGGATGTCACATGGAATGATCCCACAAGGCCGGATGTTCCCTACCGGGCGCGACATCAATATTTCTTGTGCAGCGATGGCGGTCTTGAGGGGCATTCTGGTTGGGATATTGTGACAGGCGCGACCAACACCTATTACGACAACTTTTTTTGGGCAGGCGTGGATTTCCCAATTCCAGTGGTTGGCGATACGCTGTATTGTGTGGATTCGTACGCTGGAAATGGGATCAAAACGGTGCGGGAGTGGACGATGGGCTCCCCCAACCTCGTTGTCTTACATCAATTTGAGACGTACTGGGCCGCATGGAGTGGAGGCTATTATGACGGATATTATGGGATGATCGGCGTGTGCAATGATCGGATCTACTATGCTACGTATGATCGGATCTATTCCATTGCGATGGATGGCAGCGATGAGCGGGTCGCCGCGCTGGTGGATACCTCCAACGGATATCTCAATTATGGCTATGTGCTTGGTAACGTGGCGTACTATGGCATAAGCACCTCGCCTTGGAAAGCGGGCAGCAGAGCCTCCGTGGTGCTGGTGGAAAACGTGCAGCCGACCCAAATCATGCTGGAACCGGCAGAGCTGGTGCTTGGGGCAAACGGCACGCGCCAGCTGAAGGCGAGGTTCATACCGAGCTATGCAACGGCTGCCGTTGTATGGAGCAGCAAGGATACGAGCATCGCCACGGTAAGCGCTACGGGGCTGGTAACAGCCGTGGCGGAAGGGGAAACGGCGATTGTTGCGCAAACTGGCTTGTTAAGCGCTGAAAGCAAGGTGAAAGTCATTACCTTATCGGCAAACCCGGCAGAGCTGATGCTGGAGCGTGGCGAGGTGCATCGCGTGACCATGAACACCGGCGCGGGCGTCGCGCCCGCGTTAAGCTGGAAATCCAGCAATACAAAGGTGGCGGCGGTGGATGCGTACGGCGTGATTACCGCAAAGGAAAACGGGAGCGCCGTGATGACCGTGTCGCTCGTGAGCGATGCGAAGATCAACAGCACCTTTACCGTTATCGTCAAGGCCATGAAGCGCGTGACGCTTCCGGCGCGGCTGACGCAGGTGCAGGCGGGAGCCTGTGAGGGGGACGCGCTGGAACGGCGGGTGGGCGGCGATGCGCTTACACATATTGGCTCGCGTGCCTTTGCCAACTGTGCCGCCCTGCGCAGTGTGACGCTTGAAAGCGCGGTCGCCGTGATTGCGGAGGATGCGTTTGATGGCTGCACCAATTTGGTGGTTCGGTGCCCGCCTGGCAGCTATGCGGAAAGCTATGCGCTGGCAAAGGGCTTTGCGGTGCAATCTACCAAGCCGTAAGCTTGTGCGCGGTGGAAACCAATGGCATACCAAGCCGGTCATGAGAGCTGGAAAAGCTTTGGTGACCGGCTTTTTAGCGGCGTGCGCCGCGCATGCACGCCCCCGGCGTTGTATTTGTTTTTTTGCGGCGTCTGTGCTATACTGTGCGTGTTATTACGATCCATACTGATGGTTGAAATCATGCGTGAGGTGAGTCTATGGCGGGTATAACCTACAAGTGCCCTAGCTGCGGCGCTTATTTGGCATTTAATCCCGATACGCAGGAATGGGCATGCCCTTTCTGCACGTCCTCATTTACGGAAGGGGATCTTCTGGCGAGGGAGCAGGGCGATGCGGAGCAAAGCAACCCCAAGAGCCAGCGTGCCCAGCAAACGGGCGAGGCGGCGGGCGAACAGGTGGTTTATCATTGCCCAAGCTGCGGTAGCGAGATCGTTACCGATGAAACCACCGTTGCTACCAATTGCTACTACTGCCACAACCCCGTTGTGCTGCAAGGCAAGCTGACCGCCGATATGCGGCCGGATTGCGTGCTGCCCTTTACCATTAGCAAGGACAAGGCTGTGGAGCGCTTCATGGGCTGGGTTAAGAAAAAGCATTTCGTGCCCGCTGGCTTCTTCAACCAGGCGCAGGTCGGGCAGATGAGCGGTGTGTACTATCCCTATTTTGTGGCGCAGTGCGAGGTGGATGGCTCGTTCGAGGGCGAAGGCCTCAACACGAGCACCGCAACCACCGATAAGTATATCATTACCAGCACGCAGCATTTTCATGTGCTGCGCGAAGGCAAGCTGCATTTTAACAACATCATCCGCGCGGCGCTCAAGAGCACAAACCGCAAGCTTTCGGATGGCATTCATCCCTTCCCGCTGGATCAAGCCAAGCCCTTCTCCGGCGCGTATCTATCCGGCTTTTTGGCTGAGCGCCGGGATTTGGATGCCGCATCCATCACCGAGGATCTTACCCAGGAGGTCAAGGGCTATGTGGAGCCGCTCCTGACGGAGCAACTGCCCTATAGCAGCTGCCATGGCAACGCCACAGCCGCTTTGCGCGAGCTGCATACGCAGTATCTGCTGCTGCCTACATGGGTGCTCACCTATCCCAACAAGCAAAAAAAAGAAGACCCCTATTACTATATCATGAACGGCTGCACCGGCGAGGTCTGCGGCAAGCTGCCCATCCAAAGGAGCAAGCTGAACGTTGTTTCCTTGTTGGTTGCGGCGGGCACATTTGTGGTGGCCTGCTTGCTGAGCTATTTTCTGTTTTGAGGAGGAAGAGTATAATGAAAAAAGCCATTGCGATTCTCCTCCTCGCGGCGCTTGCGCTTGGCTGTGCCAGCGGGGCGCTGGCGCAGGATACGGCGCGCGTTTATGACCGTGCGGAGCTGCTTACCCCGGCGGAGGAACGGGCGATTTCCTCCGAAATCGCGCAGTTTCAGGCCGATACGAACATGGATTTTGTGATTGTCACCTCTAACGAGGAGCATGAGGATTCCAGCTCACAGCAGATAGCCGATGCGTTTTACGACCAAGGCGGCTTCGGGCTGGATGAGGAGCACAGCGGTATTTTGTACTACATCGATATGCAGGAGCGCTATCACTACCTATCCACCAGGGGCGCGATGATCGATTATATGACGGATGCGCGCATCGAGGACGCGATTGAGGAATGCACGGGCGAGCTGGCAAAAGGCGATTATCTGGGCGCCGCCATGCATATGTTGAGCATGGTGCGCAACGATATCAAGCAGGGGATTCCCGAGGGGCAGTACCGTTACGACATTGTGACGGGTGAGCGGCTTACTGCTCGCCACAAGGTGCTTACGGGCACGGAAATGCTCTTTTGCGCAATCGCCGCGCTGGCGGTTGGTCTGTTTTTTATGGCGATGATCAGCCGCACCTACAAGCTCAAGGGCAGCACCTACCACTATGATTACCGTGAAAACAGCTCCGTTGCCATCACAGGCTCGGATGATACCTATCTGCGCACCACCACCACACAGGTTCGCAGGCCTGAGCCCTCCGGCAGTGGAAGCGGCGGCGGCGGCGGAAGTGGCAGCGGCACGCATTCCAGCGGCGGCACAAGCCACGGCGGCGGCGGCGGGCATTTCTAAACGGGAGCACAGGAGGGGACGCGTGTGAAACGATGGGAATCTACCGTTGCCTATGCGGCAGAGCGGCTTGTTCTGCGCTGCTTGCTTGTGGCAGCGGTGGCATGGCTCGTGCTATCCGTGGTGCCGCAGGTTTGGAGCATCCTCTCTCCCTTCATCATTGGTTTGGTAGCCGCGGCGATGCTACAGCCGCTGATTCACTTTGTCAATCAAAAGCTGCACATCAAGCGCGGGATCGCCGTAGGCCTGTGCATAACGCTGATGCTGGTGGCGGCGCTGCTGTTGCTGTACTGGTTTGCGTCCTTTGCGGTGGTGCAGCTGATTAGCGCGGCTGAAAATGCGCCGAGCATTATCGCAAATGTCGTGGGCATACTGCAAACGGCAACCAACAAGCTGCTGGGTATGGCGCAGACGCTGCCGGAGGATATTGGCAGAACCATCCACACATCGCTGGATAGCGCCTTTAAATCCCTGAGCGACGCGGGTATGTCGCTGGCGGGCGGGCTGGTGAATGCCTTGCTCTCCTTTGCAACGAGCTTGCCCTATGCGTTCATCTATGCCAATTTTCTGGTGATTGGCACCATTTTTATCACCAACCGCTATGAGAGCCTGCAAGGCTATTTGCAGCGGCATCGCCTTTCGGATGCGAATGGGCGAATCCGGCTGCTGCGCCAGTCCGCTGGCAAAGGCATGGTAGGCTATTTGCGCGTGCAGCTGTTGTTTTCCGTGCTCACGCTGCTGGTTGGCTGGGTGTTTTTTCAGGCCGTTGGGTTTCATTATGCGTTCCTCATTGGCTTTGTGGCGGCGCTGATGGAGATGATCCCGCAGTTTGGCTGCGGCATGCTCTACATCCCGTGGAGCGCGGTTTGCTTCATTGTGGGCGCTTCCCATAGCGGCTGGCTGGTGCTGGGGCTGTACCTTGTTTATTCGCTGATCCGGCGTGTGACCGAGCCTGCGCTGCTTGGCAGCAACCTTGGCGTTTCGCCGCTTTTGTCGCTGATTGGCATGTTTGTGGGCATGCGCCTAGGCGGCGTGATTGGCATCATTTTAGGGCCTATTGTGATGGTGGTGCTTGTGAGCGCCGTGCGCGCGCACCTTTTTGATGGCGTGCTGCGCGACCTTCAAACCCTGCTTGTGTACATGAGTGCGCGCTGGAAGCGCGGGCAGGGGGACGCGGCTGATGCCAACCAATGAACGGCAGCGCTGCGCATGGGCGCAGGGGGAACTGCTGGAGCGCTATCACGATACGGAATGGGGCGTTCCCACGCGGGATGAGCAAAAGCTCTACGAGCTGCTGCTGCTGGAGGCGTTTCAGGCGGGGCTTTCGTGGTATATCATCCTGCGCAAGCGGGAAAACTTCCGCCGAGCCTTTGATGGTTTTGACGCGCGTAAAATTGCCGCCTACGGCGAGGCGAAAATCGCCGCATTGCTGGAGGACGCAGGCATTGTGCGCTGCCGCCGCAAGATCGAGGGCGCCATTTGCAACGCAAAGTGCTTTCTGGCCATACAGGAGGAGTTTGGCGGCTTTGCACAGTATTTGTACAGCTTTACGGATGGTCAAAGCGTGCGAAGCCCTACCGGCGCGGCGGCTTCCACCACCGATCTCAGCGATCGCATGGCCGCCGATCTCAAAAGGCGCGGCATGCGCTACATGGGTTCTATTACGCTCTACAGCTACCTACAGGCGGTTGGCGTGGTGATTGATCACGAGCCGACCTGTTGGAAGCGCTTTTTAGGATAGGAGGATACCTCCATGGGAGATACCATTGCGCGGCGGCTTGCTGCGTGGAATGACCGCATGAACGGCCTGCCACGCAAGGGTATGCTGATTGCGCTCACCATTGTGCTTGCGGCGCTGGCCGTTTTGCTTTTGCCTTACTGCTGGCCTTTTTTGCTGGCGCTGCTGTTTTCGTTGATGCTGGAGCCTTTTGTGCGCCTGATTACCGTGCGCTGTGCTCGCCTGCGCGTGGGGCGCGGCCTTGCGACCTGTGTGGGCATGCTGCTTTTCTTTGGTGTGGCGGGGGTGCTGGTGGCGCTGCTGGTGGGTCGCTTGGGGCAGGAGCTGCGAAGCCTGCTGGGTGGCCTGCCGCAGGTGATTGCTTGGGTGAAGGACGTTGCTTTTCCCTACGCGAAGGGGCTGTATGCGCAGTATCAGGGCATTTTGCCCGGCTACCTGCTGGAGCTGTTTAACAATACCCTTTCCGCGCTTGGCGATAGCTTGGTTCGGTTGGCGGGTACGCTGTCCGCCATGCTTACCTCCGGCGCGTGGAGCACCGCGACCTCCATCCCCAATGTGCTGTTGAGCATCGTGCTCACCGTGATGGGCACCTATTACCTGACGGCCGATCAGGCACGCATCCTGGGTTATTTCAACCGCACCTTTCCCAAAAGCGTGCGTACCCGCGGGCGCGCCATCAAGGCAGACCTTTTGAAGGCGCTCTTTGGACAGCTGAAAAGTCAGGTTACGGTATCGCTGATCATCGTCGCATTCCTTTCGGTGTCTTTTGAGATTTTTGGGGTGCATTACGGCTTGCTGCTTGGGTTTATCATCGGCATTGCGGATGCGCTGCCCGTGGTGGGCGCGGGGCTGTTTTTGATTCCGTGGAGCATACTGGGCTTCATTGCTGGCGATTATGCCATGGGGATTTTCATGGCGTGCATGTATGTGGGCACCATCGTGATTCGGCAGGTGGTTGAGCCGCGCATTGTGGGGCACAACCTTGGCCTTTACCCCCTTGCTACGATGATCGCCATGTATGCGGGCTACCGCGCCCTTGGCTTTTTGGGTCTTCTTGCGGGGCCGGTGCTCCTCAATATCCTCAAGGTGGTGCTGGAGGCCGATGAAACCGCCCGGGGAAAGCGGAACGAAACGGAGGAACGGGGTATTCCAGCCCGCGATTCCGTATCAGCAAATTCGAAATGAATGACGCTCTTTTGCGGGGGGACTTGGGAGGAATGCTCTCAATGCCCCCCGTTCCCCTATCAATACGAAGGAGGCCTTGCGTTGCGTATTGCACAGATCAACGTGGAAGCGGGGTTGAGCACGGGGCGAATTGCGGTGGAGCTTTGCAGATTGGCGATGCGGGCTGGGCATCGGGCATTGCTCTGCCACGCGCGCGGGTTTGCGCCGCCGGATGTGCCAAGCTTCCGCATTGGCACAAAGCTGACCAAGGCGACGCATAGCAAGCTTGCGGGCGTGGTGGATCACGCGCGCTGCCAGACGAACACGCTCACACATGTGGCGCTGGCGCGGCTTACGGATCGTTCGGGGTTTTTTAGCCGCGCGGCAACCAAAGGCTTGATACGGCAGCTGGAGGCGTTCAAGCCGGATCTGATACATCTGCATAATTTGCATGGCTATTACCTGCATCTGCCTACGCTGTTTGCCTACCTCAAGCGCAAGGATATTCCCGTATTGTGGACGCTGCACGATTGCTGGGCGTTCACGGGGCATTGCGCCTATTATACGATGGCGAAAAACGCGCCGCCCTTGGAGGGCAGCAAGCGCCGCCGTGCGCAGACGGATGGCTGCGAGCGCTGGCAGGGCGGCTGCGGGCGCTGCCCGCTGAAGCGGCTGTACCCAAGCAGCCTGTTGGTGGATCAAAGCGCGCGCAACTGGCGGCAAAAGCGCGCGCTGTTCTGCGGCGTGCCGCATATGGTGCTGGCTACGCCCTCGCAATGGCTGGCGGACGAGGTGAAGCTTTCCTTCCTCAAGCGCTTTCCCGTTTATGTGCTGCCCAATGGGATTGACCTGCACACCTTTGGGCCATGCGGGGATGAACAGTATCTGCGCAACGTGGTATCGTTTTACCAGCTGGATGATCTGAGGGGGCGGCATCTGGTATTGAGCGCGGCGGCGATTTGGGAGCCGCGCAAGGGGCTGGAGGATCTGATTGAGCTTGCGCAGTCGCTAGGCGATGCCTACTATGTGGCGGCGATTGGGTTGGACGAATACCAAATTCACAGCCTGCCCCCGCATACGGTGCATGGCATTCGGCGTACGGGCAACGTGGCGGATCTATGCGCGCTGTATACGGCGGCGGAGCTGTACGTCAGCCTCAGCCATGAGGAGAGCATGGGCATGACGCTTGTGGAGGCGCTTGCCTGCGGCACGCAGGTGCTGTGCTATCACGCTACCGCCATGCCGGAAATCGTTACGGAGGATGTGGGCGAGGTGGTGCCGCTTGGGGATATCGCGGCTGCGGCAGAAGCCGTGCGCCGCCTCTGCGCCGCGCCCAAGCAGGCGGCGGCCTGCTACCTGCGCGCCGCCGAATACGAGAGCGATTGGCGCTTCGGTGCATATTTGCGGCTGTACGAGCAAATGTATGCGCATGCGCCCAAGGCAGGGAAAGTGGAAGGGAAGGTCGAATAGAATCCCCTTAGGAGTTTGAATGGGAGGGGTGCGCGTGCGCAGATGGCTTTGCTTGGTGCTTTGCCTGTGCATGCCTTTTTTGGCGGCGGGCTGCACGGCGCTTGCGCCAAAGGATGGCGGCGGCGCTGCGTCCCTGCCGATGCGCGTGCTTGCAATGCCCGCGTATCAGGCGCAGGAGGACGCTGCCCAGAGCGCTTCGACGGGGCATTTGCGCGTGGATCTGTGGTTGGACGCCTCACAGCTGATGGGCGGCATCAATCAATCTGCCGAGAGCATCTACCCGCATATGAGCCGCAAATATCGCGAGGGCGGCTTTCATTACCGCTACGGCGGTCAAGCCGGCTGGTATGAGAACGTGCTGCGCGATATGCTGATTGCGGCGGGAGATTCGCGCGTGCGCGTTCTGCGCTGTGGAAATGAACGCCTGACGGATCAGTACCTAGCGGGCATGGGGCTGGCGGCGAATGGCGCGGATGCGCTGCGCTCCGTGCGCCGGGATCTGCTGACGTATGCGATTGATCCCATGCCGACGCTCTTTGCGGAGCTTTCCGGCGAAAATATGGCAGGCAGCTTCTATGCGCTTGGCACAGAAAAACTGAATCAAATGAGCCGCTTTGCGGCAGATGATGGCGCGGAGCTTGAAAACCCGGGGCAGGTAAGCCGCATGAGCCAAGCGCTTGACGCGCAGATCGCGGCTTTGCGCACGGGCAACGCCAGCGATATGAGCGCCGTGGGCAGCGAGACGGATGCGCCGCTGATCTACGCGCTGCAAAACATCGACCTTACGCGCCTGTCTGTTATCACCTTTGATCCGGCGGGGCTGCGCAGGCTGAGCGGAATTGCGTTGGATGGCGCGCCGATTGCCTATGTGGAGCAGCTTTTGCGCGAGCGCGGCGTGTTTGAACGGGGCTTGAGCGTGGGGCTGTATGCCTTTACGCTGGATTATATGGGGCAGATGAGCAGCTTTGGCGCAGCGGATTTTTCCGAGCCGCTGCTGTGGGGGCGGCTGCGCTATAACAGCCGCACCTATTTGAGCGATGGCGTGCAGCCCATGCCGCGCACGCTCCTTGCATTGGTGGTTGGCAAGCCCGTGCAGCTTCGCGGCTTTACCGATGCGCTCAACCGCCAGCTGAGCGCCGATGACGCGCTCAAGGGTCTGCGCGGGCCGGAAAACGGCGGGCTGGTCTATGCCGCAAACGGTCAAACCGTGGAGCAGCAGCCCTTCGCGTTTGAATGCCAGTTTACCGTGGTGGAGCGCCCAAGCGTGCAGGGGTATGCGCAGGATACGGTGGGCGCGGCGCTCGCCGTAACCGAGGGCGAGGGCACGGTAGCGGTGGAAAACGGGCTGAACACGGCGGAGGTTGCGGCGGATGGCGCAGATCGCGCGCTGACGCTTTCGTTTCCCGTGCAGGAGCTACCAAACGGCGTGGCTGTGGATTGGTCGAAGCTGGTCAACGCGCGCGTGGAGGTGCAAAGCGCACTGCTCCTTGCGCAGATCGTGCCAAATACGGCGGGCGCGAGGGAGCGGCTTGGCGCAGAGGCGCAGGTGATCGCCCTGCGCGACCAACTGTACGTTTTCGCATTGCGCGACGCTCCGTTTGCCGAAACGCCGGAGGATAGCCCGTTTACACTCCGCTCCATTGCGGTGAGCGATGACGGCAAGGCGCTGTCCGCCGTGATCGCCGCAGATGGACGGCGCATGCAGGCAGGCTATTACCGCTTGCTGGTGAGCGCTGACCTGACCGGCGAGCAGCTCACCTGGCCGAGTGTGGAATGGGAAAACCGGCTAAACACCACGATTACCAAGGAGCAGATTGCGGCTTGGGAAGCGTTTACCGCAATGATGACGCAGTATGACCGCGATGCCGCGCTGGTGCCAACACAGTTCCAGCATGCGTGGGGGGCGGCGGGTAGCCGTGCGTATCACGGCATGCCTATTCCGGATTTTCCACCGGTGTATCTGGCGCCGGGGCTTTCGGAGCTTGCGGAGCAGCTCCGCGCCGCCGCCAACGTGCGGGAGGTGCCGTGCGTGCGCTATGTTTTTGATGTGTTTGTTCAATGAGAAAGCGGGATGTGAACCCGTGAGGAGGTGCCGCCTTGCAGGCGCAAGCCATACAAAGCCCCGCGCGAAGGCGCGTGCGGGTTCGCTTTTCCAACCATGTCAAATGCCTATTCTGTTACCTGATCTGCTTTGCTGTGCCGGTTTTGTGGCAGGCGATGGGCTTGTGGCTCTGCTATCCCTACCAACTGGCGGGCACCGCCCCCAATGTGGCGCGGCATCTGCTGGACGCGCTGCCGCTGCTATCGGGCACGCTGAGCGGCATGGCAAACGCCGCCGCTGACCCTGCCGCCGCCGACCCGGCTTTGTGGCGTGCCGCGCTTGCGGTGCGGGATGGCGCGTGGCGCGCGTTTTTGGTGGGCTGCTATGTGCCCGCGTGGGCGCTTACGCTGCTTACGCAGCTCCTGTGGCGCTTTGCGCACGGACGCGCCGTTTTTACGGCGCGCAACACAGCGCGCGCTGTGCATACGTACCGATTGCTGCAATCGGGCATCTGGGCGATTAACGCGTTGTTTGCGTCCACGGTATGGCTGGCGGGCGTGCGGTTTATCCCCCAGCGCACGGCTTGGGATTTCCTTGTGTATTTCGTCGCCTACGCGCTCAACGCGCTGGCGGCGCTGTGCTGCTTCCGGTTGGCCGCGCCGCCGGCGCTTAGCGGCAGGCATGCCTTTTTCAAGCGGCTGTAAGGAGGCGCGGATGAGCTATTATGTGATCGCCGTGGGCGGCACGGGCAATAAAATTTTGGAAAGCCTCGTTTATGGCGCGTGCGCGGACGTGTTTTACACGCGGGACGCGGATGGGAGCGAAACGCCCATTCCCCAGCTGCATCTGCTCTCTGTGGATGTGGACGCGGCTTGCGGAAACACCACCCGCGCAAAGCGCGCGGCGGAGTATTACGAGCGTGTGCGCGAGACCTTCGTTACCGCGCCGTACCACCATCGGGGCTTTCACACGGCGCTTCACGTGGAGCGCTGGAACATGAACCTAAGCAAGCGCGCGGCGTCGGTTACGGGCATGTCTCAAAACCATGTGCGAGACCGCTTGCTTGCCCGCACGCTCTTCAGCAAGACCGAGGCGAGCTTGGAATATAGCGAAGGCTTTCGCGGGCATCCCGATTTGGGCGTGCTCTTCTTTGCGGACCTGTTAAAGGCGCTGGACGAACCGCAGGAGCAGGCGCAGCCAGACGAACTGCGGGAGATGATGAATGCCATACGGAGGGACATCGATCTGGGCGAAACGGTGAAGCTCGTGCTCTGCGGCAGCATTTTTGGCGGAACGGGCGCGTCTGGCATTCCGGCGCTTTCCAAGTACCTGCGCGAACGGTTCCGCACGAGCAGCGACCGCTTCGAGCTGGCGGCAATGCTGATGCTGCCATACTATCAAGTGCCCGCCGCTTCGCACGATGAGGAGCTAGAAATTGTGGTAAAAAGCTCCACCTTTATGGACAAGGCGCGTACGGCGCTACAATACTATGGTATGGAGGGCATGGTGCGCGACGACGAGGACGATCCCACGGGCGTGTTTGACGCGATTTACCTGCTGGGTTTGCCGCAGGAGGCGTTTGTGACCACTCGCGTATACTCCACAGGCTCGCAAAGCCAAGAAAATGACGCGCATATGCTGGAATGGCTCGCCACGCGGTGCATCTCGCGCTTTTTCCGCACAAGCTTTCGCGGCACAGAGGCGCATCATATCGATTGCTATTTTTATCAGTGGCATACGCCTGCCTTTTCGTGGCAGAGCTTTGATTGCGAGGCCGAGCGCTACCGCGTGGGCTATGGAGCGCTGCTGAAGGCGGCGGCTGTGTTTTTTGCGGAATGCTACCCGACGCTGCGGATGGTGGTCAGCGGCAAGGGGCGGCAGGGCGAGAGAGTCAACTACTGTGCGCCCTATTTTCATCAGGCGAGGCGCTTTCGCGCCGAGCAGCGCGCGCGGCTAGAAGGCGGCTTGGATGCGCTGTACCATTTCTTGGCGTTTTACACCAACTGGATGGTGCAGGTTGTGCGTTCGTTGCCGCCCACCGTGCGCAAGGCGCGCGCGGTGGAGAGCGACGCGGCGCTTGCCGCCGAAAACTATCGTGCGCTGATCGACCGTATGGTGCTGCTGAATGGGCGTGGCGAGCGCACGGACGCGACCGCGGCTGAACGCGGCGAAGCGGACGCCCTGCGAGCGGAGTATGAGGAGATGCAAAAGCAGCGCGTGACGCTGCTTGGCCGCATCGGCGGCAGCAGATGGCTGGGCATCCTCAACGCCGCGCAGGAGGAGGAGCGCGAGCGCCTAACGCGCCAGCGGGTGGATATGCAGGAGCTGGAAGAGCGCGTGACGCTGTGGCATGGGGAGGATCACGCGCTGGTGGAGGCGGAAGCGCTGCGGCAGGCAGAGGAGCGCTTGCGCGCCATGCGCCGCTCACGCGCGGTGATGGAGCAGCGCCTTGCCGCCACGCAGGCGGATATTGAGGATGCCATCCGGCGCAATGTTGTGGCGGCATATCCCGCGCCTGCGCAGGAGCAGACGGGGGAGCTTACGGAAAACGAGCTTGTAAACGCGGAGGTATTGAGCGCTCTTTATGCGCTGTTGAGCGAATATGGCGCGAGCGGTAGACGGCGTGACGCCGCGCGTGTGGAAAGCGCGGCGGAAGTTGTGCAAAAGGGGCTGGAGCGCCTGATTGTGAATCGAGTGCCCGATCGGCGAGATATGGCGCATGTGATTGCGGGGTTGGGCGGCGGCGAGTGCGAGGCGGCTCAACCGGATACGGCGCTCGCAGGCTTTTTGACGGTGCTGCTCGGGGCTGTGATGGAGGAATGATTGGGAAGCCAAAGCGTGGGGTGCGGGGAGGGGAGAACCCCTGCCGGGCTTTGGGGCAGCGCTTCAAAACGCCCCGCGCACCAAAGCCCCTCAGAAGTCCAAAGCAATTTCCCAAACGAACCCGGCAGACAAGGACGATCTTACGCGGCCAGCAGAGCTGCCTCTTCTTGGGCGAAAGGATGGCGATGAAAATGAATAGGCAAAATCGGCTTCTTGCCCATGGGGGTAGGCAGCGCGATGAGGAAAAGGACGCGCTGGATACGCGAACCTCATATCTTACGCTGCTGCCGCCGATGAACGAGGGCTTTCATATTGGCTATCAGGCCACGCCGGGTATTTTGAACGATGAAAACCGCCGCCCGCGCGAATGGCTGGAAAACGTCGCCAAATACATGTGTGCGCCGGGCAAGGATGTGGGGTACGCCATTCCGGATGTGCTGGCGAGCGAGCAGCAGCTTCGCCGCTTGGCACGGCTTCCACATGAGGCGGCGATGCGGCATCAGGAGATGCTGGACTACCGCGCGATCCTTGCCATGCTGCTGCTGTGGGATGGCTGGGAGAAGGATGATACTTGGCCGACCCTTGGGATGGAGCGGCTGGGAGAAGAGGAAACGGGCTTTTGTGCCTCGGTGCGCGCGGCGCTTTCCCCCCAGCGTGCGGGCGAAGGCTTGCGGGTGATGACGCTCACGCCGCGCCGCGCGGATGGCGCGGAGCCAAGGCCGCTGTGCTTGCTCTCCAACGCCATGGTGATCATGCCGGCTGCCGATCAGGAGGATTGGAGCGAGCTTCTGCCAAGGCGCATTACATGGTATGACCGCAAGCGCAAGCGCTTCATCGACCCCTGCGAGGGGATGGACGAGCGCGACCGCGCGCGGCTGGTGGCGCAGCTTCGGCTTTTGCAGGCGCTTAACGAGCGCGAGGCGCTCCATAGCCCGCTCTATGCGCCGGATGCGCGACTGTGCTCGCTGCTGGGGCGCTTTGCCGATGATTTGCTCCGCGCGCGGGAGGGCTGGCGCAAGCGTCTAGAGGCAGGCGAGCCGGAGGCGGAATGGGCGCTTCGCACCCGCGTACTGGCGGCCTATTGCCTCAGGGAGCGCACGCAAGGCGCGGTGACGGAGCGAAGGGAGCGGCTGCTGACCGCCACGCTGGCGCAAAATCCGCTGGTGCGCGAGCTGCTGTCGGTGAATGGCGAGCTGCCGGACGATATTGAGCAGCCGGAGGAAAGCTATTTGATCTTGGAGGGCGTGCCCTTTGCGCGCGCGTCCACGGCGTGGCTGGAGGAACCCGCGAACGCATTGGGCGAGGACGAGGCGCTTGCCCGATTGGGGCGGGAAATTGACCTGCTGGATCAGTTCAACCGGGAGTGGAGCCGCAAGGCTTTGCAGACGCTTGGAGAGCTGCAAGCCGCGCTGGCACGTCGTGTGGGCGCAAGCGGGAAGGTGTTGCAGCTGCTGGAAAAATGGGCGAACGAATGTGAGGAGCGCCCCGCGCGAAGCGACTGCGGCATGACGCTGCGCTATCCCATGCGTGAACGCCCGGTGGAGCTTTCGCGCCTGTTGCGGGAGATGTTTGGCGAAACCGGCTTTATCTGTGCCGAAAAACCTTTTTCGGATTGCTTGCTGCTGATTGACGGCGCGGAGCAAGCGCCCTTTGATGATCCCGTGCTTGCGCAGGCGTGCAGGCTGGAGGGCGGTGAAGCGCTGCGCTATGCGATTCCCCCGCTTTCGCCGGAGCTTTGCGCGTGGCTGCAAGCACAGGGGGAGCTGGACGATCCGGCTGCCGCGCGCCTTCAGCCCAAGAGCCTGCAATTCAAGCTGGATGCGCGCAAGCAGTGCGTGGAGGCGAGCTTTCGCGTGCAAAGCCGCACGCGCGGCACGGGCACGGCGACGATCAACGCTGTCACCTTTGTGCGAAGCTATCGGCTTGCGGATCAGCCGGAGGAAGGCGGCGCCTTTGCGCTGCCAGCTTGCGCAATGCCCTATGTGGTGACATGGCCGAACGCGCGCCTTGCGCCGGGGCTTTGGAAGGCCTATTTTGTCTATACGCACCGGCCGGATGTGGTGGACGTGTGGACGCTGCGCACAGATGGGTGGGCGCAGGGAACGCTACGCACAGCAAGCGCGGAGGGCGAAACGATTCCTCCCATGGCGGCGCAAGGCAAGGCTGATGTGGTTGCTGTGGCGGAAGCAACGACCGCGGCTGGCATAGCTGGCGCGATGGGCGCCTTGCCTAGCAGCTTGCCGGGCGGCGCAAGCAAGGGCAGACAACGGCTCAGCGTTGGGCGGGCGGCGGGCGGCACTCCACCGCCAGAGGGGGAGCGTGCATGGCATACGGCGCGCACGGAGCGCTTCCCGGCTTTCGTGTGCTTATCGCGCGGGACGCTTTCCATCGGTGCGCTGATCAACGATTGCGCGCGCAGACCTATCCGGCACGAGACGACCGCTGCTGTCGGCATCGATTTTGGCAGCATCGCAACCACGGTGATGCTGCGTCAGGGAGATAAGGTGCAGCCCGCGCTGCTGCCCGATTGCATGCATTGCGCGCTGCTTGCCCCCATGGCAGAGGACGAGCGCTTCTTGCCGGACGAGCTGCTGCCCAAAACGGCGCTTATGCCGGAGGAAAGCGGCGGCAGAATCATGTTCTATAGCGTAATGGATATGTTCACGGACGACCCCGCCGCGTGGCGCGGCCCCTTGCAGGATGGGCATATTTATTACCGCGAAAGCCTTTCCGCGCTGCTGCGCAAAAATGAAAATACGCTGTACTACGATCTGAAATGGGGCGAAGAGGAATACGTGCTGCGCTGCATGCGCCTGTTCCTCAAGCAGGTGATGCTGCAAGCGTCGCTGGCTGCGCGGCTGTGGGGCTCGCCCTCGCTCTCGTGGCGCGTGTCGATGCCAAACGCCCTTCCCTTGCACAGGCAGGAGGCGTTCTTGGAGATGATGCGCGGCCTGTCGCGCGAGGTGGCACAGGAAGTGGGCATGCCGCTTACGCAGGGCTTCCCCTCCGTGCTCTACGCAACGGAGAACCAAGCGGACGGCCTGTATTTCCGCAGCCGCAATGAGGTCAACGCGCGCGCGGGCTATTTGAATATGGACATCGGCGGCGGAACGACGGATTTGAGCCTGTGGCTTAACAACGCGCGCTATGCCACGGTGGAAAGCTCGCTGCTGCTGGGGTGCAGGCAGATGCTGTATGATTCCATCTCTGCGTGGCATGTGGCGGATTTTGAGCAGGATTTCGCCGACGCGCCCGCACGCCTGCGTGGCCCGGCGCTGGAGGTGGCGCGCGTGCTGCGAGCAGGCGCGTCCACCACGCGCGGACGGCAAAAGGGCATGTTTTTGCTGGATGATCTGTTTGCAAAGCGCGCCGCCGAAATCCGTGCAACGCTTACGCAGACGCGTGCGGAGGGGCGTATCAGCTATGTGGAAAGCCTGCTGCTGTTTAATGTTGGCTTCCTGTTTTATGTCTGTGGGGAGCTGCTGCGCCGCGCCTATGAGGATGAGGAGCTTCGCGCGTTGCTGCCGCGCCGTATGGAGCTGTGCGTGGCGGGCAACGGGGGGCAGTTCTTGAAGGCCTTTGACGATGAGCAGCGCGGAAAACTGTGCCAGTTGGCCATTGGCTGCCTGCCCATTACGCATCCCACACGCACGCTGCTGCTCGTGCAGAGCCGCCAGCCCAAGCAGGAAGTGGCCATCGGGCTTTTGAGCGAGGACGACAGCCTGCAAAGCACCTTGCAAAGCGTGGATCGCTGGAACGGCACCTTTGCAGAGGATGTGGGGCGTGCGCGCGAAAACCCGATGACGGTTTTTCTGCCGCTGTTCTACCGCGGATTTCCGCAGGCGGCGAAGCGGCTGATGCCAGCGGCCTTCGAGGGCGATGGCGAGCGCGGCGGCGCACGCCTGAGCGCGAACGCCGCCATGGAAGTGGATACGATTTTTGAAAACGAACGCTTCAAGACGCCGGAGGATGATCTCGCCATGGCCGCGCGATGCTTCTGGGGATTGAAAAGGCTCTGGCGGGTTTAGGCACGGGAGCAACGGCCGGATGCGCATGAAAACAAGCGGGAGTAGGCACGGGTTACACCCGCGTCTACTCCCGCTTGCAACGCCATTAGGCGACAGCTTTTTTGTGAGTTGAATTAGTAGTTTTCCGGCTTGAGCTGGAAATACGCCTTGGGATGCTTGCACACGGGGCAGAGCTCGGGCGCCTTTTTGCCGATCAAGATATGACCGCAGTTGCTGCACTGCCAGATCATATCCCCATCGCGGCTGAACACAAGCCCCTCCTGAATGTTGGACAGCAGCTTGCGATAGCGCTCCTCGTGACCTTTTTCAATCTTAGCAACTGCGTCAAACAGCCGCGCGAGCTCGTCAAAGCCCTCTTCCTTGGCTTCGACTGCCATATGGGCATACATATCCGTCCACTCGTAATTTTCACCGTTGGCGGCATCCAACAGGTTTTCCTGCGTGGTGGGTATTTCGCCGTTATGCAGGTACTTATACCACAGCTCGGCGTGCTCCTTTTCGTTGCCAGCGGTCTCTTCAAAAATATTGGCAATTTGTACATAGCCTTCCTTGCGAGCTTTGGAAGCATAATATGTGTACTTGTTGCGCGCTTGACTCTCACCGGCAAAAGCAGTCATCAGGTTGGCTTCGGTTTTGGTACCATTCAAAGGTTTCATATAAGGTTCTACCTCCTTTATATTTAGGTGTGTGTTTATGTACACACACAGGATACCCTGCTCGTGCGGGGTTGAAACCACATTATTCCCAAGTTTGGCAAAAGCCAAAGACCGACCAATGATCGGTATGCAGCTCATACTGCGCAAGAGGGTCGGTTTGCTCGTCTGCGGGCAGCACATCCATATTGTTTTGCAGCTTCAAACCCTTTTGAGTGCCCACCAGATGATTATCGGCATTGCTGTTGTACAGGTAACGGTAGCTTTTTACGGAATTGCTCATATTGCCCTCTACGGTGGTTACGGCGTACAGGCCGTTTCCGCGATCCTCCACCGCTACCACGGAGCCGATATGCGTTACTTTGTAGCCGTTGCTCATGTCCGCGTAGATCACCAAATAACCGGGCTTTGGCACGCCCACAAAGCGGTTCATTGCTAGAAAGCCATCATATTGGTTGCCCACCTGACCCTCCCGCATGTATTGCACCATGGGCGGGTCTTGCAGGTTCAGCTCCTTTTCCTTCAAGGGATTGGTTCCAGCGGCATTGGCGCAGTAAATGGTGAACACAGAGCACCAGCCGACTTCTTTTTTCTTGCCGTAATACCACTTGGCATATTTGTTGTATTTAGGCAGACGCGCGCGCTTCACTTCAAAAAACTCGCGCTTTGCAATATAGACGTAGTTTTTAGCCGCTTCGGGCAGATACTCATCCCCAACGGTGACCGCGTAAACATGCTCGCCATCTACGGCGGTATAAGTGACGTTGGCTGTGCCGGGGGCTACGCCTTCCATCAGGCCGTTTTGCGAAACGGTGACAACGCTTTGATTATCGCTGCTGAAGTTGCCCGCTACGGCGGGGTAGACTGTCGTTTCCCGCTCGTCATAGGGGGTGATCTCCGGCGCGACATCCGGCACATAGGCACTGTCGCCCGTATGCAGAAAATAGAGACCGCTTTGCATGCCTTCCTGCGCGGGGGTGAGCAGCGCGGCGCGCGCGGCGTCAAACAACGCGGCGCGATCCTCCTCGGCAAAGGCAGAGGGTGAAAGGGACGTGAGCGCAACCAACAGCATGAGCGCAAAGGCGCAGATACGTGCGCCAAGACGTGGAATTGCTTGATTCATAGGAAATGAGCACCTCTTTATCTATCGTATGTTGCGGATGGCAAAAGCAAATTTTGTTCAAACGGAGCATCGCCCATTGTACAATCAAGAGGGTAAAAATGTGCTTTGATCACCCTAACCATCGCATGGAGACAGGTGCAGTATAGCATATTTCCTGGGGATTGAACAGGGAGAAGTTTGAGCTTGTCACGGGTTAACGGACGTTCCCGACTTTGCCACTTCCGAAAAATAAAAAAGCGCCAAAGCAAGAGAAATGCTTG
>JAVVVJ010000047.1:17062-21402 GCA_036652695.1 Clostridia bacterium | reverse complement strand
CCGTCACCTGAAGCCGACCTGAAAAGTGCATCTGCTGTAGCTCCAAATAATCCCTCAAGTGGGCGATTTCAATTGCCCAGCGCATATCCCGGGGGAAGGCTACGCGCAAATCACAAAAGGAACCTTTTGGCAGGATTGCTACCAGCGCGCCCAGCAAAAGGACGGCGGCATCACCGTTGGGGGGCAAATTGACGGCTGGCGCAAGGAGCCTGTGCATGGTATGCGGATTGATTACATTTTGACAAACCGCGATGGCCTCACCGCGAGCAGCCGCGTCATCTTCAACAACTCCTTTTATCCCGTGGTTTCCGATCATTTTGGTGTCCTTGTGCAGGAGGAGTAGCGCGTTTTTCCCGTTGGGAATAAACCTCTGAACGCTTTACACCGCGTCCGTCGAATGTTACAATAAGCTGAACCCATCGACAGACGCGCCCATCGCGCGAAGCAAAGGAGAAATCAACATGAGCAAAGAGATCATTCACACCACCGCCGCGCCTGCGGCCATTGGCCCTTATTCTCAAGCCGTTTTAGCGGGAGGTGCGCTTTATACCTCCGGTCAGCTGGGCATCAACCCCGCCACAGGCGAGCTATGCTGCGGCGTGGAAATGCAGACGGAGCAGGCCCTGCGCAACCTTGGCGAAATCCTCGCAAAGGCGGGCATGAGCTATGCCAGCATCGTAAAGACCACCGTATTTGTGACCGACCTTGGCGATTTTGCAACCGTGAACACCATTTACCAGCGCTTTTTTGAGGGTGCTTTCCCCGCGCGAAGCTGCGTACAGGTGGCGGCGCTGCCCAAGGGTGGCTTGGTGGAGATCGAATGCGTCGCGGTCAACGCGTAACGAGGGGTATCATTGATGTTTGAAATTCTGCAAAAGGTTGCGCTCAACCCCACCGTAATCAAAATGACCCTTTCCGCGCCGCTCATCGCCCGCAAGGCAGAGCCGGGGCAATTCGTCATTTTGCGCGCAAAAGATGAAAGCGAGCGCATCCCGTTGACCGTCGCGGATTACAACCGCGAGGCGGGTACGGTGACCATCATTTATCAAATTGTGGGCGCTGGCACCATGGAGCTCAATTCGCTCGCGCAAGGCGAAAGCCTGCACGATCTGGTGGGGCCGCTTGGCACGCCCACAAATACCGAGGGGCTTCGCAAGGTCTGCGTGGTGGGCGGCGGCGTAGGCTGTGCTATCGCTTATCCCGTGGCCAAAAAGCTGCATGAGCAGGGATGCACAGTTCATAGCGTGGTTGGCTTCCGCACCAAGGAGCTGGTCATCCTAGAGGACGAGTTTCGCGCCGTCAGCGCGGAGCTGCGCATGGTAACGGACGATGGCAGCTATGGCGAAAAAGGTCTTGTGACGGGTGCTCTGGAGGAGCTGATCCAAGCCGGAAACCAATATGACGAGGTGATCGCCATAGGCCCGCTGATCATGATGAAGTTTGTATGCAAGACCACCGCGAAATACGGTGTCAAAACCATGGTGAGCATGAACCCCATCATGGTGGATGGCACAGGCATGTGCGGCGGCTGCCGACTTAGCGTAGGCGGCGAAACCAAATTTGCCTGCGTGGACGGGCCGGATTTTGACGGTCACCTGGTGGACTTTGACGAGGCGCTGGCGCGCGGTAGCATGTATCGCGATTTTGAGACGCATGCCCGCGAAGCCGCCTGCCACCTGTACGAAAAGGAGGCGGCAAGCCGTGCCTGATATGAATCCCAAAAGGGCTCCAATGCCCGTGCAACCGCCGCAGGTGCGCAACCACAACTTTGACGAGGTCGCGCTGGGCTACCTCTATGACACCGCGGTCAGCGAGGCAAAGCGCTGCCTGGCCTGCAAAAACAAACCCTGCGTCTCTGCCTGCCCCGTAGCGATCGACATCCCCGCGTTTATTGAACGCGTAGCGCATGAGGATATGGAGGGCGCATATGAGCTGCTCAGCCGCTCCACCTCCTTGCCTGCCGTATGCGGGCGCGTATGCCCACAGGAAAGCCAGTGCGAGGGCAAATGCGTGCGCGGCATCAAGGGCGAAAGCGTCGGCATCGGCCGCTTGGAGCGCTTTGTAGCGGACTGGCACCGCGAGCACGCGACCGATGCGGCGGTACGCCCAACCCCCAACGGGCACAAGGTCGCGGTGATCGGCGCGGGTCCGAGCGGCCTCACCTGCGCGGGCGACCTTGCCAAGCTAGGCTACGCCGTTACGGTGTACGAGGCACTGCACATCGCGGGCGGTGTGCTCAGCTACGGCATCCCCGAGTTCCGTTTGCCCAAAGCCATTGTGAACCACGAAATCGACGGGCTTCGCGCCTTGGGCGTAGCGATTGAGTGCAACACCGTGATCGGCAAGACGCTCACGGTCGACGAGCTTTTCGGCATGGGCTATGAGGCGCTGTTCATCGGCAGCGGCGCAGGCTTGCCCAATTTTATGAACATCCCCGGTGAAAGCCTCAAGGGCGTGTACAGCGCCAACGAATACCTTACGCGCATCAACCTCATGAAGGCATATCGCGAGGGCAGCGCCACCCCCATCCGCCGCTCCAACCGCGTAGCGGTGGTCGGCGGCGGCAATGTGGCGATGGATGCGGCGCGCTGCGCAAAGCGGCTTGGCGCACAAGAGGTCTACATCGTATACCGGCGCGGCATGGAGGAGCTTCCCGCGCGCCGCGAGGAGGTTGAGCACGCGCAGGAGGAGGGCATCCTCTTCAAAACCCTCTGCGCCCCTGTTCGTGTGCTTGGCGATGAAAACGGCTTTGTATCCGGCATGGTTTGCGTGGAAATGATGCTCGGCGAGCCGGACGCAAGCGGACGCCGCCGCCCGGTGGTCAAAGCGGGCAGCGAGTTCACCTTGACTGTGGATACCATGATCATGTCCATCGGCACCAGCCCCAATCCCCTGCTGCACAACACGACGCCGGGCTTGGAAACCAACCGCCACGGCTGCATTGTGCTACGTGAAGAAAACGGCCTCACCAGCCGCGATGGCGTATACGCTGGCGGCGATGCGGTTACGGGCGCAGCCACCGTTATTTTGGCGATGGGCGCGGGCAAGAACGCTGCCGCCGCCATCGACGCGCAAATCCGGCAAAAGGTAACCCATGCGGGAGCGTGCGATGCGAGAAAGCAGACTATTTAAACTTCTCTACCTGCTGCTTTCAGGCGATACGCTGACCGCGCCAGACCTTGCGCGGCGGCTGGAGGTATCAGAGCGCACCATCTACCGTGATATCGACAGGTTAAGCGCGGCAGGCATTCCCATTCATACCAAGCAAGGCAAGGGCGGGGGCGTTTCGCTTCTGCCCGGCTTTGTGTTGGATAAACGATTGTTATCGCAGGAGGAGCAGCGCGAGATGCTCTTCGGCCTGCAAAGCCTCGCTGCCGCACAGCCGGAAGCTGGCGCGCTTCTGGAAAAACTGCGCGCCTTTTTCCCAACCCAGCGCACGGATTGGATCGAGGTGGATTTCACCCGCTGGGGCGGTGATGAGGAAGAGCGCCGCCGGTTCGCGCTTTTGCGGGACGCGATCCTCCAGCGCCGCATCATCGCCTTTTCATATCGCGATATGTACGGGCAGCTATCGCGCCGGAGCGCCATGCCCGCCAAACTGGTTTTTAAGCAAAGCGCATGGTATATGCAGGCGTACTGCCTGCACCGCAGCGACTACCGCACCTTTAAAATGGCGCGCATCAGCGAGCTGTGCATCACGGACGAGCAATTTCAAACCGAACTGATCCCGCCGCCCATCGACTGGGCAGATAGCGGCGCGAGCCTCACAAAAATTCCGGTTTGCCTACGCTTCGCACCCCAAGCCGCTCCCCGCGTATATGACGAGTTTGAGGGCGCATGCATTGAGGCTCTCCCCACTGGCGAGCTGCTTGTGCGCACCAGCATGTCGCCCGATGGCTGGCTGCTCAGCTACCTGTTCACCTTTGGCGAAACGGTTTTTGTAGAGCAACCCGCCCAGCTGCGCGCGCAAATGATCACAAAAGCCAAAAAAATCATTCAAAAAAACTCCGAAACCTGACGGCTGTTGTCAGGTTTCGTTTGGTATGATGAACGGGAAGAAAGGAGGAATGGCAAATGCAAGCAACCATGAAGTTCTGCCAATCCTGTGGTATGCCCATGGACGGCGAATTGTACGGCGCGGAGGCCGATGGAATCCCAAGCGAGGATTACTGCGAATACTGCTATCAAAACGGTCATTTCACCGCGGACTGCACCATGGAAGAAATGATCAAGTTCTGCCTTCCCCACATCGTCAAAGCCATGCCCGACAAAACCGAGGCGCAAGCGGAGCAGGAGCTTCGCAAATTCTTCCCGTATCTCAAGCGCTGGAATGCAATCAA
>JAVVVJ010000047.1:0-16962 GCA_036652695.1 Clostridia bacterium | reverse complement strand
CCTCCTCGTTTACTGTAGCGTAATCTGAAGCGCTACGGGGTTGTGATCGCTGCTACGGAAGTTGAGATCGATGGTTTCGACATTGTTGACCTTGATGTTGTCGGACACGATAAAGCCATCGATCACGTAGAGCTGAGTGCCCTTGCGAGTGCCGCCGTAGGGCGCGTTGAGCAAGCGGCAGGTGGGGCTGTCGGCATCAAAGACATAGCGAAAGCCGGTGGGTAGGTCGCTGTTACGCAAAAGGCCGGGTCGCCATCCGGATATGTCCACCTCGGGATAGGAAGGCGCGCCTTCAAAGGTCTGGTTGAAATCCCCGCCCGCAATCACGTAATTGCCTTTTCGGTACTCGGTGAGCATTGTGCGCATCAGCTGCTCGGTCTGCGCGGCCTTGCCTTCGCCGTCATCGTAGGCTTCCAAATGCAGGTTGATGAGCACCAGCTCCTTGCCTGTATCGCTGACGGGAATGCGTTCTATCAGCAAACAGCGCTTCAGGTTGGCAACGCGCATCGGCCAAGAGAAGGGCACAGGCAGCGCCTCGCGCTCCGCCTTGGTGGTGCTAAGCGCGGAGCAGGTCAGCAGCCCACTCGCCACCTTGCCGATGGGCGGCCATGGATAGGGCACAAAATCGCAGAGATAATGATACGCAAAGGCAGTGCTAAGCGAAAGCCCGTGTTGATAATAGGCGGCTTGATTCACATAATAGCTGCGGTAGGAGGCTTGATCCACCTCCTGCAACAGGTAGACATCCGCTTTCTGCGCAGCCAGCATGCTGAGCATTTCGGAAAGATTCTCCCGCACCTGCGCCTCGCTCTGCGCGCGCACCATCGTGCCGCCGTCCATAAAGAAATCCGCCGTGCGGTCAAGCGCGGCATAGCCTGTGTTCCATGTGATCAGCTTGAGCATCATGCCCGTGCGCAGCTCTTGCTGACGCGCCCCCTGCGCGATGACCAGCGGCTCCACATCGGCGGGCTTATATTCAGTCATCGTAAGGTACGCCAGCAGACCGGCAACCGCAAGCACAGCGGCTGCCGCCACAGCCCCCAAAAGCTTCAGCAGGAAACGCCCAGCTCTCATGTCGTTTGCTCCTTTTCCATCAATTGGCGCAATGCTTCGGCAAAGCGTTCGTCCTGCGCCTTTTCGCGCTTTGGCGGCCCCTTGAGCCTGCCACCGCGCCGCCCTGCGCGGCGTGCTTCCTTTGCCACATGGCGCATGCTCAATAAGCCGTCAATATTATCCGTATCATATTCCTGACCATTTTGATTCAGTACCCGCGCGCCCTTTGCAAGGCACATGGCCGCAAGCCCATAATCCTGCGTCACCACGATATCCCGCGCCTGAATGAGGTTCACCAGCCGAAAATCCGCGCTGTCCGCGCCGCGCGCCACCATCACGGTTTGAGCGCCCTCGCGCTCCATAACGTGCGCGTCGTCGCACACAAGGATCACTTTCGCCCCGCGCGCACGCGCGATTTCAATGGCAAGCCCCACCACGGGGCACGCGTCCGCGTCGATCAGCAAGCGCATGAAAGCCCTCCCAGCAAACCGTTTTGTTTGCGAAGGGAGGGCCGTACCAGCTTCCCCTTCGCAGGGGTTACTGGTTTATTTCGCCAAGCGCTTAAACGCATCCTGCATGCAGGGGTACAGGGAGTGGTAAAACTCGTAATTTTTTTGGTATTGCGCCGCGTGCTCCGGGTTTGGCTCCTGCTGGCTGCTCACGCGGATCATTTGATCGCAGGCCTCGCGCACGCTGGGATACAGCCCCACGCCCACGCCCGCCAGAATGGCCACGCCAAGCGCGGGTCCTTCGCTGTTTTGCGCGATGCACACGGGGCAAGCAAAGATGTCCGCCAGCATCTGCCGCCATACGGCACTGCGTCCGCCGCCGCCGCAGGCAAGCATGCGCGCGGGCTTTACGCCCATCTCGCCAAGCACGTTAAGGCAATCGTTCAGGGAGTAGCTTACACCCTCCATCACCGCGCGCAGAAGGTCGCGCTTGTGGTGCATGGCGCTCAGGCCAAAGAACACGCCGCGGCAGTCCGGGTCAAGGTGTGGGGTGCGCTCGCCCATCAGGTAGGGTAGGTAGAATAGGCGATTTGCGCCAATGGGGCTTTGCTCCACCTCGGCATTGAGCAGGTCGTAGGTATCCACAGCCATGCCGCGCGCCGCCTCTGCCTCCGCTTGACAGAAGGTATCGCGGAACCATTTGAGGCTCAGCCCCGCCGCCTGCGTAACGCCCATCACATGCCAAGCGCCGGGCACGGCGCAGCAGAAGGTGTGTACGCGACCCTTGGGATCAATCGAAAGCTGATCTGTATGCGCGAACACCACGCCGGATGTACCGATGGTGGTAAACGCGCGCCCATCGGCCACTACGCCCGTGCCCACGGCAGCGGCGGCATTGTCGCCAGCGCCCCCCACCACGGGCATGCCCACCGCAAGGCCAGTCAGCGCGGCGGCCTCCGCCGTAATGCCGCCCGTCACCTCCACGCTCTCATAGACCTTTGCAAGCAAAGCGGGATCGATTTGCAGCTTTTCAAGCACCTCGGCGCTCCAGCAGCGCTTCGGCACATCCAAGAGCTGCATGCCGCTCGCGTCGCTCACCTCGGTGGCAAATACGCCGGTAAGCTTGTAGCGCAGGTAATCCTTGGGGAGAAGGATATGCTTGCATTTCGCGTAAATCTCCGGCTGGTGGTTGCGCACCCAGAGGATTTTGCTGGCTGTAAAGCCTGTGAGCGCCGGGTTGGCGGTGATCTCAATCAGCCGCTCCGCGCCTACGAGGCGGGTGATCTGCTCGCACTCCGCACCGGTGCGCTGGTCGCACCAGATGATGGAGGAGCGCAACAGCTCGCCGTTTTCATCCAGCATGACCAACCCATGCATCTGCCCGGAAATGCCAAGCCCCGCGATGTCCTCAGGCTTTACGCCGCTTTGCTTGATTACGCGGCTCAGCGTATCCACCGCGGCATGCCACCAATCCAGCGGGTTCTGCTCCGCCCAGCCATTTTGCGGCTGTGCCATGGGGTATTCGGCGGAAGCGGAACACACGGCGCTCCCATCCTGCCGAAATAGCACGGTCTTGGTACCGCTGGTTCCCAAATCGACGCCCAACAAATATTTCATACGCAATGCTCCTTTACGCACCAAACAGCACGTCATTTACGATGCTCTCCAAATATTCCTGCTTGCCGCTGCCCGGCAGCGCGGGCGTGCCATTCTTTACAGCCACAGCCGCGCAGGCCTCCAGCGTTGCCTCGCCGGAGCGGATTTTGCGGCCGATTTCGGTTTGGGCAAAGCTGGCGTAGCGCTCCTTAACAAACGCGTCGATACGGCCGTCCTCCAGTAGCTCTGCCGCCTTGATCAACCCCAGCGCAAAGGTATCCATGCCAAGAATAAAGGCAAGAAACATATCCTCATGGGTATAGGAAGGGCGGCGATTCTTGGAATCGAAGTTAAAGCCGCCATTCACAAGGCCGCCTGCCTTGAGCACCTCGTACATGCACAAAGTGGCCTCGTACACGTTGGACGGGAACTGATCGGTATCCCAGCCAAGGAGTGGATCGCCCTGATTGGCGTCGATGGAGCCAAGCATGCCGTTGATCGCAGCCACGCGCAGATCATGCTGAAAGGTATGCCCCGCCAAGGTGGCGTGGTTGGCTTCGATGTTCAGCTTAAAATCCCGCTCCAGCCCATATTGGCGCAAAAAGCCAATGGCGGTGGCGGCGTCAAAATCGTACTGATGCTTCATTGGCTCCTTCGGCTTCGGCTCAATGAAGAAATCCCCGGTAAAGCCGATGGAACGGCCATAGTCGACCGCCATCCGCATGAGCGCGGCGATATTTTCCTGCTCAAACTTCATATCGGTATTCAGCAAAGTCTCATATCCCTCGCGCCCACCCCAGAACACATAACCCGTTCCGCCAAGCTTCACGGTGCATTCCAGCGCCTTTTTCACCTGCGCCGCCGCATGGCAGAACACATCCGCGCTGTTGGAGCTGCCCGCGCCGTTCATGAAGCGCGGATTGGCAAACATATTGGCCGTGCCCCACAGGCATTGGATTCCTGTTTTTTGCATGTGGAGCTTGATGTAATCGGTTATTTCATCCAGACGCGCGTTGGTTTCGGCAATCGTATCGGCCTCGGGCACTAAATCCGCATCGTGGAAGCAGAAGTAACCGATGCCCAGTTTTTGCATGAACTCAAAGCCCGCATCCACCTTTGCCTTGGCATGCGCCATGGCGTCAGCTTCTGTGCCGAAGCTCTTATCCGCCGTGCCAGAGCCAAACATATCCACGCCCGTGGCGCACAAATTGTGCCACCACGCCATCGCAAAGGGCAGATGTTCCTTCATTTTTTTGCCCATGATGACGCGCTCCGCATCGTAATGCTTAAAGGCGAGCGGATTTTTGGATTTGGAACCCTCATAGGTCACCGTAGGGATATTTTGAAAAATTTCAGCCATCGTAAAAGCGCTCCTTTCATTCAACGAAATGTATGATCAGGTGAGAGTAAGATGGTGTGCTCGAGCACATTATTAACACGCGCTTATTATATCGCCTTTCCTTGCGCTTGTCAACGTGTGTGCGCACGCTACCGAAGGTTTTCCATAATTTTGATTTGGTTTTCCATAATAATCCGCTCATCACAGGTCATTTCCCCGGATAAAATCATCTCAAACGCCGCCTTCACCGCGCGGTAGCCCTGCTCCAGCGGCTGCTGGCACACAACCGCCTTGATCACGCCCCGGCGGATCATCTCGCGGGTAGAGGGCACGTCATCATAGGCCACCACGCTCACCGTTCCCTCCCGCCCCGCGTCGATCACGGCGCGGCACACGTCGCAAGCGCCCGCCGCCACCACAAACATCGCGTCAATCGTCGGGTGGCGGGTGAGGATATTCCTCGCCGCTCGGTATGCCTGCTCCGCGTCATCCATGCCGCTTTCCCAATCCACAATGGCAAGCTCCGGGCAAAGTGCGTGCAGGCTGCTTTCAAAGCCCTTCAGGCGCAGCGCGTGGCTCATCAGCGTATCCACGCCCGTCACAACGCCCACCGTGCCGCGTCCCTGCGTGATCAGCCGCATCAGCCCAGCGGCGGTTTCGCCGCCCGCTTCATAATCGCTGCCCACATAGCAGCAGCGGCAGCTGGCTTCAATGTCCGTATTGACCGCAACCGTGGGCACGCCCCTGCCCATCAGCTCCCGTAGGCGCGCCTCCACAGCGGGGGCGCTGATGGGCTGAATCACAAGCGCGGCAAGCTGCTCCTCCAGTTCCCCAATCAGCTCAAGCTGGCGCTCCACACGGTAGCCGCGCATGGTGCGCAGGAGTAGCGTAACCCCATAATCGTGCAGCTCCGCTTCTGCCCGGCGAATGCCCACCAGCACATCATCAAAAAACGGATTTCCCTCGCTGCACAGGATGACGCCGATCACCGGCGCACTACGCCGCACCGTGAGCGCGCGACCAACGATGTTTTTCGTATATCCCTCGCTCTTTAGCGTGCGCAAAATGAGCGCCTCGGTTTCCGGCTTCACGCGCCCGCGCCTGTTGATCACGCGATCCACCGTGCCCCGGCTCACGCCGCACAGCTGCGCAATTTCCTTTATTGTCATTGCTTACCGCCCCCTTTGCCAAAGCTGCCGCTTCCCCCTGTGTCAGCCCGCCAAAACGCTCTTTGCGCGGCTGCGCGCGCCTCCAAAATCGTCCATTCCCAGTGTACCTTTTGTCGAAAAAAACATCAACCATTTTGCCCTTCTTTGTTTGATAAACTTTGGCATCATTCACTCTTGACGGCATGCTTCTCCTTGTGGTATTCTGCACCGTCAACATCATTCTTCGGGCAGTTACGCTGGCACGGGGGAAAAGGGGACGCAAACCCCTCAACGCTCCCACCGCACCATTGCGGAAGGTGTGTCATCAATGATAGTGATCGCCACTCCCCAGCCACAAAGGCCGGGGAAGGCGGGAAAGATGAAACGAGGAGAGACCAACAGCTATGCTGTACCGATCATACCAGAAGAATGACGCCCCCGATATTTGCGAGCTTATGGATCAAAGCTTTGGGATGAACCGCTATGTATCCGATCCAAAAGCGTTGCGGTTTTTTCTAAGACAATACCTCTACAGCTGCCTTTCGGAAGCCACGTACACCCGTGTGGCCGTGGAAAACGGAAAAGTAGTCGCTATCATTATGGGCAACGCGAACCGCCGCTACCGGCTGCTCCCGCATCTGCCCATGATTTTATTGACCTTTTATTGCAGCGCGCGCATGGCGCTACGCGCACGCAAAAGCGAGCAGACCTTGGCCGATGATTATCACCTTCACAAATTGTGCGCAAAGCTGCTTGGCAAGCACAAAAAGGAATTTGACGGGGTTCTTACGCTGTTTATGGTTTCGGAAAGCCTGCGCGGCCACGGCGTTGGAAAAACGCTTTTGAGCGGCCTATTTGACGAGCTTCGCACGCAAGGCGTTCGCCGCATGTACCTCTTTACCGATACCACCTGCAACTGGGGCTTTTATGAGCACGAGGGCTTTCGGCGGTTAGCGGAACAAACGCTGATGCAAACGCGCGACCACCAACCCACTGAGATGGGCGTTTTCCTTTATGCTTACGACTTGGCAAGCTGCTCCTTGTAACTTTTTTGTTCTTTTGCGATAAACTTATTGACCACGTGGTCTATTTTTGCTATACTGCAATTGTAGACCACGTGGTCAATATTTTTTTGATGGGAGGTTGCACTGTGAATCGGGATGAAAAGAACCTGCAAACAAGGGAAAAAATTGTCGGGAGCGCTTTGCGGGAGTTCAGCGAAAAAAGCTATGGCGAGGCTTCGCTCAACACGGTCTGCGCTGCCGGCAACATATCAAAGGGGATCATCTATCATTACTTCAAGGACAAGGACGAGCTGTATTTGGCCTGTGTTCGGGAATGCTTTGACGCGCTGACCAGCTATTTGGCAAATGTGGTAACCATTAGCGGCGCAACGGTTGAGGCGGCTCTGGAGCGTTATTTTGACGCACGGATCGCCTTTTTTGCGGAGCATCCGCACTACCTCAGGCTGTTTTGCAACGCAATCATGAACCCGCCCGCCCACCTGCTTGACGCCCTTGCCGAAATTACGGCGGACTTTGACGCGCTCAACCTTTCCGTGCTAACGGGGCTTTTGAGCGCAGTGAACCTGCGCCCGGGCATTACCGTGGAAGAGGTGGTCGCCGTGTTCCGCGAATATCAGGATTTTGTAAACACGCGGTTTCAGATGCAGGCCGCCCAAGAGAGCACCTTGAAGGAGCACGAGGAGCGTTGCCGCCGCTCGTTAAAAATTCTGCTTTATGGCATCATAGAAAGGGAGCGTTAAGAAATGGATCAAAAGATAGAGTCAGAATCGCTGCTGGCGCAGGTTGCGCCCTCCAAGGCGATTATCAAGCTGGCAATTCCCGCAACCCTGGCATTGCTCGCAAAAGCGGTCTACAACATTGTAGATACCGCCTATATCGGTCTTTTAAACAGCGAAACGGCGCTGGCAGCAGTTGGGGTAACCTTGCCGCTGCTGCTGATTTTTGTATCAATCGAAAACATCTTTGCCGCGGGCGCCGCCGTGCTTGCGGGCCGCCAGCTTGGGGCCAATGACAAGAAAAGTGCCAGCATCACCGTTTCCACCATCGTTGCAGCCTCAACAGTCGTTGGCGCCATCCTATGCATCGGCGGGCTGGTTTTCATGGAGCCGCTGCTCCGCGCCTTTGGCGCATCCGATGCGGTGCTCCCGCAGGCGAAGGATTATGCCTTTTGGATGTTCATCGCGGCCTTGGCAAACCTGCCCGCCCAGAGCCTCAATTGCGCGGCGCGGGCGGAATCCTCCGTCAAAATTTCCTCCATCGCGGTTATCACTGGCGCGGCGCTCAACGTTGTGCTCGACCCCATTTTCATGTTTGATTGGGGCTTCAACATGGGCGTAGGCGGCGCTTCGCTGGCAACGACCCTTTCGCAGATCGTTACCCTTCTCATACTGGTTTGGTTTTATTGGGGTGGACATTCCGTAATCAAGGTGAAGCTGGCGTTTGTCAAGCCCGCCGTCAAGCTATTCAAGGAAGTCATC
This sequence comes from Clostridia bacterium, assembly GCA_036652695.1. Classification (GTDB taxonomy): domain Bacteria; phylum Bacillota; class Clostridia; order Christensenellales; family Aristaeellaceae; genus Limiplasma. Next base: position 8,874 of record JAVVVJ010000047.1, on the reverse strand, counting down.
CTCATTGGCATACCCACCGCAGTGATCCAGATCTGCCTAGCGGTTGCAACCTCGCTTACAAACATAGCGGCCGCCTCTTTGCCCAACAGCGATCTCATCATCGCCGCTTACGGCGTGGTGCAGCGGCTTGTGCTGGTCGGCTGCTACGTCGTCATGGGCTTTATGCAGGGATATCAGCCGGTTGCCGCCTATGCGTTCGGCGCAAAAAACGAAAACCGCTTTCACGATTCGGCGCGGTTTTCGCTCAAGGCCACCTTGCTGCTTACGATCATTGTGGAGGCCTTCTATATTCTGTTGTCTCGCCCGCTGATTATGCTATTTAACCAAAACCCAGCCATTGTAGATTACGGCTCTCGCCTGCTGATCTCCCAAGTGGCGCTCTATCCGGCGTTTGGGCTGTGCTACATGATGACCATCACATTTCAAACCATCGGCTCTTCGCGATACGGCTTGTTTCTCTCCACCATCCGGCAGGGCTTGTTCTACATTCCGGCAATTTTGCTGCTGCCAAAATTCTTTGGGGTTTCGGGCATTTATTTCGCCCAACCCGTTGCGGATGTGCTGACCCTCGCCGTATGCCTGCTTTCCTATCAGGCAATGAAGCGAATCGCAACAAGGAACATGGCGCTATAGGCCATGCCCCTTGCCGCGCCTAGCGGTAGTATTTCCCCTTCAGCGTCGTTTGCGGCGCAAGCCCCGGCATGGTGGTGATGCTGCGGTTTTTGATCACGTTGAGCACCAGCCCAACGCCCGCCATGTTGGTTACCAGATTGCTGCCGCCGTAGCTTAAAAACGGCAGCGGAATGCCTGTAACGGGCATGAGACCGGTCGTCATGCCCACATTTTCAAACACGTGGAACAGCATCATCGCCATCACGCCAATGATCACCATCTGCCCAAAGCGATCCACCGTATAGCGCGCTAAAAACAGCATGCGCAGAATGATCAGCAGGTACATCAGCACCACAAGTCCACAACCCACAAAACCAAATGCCTCGCCTATGGTGGAAAAGATGAAATCCGTCCAGTCCTCAGGTACGTAATCCAGCTGGCTGAAGCTGCCCGGCACAAAGATGCCAATGCCGTGCAGCCCGCCCGAGCCAATCGCAATCTTCGATTGCGTCACCTGATATACGGCGCTTTCATCCACCAAGGCGGGGTTTATAAAGCTCAAAATGCGCTCCAAGCGATAGTTATCCGAACCTGTGGAAATCATAATGCCATACAAGAGCGCAATGCCAATCACAGCGGTGGCAAGAATGCCGCCCATGATGCGCAGCCGAATACCGCCAAAGTAAAGCATGACGCCAAACACAAAAATCATGACCAGCACCGAGCCCATCTCGCCCTGCGCAAGCGTGAGCGCCCACGGCACGCCCATCAAAATCGCAAGCGTAACAAAGCTGCGCAGGGAACCCAAGGGATCGGTGTTTGTCTCCAAATATTTCGCCGTTACAATGATGCAGGCCAGCTTGACAAATTCAGAGGGCTGCAACGTATATCCCCAAATGATATCGATCCACGCCTTCACGCCCGCGGCTTTACCAGCCAACGCTACCAGCAGCAGGCCGCAAGCAAAGTAATAAAACAACGTGGAGCGGCGGCGTATGAACTCGTATGGGAAATAGGTAATCACGCCAACAATCACGGGCGCGATCATAAAGAAAATGGCTTGCCGCAAGCCGTAATACGACGCGACAATGTAATTGAGCAGCGTATCCTCCGTTGCGGAGTTCGTGCTAAACGTTGCAACCGAAACGCTCAGCACGCCAAAAGCCGCCATCGCAAAGACAAGCGCCGCAAGCTGAAAATCGAAATGCGCGTGCGAACGGCGCGATTCATTGATGACCATCTAAGCACCCCTCCCTCACCCAAGCATCCCCGAGCCTGCAACGCCCGTACCGCCAGATGACGCGCGCCGAAAAAAGCTGCGCTTTTGTTTAAAGGCGGGCATGGGTACATATTCACCCAAAAAGCGCTGGCAAATGCGTTCCATCGCATCCCGTGCCGGGCAGGCGATTTCCATAAAGCTCTCATGCCGGTTGATGGCGGCAATCACCGCGCGATCCTCCGGCACATAACCCAGCAAGGGCAGATCCAGCGTATTGGCAACCTGCTGGGGGCTATACATATCACCAGTCGCCACAAGCTCCGGAATCACGCGGTTAACCACCAGCATGGGCCTTGGCTTGTGGCTTGCCTCCAGCAGCGCCACAACCCGCTCCGCGTCACGGATGGCAATATCATCCGCGGTGGTCACCAACAGGCAGTGGTCGCTTGCGGGCACAAGGTTTTGCACCCCGCGCTCAATGCCCGCCGGGGCGTCCAGCAGCACATAGGCCACGCGTTTTTTGAGCTTGTGTACAATGCGTTGCACATCCTCCGCGTCCATATCCCCCACGCCGCCCAGCTGCGCGGCGGGCAGCAGTGAAAACGTCTCATACATCGGGTGCTTCACCAAGGCGTATTTAAGCTTGCAATCCTTGCGCGCCACATCAAGCACGTCATAAACCACCTTGTTTTGCATGCCCAGCAGCATATCCACATTACGCAGGCCAATATCCGCATCCACACAGCAGCACTGTAGCTTTCGCCGCGCAAGCGCAATGCCCAGCGCAGCCGTCACCATGGATTTTCCCACGCCTCCCTTGCCCGAGGCGATGATCCAAGATTGACTCATGTTGATATTCATCCTTTCAAAACCACAACCGCATCATGAAAAATCGTATCATGTCATCAAGGAGCCAGCATGTTGCCGCCCGGGAATATCGCGTTATCGTTGCGCAACGTCTTTTGATCCAGATACCAGCCCACAAACTCGCGAGCCGCCACACTGGCTTCGCCGCCGCTAAAGCCGCTGGGAATAAATACGACCACGGCAACTTCCGGCTTTTCCGTTACGGTGGGCACGCCATCCACATATTCGGATTGGAACGGCGCAAGCATGACAAACCATGCGTTGTTTTCCAGATCGATGGCAGTCACCTCTGCAGTTCCCGTCTTCGCGCAGATCAGCTTTTGATAATCCCAATTGCGGAAGTACTTTCCTGCCGTGCCGCCCTCGTCAACAACGCCCTTCATCCCTTCTAGAATATAGGAGATGTAGGTCTCTGCCCCTTCAAACTCGCTCATGAGCACTGGGGAGCGTTGGCTTACAATATCGCCCTCCGGCGAGGTGATGCTATCCACAATCATCAGGTTGTACACCTTGCCGCCGTTACCCAGCGCCGCCAAGTAGCGGCTTACGGCAGCCGGCGTAACCACCGTGATGGACTGCCCGATGGCCACCTGAATGGTTTGGCCACCGCCCCATTTAATATCGTTGAGGTAGTTGAAGGTATCGCCAATCACAGCTTGCAGATAAACCATCTCGCGGCTCATGTTCAGCTCTTCCATCAAAATGGGGCGCATGTATTCCACCCAATCATTCTGGTTGGTATTGACCGCCATATCCATCAGGCGCTTCACGCAGCGGTTGAGGCGCTCATCATCGTAGGTGATATTGCGGCTCGCGCCTTGCTCGCGCAAATGCTTTTTGATGGAGTTAAATACAATGATCGGCATGGCAGTATCCTGCGAGGATTCATCCATTGCCTTATCCGGATCATAAAGGCTGGTCTGGTTGCCTACCACGCTGCGTTGTTCGCCGGGCAGATCAACGCCCGTTTTGCTGGTAAGCCCAAATTCGGACGCATACTGGTACAGCCGCGTTTCACCAAGGCGGCTGCCCAACGTATAGAAGAAGTAGTTACAGCTGTTTTTCAGCCCCTGCACAATGGTCTGATCCTGATGCCTATAGCGCTGGTTAGCGGAAATCCAGCATTTTGGCGCCGTGCTTTGATCCGATGTATATTCCATGAAATACCCGCCGTCGCTGATGGTTTCATTGGGCAGCAGCTCGCCATCCATCATTGCGCCCAGCGCGGAAACCATCTTGAAAATAGAACCGGGTATGCCGCGCGCATGAATGTTGTAGTTCATGAGCACCTTGCGCTCGTCGGTTAGGATCTCCCGGCTTTCATCGCCCGCCGCCGCAAGGGCGTTCAAATCAAAGGTCGGGTAGTTCGCCATGGCGAGCACGCGACCCTCCATATCAATCACCATCATCGCGGCACGCTCTGCCAATGACAGGGGAAATTTCGTCCAATCGCGGGTTTCGATATCCACCTTGTTGGCATCCAGCCAGCTATCGTTCATCAGCTTTTTTTCCTGCTCCTGACGGGTTCTGAGGACGTTTTCCGCCAGCGCGCGCTCGGCCTGCTGCTGATAGCTGGCAATGATGGTCAGCTTGACGTTGTTGCCGTCCTCAGGCTCGGTGCTGCTAAGCTCGCGGGTGATCTTGCCCACGCGGTCGCGCTCCACAATGCGGTAGCCTTGGCGCATGTCGCTGTTTTGCGTCAACCAATCCTCCATGGAGGCCTCAATACCATCCACACCGATGGTATCGCTATACAGGTAGCCCTTTTGTTGCAGCTCCGCCCATTTTTCAGCAGAAGAGATGGAGCCCATATAGCCGATCACCTGCGACGCAAGCGTGCTGCGCGGGTATACGCGCTTGGTGCCCACGGCAACATCCATGCCGGGCAGCGTCATGGAGCGCGTTTCAATTTTGATGACGGTTTCATAAGGCACGTCCTTGGCAATCACAATAGGCTGGGAGTTAAACAGGTTCATCTGCATTTCGGAAAACACAGCCATCACCTTCAGCATGGTGGTTTCGTCCATATCTTCCGGAATCTGGTAGCGGTTCTTCAAGCGCTCAATCGCAACCTCCGCCGTAGGAACATCCTTAACGCTAAAATAGTTGTTGTCGCGCCACTGGCTTTCACGCTTCTGTAGCACGGATTCGCTCACCTTGCTGCCGAAGTTAAACTCCCACTCCCCCGTAACGGGGTTGCGCTGGATGACGAAGTTCACGGAAAGCTTGTTCCCGCCCTCCTCAATCAGCTGAGCAGCTTGCTGGATGGATTTTGTAAACTCAGCATATTCTTTTTTGCTGTTTTGGCTGGCGTCACGGTAAAAGGTGACGTTATAAACCAGCTCATCCTTGGCCAAAATCACAGCATCCGCATCGGTAATCATGCCGCGGCTGCCGCGCAAAGTGATCTTTGTGGTTCGCTTGTTCTCGGCGGTTTGCACATATTCCTCGCTGGAACGCAGCTGAAGATTGAAAAGCCCCGATATCAGGTAGCCAAACATCCCCAGCACAACCACCAGAAAAAAGATGTAGCGAGCCCCAATGTTATACCCTCCGCGCTGTTCTTTTTTCTGTTGTGAATGTCTTCTTCTTGGCATAAGTTCTCCTTCCCGCAACCTCAGCGTGCTTTTTTCAGCTTATAGGTTCCCATCCACCAGCGGATGGGAAATTGAAGCACGCCAGCCAGCAGCATCGTATACGCCACAACCACCACGACACGCCACAGGTGACCATTATCCAGCGTAACGCCGCTCAAATAGATATAGATCAGATGCGCTCCCTCAAACACGAAGCTGGTAAGCGCGGCGCAGAGCGGGGTGCGGATGTGGGCGTTCAGCTGGAGGCGGCGGCGCCCCGTGGAGCGCTCCTCCTCCAGCCTGCGCTCGCTCTTATCCGAAAACACGAGCGCGCCAATCATCGCACATACAGGATACAAAATCAGGTACAAATAATCCATGGAGGGTAGCATGATCTCCAGCAGATACCCTACCGCCAGCGCCATGATAAAGGTGTATTTGCGCCCAAGGCACACCGTTACCACGGCGATGATCGCCATGGCCATGTTTGGCGCGACGTCCCATACGGAGATCACCTCCGCCAGCGTCACCTGCAATAGATAGCACAGCAGCGTTAGGAGGGTCATTTTGAACAGCTTGCTATGCACCTGCAACATCCTCCTCAACCGACAGATCCAGCGGAGGCGGCGTAGGCGAGGGCGTGGCGGTTGGCGCAAGGGTAAAGCCATAGCTGTTATCCGTCTGTCTGCCGGCAGGAACCTGATATTCCAAGTTGCCGCCACCCGAAGGCTGCGTGGGGCGCGGCGTAATGGTGCTCAGCCCGCCGTTTTCACCAAGGGGTACGCTCGGGCTCGGTTCAGGCGTTGGCTCCGGCGTGGGCGCGAGCTGATAGAACTCGCTGCCGATTTTGATTGTGGGCACCGGCTGTGAAGTTTCAAGCGGAACAAGCGTCAGGCCATCGGTGCTGCTGGTGCGATCCTCTACGGCTTCTGCGGTAGGCTGATAGCGCAGCACAATGACGTACTCAATATGCTCAAAATCCACCTGCGGTTCCACAACGATGTATTGCTTGTTGTTTTCCATGCCGCGCGTGCTCTCGCGCACCTTGCCAATCGGGATTCCCTTGGGGAAGGACATGCCAATGCCGGAGGTTACCACCAAGTCGCCCGGCCTCGGCAGCTGATCCGCTGGCAGGTAGTACATGCGGCACATGGGCTGACCATCCACACCAAGCGTGCCGCGCACCGTGCCCTGATCGCGCGAGCTGGAAATCAAGCCCGCAATGCTGGCAGTGCTGTCGATAATCGTGCGCACGCTACAGGTGGTGTCCTTTACGCCATCGGTATAGCCGACAAGCGCACCGTCCACCGTAACGGCCATATAGTTTGTGATGCCATCCTTGGCGCCCTTGTTCAGCGTGAACACAGAAAAATAGTTGCCGCTCTCGCGCCCAATCACCGTGGCGACCAGCGGGTTCATGCTTTCATTAAGAGATACCTCGTCAAACAGGTTTTCATATACAGTCAGCTTCTTTTGCAGCTCCTCAGCCAACATGGCCTGATACACAAGCTGTTCGTTTTCTTGACGTAGATTGTTATATTCCAGCTCTATGCGGGCACGCAGCTTCACCTTATAAAAGTACTCCACCACCCAGTCCACCACGGTTGAAAACCCGGTCTGAACGGGCGTAAGCACTGTTGCGACAGCGTTTTCCGGCAATGCGAGCATCTTGTTGCCCGTGATGAGCCCCAGCAGGTGCAGCCCCGAAAGCACCAGCAATACAAACACGATGAGCACCAGCAGCACACGCCGCCAAATATGCCGCGCCTTGCTGTCGTTGCTTCTGCGGCGCTCTGTTTTGGGTACCTTCAGCTTCATTGCGTATCCTCCGTTGCAAAGTTAAAATGGCTTGAGGAAGCTCGTTCGTCCAAGGTGTTGGAGCAGCTCAAAATTCTCGATGATATTGCCCAGCCCAAGCGCGGCGCAATCCATCGGCTCCTTCGCCAATAGCACGGGGATGCCCAGCTCGCTTGCGATCATCTGATCCATGCCGTAAAGCAGCGAGCCGCCGCCGGTCAGGTAAATACCGTTGTGCATGACATCCGCCGCAAGCTCCGGCGGCGTGCGCTCCAGCACCCATTTAATGGCGTTCAGAATGGCTAAGCAGGGCTCGTGAATGGCCTGATAGATCTGCCCAGACGTAATTTCCGTGGTTTGCGGCAGGTTGGTGACCATATCGCGCCCGCGGATGCGCGCACGGCGCTCCTCGCGCAGGGGGAGTGCCGCGCCAAGATCCAGCTTGACCTCCTCAGCGGTGCGGTCGCCAATGAGAATATTAAACTCGCGCTTAATCAGGTTAATGATGGCTTCATCCATCTTGACGCCGCCCACGCGGATGGAGTGGCTGATCACCACGCCGCCAAGCGAAATCACCGCCACATCTGTGGTGCCGCCGCCGACATCCACCACCATGCAGCCGTTGGGGTCAAAAACGGGCAGACCGCTGCCCAGCGCCGCCACAAAGGGCTTTTCCACAAGGTAGACCTTGCGGCTACCGGCGTACTTTGCAGCCTCGCCCACCGCGCGGCGCTCTATGGCGGAAATGGAGCAGGGATAGCTCAAGAACAGGCGCGGCTTCATGATATAGCTGGAGCCGATGGCCTTGCGCATAAAATATTGTATCAAAATTTCCGTCATGTCAAAATCGGTAATCACGCCTTCGCGCATGGGGCGTACAGCCATAACGCCATCGGTCGTGCGGCCCAGCATAATTTTGGCGTCGTCGCCTACGGCGCGCACCTTGCGCTCGTTGCCGCTGTCCACCACCACAATCGTCGGTTCGCTGATGGCGATGCCCTTATGCTTAACATAGACCAGCGTGTTGCTGGTTCCCAGATCCACGCCTAGGTCGTGTGCGATAAAGCCCATAGCAGTTCCACATCCGTTTCTTTGTTCATGCGTCGGCGGCGGGAGCTGCCAAAAGCTCCAGCCCCAATTCCCCCAAAAAGCGCGTGAGCAATCCAAGCGGCAGTCCAACAACGTTGGACGGGCTTCCCTCAATGGCGCTTACAAACACGCCAGCCACGCCCTGTATCGCATACGCGCCCGCCTTATCCATCGGCTCCCCCGTTGCCACGTAGCGGCGAATCGTTTTCTGGTCGAGCGGCAGGAATTGCACGCGGGTGGTATCCGCGTCCCACAGCAGGCGACCGTCCGGGCAGCGAATGCACAGGCCGGTATGCACCTCGTGCGTCCGGCCGCTTAACAGTGCGAGCATACGCGCCGCATCTTCCGCGTCCTTAGGCTTTCCCATTATTTCCCCGTTCACACATACAAGCGTATCCGCCGCCAAAACAAGGCGGCTTGGATACCGTGCAGCGACCTCGTCACATTTCTGCCGGGCGATTGTCAGCACGCGTTCGCGCCCCTCGCCCTGAGCGCATTCATCGGCTTGCGACGGAATCACCTCAAAGGGAACGCCGTAGAGGGAGAGAAGCTCCCGTCTGCGCGGGGATGCGGAGGCCAGCACAAGCGGCAGCCATTCATCGTTCATATCCTTTTCCCTCGCCTTCCTATCGCGTCGCTGCATCAGATGCAACGGTCTATTATAGCACAGTTTATTTCTTTGTGAAAGCTTCGCCATGCCTTTCACGGGTCATC
>JAVVVJ010000046.1:0-21447 GCA_036652695.1 Clostridia bacterium | reverse complement strand
AAGGAGGAGAGTATAGAATGAAAAAATCGATTTGCGTGTTGCTTCTAGTCATTTTTACCATGAGCGTTGCTACCGGCGCGTTTGCTGTCGATAACAAAGCAAACGACAAACAGCAGTGGTATTCGATCAGCGAAATGCGGGAACAGGCAGCGGAAGGTTGGCATGAGACCTATACCGCCCATGGTCGCGAGATCCTTGTGGATATTGATGTATTTACGCCTGATGTAGACGCCATGCCCATACAGAAGGTCAAACTGGCGCGTATGAAACCTACTTTTACGGAGAGTGAAACAGGGTGGGACATCCTTGTTCGTGAAGATACAAATTATTTGCGTTATCGAACAAAGGATTATCCTGAGCTGATACCTGGAAAGCTTGACAGATTGCCTGATGCAGTCTATGTAAATCCCAAGGAAAAGAATAAAGTATATGCTTCGTTCAGCGATATGACGCTGGGCGAGGCCATTCATTCCATAAAACAAACATTTGATATTGCAAGAATAAATACAGATGACTTTCTCGTTGAGCGTCCGTATCTATTAAGGACATTTCAATATATCAACCCAACAACAAAAGAAACGGTTTTACCAGGAGACTATTATCTGTTTTTTTATCAATGCTTGCATAAGATCCCCATTTTTTGCCATGCAGGAGAGGCGCTGAGAGCAAAAACCCATTTGAGATATGCCCCGTCATTAACCGCGTGGATCAATCATAAAGAAAATTACGAAGTTGCGATACAGAAAATGGATTCGGTCGCAGTGATCACAGAGGATATACCCTTGTGTCCTTTTTCAACCATCAAGAATGCAATCGAAACAGAAATTGCCGCGGGTCATATTCGCAGCGTTTTTGAATTGGAACTTGGCTATGTTTTATATGACGATCCTGATATGGTTGAGACGAATGATATTGCAGATCGCTATGACGCAGTACCGACATGGCGGCTCAATTGTTTGTATTTGAATAACCCGCGTAAAGAGCTACCACCATATGATGCGGAAAGAAGCTTCAATATAGATTCTCTTGAGTACACCACAATCATATTTGATGCCCAAACCGGTGAAATGCAGGATCTTGGTATAAAGAAAAATCGAATCTATTACGATGGTTTCATTTCTTGGGATGAAGTTAATCAAAAATAGAAAATGACATCTACTTTACAGAGCTTTATGCTGACTTGACACGCAATAAAAGAATTGAGGTGAATTTATCTATGAAAGAAGAACTAAAATCAGCGTTTACATCCCCTTTCTTTTTTCTTTCCTTTGGGGTTATGTTTATATGCTTATTAGGCTATTCGATTCCCAGCTGGTTTTTTGCCGAGAAGGTGCCGTTGGAATATATGGAGAGTGCGCTTCAGCTCTCCATTGGCGGCATTTTTTTTGGCGGATTGATGCTGCTTTTACCGTTCTGCGCAGCGGTATCACATTCAGTCAGCCAAGTAGACGAGTTCAATTCAAGCATGCTGCGCTGGCGTGTGCTGCGGAGCACCGTAAGGAAATATGCGGCAATCAAAATGACCGCATGTGCTAGTAGTGCCGCATGCTCTACCGGGTTAGCCTTTGCGCTGCATGCTGCACTTTGGAACGTAATCGCGCTCCCTGTTGATCCCCTTGTGTATCCCGGACATGAAATAGGCTTTGCGCCATGGTGCCTCTATCATGATTGGTATCAGATTTGTAACGCACTTCCGATGTATATAGAAATGACGTTCGGCATTGCTTTTTCCGCTGCGGTGTGGGCAGTGATGGCATTGGCGACTGCGGTATGGATTCCAGACCGCCTTCTTGCGGTTACAGTACCTTCCTGTATTTATTACATCTGGAATGTACAATTGCCATTTTATTTTTTTGGGGTATATGTTCCAGACCCTGCAACGCTGTATAACGATACGCTCACCGTCGAATCGGCATTGCAATGCTTCCTTGCTTACATCGTTGTCCTTATCATTGGCATTGCGCTGTATGCTATCGGCTTAGCAAGGAGGGCTCGCAATGCATAAAAAGGTTATATTTTTCCCTATGAAAACAGCGGCTTGTCTCCGTGCGCATTTGAGCGCATGGTTCCATTCGCCCCGTACCTTTCTGATGGGCCTTTTCATCCTCTGTCTCACCTATATGCTAACCAGAAGCTATGAACACACCCTTCTAACGCTGGGCTATCATGCGCATTTTATGGAATCTATTTTTTACTATCTTCATATGGGGTTTAACATGACCATGACTAGCGCGGTTTTGTTGATCATGGTTTCCGAAGTACCTAAGCGAATTTCGTTCCAAAACTACATGTTGATCCGCACTTCCAGAGTTAAATGGCTTTTTTCTCAAATTTTGTTTTGTGTAGCAGTCGTGTTGCTGATGTTGTTTCTCATCACAAGCTTCTCCGCATTGCTTACTTTGCCATATGTTACCCCCGGAGAGGGTTGGAGCGATCTTGAACGCCTCGCCCTTAACAAGAATTATCTATATGAACAGCAGCTTGTGCCATTATACATTCATTCAATCAATCCATTACAGGCTTGCCTATATGCAACGGCGATTCTTTTTTTCTTTTGGTTGACCATGGTCTTGGTGATCCTTCTCTGTTCAATTTTGGGTCAACCCAGCCTAGGCTTGATCCTCTATATCTTTATCATTTTATCTCCGCGCTCTATCCGTTATGAGGCATTCCCATGGCTAAAAACACCCATGCATTTTTCCACCTTAGGAGCAATCGCAGCCCAGTTTCCAAAGCATGAAATCGTAGCAGCTTTCTACACGGTATTCATTTTTTTACTCATTGACGTTACGCTGATTGCTGTTATGATTTTGCACATTGGTCATGCCGATCTATGCTTTAGCGGAAAGGAATAGGTGAATAAAGTGATTACGATTCAGAATCTAACAAAGGTTTATGGCAAGAATACCGTGCTTCACAACGTTTCCTTGTCCCTAAAGGAGGGACGCATCTATGGCTTGGTGGGCGCGAATGGCTGCGGAAAAACAACGTTGATGCGTTGTATATGCGGGTTTTCAAAACCAACAGCCGGATATGTGATCGTAAACGGTTGCTTGATTGGAAAAAGCACGCTTGCTAAGCGTGGTGTTACAAGCAACGCCATGAAACCCTATGAAAGGGTTGCTGATTTTGCGCCTTCCACTGGTGTCATCATTGAGGAACCCGGTTTTCTTTCCCACGAAACGGGGTTGAAAAACCTGCTCCTGCTCTCCAACATGTCCGGTAAGGCAAACAAAGCTCGTGCGCAGGAGGTCATGCGGCTGTTGGGTCTTGATCCAAAGGAAAAGAAGCCTGTTGGTAAATACTCGCTGGGGCAGCGTCAGCGGTTAGGCTTTGCACAGGCATTGATGGAGAATCCGAAGGTGCTGATCTTGGATGAACCTTTTAACGCATTGGATCAAGCCGCTATGCAGGAGGTGCATGGGTTGCTCCAGCAATGCAAAGAGCAGGGAAATACGATCCTTCTTGCCAGCCACAGCGCGGCAGACATCCAAAAGGCATGCGATGTAGTGTACGAGATGGATAACGGCAGTTTGAAGCAAATCAAAGGGCAGTAGGGTGCAGCAACTGAAACATACGCTTACCAAATCCAGCGATGATGCATCAACCCCTCGCCTCTGGGTTGAGCCAATTCTGCGGGGCTTTGCCGGCAAGCGCGTCCAAAATGCGCTGGCTGGCGGCAAGCGCCATCTGCTCCCGCGCGCGCGCGGTATTGCTGCCGACATGCGGGGTCAGCAGCACGTTTTTCAGTTCAAAAAAAGCGGGGTTTACATTTGGCTCTCCGTCATAAACATCCAGCCCAGCACCGCCGATGCGCTTTTCACGCAGCGCGTCCAGCAGCGCCGCTTCGTTTACCACGGGGCCGCGCGCGGTATTGATGAGGAATGCGCTAGGCTTCATGCGCGCAAGCATTTCGCGAGAAATAAGCCCGGTGGTTTCGGGCGTCTGTGGGCAGTGGATGCTGATGAAGTCCGCATCCGTCATGAGCTGCTCAAGCGTCACCTGTCTATCGCCAAGCGCGTCACGCTCCGGCTTTGCATGCCGCGCCGCATAGAGCACGCGCATGCCCATTACGCGCCCAAAATCCGCTACGCGCCCGCCAATGCGTCCCATGCCCACAATTCCCAGCGTTGCGCCCTCCAGCGATGTTCCCATGCGCATGCCCATGCGAAAAAGCTCCGCGGCGGGCATCGTGCGGCTCAACGTGTCAAACTCCACCAGTCGGCGCGCCTGCGCCATGATATGCGCGATGGCAAGCTCCGCGGTAGGCGCGGTTACGCAATCCGGCGTGTTCGCAACCATCACGCCCCGCTCCGTGGCGGCGTGCACATCAATGGTATCATAGCCCGCGCCATAGCACACAATGATGCGCAGGCTAGGCGCGGCCTCCATCAGCTCCCGGTCAAAGCCCTTGCAGGCGAGCACCGCTTCCGTTCCCGGCAGCAACGCAAGCAATTCAGCTCTGGTAAACACCGCGCCTGTGGGCGGGGCGATCACCTCATGGCCGCTTAACGCTCCAAAACCCTCCATGGGCACACCATAGGTAATCATGATTTTTGCCATTGCGGGTAAAACCGCCTTTCCTCTATGTTCACCCCGCCATGTGCGCATGTGCGCGATGGCAGATGGGCATGCTACCACCAAACGAGGTGGAGGCACATATGCAGCAAGTGTCCTATTGGAATCCGAACGAACAATCCGCGTATCCCATGCTACGCGGTCGCCGAAACGCGGATGCGGTGGTAATCGGCGGCGGCTTCAGCGGGCTGACCACCGCATTATGGCTTTGCCGCTCCGGCCTTCGCGTTGTTTTACTGGAGGCGCGGACGCTAGGCAGCGGCGCTTCCTCGCGCTGCGCGGGCATGGTGAGCCTGTCAAACGGGCTGTTGTACCATCGCCTCGAACAAAAGCGCGGCATCGGCGTGCTGAACGCCTACGTGCAAACGCAGCAGAGCGCTCTTCGCGCTCTTCGCGAGCTGGCGCAGGATCAGGCCTGTGAGTGGCGAGATATCGACGCGCATATCGTATCCGCTGCTCAAAAGGACGATGGCGCATTGGAAGCGGAAGCAGCAGCCATGCGCCGCGCAGGCGTGGCGGTGGGGCTGGAATCAGCCACGCAAAGCCCGCTACCCGCAAGCCAATCCATTATTTTGCGCGATATGGCGACTCTTCACCCCGCAAAACACCTGCGGCGCATGGCGCGCGAGGGCGAAAAGCTGGGGCTCAAAATCTTCGAGCACTCGCGCGTAACCGCGTTGGAAACCAATTTGGCTTATACAGAGCGCGGAAGCGTGCTTGCGCCCTATTTGGTAATCGCCACGGGCTATCCGGTAATCAACACGCCGGGTTGGTATTTTCTGCGGCTGGTGCAGCGGCAAAGCTCCCTGTTTCCGCTAGAAGAGGCGGCGTTTGAGGGCATGTATTTTGACGCGCACGGGCAATACGGGCTTCGCAAGCTGCGCGAGGGCGCGCTTTTTCAGCTCAATGGCGGGCGCGTGGGCGAGCATGCGCGCGAGCTGCCCACGGAGCGCTTTGCCGCGCGTTACGCGCCGTTTTTGGGTGGCACGCTGCCCACAAACGCCTATGACGGCATCGAAACCTATTCGCCTGACGGCCTGCCGTATATCGGCGCCTATAGCAAAAAAACGCCGAACCTCTTTGTTGCAGCTGGTTATGCCGGGCGCGGGCTGCTGGGCAGCATGATGGCCGCGCAGGCCATCAGCGCAAAGATTCTTGGCCTGCACGACGAGGGGTACGCGATCTATGCGGGCGCACGGCATGGCATGGGCGCGGAGGATTGCAAAGCCATCGTCGGCACCGCAAGCAGATACGTAAAGGGGCTGTGGCGCGTGCGCGCCCCCCGCTGCCCACATATGGGCTGCAAGCTCGTGTACCATCCGCAAACCCGCCTTTGGGAATGCCCCTGCCATGGTTCGCGGTTTGATGACATCGGGCATGTGCTCAACGCGCCTGCCATCCACGATGCCCCGATACGCCATCGATCATAAGCACGAAAGAAAGCCTCGTTTCCCTTATGGCAGGATGATCCGGCTCAGAAATTCCCGGGTACGCGGCTGCTTTGGGTTGGTGAAAATTTCTGCCGGAACGTCATCTTCCGCAATTACGCCCGCGTCCATGAAGATGACGCGCTTGCTCACATCACGCGCAAAGGCCATCTCATGCGTCACCACGAGCATGGTAAGGCCGGAGCTTGCCAGCCCGCGCATCACGCCTAGCACCTCCCCCACCATTTCCGGGTCAAGGGCGCTGGTCGGCTCGTCAAACAGAAGCACCTCGGGGTCCATCGCCAGTGCGCGAGCAATCGCCACGCGCTGCTTCTGCCCGCCGGAGAGCTGCGCAGGGCGAGCGTCGCGGTAGGGTGACATGCCCACCTTTTCCAAATACAGCAGCGCCTTGTCCTGCGCCTCCTTGTGGCTGCGCTTCAACACCTTCACTTGGCCGGACATGCAGTTTTGAAGCGCCGTCATGTTGGCAAACAGGTTGAAGCTTTGAAATACCATGCCTACCTTTGCGTGATATTCGGCGCGCTTCCATTCCGTTTCCGCGTTTTTGCCGTGAAAGCGGATCTCACCCGCCGTAGGCTCCTCCAGAAAATTGATGCACCTGAGGAGCGTGCTCTTGCCGCTGCCGGAGGAACCGATGATGCTCACCACATCGCCGGTTTGCACCTCAAAGGAAATATCCTTGAGCACCTCATGCGCACCAAAGCTTTTTTTGAGATGCTCCACGCTTAAAATGGACGCGCTCGCGGTTAGGTCAGTCAAAGGGAACGCCTCCTTCCTTAGGGATGGCAATGCTCGCCTTGCTGTCGCTCTGGGAGCCATAGATGGTGTAGTTGGTTTTTCCATCCATCCTGCGCTCCACCAGCCGAAGCAGGCGCGTGATGGTAAACGTAAGCGCCAGATAGATGCACGCCGTAATGAAGAACACCTCAAAGTAGCGCATGTACGTACCCGCCGCCGATTTGCTCATGAAGAACAGCTCGTTGACGGAAATGACGTTAAGGACGCTGGAATCCTTGATGTTGACAACAAATTCGTTGCCGATGGAGGGCATGATATTGCGCACCGCCTGCGGCAGCACCACGTGTACCATGCTCTGCCAGTGGGTCATGCCGATGGCGTGCGCCGCTTCCTTCTGGCCCTTATCCACGCTGATGATGCCGCCACGGATGATTTCAGCCATGTATGCGCCCGTGTTGATGGATACGATGAAGATCGCCGCCACCAAGATGGGCATGCGCAGCCCCATGCCCATGCTTCCATAGTAAATCACCATGGCCTGCACAATCATGGGCGTGCCACGAAACACCTCAATGTAAATGCCAAGCACCGCCGACAGAATTTTAAGCGGCACGCGTTTGAGCGCGGAATCCTTCTGAGAGATCGGAATAGTGCGCAAAATAGCCACCAGCAGACCCAGCGCAAAGCCGATTGCCGTGCCCGTCAACGCAATGATGAGCGTATACACCGTGCCGCTTACAAACAGCGAGCCATATTTGTCCAAGATCAGGCCAACCCACCCAAAAAAGCTCGTTGGCAGCTCCATAGCGTTTCCCCCTTTAGTGATCATCATCAACGAAAAACAAAAACGCCAAGGAGGAACGCGCTGTTTTTTGCGTTTCCCTCGGCGTAAGCGCTTGTTAATTCATCAGCGGCTGACGCGCGATGGCATCCAGCATCATCTGCTTGCGGGCGGCTTCATCGATGTCCGCAAGAATCGCGTTGATAGGCGCGCACAGCTCGCTATTCTTTTGCAAACCTACCGCGATGGACACATCGTCCCCGGATGCGGTGAAGCCCTTCCCATCCTCAAAGGCAACGTAGCTGAGGTTGGGGTTAGCGGTGGTATCCGACACAGCGCCGGGAAGCTCGGCGATATAGCCATCGATTGCGCCCGCGCTCAGCGCCACGATCATCGCGGGGAAGTTCTCCATGGCGCTGGCCTTCACCACGCCCTTGATTTGATCAATCACGCCATAGTGGAAGGTGCTCAGCTGCCCGGTGATACATGCGCCGCTCAGGTCGTCCAAGCTGGTGGCGGCGGCATAGGGACCGTCCTTCTTCACAACCACCACAAGCTCGCTGGTATAATATGTGTCGCTAAAATCAATCATGGATCTGCGTTCCGCGGTGGGGCTCATGCCAGCAATAATGGCGTCAAACACGCCGTTATTCACGCCCAGCGGCAGGCCTGCCCATTCCGTTTTGACAATCACAAGCTCCTTGCCAAGACCCTCGGCAAGCTTTTTGGCGATCTGCACATCGTAGCCGTCCGCATATCCACCGCCGCCATCAATCGCCACGGCGAATTCGCTCGGCTCGGCCTGCGTCCAGTTAAAGGGGGTGTAATTGCATTCCAGACCCACGCGAAAGGTTCCCTCCGCAAGCGCAGAGGCACAGCCAAGCATCATCATAACCGCCAGTAGAACCGCAAGCATTTTCTTCATTGGGGTTTCCTCCTCGTTTTGGTGTGCGAAAACAAAAAGCAGCAAAAGCACTACGCCTTCGCTGCTTCTATCCGCACGATCAAGCAATCGAATAGCGCTCCATGGTATAACCATGGCAGTCAACGAAATTTTCTTCCGCTGCCCAACGCGCCGCAGCTCAACCATGCGGCCATTTCGGCGGCGTTCCCTTTCACCTGCGGTCAGCGCCCGTTGAGGGGCTCACGCAAGTTACTGATGAACTACCGCGCCTCTATTCATCCGGATATGATTTCCCATATCCAGCAATTTTATTGTACCGCCGCTTTACCGCCTGTCAAGGGGAAAAAGCCAAAAAGAACACCCAAAGTACATCCCCTATGCAAATTCGCGATGGGTGCGACGCTTGCGGCTTCGCGCTGTGCATGGTATACTAAGGCGTATTTTCCGCATGGAAAACGTCCACTATGAGCAAAGGATGGTTCACGCAATGAACGATGCCCTCCGCGCGCAGGATGAAAAACGCCGCGTGATTACTTGGTTCTTTTGGGGGCTCATGATCCTTTCCCCCTATTTGTTGTTGGGAATGATTTCCCTTGTCATCAAAGAAAACGCATTCATGGCTTACCCTTGCTGGTCGGATGAGCTGGATTACTGGCGCACTTTATACAACTGGCTGCATGTGGGGCTGCAAAGCGGCTACGATGGGATGTTTGAAACCTTTGCGGCATCCGGCACGCTCGGCGTGCATGGCGCGACGGCCATTTTGCTTTATGGCTGGTTTGCCAAGCTTTTCGGCCTTGATTTTTCCACCATTCTGTTAGCCAACGCCGTTTGGATTTCTTTTGCCGCGCTGGTTTTTTGCCTGCTCCACAGGCCAAAGCCCATTGTGGCGCTATGCTTTGCGGGGCTGCTCATCCTTTACGCCCCCATCGTGCTGTACTGCACCACCTCCATGACGGAGCTTTTCAACTATGCGCTGCTGCTGTTTTACCTTGCGTTTTTGGTGCGCTATCGCGAGCGCAGAAACCCAATCATGCTGGCGCTTTGCTGCCTGACCGTCATTTTTGCATGCCTGTATCGTATCACGTATTTCCTGCTCTTTATCCCGCTTGTGCTCGTATTTGCGGACTTCCACTGCGGGTGGCGCATGTGGCTGATGTCCGCCTTCGCGGCGCTGGCCTCCGCGCTATGCTACCTGCTCACCTCGCAAATCACAGCGCCTTATGCGCAGGGCTTTTTGTACAACCTCGTACGGGCGGATGGGGTGGGCGCGTTTTTTCAAATGCTGCTGTCACACACCAAAGCCAACCTCATGGATTACTTTAATTATACGAGAGCCAGCGTCAGCGAATATGGGTTTCGCGTCCTCTACTGCGGCGTGATGCTTCTATGCTTAGGTGGCACATTCTTTCGTTTTGACCGCAATGCGAAAAAGCTTTGCCGCTCCTTTCAAAAAACCTTTTTTGTCTGCTTCCTGCTCCTGTTCTTGGCGCTCAGCATCGATATGGTGCTGTATGAAACCAACGATTGGAGCGACTACCGCACGCTCGCGCCCTTTCTATGGCTGGTCGTTGCCTTTTGGCTTATGCGGGGGCGCTTGGCGCTGCCCTCCATCACCCTTGCCGCCAATGCCGTGCTCGTGGCGCTCCTGTTCTTTGTGCCAACCTTCGGCGCTTATGCGGACTTGTACCGCTTCGAACGCCCGCCATACGATTCGGTTCTCGCACAGGCGCTCTACGAAATTCCCTATGACCCTGATGCCAAAAACCCGCTGACCAACACGGTGCGCATTGACGCGCTGGGGCTGCAATCCTACGCCGGCATGACGCCCGGCCTTGGCTTTCAAACCGGCTGGTTCACCACGGATACCACCGGCAAAAGCAACTGGATTCTGACCGACCATCTCAAATGCCTCATTGAGGGATATGATGACTACCATCGTTGGGGCGCATACCAAATTTTCCGGCTGATTGAGCCATATGAGGAGCAATAACCATGCCCGCCTGCTACATTGATCCCAACCCTTTTCTTCCCCGCGAGGATCGCCGCCTTGATCCGCTGAAATGGCTTGCTTATGCTGCGATGTTCCTGCTCAGCTACGTGGTCTTTTACATGCTGTGCCAGCTGCCTTCCAGCGATATCAGCATTCACGCCGCTTGGGCCGCAGAGGGTGATTTTCGGGATATCACAAGCTTTCTGCACCACGGCGCGCACCCTATGTGGCATGCGCTGGTGGCTGTGCTCCTGCTCTTTTCCATTCCGCTGCCCGTTGCCGCCGCGTTGATCACCGCTCTGTGCAAGACGCTTGAGCTGATGCTGTTTCACCGCATCTTCACCGCTTATCTGTCGCAATGCGCACACCGCGCCGTCATCACGCTGCTGGCCGTGATCTGCGGGCTGGTTACCTGCCTGCTCGTACCCGGCTACAACAACAGCGTCTACCTTGGCGTTGGCTCGCCCAACACATGGCACAGCTGCACGCAGATGATCGCCATGGTATGGATGCTGCTCTGCGTGCCCTATACCGCGCACTGCTACGATGCGTTTGAGCGCGCTTTGCCCACGGACGGCGCACAGGCGAACGTTGCATGGCGCAAAACGCTTCTGCTCGGCGGCATGCTGCTTTGCAGCCTAACCGCAAAGCCCACCTTCATGCAGGTGTTTTTGCCCGCCGCCTGCCTCTTCTTTTTGGTCAAGTGGATACAGCATCCGCACAATAGCCGTTTCTTTCTTCGCGTACTGCTCTGTGTGCTGCCCGCCGTGCTCTTCATGATCGTTCAGTACCTCTACTACTTCGGCATCATCGTGCCCTCGCAGGGCGATATGGTGCTTGAATTCAGCTTTGCAAAGCTCAAGAGCGTGCTTTTGAACACGCTGCTCATTCAGGCCTTTCCACTCTACATTTTGCTTTCCACCCGCAAATCGGACAAGCGGGATACTTTTTTCTGGCTTGCGCTGCTGATGGACGTTATTGGTGTTGCTGAGTTTTTGCTCCTTGGCGAATCTGGCCGGCGTGCGTCGGACGGCAACTTTGGCTGGGGCATGATGGGCGGCGCGCTGATCTTCTGGGTAGTCGCGCTGATCCGCTATGTGCAGCTGCTGGCGCATGACCGTGCGGAAAGCCCGCGCATCCGTCCCACGCATATCACCGCTACACTGCTGCTCTGCTGGCATTTGATATCGGGGGTTTATTACTTGATTTATCTGCTAATCAATCGCGCTCCGCTATAGGCGCACAGCCGTGACGAAGGAACGCATCAAAAAAGCACCTCTTTTGCGGAGGTGCTTTTTTTGATGCGTTCGTTGGGTGATCAGCTGCTTGCTGGCGTAGGTTGAGGCTTTGAACCGCGCTTGCGATTTGAGCTACGACGCCGGGCTTTGGGGCGCTGTCCCAAGCAGGGGAAAGCTTCCCTCTGCCTTTCCTGCGGCTGAGCTACACCGCAAAGCCTGTAGCCAATAACAGCCAGTGAAAGGATCGGTACCCGCTCAGCACCTCATGCTCCACCTGACCACGAAGGATTTTCTCAAAAACCACCTCATCGTCAACCCCGGTGGGATATACATTGATACGCATCTCTCCAAGCGTCAGCATCAGCGGCTCGGCAGCGGTGCTGGGCACTTTGTCCGTATCCTTGGCCTCGTTCGCGCCGCGCTTGAGCGCCGTCAACAGAGCGTCCGCATGATCGGAGGTCAGCACATGCTGCTCTCCCTGATATTGTGCGGTCAAGCTTTGCTGAACAAGGCCGTCGTTAATGTACTTTGCAAGCTCCGCAGTTTGGTTCGCGCGTTCGTAGGCAAAAGAAAACAGATACCATGCGCCTAGCGCAATCGCTGTGATCATCACAAGCAGGATCACATAAACCTTCTTCACTGCCGCATGCCTCCTTACCGAAACCAGACGTTCACGCAAAACCAGATAAAGGCTCCTCCCGCCAGTCCAAACACGAACACGGCAACAAGGCCCGCGGCAACCGCGTAAAACAGATAGCGCCATAGGTTTTTGCCCGTAAGCGGCTCCGCATTGGGATTCTTGGGCGCGGGCGTCTTCTCGCTGTACCACGGCATGCCTTCGATGTTCATGTCAGCTACCACGCGTTCTTCCTCGGGTGGATTGTGATTTTCCTCAGACATGGCGGTCACTTCCTTTTTCCGTTCACGCGGTCGCTCTTTGCCTGCAAATGCTCGCTCTCACTTGTTGTAGAGATGGCACACCACGTAATGCCCGGGTTCCACCTCACGCCGAGTTGGCTCCTCGGTTTTGCAGCGCTCCATGCACTTGGAACAGCGGGTATGAAACTTGCAGCCCTTGGGCGGATTTGCGGGCGAAGGAATGCTGCCCTGCAAGATCACGCGGTTCATCTTCACATCCGGGTCAGGCATTGGAATGGCGCTAAAGAGTGCGTTGGTATAGGGATGAAGCGGGTTTCTGAAAATGCTCTCCTTCGGCCCGTATTCCACTAAGCTGCCAAGGTACATCACGCCGATCGTATCGCTAATGTGTTCCACAACGCTCAAATCATGGGAAATGAACAGGTACGTGAGCTTATGCTCCTTCTGAAGATCCTTGAGCAGGTTGATGATCTGCGCCTGTATGGATACATCCAGCGCGGAAACCGGCTCGTCGCAAACCACAAACTCGGGGTTTAAGGCCAAAGCACGCGCAATGCAGATGCGTTGACGCTGTCCGCCGGAGAACTCATGCGGGTAACGATCCTTAAAATAGCCCATCAAGCCGCACTCGCTCATCATCCGATCGAGGTAGGCCTCGTATTCGTTTTCCGGCACGATGTGGTGCTGCCGCACAGCCTCGCCGATAATCTCGCCCACGGGTAGCCGCGGGGACAGGCTGGAGTACGGATCTTGGAAGATGATCTGCATCTTGGGGCGAAGCCTACGCAGCTCCTCCTTGCCAAGCTTGCTGATATCCTGCCCGTTAAAGTAAACCTCACCCGCCGTAGCGCTGTTCAGGCGCAGAATGGTGCGGCCGACCGTGGTTTTACCGCATCCGCTTTCCCCCACAAGCCCCATGGTGGTGCCGCGCTTAATGTGGAAGGTAATGCCATCCACTGCCTTCACATCGCCCACCACGCGCTGCATCATGCCGTTTTTGATGGGGAAATACTTTTTGAGGTTCTGCACCTCAAGAATATTATCCGGATTGTGCTTAAATTCGCTCATTTCTGCTCCCCTCTTTTCTTACAATCCTCGTAGCGGTAGCAGCTTACCACATGCGTATCGCTGAGGTGGATTTCCGGAGGGTACGCGCCGTCGCAATGCTCCACGCACAGCTCACAGCGGTCGCGGAAATAGCAGTAGTCCGGCATATTGATTGGGTTTGGCACCTTGCCTGGGATGGAATAAAGCCGATCCACCTGCTTGTTGACCACAGGCTTGGAGTTCAGCAGCCCAATGGTGTACGGGTGGCTGGGCTGATGGAAAACCTCCTGTACGGTGCCTTTTTCCACCACGCGGCCAGAATACATGACCACCACGTAATCCGCCATTTCCGCGATTACGCCCAAATCGTGCGTAATCAGCATGATGGAGGAATTGATTTGATCCTTCAGGTTGCGCAGCAAATCCAAAATCTGTGCCTGAATGGTCACGTCCAACGCCGTGGTCGGCTCGTCCGCGATGATCAGATTAGGCGAAAGCGCAAGCGCCATGGCGATCATCACGCGCTGGCGCATGCCGCCCGAAAGCTCATGCGGGTACATCTTATACACGCCCGCGGAATTGGCAATGCCAACCAGTTCCAGCATTTCAATGGTGCGCGCCTTTGTTTCCTCGGGGGTAAGCGCGGAATTGTGGAGGCTGATCACCTCATCTACCTGCATGCCAACGCGGAACACAGGGTTCAAGCTGGTCATCGGCTCCTGAAAGATCATGGAAATTTGATTGCCGCGAATGCTCTGCATGATCTCCGTGGGTGTTTTGGCAATATCGAACACGCCGTTATTGCCGTTAAAGCGAATCGCGCCGTCCACGATCTGCCCTTGCGGGCGCTGCACAAGCTGCATCAGGCTCAAACTAGTGACGCTTTTTCCGCAGCCGCTCTCCCCCACCACGCCCACGGTTTTACCCTTGGGAATGTCAAAGCTTACGCCATCCACCGCTTTTACAGTGCCAATATCGGTGAAGAAATAGGTATGCAGGTTATCAAACTCCACAACGTTGTTTGTATCGCGCATTGTGGTCGTATACTCGGAGGGTTCAACGTTTTTGCGGTTGCGCTTGCGCTCAATCTCCTGCGTGATTCTGCGATTTTCCTTGCTGATGCGGCGGGATTCCTGTGCGGAGATATACCCGCTGTTTTTGCTTTTATTACCAAACATGGGTCATCCTCCTTATCGCTTCATCTTGGGATCAAACGCATCGCGCAAACCATCGCCGATGAAGTTGAAACCAAGCACCGTGAGTAAAATCAGCATGCCGGCAGGGATCCACACAAACCAGTAGTTGGTCATTACATAGATATTGCTAACGGCGTTAATGATGCTGCCCCAAGAAGCCAGCGGATACTTGACGCCCAAGCCAAGGAACGACAGCGTCGCCTCGGTCAGAATGATGCCGCCAAGCGTCATCGTATCAATAACGATCAACTGCGGAATCACGTTAGGCACCAGATGGCGGAAAATACGTCTGCCGGTGGAGATGCCCGTGGCCTCGGCGGCAGTCATAAATTCCTGCTCGCGCAGGCTCAAAATCTGTCCGCGCACAATTCGCGCAATGCCGGGCCAGCCCAAAATGCCCATGGCAATCATCAGGTAGAAAATTCGCTGGCTGGATTCCACTTTTTCCGCATCCATAATCGCGCCCATAATGATGTAAATGGGGTAGCTAGGGATGCAGTTGAAGATATCCACCACGCGCATGATCAGGTTGTCCACCCATCTGCCAAAGTAGCCCGCAATGCCGCCCAAAATAACGCCAAGCGCCGTTTCCAGCAGCACCACTACAAAGCCGATCATCAGCGAGATACGGCCGCCATACATCAGGCGCGTGAGCACGTCCATGCCATTGCCGTCCGTGCCCAGCAAATGCTCCCAGCTTGGGTAACGGTACATGGCAATTTGATAGGTAGGCATTTCGCTGCGCACAATGTATTGCTTGTTCTTGCGCTCCAGCTGATATTCGTGCTCCGTGCCATCCGCGTCAGGCGCAATGAAGGTCGTCACATCGTCGGAAATGGCCTGCTGCACGGCAACGTCAAAGCCTTCGGGAAACACCATTCCCGCCACTGTCGCCTTCATCACAAAATGGCTGGCTGTGCCGCACAGCACACCGCTCGCATCGGTAAAGACAGCAGCGTCATCATCAAAGGCAACGTTGTAGCTCACGTCGTTCACGGTAAAGGAGGTATCCGTCTTGCCTTGCATGGCACGCTCTGCCGCAAGCCGAAAGTCAAAAGAGTCCTTTTGTTCCCCTGTAAAAATGATCTGCGAGGCAAGCGCCAAGTTTTGCTGCCGAAGCACGGTAGCCTGCACCTTGGTTTTTTGGATGGTAAAGCTTTCCCCATTCGCAGTGGTGAAGACGCTTTCTCCAGCGACCATGGCCTTATCAAACGCCGCGGTAAAATCACTGGGCAGCGCTACGCCATTGACGGGGTTAAGCTTGAATTTGGTCTTAATCCCCTTGCCGCTAGCCACCTCTTGCATGGCGGAAATGCGGTAGAAGCGTTCGCCTTCCTTGGTCAAGCCATAGGTTTTGCCGCCGTACTCAAAGCTTTCCTTTTCCGCGTTAATCGCCGCGATCATACGGCTTTTTGCGCCGCTGTCAAAGCTCTGCCCCTCGACCTCCACATAGCGGTAGTCCTCGTTGGTCGTAACAGCCGCATAATCCTTGAGCATGGGCTGATACTCCTTGAAAACCTGGCTTTGCGAGTACGGCATTAAAATGCCGCCCAAAAAGCTGAACAAGAACATCGAAATGATAATCACAGCGCCGGCAATCGCCAGCTTATTGCGCACAAACCGCTTGAAAACCAGCATACCGGGGGAAAGCACCTTGACGCGGCGCTCGTCATCCAACGCGACGGATTCCCCTGCGGCGTCCTTTGCGCGCTGGTCGTTAGGATATTTCTGCTCGTCCATGTTTTCCACCTCCTAGCTGATGCGCACGCGCGGATCGACCACAGCGTACAAAATATCGGCAATTAACGTGCCCAGCAGCGTCAGAATCGCCATAAAAAGCATATAGAACATGGTAAAGGGTATATCGCCCGATATCATGGCTTGGTAGGATATGTAGCCGATGCCGGGGATCTGAAACAGGGTTTCCGTAATCATCGCACCGCCAAAGAGCGTGGGGAGCGTGCTGCCCAAAATGGTGACAATCGGGATGAGTGTGTTGCGAAAAGCATGCTTGTTGATGACCACGTTTTCCGGCAGACCCTTTGCACGCGCCGTGCGGATAAAGTCGCTATTGAGCACCTCCAGCATATTGGTGCGCGTGTAGCGCATCAAATCGCCAACGCTAACAATGGTGAGCGTCAGGATAGGCATGATATAGTGCTTTGCGACATCCATCGCCTGCCCAAAGGGCGTCAGGTTGTAATAATCGCGCCCGATTTTCCCAAACAGATCCAGCCATCCCAGCTGCACCGAAAACACCAGCTTGAGGATGGTGGCAAAGAAAAATGTCGGCAAGGAAATGCCAACGAGCGCAAACACCGTAACAGCATAGTCCGTTTTGCTGTATTGCTTGCGCGCGGATAGGATGCCCAGCGGAATGGCGATCACCACGCGCAAAAAGAACGTGATAAACGCAAGCCAAAACGAATCCCAAATGACCTGCTTAAACTTAACCACCACAGGAACATTGAAATGCCACGACTCGCCAAAATCGCCTATGAGAATATTGCCCAACCATCCAAAAAAGCCCTCAAAAACATTGGTATCCATTTTGTAGATGGCGTTGAGCTGCGCCAACCACTCCGTATAGCTTTTGCCGCCTGGCAGGCTGGCCTTCTCGCGCGCCATTTTCTCCACATAGGAGGTGGGAATAGCGCGCATGATGCCATAAATGATAAAGGCGACAAAAAACAAGATGACGATGCTGATCAATATTCTTTTTAGGACGTATTTTTTCACATCGGTCACCTCCGTTTCTTTCTGTAATATTGGTACGCGCGCCCCGCGCCGGGTGCTTATCTGTATCGCCAAAGCAGCTTGCTTTTATTCTTAATAAGCAAAGCGAAATTCGGAGTCCGCCTGATGAGCGAACCCCGAATGTCGCATGAAGCAACGGGAGCACGGGAGCGCAGAGAGGATCGCCTCACCAGCCCGCCGTCACAGGTCCTTTTTTCCCTCAGGAAGCCTCTCTTTGCCTGCGCGCAAACGCATGCAAAGAGAGGCGAAGAGCCAAATCCCAATTACTTCAATTCAAGGGTTTCGATTTCCTTCCACCAGCTGTAGAAGGTGGTGATATCCTTAGTGAGCGTATCCATGTTTACACGCTCAGGGCTAAAGATGAAGCAGTTCTGGCGCTGATATACGGGAATCTCCACAGCCCACTCAATGATCTTGTCCAAGCAAGCCTTGTAGGTGGCCTTGCGGAAGGACTGATCATCGCTGGTGCGGGCGTCCACAATCAGCTGATCCAGCTCGGCGTCATCAATGTGGTAGTGGTTGCTATCGCTGCCGCCACGACCCACAATGCCGGAGGAATGGTAGATTTGGTACATATCCGGATCAATGGTGGCCTGCCAAGCGGCGGCCCACATGTTCTGGCTGCCCGCGTCCAGCTTATCCCACAGGACGTTGGAATCGGCGGGATCGTTGATCGTAAGCGTCAGACCGATCTTCTCAAACGCGGCCTGCGCATCGGTCGCGATGCCGAAGGAGGGGTGATCGCCATTGCCATCGGCGGGGATGATCAGTTCGTAGTCCATCTGTGCGCCCTCGGGAGCGGCGGTGAACTTGCTGGTTGCCTCATCCCAAGTATAGCCGGCAGCCTTCAGATATTCGATGGCGGCGTTGAGAGCGGCCTCGTACTTCTGATCGGCGGTCATTTCGGCGGTGTAGATGGCTTCGCCATTGATGTTGGTAGAGAAAGCAACCTTGTAATCCTCATCGGTCTTTTGCGGAGCAGCCCAAGAGGTGTTGGACATGGGGTAGTTGATAACGGATGCGCGCTCGCCATAATAGCTGTCGATGGCCACATCGCGATAGACGGATAGCACCGTGGTAAAAGCGGAACGGAGATACTTAGATTCCGCAGAAGCGGGATCGGTACCCACCAGCATGGTATCGGCATTCAGGCCAATGTAGCCATAGCCGAGGTTATCCACGGTGTTGATGACAACCTTATCGCCATCAAGCTCGCCGTTGCTGTTGGCGGCTTTGATCTCATCCGCGGCAGCGCTGCCAAAGGAGGGATCGGTCAAATCAAGGGTGCCAGTGGTCAAGCCGCTGATCTTATCCGCTTCAAGGGTTTCCTTGAGCTGGATGCTCTTGATTTTGGGAACGCCCTTATAATAGTACTCGTTGGCCTCCAGATACACAACCTTGTTCTCGTACTTGATGAACTTGTAGGGGCCATAGCCCATGGGCTGTGTGGTTTTGGCGGAAACGATGCTCAGATCGCCAAGGGGATGGCCAAACTTGTTGTTGGCGTAATCGTACTGGGCGACGTCGCCATAGTAATGCAGAGGCGCCATGATGATACCAGAGATGCTGTAAATCGCAGGCGCCTGATAGCCGTCTGTTACCACAGAAACCGTGTAATCATCCAGCTTGGTGATGCCGCTGATGTTGGGCACGCCGCTCGCCATGCCGGGATCAGCCTTTGCCTGCTCCGAAATGAAGGCGTTTAGCGGCTCGGTGATCACAGCGGCGCCTACGCCGTTGAGCTCAGCTGCAACAAAGGCAGCGCCGTCTCCCGCATAAGCGGCATAGGTCGCGTCAAAATAATCCGCAATGGTCGGGGTCGTTTCAGCAAGGGTAAAGGTCTTGCCATCGGCGGTGGTCAGCACGCCGTCCTTGGCTTCTCCGTATCCCCACATAGCCATGCCCAACGCAACCTTCATGCCATCGTCCGTTGCAATTTCCTCAGCGCTCTTGCCAACGGTATCCATGGCATAATCCGCGCCGTAGTTCGTATATACGAAATCCACAATCTGCTGGCAGGCGGCAATCCATTCTTCCTTCTGCTGGGCAGTCAGCGCCTGATAAGCGTCAAACTGCTCCTTCGTGAAGGGGTCGCCCTCAGCCACGGCATGATCCGCACCGGCCTGAGCAATCGCCTGAGCCATGGTCTCATATTTGGCATATACATCGCTGGTGGTTTGGGTTTGATAATCCTTCACGCCAACGATATTATAGCTACCAAGGGTAGCGGAACCCACATAGGCAGGATCCAGATACACATAGTAGGAGAAGATCAGGTCATCAGCGGTCAGGGGCTGACCGTCGGAGAATTTCACATCATCGCGCAGCTTGATGGTGTAGGTGGTCTGATTAGCGGCTTCATCGCGCGCCATAGCAACGTTTGCCACACCGGTATACTTGTAATCCGTATCGTTGTAGCTAACCGTTTCGCCCTCGATCGCGTTGAGAATCAGGCCGCCTTGGCGGTCAAAGGCCAACATCTCATCGCCAACAACCAGCTTAACGACATCCGTGTCGTACCCGGTGTCTGCAAAGAAGGGGCTAAATTTCTCGCTGAAAGGCAGGTAACCCACAACCAGCGTATTCGCCTCGCGGGCTTCCTCGGCAGGTGCGGTTGCAGCAACGGTCTCGGCGAACGATACACTCGCCATGCCCATCAGCATGCAAACGGCCAACACGAGGGAAAGGAGTTTTTTCATGTTTTCCATTTTTAGTTATTCCTCCTCGTTTCTTTTTTTCGCCGCTTATGCGGCGTATTGCAAAGCGGTCGCCCGCAATACAATTAACGTTTTAGCGCAGTCCCACGCTGCGATTTACAGCAATTGCCGCTCTTAACGCGGCCGATTTGCCTTGGGCTTTTTACCCGGCTGTACCTCCACGGGCTTTAGCCCGCGCACAAGCACAAGCGCAGCTCCGGCGCACACGCCCATTATCGCCACGGCAGCCATACAGCCAAGCTCCACCGCGAGCCGCTCGCCCGCGCCGCCCAGCGCAAGGAATACGACCTCCCCCACCGTGTGGCAGGCGCATAGCACAATGGTTGCCACCGCACAGCGACCCGCGCGCTCAACGCCTTCCTCCCGAGCTACCTCTGTAAAGCGCTGCGGCATGCGAACAATGCGAAACGCCGCCATGCCCGCATAGATCATGGGCAGCAGCAAAAACAAAAAGAAGGGAAGCACGTAAAAGCAGCGGCTACCTGGCGCGTTCGCAAACCCATAGGCCACATACAAGCCCAGCTGCAACGCCCACAGCCCGCACAGAGCCGCGCCTTTGGCGTTCCTTGTGCGCTGATCCACCGTCAGGGTGTAAAAGGGACCAATATAGACCGACTCGCGCTTTTCACGCCCCGTGTCCGGATCGGTCTTCACGCGCATCTCATACAAGGCGCAATATTGCCTTCGATTCATGCAATTCACGCCTCCTCGCTTCTTATTGCTATACGTTCTTTATGATAATACATTTTTTACGCCGCGTCAATCAATACAGTTAAAAAGATTGCGACATCCCACTGGTGGGGTATCCAGAAAGCACAATTTGACAGTGTCCGTCGATCGTTTTATAATATGCGAGAAGAACGCCACAAGAAAGGACAATGACGAATGCAAACAGAAGAATGGAAGGCTTCGCTCAAAAAACTACAGCTGGAACGCCACGCCTATAACCACGCCAGTGCCTGCATTTATTTTGACAGCGCGACCGTCGCTCCGCGCGGCTCTGCCGAGGCGCGCAGCATGGCGCTGGGCATTTTGAGCGAAAAAAGCTACAATCTCTTTGTGAACAGCGAAACGCGCAATCTGCTGGATGAGCTGCGCTCAAGGCGCACGGAGCTGGACGAGCTTACCCTGCGGCAGGTTGAGCTTTTGAGCGAGGAGCTGGACGATCTCA
>JAVVVJ010000045.1:0-21984 GCA_036652695.1 Clostridia bacterium | reverse complement strand
TGAGCAAGACGCTGGCCGCCGCGATCCATGCGTTTGTCGAGGCATAATCATGGAGTGAAAACGATTTTTGTTCGTACTGTAAGCAAAAGACCCTTTAGCAAAACAAAGGAGGACTTTATCATGAGTTCTATGTGCCGCACCATTCGGCGCGCGATGGAGCGCCGAGGCGTCGCCTTGTATGCCAACAACAAATGCCCGAAATGCGGCTCCAAGCTGAAGCGCAAGGGCATAAGCGGGAAGCGCCGCTGCGCGAGCTGCGGTTGGCACGGCAAGCTGACGCCGACCAAGGGGAAGGCAATGAAAAATTGAGCCACACATGCGAAACCTGTATCCATCGGTTCTATTGCGCTTGCTTTAGAACCGATGGATACTGCGGCAACTATCGAGATTCGCCGATCGTCAAGCCGCGCGACGCATGGAGATATGGAAAGGGGTGAGCCGGCGTGCTCGTCAATATCGACTCCATGATCAACTGGGAAAAGTTTTATTCGGAGCGCCTGTCCACGCCGCTCAAGCATGCGGCAGCGGACAAACTGAGCACAAATTGCCCTTTCCACGCGGAGCACGATCCATCCTTTTGGTTCCGAACGACAAACGGCTGCTTTAAGTGCGAGAGCTGCGGCGAGAGCGGGAACGCGACGATTTTTCTCGCCAAGCTGGAGGGCATATCGACCAAAGAAGCCTACGCCGAGCTGTGTAAGATCGCGGGCGTAGACCCCAAGGACACGAACAAGCCCGCGATTAAGCTGCCTCATACCTTGGCGGAGTATGCCTCCGCCAAAGCGCTGCCCGTGGATTTCCTAAAGAGTCTAGGGCTTGTGGACGGCATCGTGTACGATATGCACTGCGTCAAAATCCCGTACTACGATGCGGACGGAAGCTGCGTCGGCATTAAGCAGCGCTTTCATCCGCTCAACAGTATGCGCTTTGGTTGGGACAAGGGAAACAAGCCGATTCCGTATGGCGCTTGGCTCAAGCAGGTGAAGGAGGCCAAGGCGCTGATTCTTGTGGAAGGCGAGAGCGATAGTCAATCTCTTTGGATGCACAGTTTTCCTGCGCTCGGGATCCCCGGCGCAGGAAATTTGCAGCCGGAATGGGTGCAGCGCTACATTGGCGAGCGCGATGTGTACCTGCACATAGAGCCCGGCCGATCTGGCGAGACCTTCCTTCGCAAGACAGGCGAGGCGCTGCTAGCGGGCGGGTACAAAGGAAAAGTGCACACATTTCGTTGTACGGACAGCGACCCTTTGTGCAAAGATCCTTCCGACCTGCACATCAAGCATGGGGATGACTTTGAGGAGCGCATGAAGGCACTGATCAAAGGCGCGCAGGATCAGCCACTGTCTGATTTTATGCGCGTGCTGCCTGCGGCGGAGACCTCAAAGCCTAAAAAAACGATAAAGAAGCTGGAGGTGTACCGCGCAAGCGAGCTGTACGACAAGGTGCTGGAGCGACCGCCCGTGATTGTGGACGGACTGGTGCCCAGCGGCCTCACCGTGCTCGCTGGAGCGCCGAAGCGCGGCAAGAGCTGGCTCGCGCTGCTGCTGGGTATCTGCGTCGCGGGCGGCTCGCCTTTCCTCGGCCACGCCACCACGCAGGGCGATGCGCTATACCTTGACCTCGAATCGCGGCAGTACCGCGTGAAGGATCGCTTGAGCAAGCTGATCGCAGGGCGCGCGCCGGAGAGTCTGTACATCACGCACGAAAGCGACCGGCTTGATGGCGACCTCATCTCGCAGCTCAAAGGCTGGTGCGACAGCATGAAGCATCCGGTACTGATCGTCATTGATACCCTCGGACGCGTGAAGGGCGGCAGCCGTCGCGGCGAAAATGCGTATGAGGGCGACACACGCATCCTCGGAGATCTGCAACGCTTCGCCATGGAGCGGAAAGTCGCGGTCGTTTGCGTCCACCACCTGCGCAAGAGCGTTGGCGACACGGATTTCTTTGAGCGCGTCAGCGGCTCGATGGGCATCACGGGCGCATGCGATTCGGTCATGGTGATCCAGGGCAAGCGCGGCGATGAGGATTCCACTTTGAGCGTGTCCAGCCGCGATTTTGAGGCGACCGAGCTGGTCATGGGCTTCGACAAAGGCTTGTGGACGCTCAAAAGCTGCGACAGCGAGGCGTACAAGCTGGAGCAGGGCTACCTGAAAAGCGATGTGGTGCGCGCCATCGTTCGGCTGGCCAACGCCGCGGGGCGTTGGGAGGGATCTTCGAGGGCGCTGCTGGATGAGCTGGCGCTGATCGGCACGCTGCCGGAGGGCATCACGCCC
Source organism: Clostridia bacterium (assembly GCA_036652695.1). GTDB lineage: Bacteria > Bacillota > Clostridia > Christensenellales > Aristaeellaceae > Limiplasma. Next base: position 19,708 of record JAVVVJ010000045.1, on the reverse strand, counting down.
GCGAAAATGTCCGTGGAGCTGCAGCCATACGTTGATCTGCTCTGTGAACGCGACAGCGTGCTGGTCAACTGGATGCGCGATCACAAAGGCCGAAAAGTAGTATTGAAAAAGGTTGCGAGGGACGAATTCTAAGCGGAGGCGCACCTTGAAAACTCTATAGAGGTTCGCCGTTATCGAAACAAATGGGGTTGCAAAACGGTAATCCAGTTAAAATGATAGCAAAAGCGTGACGACCCTAAGCGTGACACGTCACGGATGGGGTCGTCACGCTTAGGCAATTTATGTATCGAAAAATTCATGAGCACTAAAGCAAAGCCTTATATTCAAGCAAATTTCAAATTTGCGTTAACAAAAGCACATTTCTATCATGAACATACACACATATATATCGTCACGCTCGTCACAGCCTTATGTGATAACGGTTTGAAGCATGCAGCGATCATCATATACACTCACTACCTCGTCACGGCTTTCTATCCCGTGACGAGCGTGACGAGCGTGACATACGTGACAGTAGTGTATCCCGTGACGCGCTGATGCGATTTTCGTGCAATTCGTTTTCCAAAATTCGTTGTGCTACACATATAAAAACGCAATGCAATTGTTTTTCTATAAATTTATTTTTATCTGTATGGAGGGATGAGTGATGGAGGTAGTAGAGACCTTCAACGCGTCGGAGCTGATCCGCGAGCTGCGAGGAATGGGCCTTGAGATATACGTAGGCTCGGACAGGACTGTTCATGGCCGGATGGCTGGCGGCAGGGCGATCCCGCGCGCGGCGTGGGCGCTGATTGACCGTCTGCGGATGGTAAACGAGGAGGCTGTTAAGCTGATTGAGCCATTGGATGTGGTAGAGCTGCATGGCATCAGCGTTGAGGACACGCTCGCCTTGAAGGAGCGCGTCAATGCAGGCGAAATCGAGATTGTGAACATTGTGTACCACAAGGTGCCGATGGTCTGCGATGTAAAGTATCGGGAGGCGAACGCCCGTGCCTGAGCCTGAATTGGAAAAGACGATCACCAATCAGATCATCCGCGCACTGAAGGGCGATGGCTATCCGGTGGTTGTGAAGATTTTCGGAAACGCATTTCAGGCGTCCGGCCTGCCGGATTTGATTGTGATCGCGCGCAACGGGCGCTTTGTTGGGCTTGAGGTGAAGCGTCCGAAGGTCGGGCGCGTCACGCCTTTGCAGGACGCAATGCTCAGGCGCATCAATCACGCCGGCGGCTATGCCGTGGTCGTGCGCTCCGTGGATGAGGCGCGCGCGGCAATGGCCGCAGCGGAGAACTGGGCGGATGAGATCATCAAGGAGGGGCTGACTTGAAGCTATATCACGGGCGCAAGCCCAAGGAAGTACTGGACGAGTACCGCATGACCGTGCTGGAGCTGGGCGCGCTGCACGCGCAGTATGCGAAGCTGCTGTTCCTCGGCGCGCCTCGTGTGGTCGGCGGCGTTGCTGTACAGGACAGCGCCTCATCACGGCACACCAATGACAGCGAGGCTGCAAGGATGCAAGCACAGGACGGCGTGCTGTCTAAAATTGACGAGCTGGAGCGCGAGAAGCTCGTGTTGATCGCCGACTTCGAAGCCGTGCTGAAGCGCGTGCAGAGTGCGCGGATCCGGACGGTGCTGCGGTTTTACTATGCGCTTGGCAACAGCGAGGAGCAAGTAGCCCAAGAGATGGGCATCAGCCGTTCCTCTATCAATCGGATGCGCACGACGATCCTCGAAATTTTATCAAGCGGCGAGCGAAATGATACAGCATGATACAGCGCTCATGTGGTATCATGGCATCATGAAGCGCTGCCGTGAGGGGCAGCTCTTTCTTTTGGGGTGAGCCGCGTGCCTCCTTCGCGGCTTCGGGCGAGAACGATATGTAGGCAGAGGTGGGGGCCGTTCTCTTGGTTTTGGACAGGAGTGGGTTGTATGAAGGATGTGACTGAACGTGCCGAATGACCATGGCTATCAGACATCAAGGCACAGGGCTTGGCGCGAGCACGTGCTTAAGCGAGCGCATTACACGTGCGAGGAGTGCGCTCGCTACGGTCGAAGGGACAAGGACGGGCTGCCGATCAGCGCAACGGTCGCCCATCACATCAAGCACGTTGATGATTATCCGCAGCTGAGATATGTGGTGTCCAATGGGCGCGCGCTCTGTGGAAGCTGTCACAACAAGGCTCACCCTGAAAAGGGTGGATGTCGCTGCTGACCCCCCACCCTCGCGATTCTGGGGCGTGGGGGGATCGTAACCAGAGAGGGGCAAGATTTCCCTCTCCGGAGGGATTTTAGACGAGAGGGGGTCGATGGGTTATGGGGGCTCAGACGACAGGAGGTTTCAGGCGGGAAGTTGTCAAAAAAATGAAGCTTCTCGGCGTATACAGCCCAGCCTACGATATTACGGTAAATATTCTTGCAAGAGCCCTGTACGACTACAATCTAATCATGAAAAAGATCGATGAGGCACAGGACGGCTACGTTGTGGAGCATACAAACAAAGCAGGCGCGACCAACGCCGCCAAAAGTCCGCTTTGCTTGGCCGCCGAAGGATTACGAAAGGATATCCTTGCTTATCAACGAGAACTAGGATTAACGCCTAGCTCTCAAAAACGAATTGTTGGTAAGCACTTGCAAGCAGACAAGCCGTCCTCGCTGGCTTCGATGCTCGAGCAGCTTGAATCTTAACGGCAAATATGCAGCCGATGTCCTTGGATATGTGAACGGCGTTGTAGACGGCAGCATCGTCGCGGGCGAGGATCGGATTCTTGCTTGCAAGCGCTTTTTATCCATGCTCGATGATGACCGCTTCGAGGTGCGCACCAAGGATGCCGATTTCGTGATTGGCATCATCGAAAACACATTCAAGCATAGGCAGGGTGAAACATTAGACGGCAAGCCGCTTCGCGGCAAGCCGTTTTTGTTTGAGCCGTGGGAGAAATTTTGCGTCTACGGCATACTGGTTTTCTTTAAGCCGGGGACGATTGAGCGCGTTGTGAAGGAGGTCTTTATCTTCATTCCGCGCAAGAACGGCAAAACGATCTTCGTGTCGGCTCTCAGCTGGGCGCTGGGCATCCTCGAGCGGCGCTCCGGCTCCAAGATATACGTTGTCGGCGCTGCACTTAAACAAGCAAAGGAAACTTTCGACAACTGGATGTTCAACCTGACATCCTGCCAATATTCCAACAAAAAGGCAGCACAGGCGGACGGTTGGCGCATCCTCGATAACAACATCGAGCATTCCGTTGGCAACGAAAACCTTGGCGGAGGCTCGCTGCACTTGGTTGCGCTTGCTTCAAACCCGGAGCAGCAGGATTCTTTCAACTGCAACACGGCCATCGCCGATGAGCTGCACGCCTATAAATCGCCAAAGCAGTATAACATCATCAAGGAAGCGATGAAGGCGTATACGAACAAGCTCATGGTCGGCATCTCCACCGCCGGTGACGATGGCACGAGCTTCTGCGCCCAGCGGCTTGAGTACTGCCATAAAGTGCTGAACGGTACGATCCAAGATGACGCTTATTTTATCTTCATCTGCCGCGCGGATCAATCTGAGAATGGCGACGTTGATTTCACCAACCCGGTTCAGCATGAAAAGGCAAATCCAAGCTACGGCGTGACCATCCGACCGAGTGACATCCAGGGCGATGCAAATCAGGCGCTCAACGATCCGCAGCAGCGCAAGGACTTCCTCGCAAAATCACTCAACATCTTTACGGCCTCCATCAATGCTTACTTCAACATTATGGAATTTCGCCTCAGCAACAAAACGGCAGGACAGGCGCTCGGCATCAATCCGACGTGGACGCTGGCGCAGAAGCTGGACGTGCTTTCCAAGCTGCCTGTGAAATGGTACGGCGGTGCGGACCTCGCCAAGCTGCACGACCTCACCGCCGGTGCGCTCCATGGTCAATATAAGGGCATAGACATTGCCATCACGCACAGCTGGTTTCCTGTTGTGGCTGCGGCACGAAAGGCCGATGAGGACAACATCCCGCTTTTCGGCTGGAAGGACGATGGCTGGCTGAGCATGTCAAATGCCGCGACAACCAATCACGCCGAGATCATCAACTGGTTTGTGGCCATGCGAAAGCTGGGTTTCAAAATCGTGCAGGTTGGGCATGACCGAAAATTCAGCCGCGAGTATTTTATCGGCATGAAAGCGGCGGGCTTCAAGATCATCGATCAGCCTCAGTATTTTTACAAAAAGTCGGAGGGCTTCCGGCACATCGAGGTGCAGGCGAAAAACGCGAAACTATACTACCTCGATTCGACGGCCTATGAGTACTGCGTGCAAAACGTAGCCGCCATCGAAAAAACAGACGACATGATTCAATACGAGAAAATCGACGGCGGCACGCACCGGATCGACATCTTTGACGCGGACGTTTTCGCGACTGTGCGGATGCTGGAAGATCTGGAGCGAAGCAGCAAGGCAAGGAAGTGGTTGGACGATGAGTAAACACCGTCAGAATAACACGCGGAGCAGGGACGCTCCCGCACAGAGCAGCGCGACCAGCGCTGCTTATGTATCCACGGATATGTGGCGTTTTTTGTGCGCGGACGAGTATCGTCCTTTATCGGAGTGCCCGGAAGTCATGGCGTGCGTCAACGCATACGCCGACCTAATTGGCAGCATGACGATCCACCTGATGCGCAACACCAAGGGCGGCGATGAGCGCGTTGTCAATGAGCTGGCGAAGAAAGTTGATATCGCGCCGAACCATGACATGGTGCGGCAGAATTTCATGTCGATGATCGTGCGCACTTTGATGCTGGAAGGCAACGGAAATCAAGTAACACTGCCGCAGTACACACAAAACGGCCTGCTGGCCGATCTGGTTCCGCTGCCGCCGAACAGCGTCAGCTTTGAGCCGATCGGCAATAGCTATCTAGCGCACTATCAACAGCTGACGATGCGGCCCGATGAGATACTGCACTTTGTGATGCATCCAGATCCTCTGCGCTCCTATATGGGCACGGGGTACACGGTCGAACTGCGAGATATCGTCAAAAGTCTGCGCCAAGCCAGGACAACCAAAAACGCGATTCTGGAATCGCCGGCACCGAGCGTGATTGTGAAGGTCGATGGCCTGACTGAGGATTTTGCCAGCAAGGCCGGGCGCGATAAGTTGACCGAGCAGTATATAGAAAGCAGCAAATCCGGACGACCTTGGCTGATTCCAGCGGAGGCGTTTTCGGTCGATCAGGTGAAGCCGCTCACCATGAACGACTTGGCCATCAAATCCAACATGGAATTGGACAAGCGCAGCATTGCCGCGCTGCTCAGCGTGCCTCCGTTTTTGGTCGGCATCGGAGAGTTCAACCGCGAAGAATTCAACTGGTTTATCGGGAGCAAAGTGATGCATTTCGCAAAGGCGATTGAGCAGGAGCTGACGCGAAAGCTGCTGATCTCGCCTGATTTATACTGGCGCTTCAACCGTCGCTCGTTGCAGAGCTACAACATTTCAGAGCTTGTAGACGCAGGCGCAGCGATGGTTGATCGCCAGTCGCTGCGACGTAATGAGTGGCGCGACTGGCTCGGACTGCCGCCCGATTCTGAGATGGAGGAGCTACTGGCGCTGGAAAACTACATCCCGGCCGACCGCCTTGGCGATCAAAAGAAGTTGAAAGGAGGCGGCAACGATGCCGAACCGAGCGATCCGACAGATTCGTAGTATCCCGGCTGAGTTCCGCGTTGAGGCGCGGGATGACAAAAAATACATCGAGGGCTATTTCAGCACGTTTTCCGGCATCTATACGCTGTGGGAGGGCGCGACCGAAAGCGTTGACCCGCACGCTTTCGACGAGGCCATCAGCGATGACGTGCGTGCCCTGATCGACCACGACACGCGCCTTGTACTGGGCAGAACCAAGGCGGGGACACTCACGCTCCGAATTGACAGCCGGGGGCTTTGGGGCAGTATCGAAGTCAACGAGCAGGACAGCGACGCCATGAACCTTTACTCGCGCATCCAGCGCGGGGACGTTGATCAATGCTCTTTCGGCTTTGATATTCTCAGCGAAGAAACGGATTTCAACGAGGACACCGGAGACGTCCATTGGACGATCAAAAAGGTCAAGCTGTACGAGGTCAGCTGCGTCACCTTTCCTGCCTACGAGGATACCTCGATCTCCGCGCGTGAGCGCGATTACAAAGAGCTGAGAAAGCGCAGATTTGCCGCTTTCAAAGCAAAAGTGGAGGCGAAATTAAGACATGGCGCTGAGACAACTGGTACTCACTAAAAAGCTCGAAGGGCTTCGAGCCAAATTGCAAGCGCTTGCCGAAACGGCGAGCGCTTTTGCGTTACGCAGGGCCGCGCTTGCGACCCGCGAGGCCGAAATCACGGCATCGCTGGGAGAACTGACCGAGACATCTACCGAAGAGGAGCGTCAGGCGGTTGACGATGCCAGCACTCAATACGATGCAGATGTCGCTGTGCTGGACGGCGAGGAGCAAAGCACCGGTACCCAGCGTGCCGACTTGGAACGCCAGATCAGCGAGATGGAAGCGGAGCTAGCGAGCCTAAACGAACGTAGCGCTATTCCTCCGCAGGATACCAATCCGACCCCGGCGCAGACCGTGCCGGATATCAGAAAGGACGATGCCCACATGAGAAACACCCGCACCCGGTTTTTTGGCATGACGGTGCAGGAGCGTGATGCTTTCCTCGGCAGGGAGGACGTGCGTTCCTTCCTTGGCGGTGTTGTAAGGATGCGCTCCGAAGGCCGCGCGATCACCGGCACCAACCTCACGATCCCCGATATCATGCTCGGCGTGATTCGCGAGAACATCGAGGATTACTCCAAGCTGCTTAAGTACATCAACCTCGTTCCCGTGGACGGCACCGCCCGCGAGAACATCATCGGATCCATCCCGGAGGCGGTTTGGATGGAGATGCTCGCTGGCAACTACAACGAGCTGGCGTTTGCGCTCAACCAGATCGAGGTGGACGGCTTCGCGGTCGGCGGCTTCATTCCGCTGCCCAACAGCATCATCACCGACAGCCGCTATCCTGCGCTGGCGCAGGAGGTTATGCGGATGCTCGGCGCGAGCATCGGTCTGGCTTTGGATCGCGCGATCATTTACGGCACGGGCATCAAAATGCCTTTGGGCATCGTGCCCCGCCTTGCGCAGATTTCCAAGCCGAGCAACTATCCTACCAACGCTCCGGAGTGGACTGACCTGCACACCAGCAACGTGCTGACCGTGCGTGGCGGCACCGCTGGCGCGTACACCGAGCTGTCCGGCGCTGAGCTTTTCAAGGGGCTTGCCAACGCGTGCAGTGCAGCCAAGGGCAAATTCAGCCGTGGAGCTAAGTTCTGGGCGATGAGCGAGGCGACCTACACCAAGCTAGTCGTTTCTGCGATCAGCATCAACGCTGCGGGCGCGATTGTGACCGGTATGCAGAAGACCATGCCCATCGTCGGCGGCGACATCGTTGTTTTGGAGTTTATCCCTGATGGCGAGATGATCGGCGGCTACGGCGACCTGTATCTGCTGGCGCAGCGCGAAGGCATGAGCCTCAAGCAGAGCGAGCACGTCCACTTTTTGCAGCGTCAAACTGTTTTTGCGGGCGAGGCTCGCTATGACGGGCTGCCCGTGATCGCCAACGCCTTTGTTGCAATTGCGTTTGACGCGGGGGATGTAACCACGTCCTCCACCTTCGCGGCCGATACGGCGAATGACGATGGCGCGGAGCTGCGTGCGCTGACCCTCGGCACGGAGACGCTCGTGCCCAGCTTCAGCTCCGCCGTGACTGAATACACGCTGAGCGTTGCTAACGCTACGGCTAGCTTGAAGTTTAGCTCCATCGCCAAGAACGCTGACAAGGGCGCGACTGTGGCGCAGAAGAAGGGCGACACCTCCGTTAATCAGGGCAGCAACGCCAGTTTGACCGTCGGTGAGAACACGCTGACCGCCACCGTGATCTATGGTACTACCGCCAAGACCTACACTGTCAAAGTGACGCGCGCTGCGGCATAAGGAGGGATCCGAATGGCGCACAGCCAAATGGCGCTCGAACTGCTGAAAGTCCGACTGGACAGGCTGGCCTCCGATTCGTCCCGTGATGATTACTGGCGAGCGCGGCTTGACGCGGCGGATGCGGAGCTTGCGAAGAACGGCATCCACCTGCGCGCCGATGACCAAGCCGACATGATGCTGCTCGTGGATGTGACCGCTTGGAAGCATGCCAATCGCGACAGCAATGCGGGAATGCCCGAATGGCTGCGGCTTGCACGCAGAGAAAGGTGGTTGGCAGAACGACATGATCCTTGATAAGGGCATCTGCACGATCTTCCGTCCGACCGATTCATCCACAGCAGGGCGAAAGCCTATGCTCAACTATACAACGCTTGTGTGTCAATCTTGGTTTGGGGAGCTGTCCTTCGAGACGGCTCCCCAATTCGCTACCGAGGGGCGCGAGGCAATTCATGCCAGCGCGCGCATCCGCGTGCTGCAAGAGCGCGCCATCGACAATCAATGTGTCGCCGTGCTGCGCTGCTGTAGCGCCATAGAGGAAAGCGATACCGTATACGCCGTTAGGCGCGCTTTTCACGGCAAGGACGAGGATAGCGGGCAGCTGATCAGCGACCTGACGCTGGAGGTGAAAGAGCTGTGACCCACGATACCTTTGCCGCATGGCTGACAGCCATCGACCCGGCGGCAAAACACTATCACCACGCCGGTACAAAAGGCGCTTACACCATATGGCGCGAGTACGGCCGATTGCCTGCGTTTTCGGACAATCAAAACAAAGGCGGATGGAAAATCCAGATCGACCGCTACACAAAGGTGGAGGATGACACTGTGGCATCGGCCATTGCGATGGCGATTGACGAGAGCGATCTGATTGCCTGTCAGCACGAGGTCGACTACGATGATGAGTCCGGCTACATTCGTCACATATTCGACTGCGAGGTGTGGATGTAGTGGCCAGATTTAAATCTGTCAATGTGGACGAGATGGCGGATGAGCTAAAGCGCCTTGGACAGATCACAAGCCCGATGGCCATGGAGATGATTGATGCCGGAGCCAAAATCATCAAGGACGCTTGGAAACGCATTATCGATGAGCGTGGGCACGTGAAAACAGGCGCGATGCGCGACAGCGTTGAGGCTGATCCCCCTAAAAACAACGGCTCATCCGTTTCATCGGAAATCTATCCGCGTGGTAAGGATAAAAAGGGCGTGCGCAACGCCGAAAAGGCGTTTTTGCTTCATTACGGCTGGGAGGCCGGAAAGCCCACACGCGGCAAAGAGGGCGGCAAGGGCCACAAGGGAGCGCATAAAGGCGATCATTTTGTGGACACCGTCGAGAACGAGTGCATGGATGCCGTCGGCTATGCGATGGAAAACGTGCGCGACCGATATATGAAAGGAGACTAACCATGGCAAAAACCGGATTGCTCAGACCTACTTACGCGCCAATCAGCTCCGAGCCGGAGAACGCCGCCATTGTATACACGGCGGGCAAAACCTTTGCGCATGCGATCCAAGCGAGCATTACTTTTTCCCGCAACGACACGCCGCTTTACGGCGATGACACGATCATCGAGAACGACAACGGCGTGACCGGCGTTGAAATCACGATGGGCATTGATGACATTCCCGAGGCGACGCAGGTGGACATGCTGGGCGTGTCCCAAAATGGCGAGACCGGCGCGGAGGTCTACGAGGTGACCAACGAGAGCGCACCGTATGTCGGCTTTGGATATATCGAGGTGAAGCGCAAGGATGGCGTGGTGAGCTACCTCTCTCACTGGTATCACAAGGTGCAGTTTGCGCTGCCCGACGAGAGCACCAATACGAAGGGTGACAAGCTAGAATGGCAAACGCCCACGATGAAGGGCAAGGGTATAGGCGTATACTCCGATGCTTCTGGCAAACTGCGCTTTCGTGCAACCAAGCCCTGCACCACGCTCGCGGCTGCCGTGACTTGGCTAAACGGCAAAGCGGGCATCGTCGCGCAGGGCGGCGTCGTGCAGGGCGGCGTCAAAAACGTTTAAGGAGGCAGCTGATGCGCAAGATTATCTATACCATCATCGATGACGTTCAGATCCCGCTGCTTTTTACGCTGGGCGCGCAGCAGCGGATCGCCGAGCGCATGGGCAGCATCGACGCGCTGTTTGACATGTTCGACGAGAATGAGTCCGAGGAAGATCGCGCGATCCGCGCTGAGATCGAGGCCGGAATGACGGACGAGCAGAAGGCCAAGTGCGAAAAAAAGCAAGCCAAGGAAAGCGACCTTTTCGGCGTGCTGGCTTTTTGCATCGCCACGCTCGCCCAGCAAGCGCAGCTTTACAACGGCGATAAGCCTACCATCACCGAACAATGGGTGGAGATACACGCAGCGCCGTGCGACACGGAAAATCTGACGGTCGCTCTTTGCAAGGCGATGGGCATAGGGCTTACCACAATCCACGACATCGCCGGGGGCGAGACCGATCTTGTTGCGGAGGCGCTTGAAAAAAACTAGGAAAGCGCAGCGGCCATGAGCCGCTGCGCTATCTTTCATACGCGCTTGAGGCTGGCGCTTCCGCATCGGAAGCGCGCCTCATGTGCGTGGGCGAGATCATCGACCTGTATTTGTGGCACTGGGAGGAAAAGGTAAAGGAGGCGTGAGGAAGCGTGTCGGTCAAAGAGATGAGATCCAAACTGGTGCTCGAGGGCGAAAGAGAGTATAGAGCCGGATTGGACGATGCCTATAAAAGCGTGAGTCAGCTTTCTCGTCAGCTGAAGGTCACCGACGCGGCCTACATCGACAACGGAAACAGCATGGCCGCGCAAAAGGCAAGGAGCGAAGTGCTGCGCAAGGAAATCGAGGCGCAGAAGAACGTTATCCGCTCTTTGACCGAGCGTATGAAATACTGCGACAACGCCTATAAGGGCAACACCGAGGCGCAGGAGGTCTATGCCAATAAGGTTGCCAAGGCCATGCGCACGCTGGGTAACATGGAGCGCGAGCTTTCCAAATCCGAGGAGGCGATCGGCAAGGCTTCCGTGTTCGCCAGCAAAAGCGTAGAGAAGCTGTCCGGCGGCTTCACGGTGCTGAAGGGTATCGTGAGCAACCTAGCCGCCGATGCGCTGCGCAAGGGCGCGTCCGCGCTGAATAACTTTGTTAAAGACGGCATTGCGTTGGGAAGCGATCTGGAGGAGGTGGACAACGTCATATCCACCGCCTTTGGCAGCGCTACGGCGGAGGTCAAGGCATTTGCCGACAATGCCATGTCGCAGTACGGCCTTGCATCGCTCTCCGCGCAAAGCTACGCGGGCAAGCTGGGCGCGGCGTTTAACGCGCTGGGGCTGCAAAGCCGCGCACAGGAGATGTCCACGACACTCACCGGCCTCACGGGTGATCTGTCCAGCTTCTGGAACTTATCAAGCGACGAGATGTATACCAAGATTTTTTCCGGCGTAATTTCCGGCGAGACCGAGGGTCTCAAATCGCTCGGTATCGTTATGACGGACACCAATCTCCAAGCGTTTGCATTGGAGCAGGGCATCAAAAAGAAAACCGCCGCCATGACGGCAGCTGAAAAGGCCGACCTTCGCTACCGCTACGTGCTTAACGCCACAAAGCAAGCGCAGGGCGACTTTGCCAAAACGGCGGGCAGCTACGCCAACCAAATGCGCGTGGCGACGCTACAGACTGATAACGCCAAGGCGGCGCTCGGACAGCGGCTGCTGCCAACGATCACATCCGTGATTGGAAAATTCAACGAGTGGATGAAGGGCGACTATGCCAAGAAGCTGCTTCGAGATGCGAGCGATGCGGCCGCCGACTTCGCCGATGGCGCGCTGACCGCGCTGCGCGATGGGCTTGCGTGGGTGCTGGAGCACCTAGACGCAATCAAAAAGGCCGCTGCCGCCATCGGCATTGGCTTTCTCGCCGCGAAGATCATGGGCTTTCTTTTGACGATGAAAGGCCTTGTCGCCGCGTTGATGAAAGCTTCAAAAGCGCAGGGGCTGCTCAATGCCGCCATGGCCATGAATCCCGCCGCCGCCATCGGCATTGCTGTCGCCGCGCTTGCTGTAGGCGTGTTTTCGCTCATAGGGAGTTTTACCACCATGAGCGATAAGCTCAAAAATATCAAGCTCGAAGTGCCGCAAACCAGCGTGGATGCCGTGACCAACGGAATACAGAAGGGCATCGATGCCGCCGACAAGGTGCACGAGATTGAGATTGCCGTGAAGGTGGATACCACCAAGCTGCAAGAGGCGCTCGCGGGGATATTCGCGGACGACAAGTTCACCTTGAAGGAGAAAAACGTAAACTTAAAAGGCGTGCGCAGCTCCTACAAGGATGATCAGAAGCTGGCATTATCGGGCGCAATAGGCGAAGTCGGAAAAACGCTCGCCACCGACCTCCAAGCTGCTTATGATGAATACAACACACTCCTTACAAAAATTTATGATGGGCGAGAAAGTGCAACCACCCAAGAGCTTGAGGCGTTGAACGGGGTTCTGGAAAAAATCGGACTGATCCGTTCTGAAATCCAAGCCGCCACAAGCGATGCGATTTCCGTTCAAAGGGGCACGTATGCGCGCGTCATGTCCGGACTCGGCAGCGAGGAGGACTTCGGCGCTGCGGTTGGCTATGTGCAGCAGGAATGGGCCAATAAGGCGCTGGTTGAGCAGGAGGCGTATAACGCCAAAATTGACGAGGTCAACGTCAAGATCGCAGATGGGCTTATTACCACACAGCAAGGTCAAGACGCGATTGACAAGCTCAAGACGGATTATGAATCCAAAACGGAGGGCGGCAAAGGCAACCTTCAAGAGCGGATTCAGAAGCTATTTAATGCGTTCTCGGACGGCGCAAAAAACAAGGATGCCATGGCGGGTGTCGAAAAGCTTGCAAAACTGCGCGATGACTATGTGGCTATTGTGGATGCATGGAACAGCGGAGACAGCTTTGACGAGAACGAGATCGACTCTCTTTTAACCCCGGAGCGCATCGAAAAATATCTCGGCATGAGCGAAGGCGATTATGATCTTTCATCGCTCAAGGAAAAAGGCGGCATGATGCTCACCCAGATGTTTTCGGGGATTGAACAGCAAATCGCCGACACCGCGCCTATGCTTGATAAAAATCCTGTGATGGCTTGGCTGCAAGCAATGATGGACGCCGGAAGCCTTGATCAGTTGAACACTGCCACGCTTAGTGGAAACCTAGCGGAGGCGCTAAAGGCCGTCGATTTTGTTGGCGCGGCGAAAACCCTTGGCGGGAACGCGTTTGACGGGATCACAAAGGGAATGGGAGATGGGGCCGATGGCATGACGCCGGAGGACGCCGCAGGCGTGCGCAACTCGCTTCTCACCAACTTGAGGGCGGCGCTGGATTGCCACAGCCCTGCTAAGACGACAATCCCAATTGGCGAAGACGTGACCGGCGGTGTAGCCTTTGGCATGACGGACAAAACGGCGTTGTCCTCCATTGCCGATGCCATCACAGCCATCAAAGCAGCCATATCCGGCGCGTTTGACATGACTGACGCGGGCAAGGAGGGCGTGACGGATTTGGGCAAAGGCATGGACAGCAAAAAGTCAAGCGCCACATCCAAGGCTAAGAGCGTGGCCAACGCCGCAAAGGATGCCGCCAACATGCGAAGCGGCTTCTATTCCGTCGGCCGAAATGTGATGAGCGAATACATAGCCGGTATCGAGAGTAAAAAGCAGGCCGTGACGGATGCGATTAAAGCGATGATGCAATCGTCCATCACCGCCGCCAAAAAGGCGCTTCGTGTCGCCAGCCCTTCCAAGGTGTTCGCCGAAATCGGCGGATTTACCGCAGAGGGCTTTGAACAGGGCTTTGGGAACCGCATGGATCGCGTTGACCGTACGATCAGCGCTCGGCTGTCTGCGGTCGCCAAGACACCGGAGCCGAGAAGCAGCTCACCCGCCGCCAATACGCCAAGGGGCAGCTCGGAAGGCTTCCACTTCACGCAAAATGTCTATGCCAACAAGACCAGCTACGCCGCGCAACAGCGTGAAGCCGCGCGGCAATTCCGCAAAATCGCGAGGGGGCTCAGCACATGATCGAACGCCTTTGGTACCGAAACGAGGACGGCGGCGCGATTGAGTTCTCCGTATACTCTGATTTCCATGTCAACGTTTCTCGCGATGTGGATGGTTTGAGCGATGTGGCCAACAAGATCAGCTCCGAATCCACCTTTGGACAGGATGGAGAAACCTATGTATCAAGCAGCATTGAGGCGCGAGACGTGGATATCATCGGGCATCTGCGCACCGTAGATACGGCGCGCCAGATCGAGCTGCGCCGACGCCTCAACCACATTCTAAACCCCAAGCTGCGCGGCACGCTGATCTACGAGTGCGGCGACCTGCGCAGGCAGATCACCTGCTATTGCGAGGCTGCGCCCGACTACAAAGCCGGGCGCATGCCGCAGTTTACCGTGCAGCTCCGATGTCCTTCGCCCTTTTGGCAGGACGAAAGCCGGGATGAGGTTCACGTTGCCGAATGGGAAGGGCTGATGGAGTTTGACGATGCCAACGGGCTACAGCTCGATGCGGACTGGCGAATCGGAAACCGCACCGCCGAGCTGATTGTTGAGGTGACCAACGCGGGTGACGTGGACTGTGGACTGACGGTCGTATTCGTAGCGGAGGGCGCGGTAACGAATCCGGAGCTGATGAACGCCGAAACGCTGAAAGCCATCAAGCTCAACATCGAGATGGTCAGCGGGGATCGCATAGAGATAACGACCGCCTACGGACAGAAGTCCGCGATCCTCACGCGGTCGGGCGAATTATACAACATTTTCAGGTGCATCGACGAGAGCACGGATTTCCTACAGCTGGAGGTCGGCGCGAATCTCTTTGTCGCCGATGCGGGTACCAACGCAAGCAGTCTCAACACAACCATCCTGCACTCCGACCTCTATTTGGGGGTGTGACGGATGGAGCTGATTGTATGCAATGCCACGCTTGACCGCGTTGGCCTGATCGAGGAGCTTACATCGCTTGTGTGGACGCGGCGTTATCAAACGGTAGGCGATTTGAGCCTCCTTGTGCCGTACCGCGACGATTATGCCGCGCTGTTGGTGGACGGCGCGCTGCTGCTCAAGCGCGGCGGCACGGAGGCGATGGAAATTTGCTATCGCCACATTAGCAAGGACGAGCAAGGCGTGGAGCAGATCGAGGTGCAGGGGCACACGCTGATGAGCTGGTTGGATCACCGCGTGATGCTGAGCCAAATCAAGTCGTCCAGCCTCACAGGACAGGCGATTCTGCTGCGGCACCTAATCCAAAACATCACCGCTCCCGTTGACGCGGCGCGCGCGATTCCCTTGACCGACATCTACAGCCGCGCGGATTACGGAGATGCTGCCATCAGCGACTATGCGAGCGAGGAGCACGCCGTTGTGCGAGACAGCTTTGAAAGCCTGCTTGCCGATTCCGAGCTCGGATTCCGTGTCATCACAAGCACAGCCGCACGAAAGCATTCGCTGGACGTATTTCGAGGCCGCGACCTTACGACCGGGCAGCGCGTTAACAACCCATGTATCTTCTCTGTAGACTTTGATACGCTCGGTGAACAAAACTACACCCACGGCACCGAGGCGCTGCGCACAACGGCGTATGTGTATGGCGGCGATAACGGAAAAATGATCCTCGTGGACGGCGGCCTTACAGGGCTTGCGCGGCGCGAGATCGCCGTGGAGGCGAGCGATATCACCAGAGTGTATACCGACGATAACGGCAACAGCGTGACACTCACGGTCGCCAAGCTCAACAACGCCCTTACGCAGCGCGGCAAGGAAGAGCTGAAAAAGTGCCTCGAGGAGCAAACCTTCGAGGGCAAACTCAACGTGTTCGGGCAGACGAAATACGGCACCGATTTTGACATCGGCGATCGCGTGACGTGCATCTCCAAGCGTTGGGGCGTTTCCATTGACGTGACGATCACAGAGGTTTCCGAAACGTACCAAGGCAATAAAACAGAGCTTGTGGCCACGTTTGGAGACGGCACGCCGTCTTTGAGCAAGATGATCCGGCAAGCGGCAAAAAGGTAGGTGGACTGAATGGCCGAAAAATCTAGTTTCTTCAATTCCATCAGCAGCGACCGAAAATACAAGGCCGAGGACTGGGCGGCATATTTTGCAACCTTCGTCAGCGACGGCGTGATTCTAAAGGCGGGCAGCACGCTTGCCGTGACCGCCACAGCTGGCAGTATGGGCGTGACGCTGGATATCGGGTGTGCGTTTATCAGCGGTTATCGCTACGAGAACAGCTCCGCGCTGCCGCTGACCGTCGGCACCGCAAACGCGACGCTTAACCGAATCGACCGCGTGATGATTCGTTGGAGCAAGGTATCGCGCACAATCACCGCTTGCGTGGTCGCCGGTACCGCAGCTGCGACACCGACCGCACCGGCGCTGACGCGCACGGCCGATGTATACGATTTGTGCATAGCGCAAATCTATGTTTCCGCTGGCGCAACGAGCATCACGCAGAGCGCGATCACGGACATGCGCCTCAACAACTCCGTGTGCGGCGTGGCTACCATGATCGGCAACCTGAGCACAACCACACTCTACAACCAAATTCAGGCGGCGCTTGCCGAGTTTAAGGCGGAGGAAGAAAACGACTTTAGCGCTTGGAGCGCGACGCAGCGCGCCGCAATGAAAAGTTGGCTGAATTCCCTTGAGAATCTTTTGGGCGAGAATGCCGAGGCAACGATGGCTGAAGCGATTTTAGCGCTTCAGACCGACATGTCGGCAAAAGGCGTGGCGGTTTACACGCACAGCTACAACTCCGCAACCAAAATCCACACCTTTACAGGCGGCAGCCCGAACGGGCGTGCGATGATTACGGCGGACTTTCACAACGGCGACGCCTTCAAGGTTAATGCTGACACGGTAATGGCATATAGCGGCGAGTACGAGACTGACAACCTTCCCAACGGCAAGTGGGTGACGTTCATCTACGATTCCCAGAACCATACCATAAATTTTAAGACGGGCGGCGCAGGCTTGAGCTGTCAGATCGTAACAGCACCCAACAGCGCCGCCCTGCCCTCCGTGACCAAGGACAGTATCGGGATCATCACCACAACCGCCGTAGGCAACCTCACGTTTGGAAACATCGTGCCAACGTCACCGGGCGCGGGCGATGTGGCGATTACCTGCGGCAAGATGTACGGCCGCAACATCTGTATTGCCAGAAGGCCGCAGACCTATGTGCAGGTGAGCGCCGCGCGGCAGTATATCAATGGCATTTATGTGCCCGTTCCGATGTACTATCGCGGGAAGCTGGACGCGAGCTGGTCGCAGGTTTGGGACTACGTCATCCAAGGCAGCCGATATGACGCGAGCAGCATTCTGACCTATAAAGGCGCAAAGGGCGTTACCAACGCCGATGGCGACAATGGATGGTATCTCGGCTATCTGAATGGCAGCGGGCAGATATCCAGCGTGTATAAGCTTGTAGATCTGACGCGCTATACCAAGCTGGTCGCCCGCCTGACGAGTGTGGACATCGACAACGGCAACTGGGGCATTAAGCTCATGGTGACGGCTTCCAACATCGTTCTACAATACTCCGCTAAGAAGACGTTGGAGGTACGCATCAACAGCACCAAACTGTACACAGGCACGCAAGAGGTCACGTTGGAGATCGATGTAACGTCGCTTTTGGGCAACTACAACGTTGGCGTGTCTGCCGCCATAGCAGCATGTCATGTCTCCGAGCTCTACATGATCTGAGGAGGTGAAGAGAATTGGCCTATATCAAAACAATCACTTTTACCGTTGAGGATGACCACCTCGTAACCGACGATACCGTGCTTGGGCGCGTGGGCGAGAACCTTGCGACGCTGCTCCGTGTGGACGTGAGTTACTGGCAGGAGCAATGGCCGAGCGCCGTTTATCAAATTCTCATCAGGCGCAGCGACAGCACGATCCTCACGCTGGCTACCAACCTCACGCCAACGGGCGGCATGATCTCCGCAGGCATCACGTCGGAGTGCGCGATGGCGACAGGCAGCGTGCGTGTAGAGGTGCGCGTGTACACTGATGGCGCTCTGGCCATCAGCGGACAGGGTGATCTATTGACCGTTGAATCCTCGCTGATGCAAGACGCAAATCGCACGCCTAGCTGGTACGCCGACGCGACCGCCGCCCTCAACACGCTGTTGGACGCCGCCCGAGCGCAAGCCAACGTTGAGATTGATCGCGTTGCCGCCGAAGCCTCGCGCGTGTTGACCGAGATTGCCCGTGCAGCCGCCGAGACCGCCCGAGCGAGCGCCGAGCAGCTGCGCGCCGGAGCGGAGAGCGTGAGAAAAACGCAAGAGGCTGCCCGTGTGACGCAGGATGCCGCGCGCACCGCCGCAGAAACCGCACGCGCCACGCAGCACGCCACCAAGATGGCCGCTGTGGACGCGGCGACTGTCACCGCGCAGCAAGCCGCCAACGCCGCTTATCTGCACGACCCAACGCAATCCGTCGCCTTTACTTTCGACGGCGACGGCTACCTGTACCTCGTTCCCGTGGCGAGCAGGACATAACGACTGAGAGGTGAACCCAATGCCCGATTTTACCGGATATCCGTTTCCAAGCAAAAGTCTGCTTCTATCCATCGACGGGCACCTCGGCGAGATTGCCGCTGGCGTGCACCGGCAGAACTTTACCGAAAAGGATTGGGCGTATGTTGCCGATGCAACGCGACGCGGCTTGCACCGCGATGCGCTGCCGATCCGCACGCGGATGACCGAGACGCACGGCGTATACGGCGCGATGCCCATGAACGTGATCGGCCACGACCATGATCTTGACCCGTCCGGCGCGTCGCCCTACTCCATTACGATGGAAAGTCACAAGCTGTTGGAGAGCACGCAGTTTGACGCGCAGGAGGCTTTCTACTACGCCGCCGAGGAACTGCCTGCCGGCACCCATAACTTCATCGTTCCAACCACCTACGACAAGTGGGCGGCGGGGACGTACCAGTTCACGCTGACGCAGGCCGTGCCCGCAGGCGGTCAGCTTTGCGTCAGCGGCTATGCGAGCACCGCGCTAACCGCGCTGAGCGTCAAGAGCTTTGCCAGCCGTACCAGCACCACCGCGATTGAAACTGTGACGATTGCTGCCGGAAGCACGGGCACCTGTCTTGGTACATTCGGCGAGGCGCTAAACCATGCCCACCGTGTGTCCTACGGCAGCGGAAATTGGAAGGAAAGCGCCATTCGGCAGTGGCTCAACAGCGAGGCCGCCGCCAACGCCTGGTGGAACCCGCAGACCAACTTCGACAGGCCGCCGCAGTACCTAAACCGTCCCGGCTTCATGGTGGGGCTTTCGGATGGTTTGAAGGCCGTGATCGGCGTGACGGAGCATAAGACCATCCGCAACACGGTCAACGAAGCAGGCGGCAGCGACACAACCCGCGACAAAATCTTTCTGTTATCGCAAAAGGAGATTTGGGGCACGGCCGAGGCCGCTGCCGACGATGGAACACAGTACCCGTTCTACGTCGGCATGACCAACGAGGATCGCATCAAATACAATCTGTCGAACGGGAGCGCCAACTACCGTTGGGTGCGGTCGCCTAACCCGTGGAACACGAACAACGTTAGGCTTGTCGGTCCTTCTGGGGCTGTTGACAACAGTAGTGCGTGCTACGCGTACGGCGTGGCGGCGGCTTGGACAATCTATTAATCATCCGTTCCCCAATCCGCGCCGTAAGGCGCGA
>JAVVVJ010000044.1:6762-22578 GCA_036652695.1 Clostridia bacterium | reverse complement strand
CCGCAGCTCTTCCTCTGTCCAAACCTTGCTGTGAACACTCCATTCGTTTACTTTTTCCGGAATGTCCAAATCTGTAATGGCATCAATCACAACCGTTCTGTCATCACAAGCCAAAGTTTGTTGCACCGTATGCCATTGCACAGGACGAAATTCCGCTACCGCAGGAGCAATGTAAGCACACAGGCACAGCAGAACTCCCAAGATGACGCTGAACCCAGATAATATACATCTCTTCATTGTCAAACCTCCTTCATCCTACACGTGGAACAAATAGGCATATTCTACAAACGACTATGCAATAGATTGATATCCCATTCACAAAAACGAATGTTGGGTCATAGGAGCTCATAGATGCCCTTACGGATTGATCATTAACATATTGTATCGTATTTTTTTACATTAACATGGTAGCATGCAAGCTTTCGTTTGTCAAGTATGAAATTACAAATGAAGTATTTACAAGCAACATCTGTATAAACACACTGTATTAGTGAACGTGGAAAGAAGGAAGGGGAATATAATGTCCATTGCTTTGACAAACAAGGAGCAGGATGTTCTCCATTTGCTATTGAACACAAAAAAGTCGTTAACTGCATCGGAACTTGTTGCGCATGACAAGAACTTAAACAACAATACCGTGCAAAGCGTATTGCGCTCGCTACTCAAAAAAAGGCCAAAT
This sequence comes from Clostridia bacterium, assembly GCA_036652695.1. Classification (GTDB taxonomy): domain Bacteria; phylum Bacillota; class Clostridia; order Christensenellales; family Aristaeellaceae; genus Limiplasma. The sequence goes on along the minus strand of JAVVVJ010000044.1, from coordinate 21,899 downwards.
TGAGGTAGCGGAAATTGTATATAGCGGGAAGGTTTTGTGCCGCAGTTATCAGCCCACCACAGCGGCAGCAAAAGCTGCTTTGGAGGATGGTTTTGGGGGAGTAATACTAATCTAAGTCTAAAATGCAACGCAGCTATGAGCAGATTTTGTTCGTGGGCAAGGATGGCAATCGAAGGAATAGCAGCGCTATTTCGAGATTGCCAGACGCAGACCACGGGCAAAAGATGCCATAGATGCTTGCGTTTTAGCGCAAGATTCGTATAAGTGTCAAAGACCCGGGCGATTAAAAACCAGCTTTATTGAATGCTTGCTCTTACTTTTTGGGAAGATCAAGCATCGCAAGAATCGAAAACGCCGCTGAAAAGTTGAGCATCCGTCCAAGCTTTCACCGCAACTGCTAAAGGCTGAAACAACCGTCAAGGGCAGCATGCGAGCAAAGCGCCTTGTGGGTATGGTTTATGCTACGCACTCAAAAGCATTGATTGCTATGGATTTTCGTACGCGATTGCCATGCCCCAAAATCCCCCCCTTGCCCCCACCCCAATGAAAATGCTATAATACGCAGAGCAGCTTCGCCGCCCACAGCGGCAGCCGCTAAGGAGGCGAAGGGATGGAGCAGGAGCAACTGACGGCAGTTGTGCAGGATACCACCTTTCGCAACGAGGAAAACGGCTATACGGTGTTGCGTGTAACGGTAGGCCGTGCCCAGCAGACAGTCGTGGGGCAGATGCCGGAGCTCAGCGCCGGGGAAAACGTGACCTTTGCGGGCACATGGACAGAGCACGCCCTGTATGGCAAGCAGTTCAACGCCCGCACCTGCACCATAACACCCCCTACGGGCAAGAGCGCCATTGAAAAATACCTTGGCTCTGGGTTGATACGGGGCATCGGCCCTTCCACCGCAAAGCTCATCGTGAAGCATTTTGGGGAAAAGGCCATGGACATTCTGGATGAACAGCCCCAGCGCCTGACCGAGGTCACGGGCATTGGCGTCAAGCGCGCGGCCATGATTATGGAAAGCTACGCGGAGCAGATGAACATGCGCCGTGTGCTCGTTTTTTTGCAGGAGTACGGCATAAGCCCAAACCTTGCCATGAAAATCGCCAAGTATTATGGGGAAAATACCGTGGAGCTCATTCGTCAAAACCCCTACCGCATGGTGATGGATATTGATGGCGTGGGCTTCTTAACGGCAGATCGCATCGCGCTGAGCATGGGCGTAGACCCGCAGAGCGATTTTCGCATTCGCGCGGCGTTGTTTTATCTGCTAAGCGAGGCCGCAATCAGCGGCGGGCATACGTATCTGCCCCGCGTGAGGCTGGCGGAACGCGCATGCGCGATGCTGCGTGCCGAAGAGGAGCTTGTGCAGCGGCAGATCAGCCAAGCGCTGCTCACCAAAATGTTGGTGGGCTTTTCTGTGCCGGAATGTGAGGATGCGCTCTGCCTGCCGCTTTATTACCATTGCGAGAGCGAGATCGCCATGCGCCTCACCCAGCTCATGCAGGCGCATCCCTACAAGCGCGTCACGGGGCTTGAAAAGCGCATCGCTGCCTATGAGAGAAGCGGCGGGGTGCGCTTTAGCGCCGTGCAAAAAAAAGCGATTCAAAGCGCGGTGGAGGAGGGCGTGCTGGTGATTACCGGCGGACCTGGCACCGGCAAAACCACCATCATCCGCTGCATCATTGATTTGCTCAAGGAGGATAACGACATCCTCCTATGCGCGCCCACAGGCCGCGCAGCCAAGCGCATGAGCGAGGCCACGGGCAAGGAGGCCAAAACCATCCACCGATTGCTGGAATATGGCGGTGATGCGGATACCTTCGCACGCGGTGAGGATTATCCGTTGGAGGCCGATTGCGTCATTGTGGATGAAATGAGCATGGTGGACGTATCCCTGATGCGCGGGCTTTTGCGCGCCGTGCTGCCCGGCACTCGCCTCATTTTGGTGGGGGATGCCGATCAACTGCCCAGCGTAGGCGCGGGCAACGTGCTTCGCGACATTTTGCGGAGCGATGCGGTACCCAGCGTGCGCCTGACAGATATCTTCCGTCAGGATGAGCAAAGCATGATTGTCCTCAACGCCCACCGCATCAACCATGGGGAAATGCCCCTGCTGCGCAACAAGGACACGGACTTCTTCTTTGAGCGCAAAACGATGCAGTCCGAGGCCGCACAGGCCATCTGCGAGCTATTGCGCACGCGCTTGCCCAAATATCTGCGCTTCCCGCAGGATCAGTGGCGCAGTGAGGCCACGCGCTGTATTCAGGTGCTCAGCCCTACCAAAAAGGGTGATTGCGGCTCTTTTGAGCTTAACCGCCTGTTGCAGGCGGCGCTGAACCCGGAGGGCTCGCACAAGGAGACCCTCATGCATGGCGAAACCGAGTTTCGCATGGGGGATAAGGTAATCCAAACCAAGAATGATTACCAAATCGAATTTACGCGCCGTACTGCCGCCGGTACCGAGGAGGGCAACGGCGTCTTTAACGGCGATGTAGGGTACATCGAGCATCTCGACCCCGCCGAGCATCTATTGACCGTATGCTATGACGACGAGCGCCTTGTTACCTATCAAAAGCAGCAGCTGGACGCGCTGGAGCTTGCCTACTGCCTCACCGTACACAAAAGTCAAGGCAGTGAATTTCCCGTGGTTGTGATGCCCGTGGTGAGCGGACCGCCCATGCTCATGGCGCGAAACCTTCTTTACACAGCGCTCACGCGCGCACGGCGCCTTGTGGTGCTCGTAGGGCGTGAGGAGGTCATTGCTCAAATGGTACACAACGACCACATCGCCACGCGCTACACTACGCTATGCGAGCGTCTGCGCGCGGCGGCGAGCCTCTAGCGGCGTGGCCGCCCTTGTGCGCGACTGGCTGGGTGCGCTGTTCTATCCGCAGCAAAACATCTGCCACCTCTGTCAGTGCGGGTTAGCCTCGGCTGGCGAGCATACGCTCTGCGCGGCTTGCGCGCGTTCTCTCACTCGTGAACGCGTGCCGGATATTGAGCTTGCCGTGCCCTTGCACGCGCCGCTGATCGGTTGCGTGTGCGCCTACTGGTATCAGGGCGCGGCAAGGCAGCTGGTACACCGCCTCAAATTCCGTTCCGACAGCGCCTGTGCGCCGCCGCTGGCCGAAGGCATGTGCGCTGCCTACGCCCTATGCAGCGCGTTGCGCTCGCACCCGCCCGCGTGCCTGCTGCCCGTACCCATGCATCCCCGGCGCGAACGGCTGCGCGGCTACAACCAAGCGGCCTTGCTTGCGCGTGAGGTAAGCGCGTATACCGGGCTACCCATCGCCGATGGCCTGCTTCTGCGCCACAAGGGAAACGCCCCGCAGGAGCACCGCACGCGCGAGGAGCGGCTTCGCGCGATGAGCGGCGCGTTTTCCGCCGAGCTTCCCCCAAAACTGCGCGGCGCAAGCTTTCTCTTGATTGATGACGTTCTTACCACCGGCGCGACCGCTACCGCCTGTGCGCAGGCGCTTCTATCCGCAGGCGCTGGGGAGGTAGCGCTATTGGCGGCCTGTCGCGCATGAACGCTCCGTATTTCGGGCATGCTTTCCCTAAATATGCGCAGGGGGAGGCCTTGGCATGCAGCTTGCGGATTTGGGACAGGTGGTTTTGCTCAGCGTGACATCGCTCGTCACGTTATTTATCCTTACCAAATTGATGGGAAACCGGCAGATGAGCCAGCTTACGGTATTTGACTATATTGTCGGTATTTCCATCGGTTCTCTGGCGGCGGAAATGGCCACGCACCCCGATCCCGAGAGCTGGCTTGCGCTGGTAGCCATGGTGATTTACGCGGGCGCATCCATGATCATCAACACGCTCAACAACAAATCGCTCAAGCTACGCAAGGTTTTCCTTGGCGAACCGCTCGTTTTATATGACCGCGGCACGCTTTACTACAACAGCCTCAAAAAGGCGAAGATCGACCTTAACGAGTTCATGACCGAATGCCGCGGCGCTGGATATTTCGATCTGGCACAGCTCCAGCTGGTGCTATTGGAGGTTAACGGCCTGATGAGTTTTTTGCCCAACGCTGGCGACCGCCCGCTCACGCCTAGCGATATGCGCATCACGCCCACCCAGGCACGCCCCGTAATCGCCGTCATCACCGATGGTACCATGCGGCCAGAGCGTCTCAAAGCCACCGGCAACGATGAAAAATGGCTCCGCAAGCAGATGGAAGTACAGGGCTATACCGATGTCCGGGATATTCTGCTTGCCACCGTGGATGCCGACAACGCACTTGCCATTTACGAAAAGAATGAGGATCGGGAGAGCAAGGGGTACTACGCCTAACGCGCTCCGCCTCCAATCAGAAGGGACACGAAAATACAATGCAACAACCTACGGAAAACAAGCTCGGTGTGATGCCCGTCAACAAGCTTTTACTCAACATGTCACTCCCCATGATCATCAGCATGCTCATTCAAGCGCTATACAACATTGTGGACAGCATCTTTGTGGCGCAGATCGGCGAATATGCCATCCGCGCCGTATCCCTCGCCTTTCCCATCCAAAGCCTGATGATTGCCCTTGGCGCGGGCACCGGTGTAGGCATCAACGCCCTTCTTTCCCGCACGCTTGGCGAGCGCAACCGCGAGAAGGCCAACCATGTAGCCGAGAACGGGGTATTTGCCTGCGTCGCGTGCTATGTGGCCTTCGCTTTGCTAGGCGTGCTGGCGGCGCGCCCCTTCATGAACAGTCAAACCGATGTGCTTGAAGTGCGCGAGTACGGCGTGACCTACCTCATCATCTGCTGCGCTGGCTCCATCGGCATCTTCATGGAATTTGCCTTCGAGCGTATTCTCCAATCCACCGGGCGTTCGCTTTACACCATGTTTACCCAAGGCCTAGGCGCGATTACCAACATCATTCTTGATCCAATTTTGATTTTTGGTCTCTTTGGCGCACCCAAAATGGGCATTGCGGGCGCGGCGGCAGCCACCGTAATCGGGCAGATCTTGGGCGCGATTTTTGCCATCCTCCTCAATCACTATCGCAACACCGATGTGACCCTTCGCTTACGCGGCTTCCGTCCGCGTATGCGCATTATCCGCGAGATCTATCAGGTGGGTGCGCCCTCCATTGTTATGCAGGCCATTGGCGCTCTGATGTCCTTTGGCATGAACCTTATCCTTGTGCCCTTCGGCATTGCCCAAACCGTATTCGGCCTCTACTACAAGCTACAAAGCTTCGTCTTTATGCCCGTCTTTGGCCTCAACAACGGCATGGTGCCCATTGTCGCCTACAATTACGGCGCCGGCAAGCGCGCGCGTGTTCTACACACGATTCGCCTCAGCATGATCTGCGCCGTCAGCATGATGGCGGCTGGCACCTTAGCCTTCGAGCTATTCCCCGCCCAGCTCTTGGGCATGTTCAACCCCACCCCCGAGTTACTCATCATGGGTGTGCCCGCATTGCGCATCCTTGCGATTCCCTTTATCTTTGCAGGCTTTTGCATCGTCTGCTCCAGCGTATTTCAGGCGCTTGGCAACGGTCTATACAGCATGTACACCTCTCTTGCTCGCCAGCTCTTTGTTTTACTACCTAGCGCCTATCTCCTTTCCCTTACCGGCAACATCAACCTAATCTGGCTTTCCTTCCCCATTGCCGAGCTCGTTTCCTTAGCCTTAAGCCTATTCTTCTACGCAAGAATCAACAAAAAAATAATTTCCACCATCCGGCAGGGCTAAAGCCCTGCACCCACAACCGCGCGCTTCGGGCGCGCGGGGAGGGCAGAGGTGGCGCGAGGGGATGCAAGTACGCCGCGCGGCGAAGGCCGCGCGGCTTTGTGCCGCCCTGCGACGACGGGTCGCAGGGCTGTTATGGGTGGGGTTTGGCTCTGCCGACGGGCTTCGCCCTTGGGGGGGGCGGCGGGCTTCGCCCTTGGGGACGCGGTGGGCTTCGCCCTTGGGGCGCGGGCGGGCTTCGCCCTTGGGGGCGCGGCGGGCTTTGCCCTTTGCGTGTGACGGGCTTCGCCCTTGGGGGCGCGGGCGGGCTTCGCCCTTTGCGTATGACGGGCTTCGCCCTTTGTATGTGGCGGGCTTCGCCCTTTGCGTGTCGCGGGCTTCGCCCTTGAGATGGCGCTTCTGATGAGCTACACTGTGCCCTCCAACGCTTGCCGCAACGCGTCTTTGCCGCGTTGCTCCCAGCGCGACAGCTGGGATTGGGACACGCCAAGCCTTGCTGCCACCTCAGCTTGTGAAAAACCCACGCCGAAGCGCAGCCACAGCACCTGCGCAAGTGGGCGGCCAAGCCGCATGATCGTATCCTTCAAAAGCACGCTATCCTCAAACCCTGCGTTATCCTCGCAATCCCGTGCGCGCTCCTGCGCCGCTTCGCCGCCGGAAGCGCTTTGCATGCGCTCCTTTGCCGCGAGCATCGCGCTTAACCTAATCGGCTCCGCGCCCACCGCCGCGCCAAGCTCCGCTATCGTGGGCTCTCGCCCATCCCTTGCGCGAAGCTCCACGCGCGCGCGTTCCGCCGCGCAGAGCAGGCGCATATCCGTGCGCGGCACATGCATGGGCGCGGCCTTTGCGCACAGCTCGCGCAATGCGCCCAGCACAAACGGGATCGCGTACGAAGAAAACCGAGCGCCGCGCTGCGCGTCAAAGCGAGAGGCGGCCCACAGGAGCGCCGCCTCTGCCTCTGCGATTAGCTCCTCGCGCGGCACGCCGCGCCCAAAGAAGCGCTTCGCGCAGTAGACCGCCAGCCCATAATGCTCGCGTTGTTCGCCGTCAGCCAATTTCGTCAAGCACTCGCTCACGGTGCAATCCCACCTCGCCCGTGATATATTTGCGCATCGTCACCGTGGTGCCGTGCCCCACTGTGCTCTCCACGTCCACCGCGTCCATGAAGGTTTGCATAACGCAAAAGCCCATGCCGCTACGCTCCGCGCCGTCGCCTGTGGAATAGAAGGGCTGCATGGCGGCTTCCACATCCTCTATGCCGCAGCCTTCATCGCTTACACTCACCGTAAGCAGCCGCCGTTCCCCATATTCCGCGTGCAGGCGTACCAGCCCCTCGTCCTCGCGGCCACGGTAGCCATGTACAATGGCGTTGGTCACCGCCTCGCTCACAGCGGTTTTGATATCCGCCATTTCGGGCAGTGTGGGGTTCAGCTGCACCGCGAACGCGGCGATTGCCACTCTGGCAAATGCCTCGTTCTGCGGGCAAGCGGTAAAGGTTAGTTCCATTTGATTTTGCATCACAGCCGTCCTCCCCTTTTTGCATCCTCCACGTCAATGACGCGGTTCAGCCCTGAAAGCCGGAACAGTTTTTCAATTGGCGGCTGCATGCTTTTCACGCTGAGCGAGCCTCCACGCGCTTGCAGGGCGCGCAGCCGTCCCAGCAGCACCCCGATCCCCGAGGAATCCATAAAGGTTAGGTTTTCCAGATCCAGCACCAGATGAATGACGTCCGGATCGCTGATGATCTCATCAAGCTGTCGTCGAATTTGCGGCGCGGTGCATTGATCCAGCTCACCCGCGATGACCACAGTTACGGCTTCCAGCAGCGGTTTGGCTTGTAGCATGGCACAACCTCCGTTTCGGTTTCTCCCCTATCAATTTCGTATACGCATCATCGTTTCCCTTTGCCGAAAATTGAGAAGCTATGATGAAAAAGAATGAAAGAGGAATGAAATTCCTACTGGAGAGGGCATGGGCTTATGCGAAGCGCCAACGGATCTAGCCGACCGATTCATTTCCGTTTAGGGATAAATTTTGTGCAGATTTGACAAATAAGACAATGCGTGATATACTTATTTTGCAGCCAATCACTTGTGAAAATTGGTAACAGCATACATTGGTGAAGAAAAGTCACTTTCAAATGGAAGGTGGCTCTATTTTTTTCCAATAAAAAAAGGAGTGCTTTTCTATGGGAGACAAAAATCCGAAAAAAGCGTTGAAGAAGAAAAAGACGGTCGCCAAGGTGGTCTCGGAGCCGATGATTATGCCGGAGCCAGAGCTAATCCGGAAAATCAAAAAACAAAAATAAAGAAGCAAGAGGGGGAAACAATCTGAACAAGCAAAAAATTCTTATTGGAAGCCCGATTTATCAAAAACCGGAGATCCTAGCGGCGTTTTTAAAATCGTTGCAGCAGTTATCCTACGGCGATAAAACGATGGATTACATTTTTGTGGATGATAATGTGGATGAAAAATCACACCAGCAATTGGCGCTTTTTCAGCGGGAGGGTTCCGCAGTGCTTGTGTTGCCGGGGCAGGGCCGCAGCTCCTATTTATGTGATGAGCGTTCTCATCACTGGAACGACAGCCTAATGCTGCGTGTGGCAAATTATAAAAACACCATCATTCAGTATGCAATTGACAACAGCTATGACGAGCTGTTTTTTGTGGATTCGGATTTGGTATTGCACCATGATCTGATCATTCATTTAGAGCAACGCAAAAAGGAGATCGTCTCCGAAATCTTCTGGACGCAATGGCATCCCAACCTGCCGCTGGAGCCAAATGTTTGGCTGTTTGATGAGTACGATCTGGTTCCCAAGCAATTGGGCGAGGAGCTTACCGCCGAAGAGATGCAAAACCGTCAAGCCGCTTTTCTGGAAATGCTGAAAAAGCCCGGGCTTTATGAGGTGGGCGGACTTGGTGCGTGTACGCTCATTCAAAGATCGGCGCTGCTCAAGGGTGTGAACTTTGCGCCCATTCAAAACCTGACCATTCATGGCGAAGACCGCTTCTTTTGCATCCGTGCCGCGGTGCTCGGTGTTGAACTGTTTGTGGATACCTGCTTTCCCGCCTATCACATCTATCGGGAATCGGATCTGGCGGGGGTTTTGGAGGCTTGCAAGCCATGCGAAACCGTGCGTTCCACAAACCACATTACCCTGTCCATGGTAGTAAGGAATGAGGAGCATCGGTACTTGCGTCGTGTTTTGCAAAGTCTGATTGGGCATATCGATGCGGCCGTTATCATTGACGATGCAAGCACGGATCAAACGGTACGGATTTGCGAAGAACTTTTAGCAGGCATTCCGCTGCACATTGTTCATAACAAGACATCCATGTTTGCGGATGAAAGCAGTCTACGAAAGCTGCAATGGGCAGAAACCATCCAAACCAAGCCCGATTGGATTTTGAATTTGGATGCGGACGAGTTGATAGAGGACAGCTTCTGGAGTTGCGCACAGTCAGTGATGAATAACCCGTGCTGTGATCGGTGCTGCTTTCGTCTTTATGACATGTGGAGTGAAACACAGTATCGCGAAGACGCTCTTTGGGATGCGCACAATACACCTCGAACCTTTCTTTTGCGCTATCTTCCCGAATTTGACTATCAGTGGAAAGAAACGCCGCAGCATTGCGGAAGATTTCCGCGCAATTGCGATTCCTTCCGAAAGTCAACTGTGGATTTCCGCATTCAACATTTTGGGTGGGCTAAAAAGGAAGATCGAGCCGCAAAATATAAACGATATCAGCTGCTTGATCCGGGCGCGGTTTATGGCATCAGCGAGCAATACGCCTCCATTTTGGATGCCAACCCAACGCTGCTATCGTGGCGCTTTTCTTGACCTGCCGGGAATCGCAAAAAGGTGGCTGCAAAAATGAACATTGAAAGCAAAAAGATCAATGTGGGGATTGGCTTTGTAACCGGGCGCAAGAACTTTAAAAGCGTTGTGAAGGCGTACCTCAACAGCTGGAACGAATCTGGTTCGCTGGATAAAAAGAAGTATGCGTTGCACTTGTTTGTCGCTTACGATTTGAAATATACGGGTACGGATGTAAGCGACTACAAAATCACGGAGGATGAAATTCTTGGTTATGTGGATTCGGCGCATTATTTGGGCAATGCGGCCATCGCCAATGAGGCTCGAGAGCTGATCGCAAAAAAAGTGATCAGCGCCAAGGAAGCCAAGCTGCTTTTTGGCGAAGGGTATGCGATGAAGCGTAATGCCGTTTTGTATTTTGCGCTGAAGAACAAAATGGACTGTCTGATTTTTCTTGACGACGACGAATACCCCATTGCGAATATCCGTGTGGGCGACAGCATCGTTTGGCAGGGGCAAGAAGTGCTGTCAACGCATATCCAAAACATCTGGGATTGCGATATGACCTATGGGCATCACTGCGGCTATATTTCTCCCATTCCGCAGATGAATTTTGACGAAACCTTTTCCGAGGACGATTTTAGACTTTTCATTGAATCCATCAGCAACGATATCGTCACCTGGTCCTCCGTAAAAGCAAAGATGCAGGACGGCGGCGTTTCCTTTGCAGATATGAACGTAATAGACAGCCGTGAGGTGAAATTGGTAAAGGAAATTGGCGGCATGAAGTTTATTTCCGGAGCCAACCTAGGCTTTCGCTTGCAAGATCCAGATAAGATTTTTCCCTTCTATAATCCGCCAGGTGCGCGCGGGGAGGATACGTTTCTGAGCACCTGCATTGGGGAATGTAGCATTCGCAGAGTTCCCTGCTACACGTTTCACGATGGCTATTCCACCTGTCAACGGTTGCTTTTTGGTGTGTTGCCGAACCGGTTCAAACCAATGCGCGTCACGTCCGCCGCTGTATACAAGCGCTTCCTAAAGGCCGCGATTGGCTGGATTCGCTACAAGCCCCTGCTGGTTTACATCACACAAAGAGAGCGGTACGCGGAGGAGATCACGGATATGCGGGAAAAGCTGAATCAAGTCCTCCCCAAGCTCTGCGTTCATTTTGGCAATGAAGATTTTCGGGCGATCTTAAAGGAACTTGACTTTTACGATGCCCAAGTCGAGGTGCATTTTCAGGATTTTGAGAAGACAAAGCTCGCGTGGCTCAAGGTGATTGAGAGCATTAAAAAGCATCGCGCTTCTTGAAACCATCAAGGAATGCGTTGTGCGGAAACAATACGGCGGCTTTGTAATGCTGATGAGGGCGATAAAGGCGCAGTTTTACCCTATTGAGCGCCACCCATCGTGTTTGTTTCCTCGTTTATTGTACAATGGGCGGTACTCCATGCTACTCAAATGGGCTTTTGCAGCCGTTGTAATGCCGGAATTCCCCACAGCTTTCATTGACAACCCGCTCCCTCAATGGTAAGATAAAACTCACCCGCAAACCAAGGCGGGCAAAGAAAAAGGGAGGGGTTTCACATGACCGTTACCAAACAAATGTCCATTGGCGAGGTGCTGGGCATAGATCGTGGCACTGCGAACATCTTTATGAGCTTTGGCATGCATTGCCTTGGCTGCCCCCACGCGACTGCCGAGCCTATTGTAGATGCTTGCGCCGCCCATGGCACGGATGCGGACGCACTTGTGGAAAAACTGAACGAGTTTTTGGCAAACAAGGCGTAAACGCTTTGTACATAAGGGTTTCTGAAATGTGGAAAACATGAGGAAACTGTGGGAAACACATGGATAACGCATGGAAAGGGTGTGGACACAATGCGTGTGAACACCGAGCAGGAAGCAATTTTTATTGCCTGCGAGATGGAAACCACCGCTGTGCAGCTTTACGAGCGCGCGCTTCAGGTGCTGCAAGGGCAAAACCGGCAGGAAGAGCCGCTTTACCAGCAGCTTGCCTTTATGCTTGAGGATGAGCGTGAGCATTTGCGCCGTTTCCGCGCCCTGTACGCAGGTCTCGATGCCCCAATTGAGCAGCAATTAACGCTCTCCGCAGTAGCGGAGGGCGTGCTGTTCGAGGGTGGGTTGATGGGTGCGGCGCGTCAGGGTCTGCTGGCGAACGTCAACGGAATGCTGCATTTTGCGATGGAAGCGGAGCGCACCTCCGCGCGTAAGTATCGCGAGTTTGCCACGCTGGCGGCCAGCGATAGCGCACGCGCCGCGCTGTCTCTGATTGCCGCCGAGGAGGACAAGCATCTTGACGAATTGGAGGAGCAGGCGGAGGCTTTCCATTAAACGTCATTGAAATGGGGTTGTATCATGGGGAATGATTCAAAGGGTCGGCAGAATCGCACCTTGATGTTGGCACTGAGCGGCATGATGGCTGCGCTGGTCTTTGTGGCAACGTATTTCTTCCGGCTACCTGTATCCATTACGCAGGGGTATATTCATCTGGGCGATGGCTTTATTCTGCTAGGCGCGTCCTTGCTGGGCTGGATGGCTGTGCCGGCTGCGGCGATTGGCAGCATGCTGGCTGATCTGCTGGCGGGGTACACGCTCTATTGCCTGCCCACCTTGCTGATTAAGGGTGCGGTTGCGGCAGTCGGCGTGCTGGCTGTGCGCGGCGAAAAGCCGTACTGGGTAACGCTGCTATTGCTGATTGTTGCCGAGCTTGTGATGGTGGCGGGGTATTTTATGGCGGAGTGGCTGGTTTTGGGCTATGGGCTAGCGGCGGCGAGCGCCGCTGTGATTCCCAACTTGGTACAGGGCTTGAGCGGCGTGGTGGTGGGCGCGGTGCTGATTCCGCTGATGAAGCGCGTCAAGCTGCCCGGGCTACAGTAAACGTTTCCAAGCGGTTTCATACTAAATAGCCATGCCGCATGTTGCGGCATGGCTATTTAGTATCAGTAAGCGAACATAGCAACCGCCCTACAGGGACTGGCAAACGAAAGCCAGCCCCTTTTTGGCTGCAAAGATAGCAGAGCGCTCTACAGGAAAGCGTCCATTTTCGGCACGATGTTTAGCTCATCGCGCACATAACCAGCCAAGATAGCCACAATGCGCGCGTTGCGGCCGCCATGAGCAACAATCACATCCGCAAGCTCAATGTAGTTGCGGATGTATTTATCATACATGGGCTTCACAGTGCTTAGGTACTGTACGGAGATGTTTTCAATGGTTCGGCTGCGCTCGTTGATATCGCGCGTGATGCGGCGGAGCAAACAGATATCCGGCTCCACACTCATGTAGAGCTTCAAAAACAGCAGCTCGCATAGCCGCTCATCGTAAAACACATGAATGCCTTCGATAATCAGCACATCCGTGGGATAGATTAGCTCCTCCAAATCGGCGCGGCAATGCTGCGTGTAATCATAATGCTTGCGCGTGATGGGCTTACCATCCAAAAGGCGCTTCATATCCTCCAAAAAAAGATCATGGTCAAAAATATCGGGTTCATCATAGTTGAGCTGCGAGCGCTCGGCAAACGTTAGGCTTGGGTGATCACGGTAATAGCTATCATGATTGACGACCGTGCAGCCCTTACCAATGGCAGCACATAATTCCTGTGCCAGTGTACTTTTTCCGCTTCCGCTTGCGCCGCAAATCCCGATAACCAGCATAGCGTCGTCCCCTTTGTATTTTCGATAACCATAGCAGACATGGGCGGCGCTGTCAAGCAAAAAGAAAAAAGGGAGTCCGCAGCTCCGGCAGGGGAACGTTTCCCCTGCCCCTTCTCTCTGCCTTAGGCGTGCTTTGGTTCAGTGATGGCAATTTCGCCCGCCTTTGTGAGGGCGATCTTGGTAATGACCGGGCCAATCAACTCATAAATCAGCGTGCCCGCGAGCACGATGGCTTGGATTTTGTGACCGTATTGGGGCAATCGGGTCAGCGCCAGCTGCGCCATGCCAATGGCGACGCCCGCTTGCGGGATGAGGGTAAAGCCAAGGTATTTTTGCACATTCGGGTGTGCGTGAACCGCGCGAGAGCCGATAAACGCGCCCAGCCATTTGCCGATGGCGCGGAAAACGACATAGCATATGCCGACCAGCCCCACGGTGGGCAGCACGCTCAGGTTGAGATCAGCGCCGGAAATCACAAAAAACAACAGGAACAGCGGCGGTGTGAAGCGGTCGCTTTGCTCAATCATGGCGTTGGCGGATGGGCAAAGATTGGTCATGACCGCACCAATCATCATGATGCATAGCAGGTTGGAAAGCGCCCACAGGTCGCAAAGCGCCAGCGCCAGCAGCACAAAGGCGATGGTGAGCGCCAGCTTGTTGCCGCGCGATTTGAAAAACCGCGCGAAGAAGCTCAGCGCGAGGCCCAACGCCGTGCCAAGCACAAGGGAGCAAACGATTTCCACAAGGGGCGAAAAAAGCATGCTTGCAACCGTTATGCTCGCACCGCTGGAAAGTGCGCCTGCAATGTTCATGGAAATGGCAAAGGCGATTAGCCCCAGCGCATCGTCCATGGCCACAACCGGCAGCAGCATCTCGCTCACCGGCCCCTTTGCCTTATACTGGCGGATGACCATCAGCGTGGCGGCTGGTGCGGTTGCCGCTGCGATTGCGCCCAGCGCAATGCACAGGGGCAGGTCAAAGCCGGGCACGCCCAGCAGGGCGCAGGAAACGAGCACAATATCCACCAAAATCACGGCGGAAAGCCCCTCAAAGGCAGTGATGACGAGCGGCTTTGTGCCGATTTTCTTGAGGTAGCTCATTTTGAACTCCGCGCCGATGGAGTAGGCAATGAAGCCCAGCGCCACCTCTGTGATGATGGAAAGGCTATCCATCGTTTCCTTGGGAATCACGCCAAGCACGGAGGGGCCAATCAGCAGCCCGCCCACCAAAAAGGCCGTTACATTGGGCAGATGAAGCAGCTTGACCGCGCGGCTGCAAAGCAGGCCAACGGCAATCAAAATTGCGAGCGCGAGGAGGGTATTCATTTCTTCGCGGCCCCCATTCCTTCCACGAAGAGCGCGGGCACACTGAACAAAATGCCCGTATCGGGCTTATCCAAGCCGCCGGTCACCTGCCGGATCACCTTGCGCACGGTATCCACCTGGCTATCCTCCAGCACCATGAGCAGCGTCTTGCTGGATTTGCGCTCCGGATCAAAGAGCTGGCGAAACGCGCCAAACATGGGCAGATCGTCCCCGCTTTGGTCGATCACGCGCATCATACCCGTGCTTTCCAGCACCGTGCCGCCATGGATGCCGCTGCGAAGCAGCGCTTGCAGCAATTCTTCCAAGCATTCGGTTTTGTTAAGCACCAGAGTTACCACCTGCATGAAATCACCTTCGTTATTTTATTGTGCGAGCCTGCGCCTATTTAACGGCGACGACCGCCTTGCCTGCCGAATTTTTTGAGCAACAGAAGGATTTGGTTGGTCAGCTTTTGCTGTTCCTTGCCGGAGCGTTCCTGCATGTGCTCAATCAGCGAGTGCAGCTTTTCACCTGCCGTTACGAGCAAGCCATAGCTATCCGTCCTTCTGCTTTGCGTGTGCTTGCCGGGCGTGGCTGGCGTGGTAGGCAAGCTTTGCGGGGTATGCGCGGGCG
>JAVVVJ010000044.1:5147-6662 GCA_036652695.1 Clostridia bacterium | reverse complement strand
GGGCTTGTGAAGCCTCTCGCGGTTGCCCTCCGCCACCTTGCGCAGAGGCGCAAGCTCCCAGCTTTCGCCGTTATAGGGTGCGTCCGCGCTCAAGCCCTGCTCATCCGTCAGGCGGGCGGCGAACAGTGTGGCGACCTCATCATCGCCATGCACCACAAAGACCTGCTCGGGTTTTGGCTCAAAGGAAGCAATCCAGCGCAACAGCCCATTGTTATCCGCATGGCCGCTGATGCCCGCGAGCTTTTCAATGGAGGCGCGCACACCGATGACCTCGCCAAAAAGCTTAACCTCTTTTGCGCCGTCCACAAGGCTACGGCCAAGCGTACCTACGCTTTGGTATCCCACAAAGAGCACTGTGGACTCCGGTCGCCACAGGTTGTGCTTCAGATGATGGCGAATGCGTCCCGCGTCGCACATGCCGCTGGAGGAGATAATCACCTTCGGGGTGGGGTTATCGTTGATGCGCTTGCTCTCATCCGCGCTCACCGCGAGCTGGAGATTTTCAAACGTGAGCGGATTGACGCCGGAGCGCAGAAGCGCGAGGGTTTCCTCATCGGCGCATTCCATGGTGTTTTCGTTAAAGACGTTGGTGGCCTCAATGGCAAGGGGGCTATCCACGTACACGGGAAAGCCGTCATGCCCACGTACCAGCTTTTGCTGCTTGATCTGACGGATGAAATAGAGCATCTCTTGCGTGCGGCCTACCGCGAAGCTCGGAATCACTACGTTGCCGCCCTTATCAAACGTGCGCTGGAGAATATCCGTCAGCGCGGCGATGTAATCGGGCGTGGGGCCATGGCTTCGGTCGCCATAGGTGGATTCCATCACCACGATATCGGCCTTATGCATGTAGGCAGGGTCGCGCAGCAAGGGCTGGTGCAGGTTTCCAATATCGCCGGAGAACACAAGCGTCTTTTGCACAGCCCCTTCGGTAACGTTCACCTCAATGGAGGAAGAGCCTAGCAAATGCCCCACGTCCACAAAGCGGATGCGCACGCCCGGGCATACGTCAACCTCATCGTTATAGCGGCAGGCAACAAAAAGCTCGTGGGTTTTGATTGCGTCCTCCTGCGTATAGAGCGGCTCCACCAATGCGTGCCCGCTTCGCTGTGCCTTGCGGTTGCTCCATTCGGCGTCGCTTTCCTGAATATGCGCGGAATCCAGCAGCATGATGCGGCACAGATCGGTAGTGGCATTCGTGGCAAAGATCGCGCCATGAAACCCGTTTTTGCACAGCAACGGAAGCCAACCGCTATGATCAATATGCGCGTGCGTCAGCAGCACGTAGTCGATTTCCGCCTCGGGCACGGGCAGGGGCGCGTTTTCAAACAAGTTTTCCCCTTGCTCCATGCCATAATCCACCATGATGTTTTTTCCGCAGGCGTTCAGCAGAAAACGGCTTCCCGTTACCTCGTGCGCTGCGCCCAGAAAGGTCAGCTTCATCAGATGTTTCCTCCTTTGTTTGATGGTGATCCGTGCGCGGTTCCCTGTTTGAATCGCGCGCAATCCTGTGAT
>JAVVVJ010000044.1:0-5047 GCA_036652695.1 Clostridia bacterium | reverse complement strand
TTGACGCAGCCTTATGGGATCAACAAGCTTTCCAGCTGTTTTTCCATTGCCTGTGCCGCCTGCTCATAAACGCCCGGATCGCAGCCATAGGGGTCTGGAATCGGCGGTGCAAACGCCCGCATAGGCACGGTCACGCTTGGATACAGCTTTTTGATCGCCGCGATATGCGCCTGACTCATCCCCACAACAAGCGATACATCCCTCAGCAGCCGCTGGGTCACGGGTTGGGCGTGGTGCTCTGCCAGCGACAGGCCGCGCTTTTCCATCGCGAGGCGCGCGCCTTCGGAGGCTGGTGCGTCACTGAGGGTTCGCAGCCCTGCCGAAAGGGCGCAAACCTCCGCGTATTTTTGCTTTTTGCACAGCGCGTTCATCATGCAGGCCGCCATAGGGCTTCGGCAGGTATTGCCTGTACACACGAACAAAATGGTTCTCATGCGTCCATTTCCTTTCGAAATGCGTCCGCGTCAGCCACGTGAAAAGCGGCCGCGCGGCTCAGTCGGTTCATAATGGCAAGCCCGATTCCCTCGGGCGGGAGCACCTCGCATGTGAGCACCTGCACCTGCTCCGCATCCATCTCGCGAAGCACCGCAAACAGCTCTCGCGCCACGGTTTCAGGTTCATTCAGCCTGCCGATGGAGAGCGCTTCAAGCCCCGCGTAGGCGGGCAGATGCTCTTCAAAGGCCAATACGCGCGCGGCCTTGCCATCCGCCACGGCTTGCTGGTACATGCGGCGGCAGAACCATGCTACATTTTCCTGCGTGCCGCGCACTAGCGTAAGCTGGCCGCCGGGAGCGTAGTGGCGGTAGCGCATGCCGGGCGAAAGCGCGCGTTCGCCCTCGCGCAGGGGGCGCAGCACGCTATCCGCCACGCGCACCTCGTTAAGCACGGTAAGCAGCATGGCGGGCGTTATGCCGCCCGGGCGCAGCACGGTGGGCACCTCGGCGGTCATATCCACCACCGTGCTTTCCAGCCCAACGGTGCAGGGGCCGCCATCCAGAATGATTTCCAGCTTGCCAGCCAAATCGTTCAGCACATGTGCGGCGGTGGTCGGGCTGGGCTTGCCGCTGGTGTTGGCGCTAGGTGCGGCCACAGGCACGCCGCATGCGCGCAGCAGCTTCTGCGCTACCGGATGGGAAGGGATGCGAACCGCAACGCTTGGTAGCCCAGCGTTGACGATCTCTGGAATGCAGGGCTTCTTGGGCATGAGCAAAGTGAGCGGACCGGGGCAGAAGGCGCCCATCAACGCACGCGCCTGAGCGCTGATGTAGCATAGCGGTTCTGCCGCCGCCGCATTTGGCACGTGTACAATGAGCGGATTATCCGCCGGGCGACCCTTCGCAGCAAAGATCGCACGCACCGCCGCTTCATCAAGCGCATTTGCGCCCAACCCATATACGGTTTCCGTGGGGAGGCCAACGAGCTCGCCCGCGCGCAGTGCGGCTGCCGCGCGCGCGATATTTTCCTCGGTTGGCTGCAATAGAAATGTTTGCATGGGGATCGCCATCCTTATCTTCCGTGGGGGGTGGAGACGGGGTTACCCCTGCTCCCCCAGCTCCCGCAGCTTATTGGCCTGCTCGGCTAACAACAGCCCGTCAATGATTTCGTCAAGGTCGCCGTCTAACACATCGTCGATGCAGTACATCGTAAGGCCGATGCGGTGATCCGTAACGCGACCCTGCGGGAAATTGTAGGTGCGGATGCGCTCACTGCGGTCGCCTGTGCCGATTTGCCCGCGGCGGTTAGCGGCGTAGACGCTATCCTTTTCCTCGCGAAATTTATCGTACAAGCGGCTTTTGAGCACTCGCATGGCCTTATCGCGGTTCTTGATCTGGCTTTTTTCATCCTGACAGGTTACCACCAGCCCTGTGGGCAGGTGCGTGATGCGCACGGCGCTATCCGTTGTGTTGATGCATTGACCGCCGTGCCCTGTGGAGCGGTATACGTCGATGCGCAGATCGCCGGGATTGATGGTGATCTCCACATCCTCGGCCTCCGGCAGCACCGCTACCGTACAGGTGCTGGTGTGGATGCGTCCACCGGATTCCGTGCTTGGCACGCGCTGCACGCGGTGAACGCCGCTTTCGTATCGCAGGCGGCTGAAAGCACCTGAGCCAATGATGGTGAACACAGCCTCCTTCACGCCGCCAAGCTCCGTCATGTTATAGTTGACCGGTTCCACCCGGAAGCGGTGGCGCTCCGCATAGCGCGTGTACATGCGCAGAAGCAGCGCGCCGAACAGCGCCGCCTCATCACCGCCCGCCCCTTGACGGATTTCCACCACGACGTTGCGATCCGCGTCCGGATCCTTTGGCAGGAGCAGAAGCTTTAGCGCCAATTCCTGCTCGGTTTTTTGTTTTTCAAGCTCCGCAAGCTCTTCCTGTGCAAGCGCCTCCATATCGGGGTTGGCAAGCAGCTCCTGAGCCTCTTCCATTTGCGCAAGGGTTTCCTGATAAGCGCCGTACGCGTTGACGGATGGCTCCAGCATGGCGTGCTCCTTGAGCAGCTTTTGCCAAAGCGGTTGATCGGCGATGATATCCGGCTGGTTTACCGCCTCGCCCAGCTCCTGATATCGGCCGAGAATCCAATCGAATTTCTCAAACATGGTCATACCTCTCCTCAAAAAAATCACAAATGAGGGTAACGGGGGAAAGAACCATGTCCGCTACGTTGGCGTGGAGAGCGCGTGTGCGCTTACCACGCGGAGCGCGCCATATAAATCCTTTGTGATTGCGATATCGCGATAGTGGTCTGTTTGCGAAAGCAGCTCCGCCACGGCTTGCGCCTGATGGTCGCCCACCTCCATGGCCAGCAACCCGCGCGAGCTGAGGTGCGCGTGCGCCGCCAGTGCGATGCGTCGATAGAAGCACAGCCCATCCGCGCCGCCATCCAGCGCCATGCGCGGTTCGTGCTCCACCTCCGGCTGAAGCGTGGCGCAATCGCCGCTGGGTACATAGGGCGGGTTGGATACAATAAGATCAAAGCGTTGGCCCGCAACCGGCGCAAACAGATCCCCTTGCACCAAACGAATATCAGCCTCGTTTTGCTTTGCGTTGAGCGCCGCAACCGTAAGCGCGTCTGCGCTGAGATCCGCTGCCGTAACGGCGGCGGCGGGGCATTCATGCTTGAGCGTTATGGCGATTGCGCCGCTGCCGGTACACAAGTCAAGCGCTGTGGGCGCGGCAAGCGCAAGCAGGTGGGCAAGGCCAAGCTCGCAGAGCGTTTCGGTTTCCTGCCGTGGAATGAGCACGCGTGTGTCCACAACAAAATCCAGCCCGTAGAAGCATTGCGTGCCAAGCAGGTATTGCAGAGGTTCCCGCAGGGTGCGCGAAAGCAGGAGCGACGCAAAACGTTGCTCCTGCTCGTATGTCAGCGGCTGTGCGCCGCAAAGCTGCGCATCCAAACGGGAAAGCCCTGTTAGGTGCGACAGGAGCAGCCCGGCATCCGTTGCCGGATCGGGCACTCCCGCAACCTCAAGCGCCTGCGTGGCGGTGGAGATGGCTTGTCGGATGTTCATGGGCGTTCAGCGTACCTCGGCTGTGCCTTCCGGATGGACGGCAGCAGTTTGCGTGCTTGGCGCACGGGTAGGCTCCGTGCTTGCCGCAGGCGCTTGGGCTTCCTGCGGTGCGGTGGGCACGTAGCTGGGATCGGTTACACGGTAATCACGGATGACGGTATAGCCCTCGGGCGTGGTTTCGCAATCCTTGGGCAAGCCATAGAGCGCCACGTTCATTGATACGATGGCCACTTCAAGCATTTCATTTGTGGGCGGGCGAGTGGTGAGGCGCTGCATTTGCATGCCTGGCCAGCGCAGGATTTTGGCAATTTTGCTGCTGCTGTGCGCAAGTCCCTTAAGCGCCTCATAGCTAATGCCTGCTACGAAGGGCAACAGCAACAGCCTGCTGAAAAGCCGCCAGAAGAAATTGGTTCCTTGGTAGCCTACCAGCGTAAAAAGCACGATGGAAATGACAAACACGATCAGCAAAAAGCTTGTGCCGCAACGAGGGTGAAGCGTGGAAAATTGCTGTGCGTTTTCGGGCGTGAGGGGAAGCTCATGCTCGTGGCAGTATACGGTTTTATGTTCTGCACCGTGGTATTCAAACGTGCGGCGCACATCGGGCACCTTTGCACAGAACAAAATATAGCCAATTAAAATCAAAATGCGCAGGATGCCGCTGAGCAGGTTAATCAGCCAGTTCATGCTTGAATCGGGCATCCAGTTTTTTAACAGCTTGGCAAACAGCTCGGGAATCACGAAGAACAAGCCAATGGAGAGCGCGACAGCCAGCACGATGGCAACCGCCATGATGATTTTATCAATGCCCTTGCCGAGCTTCTTGCTCAGCCATTTTTCAAACTTGGTGGGCTCTTCATCCAAGATGCCGAGCATATCCGTGCTTTGCTGCAATGTGCTCATGCCCATGCTGAGCATGGTAACCATATTGACAATGCCGCGCAGGAAGGGATAACCCATCCATTTATGTTTATCCGCGAGCGGAACATAGGGGCTGAGCTTGGTTACAATGCTCCGGTCCGGGCGGCGAACGGACACCGCGATGGCATGGGGCGCTTTCATCATCACGCCCTCCATAACGGCCTGACCGCCGATATCAACTCGCTGGCAAGCGGATTGGTTTTCCTTTATCATAGACTCTATTTCCTTTCTGCCGGCTGTGAAAAAGCACACAAACCAGCATTGCTTTTTATTCGACATGCTGCTTGCGCGTTCCTGCCGCAGCGCGTAGATGAAAGATTGGGTGTGGAGCAAAAAAACTGCCTGCCACGGATACCAAAAAGAGCGCCAAAACGGCGCTCTTTATGAATGGCTCATTCCATATTGAAACGCTTCTTAAAGCGATCAACGCGTCCGCCAGTATCCACCAGCTTTTGCTTGCCGGTGAAGAAAGGATGGCACTTGGAGCAAATTTCGACCTTCAGTTCTGGTTTTACAGAGCCGGTCTCAAACGTCTCACCACACACGCAACGGACGATTGCTTTGCCATATTTGGGATGGATCTTTTCTTTCACGCATTTTCACCTCTTTTGCGCA
>JAVVVJ010000043.1:0-22805 GCA_036652695.1 Clostridia bacterium | reverse complement strand
GATCGGTCAGAATGCTGGCGACCGATACGGGATGGATAAAATAGGGTTCCCCACTCTTGCGTACCTGTCCACGGTGCGCATTTTCAGCAAATTCGTAGGCTTTTTTTACCAGCAAATAGCTGTCGCCGGGATGGTGCTTTTGCACGCGTGCCAGCATTTTTTCAAGGGGCATGCACTCATTGGTGATATAGGTAAGCATCGGATCACCTCCTCATTCAGGGACGCTTGCTAGACGTGCTTTACATAGGTATAAAGCGTATCCGTGATGGTCGCGCCCGCGTTTACATATACGCGCAGCACTTTGGCGTTGTTGCTCACAATGGTGCTTGTCAGCCGCTTGCACGCGTGCGTAAAGCAGGTGTCCAGCGTCTTTTTGTGAAGCAGCGCACCCATGCCGCGGTCGTTTTGCTCATCGTACATGCCCATGAGCACCGGATCGACGGTCTGCTCATCCTTGCGGCAAATCACAAAAAAGCCGATGGGACGCCCGCCCTGCACAACCTCGTACAAAAAGCCGCCCGCCCTCAGCATGCCGCAAAGCCAGTTGGCATACCGGTTGCCGCCCATCGCCACGGAAAACGCCGGATCAATGCTCACGCGGTCGCTCACAAACACCCCGCTGCGGATATGCGCAAGCACACGCTCCACGTCCTCCGCCGCCGTAAGCTGGTTCACCGCCAGCCCCCGGTCAAAGCGCGCAATGGTGGCGGGCATGTGGTACTCATCCCGCCGAATGGCAACGTGGAACACGGTTTCCACATAGGTAAAGCCAAGCGCCGAAAGGCCAAAGAGCAGCGCCGGGCAGTTCACCGGGGTTTTGACCACAAGGTAGCGCGCGCCCTGCTCCACCAGCGCCTTTTCCTCACGCGCAAGAAGCTCTGGCGTGTCTGCCGCGTCCAGCGTGACCTCGTAAGCGTTCACGCCTAGGTTTTCAAGCTCCCAAGTCGCATGAATGGTTTTCATCCGCGCTCACCTCCCCCGGCTGCGCGGGCGGCTGCTCGCCCCCGCGCGTCACGCTGCGCACCACATACTGCGGATACCGGTTGATGCTCAGGTAAATGCGCCCGATGTACTCGCCTACGATGCCAATCAGCGCGATGATCACCCCGCCAAGGAACAATAGCAGCGCGACCGTACTCGACCAGCCCGCCTGCATATTGGGGTTGATGAGCTTGCGCACCACCGTGAACAGCGCGAACAAAAAGCCGCTAACCGCCGTAATCCAGCCGATGTAGCTAGCCAGCCGCAGCGGTTTGATGGAAAAGGCCGTAACGCCGTTGGCCCACAGCGCCAACAGCTTTTTGAGGCTGTAGCCGCTCTCGCCCGCCATGCGCGCCCGGTGGTTCACCGGCACGTTGCAGTAGCGGCTGACGCTTTGAAACAGCAGCCCCGTCACATACGGGAAGGGGTTGGGGTATTGCAGGGCGCTGTCCACCACAAAGCGGCGGCAGGCATAATAGCTGTTGGGCGTCAGGTTTGTAGGCTGAGCAAAGAAAAAATGATTGCACGCCGCGTTAAAGCGGCTGCCAAGGTTTCGAAAGGCGCTCTGCTTGCGCTTGGGATACTCCGCAAAGGCAATGTCATAGCCCTGCGCCACCTTGTCAATGAGCTTGAAGCATTCGTTTGCGGGGGTTTGACCGTCGTCATCCAAGCAGAGCACAATATCGCCATGCACCTGATGAAACCCCGCCATCAACGCGCTGTGCTGACCAAAATTGCGCGACAGATCCACAAACACAAGCTCCGGATATTCGGCGCATAGAGCGCCAATCACCTCGGCGGTATCGTCCGGGCTGCCATCGTTGACCAGAATGATCTCGCGGCTATATTCGTCCGCGCGGGTATCAAGCGTATCCACAAGCTCTTTTACCACCGCGCCAATGGTGCGCGCGGAGCGGTAACAGGGAATCACAACGGAGAGCAAAGTCATGCATATTCCTCGTTTCGTAGTAGTTCAGCCACTGGCAGGCCATCAACAAGCCTTTGAGCCTTCCCCCGCTTGGCGAGCGCGGGCGCGGTTGCTTTGGCGCTCAGCACACCACACGCCGCGAAAGCGTGCGGATAAGGTCGTAGCCATCCCATGTGAGCGCGAAATCCATGCTGTGGCCAACGGGCACAACGCGGTCAATGCCGCGCAGCCCATGCTCCAGCACGAACGCGCGCAGCTCTGCCGGATCAAAGCCCATGCAAGTCAGCGTCTGGTAGCGGGCATCCACAATTTTCTCCAGCGCATCCAAGCACTCGTCTGCATATTCCAGAAAAAAACCGCCTGCGCAGCGATGCGCCTCCAGCCCCGGGCAAAGCTCCCGCAGCGACACGCATACGGTTAGGTTATCCGGCATGGGCTCTTTGTGTGCGCCCTCCAGCTCAATCGCCGCGCGGCACGCCGCCGTCAGCTTATCCACGGCAAGCACCGGCTCAATTGGGTAACGTTCGGCTGCCGCCGCATGCACCGCAGGCCAAAAGCGCGCCCGTGCGCGGCTGACCGCCTCCGACGCGCCCACCCAGTACACAAGCCTTGGCGAGGTACACGCGTTTTGATCGGTCAGGTAGGTATCATTATAGAAGCCAAGCGCCGCGCGCGCAAGCTCCTTCTCATCCATGGAAAGCACCTTCTCCGCTCGCACGCAAAGCAGGCTGTAGCGATCCGCGAAGGTCACGTCAAATGCGCGCGGCGCGAGCGCGGCCTCGCGCACCCGCCGCACCGTTTCGTCTCCACCCCAGATCACGCGTATGTCGCACGCGGCGCTAAAGCGCTCGGTCAGTTCCTGAAGCTCACGCGGATACATCACCACGTTCACATACGGCGCAAGCGCGCCATATTCCCCCGCAAGCAAGGTGGATATCGCGCGGCACACGATGCGCGTCTGCGCAAAGTCCTTGCTGGAAGCCTTGACTACGCTACGGTTGCCAGCCAGCAGCGCCGCCGCCAGCGAATAGGCGAAGTTGATGGGCACATTGCTTGGCGCCACGTGGAACACCGTCCCCCGACCCAGCCGATCGTCCGCGCCCGCGTATTCCACCCGCATATGCTCCAGGTTTGCGCGGCGGCAGAAGAACGCGAAGGTAACCACATCGGGGTAACCCTTGCTTTGCGGGCAGCGCAGCAGCGCAATGGAAAGCTCGTTCAAAAAGGTCATCACAGGCTCCGCAAACGGGCGCAGCGGCGTCGCCGGCTGCTCCAACGCGCCGCAAAGGCATTCAAACGCTTGGCTTTTGCTCATAGGTATCACTGCACCCCCGCAACTCGGCACGCTTGACGCGCCCAAGAATTTCAAAATATTTGCCTTTGCGCCCGCAGGGGCAATCGTCCTCGCCAAGCACGCGACCCTCGTCCTCCGTGAGCAAAAGGTGACCGGGATAGCTCCTTGGCAGCACGCTTGACACCTGCACAAGCCCACTTTCCCCAACCCGCGCAACGGAAAAATCCTTCGCGCGGCGCACCGTGATATCCGACCATACGGGCGCATGCAGGTGACCACACTCGCATTCCATGTAGATGGTGCCAGTCTGCTCCACCATGCCATAGTAGTTGTGGATGCGCGTGAGGCCGCACGCGTCACGAAGCGTTTGCTTAAAGCGCTCGGTGCTAATCTGCTGGTCGGCAAGCTTCTTCCAGCCGCCGCCATGGATCAGCACCCCCCGGCTCAAATCCGGGTGGTAGCCCCGGCGCGCAAGCTCCGCGCAAAAATGCTGCCAAATCATGTACGTGAAGCCAAAGAGGAACAGCTCCTCCCCCTCGTGCGCGCTAAGGAAGGCGCGCAGGGCATCCACGTCAAGCTGCATATCCTCGTTGAGCACATAGAGCTTATCCCGCGCAAACAGGCTGAAGCCCAAGATGCCCGCGCCGCGCGCGGAGAACATCTCCCGGTTTTTGACGACCGCGCTGCTATCCAAGATCAGCATGGGCAGGCGTTGCTTGCCAAGAAACGCGCTCACAATTTTGCTAAGCGCCTTGCTCTGCGCGGCGCTGGTTTCGCGATCCAAAAAGATGCGGCTCACCTGCTGACCCGTGGTTCCGCTGCTGGTCATGGTGCGATGCAGGCTTTCCTGCGGCACGCTTTTCAGCTCGTATTCCTTAAACAGCCGCACAGGCAGAAAGGGCAGCGCCTCAAAATCGGCGGTCTCCTCCGGCCTTGCGCCCCACGCCGCAAGGATGCGCGCATACTGCGGGCAAAGCTGTGCGTGATGGCGTGTCAACTCGCAAAGCTCGCGCGTCAGAAACGCGCGCTTCTCCTCCCGCCCCAGCGCGTAGGGTTCGCAGGCAAGCAGCTCCTGAAAATCAGTCATAGTATTTCTCCAGTTCCCGATAGAGCGTTTTTCCCGCATCACTCTTGGGTATTTCCGGCAGAGCCATGGTATGGAAGGCCTGCGAATTCAGCCCCGTCCGCTGCGCCAGCGCCGTGCGCATATCGCCCAAAAGCCCCTCTTGGGTGCAGAAGATCCAAAGATGGTCATCCGTGCCCGCGCAGGCGCATTCCACCTCCGGGAAGGTTGCCTTGAGCAGACGCTCCGTTTCATCCAAATTCACGCGGTTGCCGTAAATTTTCAGAAAGCGCTTTTTGCGACCCACAATGGTGAAATAGCCGTCCTCGTCCCGCTGTGCCATGTCTCCCGTTTCCAGCACGCCGCCGCGCTCGTCCCCCTTGGTGAGATCCGCGGCGCATTGCGCATAGCCCAGCGTCACGTTATCGCCATAGTAACGAAGCTCTCCCGTCACGCCCGGTTCCGTGATCAGCTCGCCATTCACCCCGATCAGCTCAAACCGCCCGCCCGGAATCGCAATGCCCATTGCGCCCACCTTTTGCAGGCTCTTTTCCCACGGCAGGTACGCCATACGCGCGGTGGCTTCGCACTGCCCATACATCACAACGAATTCCCGGCCGGTTTCCGCGCACCACTCGGCAAGCTTGCGGTGCAGCTCCGGCTGCAGCTTGCCGCCCGCCTGCGTCATCGTGCGCAAAGAGGGCAGCTCCATGCGCGTGAAACGCATGCGATCCAGCATCTCGTAGGTATAGGGCACGCCGCCAAAGCTCGTAGCGCCCTCTTGGCGAAACATCGTCCAAAACTCGCGCTGCGCGATGCCCTTCTCGGTGAGCAGCACCGTCGCGCCCACGTCTAGGTGGCTGTTGAGGATGCTTGCGCCATAGGTGTAGTTCATGGGCAAGGTCGTAATGGGGCGTTCGTCAGCCGTCAAGTGCAGGTAGCACACAATGCTATCCGTGTTGGCACGGATATTGCGGTAGCTCTGGCGCACAAACTTCGGGCTGCCTGTAGAACCACTGGTGGTAAGCAGCAAGGCAAGCTGCGGATCAAGCGCCGTTTCCTTGCCAAAGGGCGTTTGCAGCAGATGGTAGCCAAAGCGCGCATAAACAGGCACGCAGCCTTCCCACGCAAAGCTCGCTGGCGCCCAAAAATAGGCAGGCCGATACTTTTCATACAATGCGCCTAGCAGCTCCCGATCCATTTCCACACTTAAAAGAGCCGGAACCACGCCGCCCTCCACAAGCCCCGCATACCCAAGCAGGCTTCCCAGCGTGTTTGCGCATAGCGAGAACACCAAGCACCGCCCGCCTGCCGCCTCACACAGCGCGCGCGATTCCTCCGCCAGCTCCGCATAGCTCAGGCGCTGACCCTGTTCGTCCAGCGCCGCCAGCGAAGGGCCAAACCTCTCAAAGCTCCACATCATACTTGCGAAGAATCTCCTTCCCCTTTTCAAACGAACTCAGGTCGATAATGTCGTCCATATCCAGCATCAGATCAAAGGCTTCCTCAAGCGCCGCAACCAAGCTCATGTGTCCAACGCTATCCCACTCCGCGCTCTCGCCATATACTAGGTTGGGCGCATCCGCGGCGCGCACCTCCAGCGCCTGCACAAAAGCGTTCAAATACTTTTCCTGATTCGTCATTTCAACCTCATCCTTTCATTCCCTAAGTGGCAAATTACAAAATGCCGCCGTCTACGCGCCAAACCTGCCCCGTCACATAGCTGGCACGGTCGCTTGCGAGGAACGCGGCGACATTGGCAATTTCCTCCGGTCTGGCCTTGCGATGCAGCAAAACCTTATCGAGCTGCTCCCGCTCCGCCTTCTCGCTCAAGCCCTTCACAAGATCGGTATCCGTCAAGCCCGGCGCAAGCGCGTTCACGCGCACGCCAACGCTCGCAAGCTCCCGCGCCAATTTCTTGGTGGCGGCGATCACGGCGGCCTTCGCAGCGGAATAATCCAATCGGCTATCGCCATCCAGCCCGGCAACGCTGGCAATATTCACCACCGCGCCCGCGCGGCTGCGCGCCATCAGGCGCGTTGCCCAGCGGCTGACCTCTGCCATCGCGAAGAAGTTCACATCGAAAATCGTGCGCATCTCGCTCTCAGAGGTCATTTGGAACATGCGATCCTCGCCCATCGCCCCGGCATTGTTCACCAAAATATGAAGCGGCTGCTTATCCGCCATCACCTGCTGAAAGGCAGCCTTCACAGCAGCGGAATCGGTCAGCTCGCAATACACGGGCTTCACCCACACGCCATGCGCGGCGGCCAGCTCGCGGCATTGGCGCTCAAAGCCCTCGTCCGGCTTGCGCGCAAACGCCCAAAGGTTTGCGCCCTCGCTGGCGAACACGCGCAGCGCCGCGTTGCCAATACCCCGCGCCGTGCCGGTGATCACGGCATTTTTTCCGTTAAGCAGCATGCTATTCCCCCTTTTCAATGGTCACGGTTTGCTTTTGGTAATACTCTGCATACAGGTTCAGCACATAATCCAGCATATCGCTGTTCAGCGAGTCGCCCATGAACGCGGCTGGAATCTCCTCCACCGGCCTAAGGGCAACCTGCGGCTGGGACGGATCGTTCATGGCGGCATCGCGCTCGTCCATGGCCTGATCATAGCGCGCGGCCTCGCCGCTTGCCAAGGAGCGCACCGCGCTGCCGCTCGCCATATGCTGCGGGCCATAGCTCTGCACCCCCTCCGGGTGGTAACAGATGAAGCCAATCAGCAATAGCGCGATTGCCGCGCACAAAGCGCTTAACCGCATGCCGCCCCGCGCGGAGGATGGAAGCGCGGGCAAACCAGTTCTCGCCGCCGAAAGGCGCTTGTACCAGCCCGTCCAGTAGAGCACCAACCCGCAGGTCATGAGCACGTAGGTATAAAAATAGCCGTTGACCACGCGCCCATCGCCGATGTAGTTTCCGGTATACAGCGTGGGCGCGAGCTGGGAGCAGAACAGGCAAAGGCACACAGCCGTAACCCACAGCGGGTGGTTGAAGTGCAAGGCCGTGCCGTGAAGCGCCTCCGCCAGCTGCCACGCGACCACCGCCCACACCACCAGCAGCGGCAGGGAAAACCAGTGCCCCATGAGTGCAAAGCCAAAGTAGAACGCCTGAAGCACCGCCTTTGGCGCGCTCATGCCGCCATGCAGCGTAGCCGCCCGCACCTGATTGCCCGGCGCGAGCGCGCTAAAGAGGAAGCAGCCAAGCAGCAGCAGCCACAGCGCAAGCTCTGCCCAGCGCTCGCGGCGTTTTTTAACAAAGGCGTAGGCAACCAATAACGCGTCAATCAGGCAAGCAAGCAGCAAGGTGGAATACTTGCCACCGCCCACCAGCACCGTAAGCAGCGCCAGTAGCGCGTAGCATGCCGCCTTGCCCGCCGGGCGGGACGCGCGTTCAAAGGCCATCCACACGCCAAGGCGAAGCAGCATCAGCGACCAAAGGAGTGTATAGGCCACGCCGCCGTTGAACCAGAAAAACGCCTCGCTCATATCCGGCACAAACTGCACCATCACAAAGGCAATGCAGGCAAACGCCATCCAAAACGTGGAGCGCTCAACGCGCAATCCCCGCGCCAGCGCCTGCCACAAAAAAAACCATAGCGAAAACAGAAAAAAACTGAGCAAAATCGCCGTGGTAATCCAATACTGCCCCTCGCCAAAAACGGCGGGTTGCAGGGCGCTTAAAAACGAGGTGAAATACGTGCCCTCCCATGTATCTCGAATGCCCACGGTGTTGCGCATCGCTGCAGCAAGCGTTTTGCCAAAGCTCCCCGAATCCCGCCACGCAGCGTGCGTGAGGATGGAAAAGCCAAAGTCATCGTAGCAGGCATGGTTATAAAAGGCGATTGCGTAAAGCGGCATCAAGCTCACAAGCAGCGCCGCCACGCAAAGCCACGCAAGCACCCGGTTGGATAGCCGCCTTTGCAGCAGGTTCTTCCTCACCGCAAGGCCCCCTCTCCCTGGATAGCGATGGCTGTTTTGCCATAGTAGTTGCATAGCGCGGGGCGCACGTCGTAGGTCGCGCCCGGCTTGAGCAGATCATCCATCAGCACACCCGGCACGGCGGTCAGCGGCGCAAGCGTGATTTCGGGCTTTGCGGCATCGTTCAGGAGCGCCTCGCGCGCCGTCATCTCGCGATCATAGCGTGCGGCCTCCCCCGTTAGCAAGGAGAGCGCGGCGCTCGGACCCGCTAGGTTCTGTGCGCCATAGAGCGTATCATCGGGCTGCTTATACCCAAGGCAGCCTACCAGCAGCAGGCAAACGGAGGCCAGCGCCACGCCGCGCCGCGCTTTGGCGTACAGCGCCATCGGCGGCTTCATCCGCCGCGCCGCCGCGCCCAGCAGGTAGTAGAGCAGCACAAACCACATAGCGACAAAGCTGATCCAATACGTATCCACCGTTCGTTCGCCGCCAATAAACACGCCCGAATAGAGCGGCGGCGTGAGCTGCGTGCAAAATAGGCAGATCATGCCCATGCTCACAAGCCAAGGATGTGAAAAATGAAACCGGCTGCTCCGCGCGGCGTCGTACAGCGCAGGCACAAACAGGAGCGAAACCGCCGCCACCGGCAACGTGAAGAAGCCGCCAAGCTGCGCCACGCCATAATAGAGCGATTGCAAAATGGCCTTACCCGCCGAGCCTTGGTAGCCAATCGCGCTAGAGCGCACAGCGTTGCCCGGCGCGGTCATGCTGTATACAAAGCAGCCCAGCCACAGCGCCCACAGCAGCGTGAGCAACCAGCCGCGCCGGTTGCCCTGCCGAAGCGCCCATAGCCACATAAGCCCCAGCAGGCAAAGACCGATCAGCCCGCCGCTGTAGCTGCCGCCGCCAAGAAGCACCATCAGCGGCACAAGGGCGAAAGCGCATCGCACCGCGCGCGCTTTGCTGTGCGCGCGCAACAGCCTCACCGCCAACGCTAAGCTCAGCGCCAAGAGCGCGTAGATAAAGGTATTGCCAATACCGCCGTTAAACCAGAAAAACGCCTCGCCCACATCCGGCATCAACTGGATCATCAAGGTAAGGAGCAGGCATGAAAGGCTCGCCGTATCCGCGCGGCCCAGACCCGCCACCTCATGAAAGACGACGCTGAAAAAAAAGAGAAAGCAAGCGATCAATGCCGTCAGGATCACAAACGTGCCAATCCAATAGTAGCTTTCCGAAAACACACCCGGCTGCACATTGCTCAGCAGCGTCCCCGTATAGGTACCCTGCCACGTATTTCGCACCGTTCGTGCGCTCGCAATCGCGGTGGAAAGCACAGCTTGCAGGCTGCCTGTTTGCACCCACGCACGGTGCGCGTCAGCGGAAAAGGTAAAGTCGTCATAGTAGGGATGGTTGTCAAAGGCGATCACATAGAGCGGCGCAGTGCTCAGCACGAGCACCGCCGCGCATAAAAGCGCAAGCAGGCGCTTGCTTGGGGGGCTGGAAACGGAAATGGGCACGCGCTCACACTCCTCTCGTTTGGCAGCATGCGGTAGCACACGGGTACATTATGCCATGCTATGATTATACCATTATTCTTTCAAAATTGCCAGACGGGGCAAATTGCCGCGTTTCCCGATTGCGCGTCAGCCTGCAAAGCGCTTTCCCGCACCGCGCAAAAAAGTCCGCGCCTATCGCGCGGACTTTTTTGCCTCTTATGCTTGCACGGTTTTCTTTCCCTCGGCAATGGCGCGCATGTTCATTTCCAACATACCCGCCTTCTTTTCACCCAGCCAACCGCGCAAAGTTTCCAATAGATTTTCATCATTCACCACGTTGCTCACCGCTTGCACAGCGCCCAGCATAACCATGTTGCTGGTGCGGTCGTTTTGCAGCATCTCGGCAATTTCGTTGCAGGGCACGGCAATGGCCTTCACATCCGCACGTAGCTCCACGCCCTCAATCAGCGAGGAATTGTACAGCAGCGTTCCACCTGCCGCCATCATGGGCATGAACTTGACCAAGCTGGGCTTGTTCATGGCCACCAGCACGGGCGGCTCGCTCACCAGCGGGCTTCCGATTGGCTCATCGCTCACCACAACGGCGCAGTTGGCCTCACCGCCGCGCATTTCAGGCCCGTAGCTGGGCATCCAGCTCACCTCATAGCCCTCGCGCATGGCAGCCTTGGCAATCAGCTGCCCGATCAGCAACACGCCCTGCCCACCAAAACCCGCAATTAAAAATTGCTTTTCCATCACTCGGCACCTCCCGTCGTGACGTCCTTGTACACGCCAAGCGGATAGGCCGGCATCATATCGCTCTTTACCCATTCAAGGGCTTCCTTGGGCGTCTTGCCCCAGTTGGTGGGGCAGGAGGAAAGCACCTCCACCATCGTAAAGCCCGTTCCCTCCATTTGCAGCTGGAAAGCCTTTTTGATGGCGGCCTTCGCCTTTTTCACATTGGGCACATCATGCACGCTCACGCGCTCAATATAGGCGGGACCAGTCAACGTAGCAAGCATCTCGCTCACCTTGATGGGGTAGCCGCAGCGGCTCACATCGCGCCCATAGGGGCTGGTGGTGGTCACTTGCCCGGGCAAGGTGGTGGGCGCCATCTGCCCGCCAGTCATGCCATAAATGGCATTGTTCACAAAGATGACCGTGATTTTTTCGCCGCGTGTCGCCGCATGCACAATCTCTGCCACGCCAATGCTGGCAAGATCCCCATCGCCCTGATAGGTAAACACGGCTTTATCCGGGTGTACGCGCTTGATACCCGTTGCCACGGCAGGCGCACGGCCATGCGCGGCCTCCATCATATCGCAGTTGAAGTAATCATACGCAAAGACCGCGCAGCCAACAGGCGCAACGCCAATCGCCGTATCGCCGATTGCAAGCTCCTCCAGCGCCTCCGCCACCAAGCGGTGAATAATGCCATGCGTGCAGCCTGGGCAGTAATGGAACGGCTTTTCGCAGAGCATCTTGGTTTTTTCAAACACAATGGCCATTACTGCTCGCCTCCCTTTCCATCGTCTTTTTGATCGAGCTGCTTTTTCATGGCGTCAACGGCCTTGCCAATGCCGTCCGCAAGGAAGGTCGCGCCCTTGGCAATGCCATCCGCAGCCGCTCCGGCGGCGCTGCCGAGCTGCTTTTTCACCTGCTCAGCCTTCTGCGCAAACTCGGGGCTGTTGATGGTCTGCTCAATCTTCTTGCCAAACTCGTTGAATTTCTCGCCAACATTGTTGATGGCCTGATCCAGCTGATGGTAGAAATCCGTTTCAGCCTCGCCGCCGTTCATGGCGATGATCTTATGAACGATTTCGTTGACGCTGGGCACCATGCCCCCCGTGCGGCCAAAGAAATCCACCGGGCGCTCGCCATTCACGGCAAGGCGCACATCATCCACCATCTGACCCATGCTCATTTCCACGCAAAGGTAGCGTTGGGCGGTCTTGAGCGTGGCGCGAAGTGCGGCCTCCGGGAACGGCCATAGCGTGATGGGGCGCAGCATGCCCACCTTCACGCCGCGCTCGCGGCATTTGCGCATAGCGCTACGCGCGATGCGGCTGGTGGTTCCGTAAGCGACGATCACGATCTCCGCGTCGTCAAGCTGCTCCTCCTGCCAGCGGCATTCGGCGGCAGTGATTGCATCATACTTCGCCTGTAGCTTCAGGCAGTGGTTTTCCAACACCTGCGGCTCAATATACAGGCTGTTGATGACCGCGCGAGGGCTTTCCTCCGTAGGCACATGGCCTGTCGCCGCCCATGTCTTGGGCTTCAAATCGGCAGCGGGGGCGTGATCCTGCGCCTTTTCCATATCCACAGGCTCCATCATCTGCCCGATGAGGCCGTCGCCTAGCAGCATAACGGGGTTGCGATAGCGCTCGGCAATGTCAAACGCATCCTGCATGAGGTCAACGGCCTCCTGCACGGAGCTGGGCGCAAGCACGCACATGCGGTAATCGCCATGACCGCCGCCCCGCGTGGCCTGATAATAATCGCTCTGGGCAGGCTGAATGCTGCCAAGACCCGGGCCGCCACGCACCATGTTGACAATGACGCAGGGGATCTCCGCGCCCACGATATAGCTGATGCCCTCCTGCTTCAAGCTGATTCCGGGCGAGGAAGAGCTGGTCATCACGCGCGCGCCCGCGCCGCCCGCGCCATAGACCATGTTAATCGCGGCTACCTCGCTCTCCGCCTGCAAAAAACATCCGCCCACCTGCGGCAGACGCTTGCTCATGTATTCCGGAATCTGATTCTGGGGCGTGATGGGATAGCCAAAGAAGAAGCGGCAGCCCGCTTGAATGGCCGCTTCGGCAATCGCCTCATTGCCCTTCATCAATTGTTTCATAGGCTTTTCCTTCCTCCCATCTACTTTTCCACCACAATGGCCACATCGGGGCACATCGTGGCGCAGAAGGCACAGCCGATGCAGTCCTCCTGGTTTGCGCAGCGCGCGGGGTGGTATCCCTTCTTATTCAGATGGGACTTGTCAATTTCCATAATGTGCTTAGGGCAAGCGTCAATGCATAGCCCGCAACCCTTGCACACGTCCTCGTTTACGGTAACGACCGCCATATTCTGACCTCCTTTATACGCCTGCACAGGCGTATTCATTACATTATACAAAAGGAAGCGGCAAAGTCAATGTCTTTGCCGCTATTTTCCCGCCCCCGCGCCGCGCACGCGCAAAAACCATTTTGACAGCGTCAACCGCCTGTGCTACACTGACACCGCATTTTCATTAGCAGGAAAGGATGCATGCGCCATGTCCCTATGCTCCCTTTGCCCCCGCCGCTGCCAAGCGCAGCGGAGCGAATTTTCCGGCGCCGGCCGTTGCCATATGGGCACGCTGCCCGTGGTTGCCCGTGCCGCCGCTCACCTGTGGGAGGAGCCCTGTATCAGCGGTTCTCAAGGCAGCGGCACGGTGTTTTTTAGCGGCTGCGCGCTGGGCTGTGTCTTTTGCCAAAACGAGCCAATCAGTCACCATGCTTTGGGGCGCACGCTGAGCGTGCCTCAGCTTTGCGAGCTTTTTGAGCGCGTAGAGGCGCTTGGCGTACACAACCTCAACCTCGTCAACCCCACGCATTTCGCCCCCGCCATTTTCGCCGCCCTGCGCATGCGCAAGCCCGGCGTGCCCGTGGTGTGGAACTGCGGCGGCTATGACACCGTGGAGATGGTGCAAGCGGCGCGTGGGCTGGTGGATATCTTTCTGCCGGATATCAAATACGCGTCCCCCCAAACCGGCCAGCAGCTCGCCGGAGCGGCGGATTATTTTGAGGTTGCCATGCGCGCCGTAAAGGCCATGTGCCAGCAGACCGGCGCGCCCGTCTACGATGCCAACGGCCTGATGCAGAGCGGCACGCTTGTGCGCCATCTGATCCTGCCCCTGCGCACCGGTGAAAGCATCGCGATTCTCAACGCCATCGCAAGCGAGCTGCCCAAGGGCACGCCCGTAAGCCTCATGCGCCAGTATACGCCCATGAACGGCGTTACGCTTGCGGGGCTTGACCGCCGCCTCACCACGCGCGAGTATGTCCGTGTGCGCGACCATATGCTTGCGCTGGAGCTGGATGGGTACCTACAGCGCAAGGAGGCCGCCACCAGCGCCTATACCCCTGCCTTCATGGATGAAGAAAGCGTTCGGCTGTTCCCGGAGGAAAGCGCGCGAGAATGACGGCGCGGTTTTCCGTGACCGGCGCGCTTTGCCCGCACGCCCGCCCACAGAAGCAGTGCCAGCACGCTGACGCCGCTGATGCACAGCCCCGCCGCCAGTCCGCGCGGCACAAACCGCAGCTCCACCACATGCCTGCCTTGCGGCAGGTTCACCGCCAACAGCGCCCCATAGCGCGCGGTCGTCTCGCAGGGCTGCCCATCCAGCAGCGCCGTCCAGCCGGCATCGTATGGCAAAGTCACAAGCAGCTGTGCATTTTCCTGCGCATCCACCGTGATGCGCAAATGGGAATCCGTATCGCTCTCCACCTCGCACGCCTGCATCGGCAGCAGCGTGCCGGAAAGCCGCTCCATATGCAGCACGCCAGCGTAGGCTGTCGCTTCGTCCGCCTCTCCTTGATAGGCGTGTATATCGTACACCGCGTTCTCCCCGCTCACCGGCAGGGCGATGCAGCCCTCAAAGCGCTGCGCGTTTTCCAAATCGCCGCCATTGATGGTAAAGTGTGTGCCCGGCGCTCGCAGATACACGCGCTGCCCGGCCTCCACAGGAAGGGTCATCTCCAGCCAATCCTCCTTGCGCGTCGCCTCAAAGCCCTGCACTGGCGTAAAGGCCGCGAGCCGCGTGCCTGAAAGATCCATCAGCAGCGCATTTTGATTGATAAACGGATCGTCCGACGCCATCGGATCGGCAGTCTGGGTTCTGGGCACGGCAAAGGCAAAGGGCAGCGCATAGGGGTTTTCGTAAACGGTTACCCCCGCCTGCGACCACAGCGCGCGGTATTCGGCGGGCGGCGCTCCTATCGAGCCATTTTCTTTCCACAGCAGATATTTTACGCCAAGCACGCTTTCAAGCACCGGCGTGTTGCCCGCGCCATAGAGCAGCCGATAGTAGGAATGGTACAGCCCCAGCTTTTCTCCAAAGCGCAAAAAGCTTTCATCAATATCGGAGCTGTAATGGCTCAGCCCCGCATAGCCATAAGCGAGCGCGTCGTTTTCACTGCGGATAAAATTTTTCTCCAGCCGATATAGCCCATCGTCCGCTTGCCGAAGCGTAGCAAGCGGCTCCGTGATTTCGCTGGATTGCGCACGATAGCCGCTCACCGTCACCTGATCCAGCGCCTCGGTCGCCGCAAGGCGATGGATGGACAGATAGCCGTTTGTGATCAGGCAAATCGCCTGCAATGCGCATAGCGCCCCAACGGGCGCGCGGCGGCCGCTTTCCAGTAGCAGCGCACATAGGCCGCACGCCGCCAAAAAGCAAAGGACATCCATGCACACGGTTTCATAGGCGAGGTAGGGTGGCAGCTCAGCCCGGAAAAGAACGCAGGTCATGCCCAAAAAGCCTACGCCAAGCCACGCGAGCCTACGCCCCATGCCTTGGCGATCCGCTCCGCGCAGCACGCCAAAGCCTTGGCAGCCCAAATCGAGCAGCACAAAGGAGAACAAAAAGGAAAAGCGTGCGGGCAAGGCGTTAGGCGCATCCATGCCATGCCAAATGAGGTACGGCGCGCGCACCAAAAAGCTCGCCAGCAACGTGCCCAGCAAGGCGGCGGAAAGCAGCCTCTGCTTGCGCGGGATTTTCGGGCTGAGCATGTACACGCCCGCCAGCGCGAGCGCCGGAATGCCAATGTAAAGGTTGGGCAGCCCATAGCGCAGCTGCTCATAATCCACCGCCCCGGTAAAAAGCTTGGTGGCCACATCCAGCGCGGAAGCCATGCGCGTAAAGGATAGCGTGCTCCAGTCAAACAGCTGGTAGCCGCCCTGAAGCGCCTCGTAGGTCGGCCATAAAAGCCCCGCCGCCAACCCGCCCGCCAGCAGCGAGCCTGCGCCAAAGCGGATCAGCGCGCGCCGCAGCTCGCCGCGCTCAAAGCCCTCGCGCATCCCGCGCATCAACGCGAGGTACAGCCCATATAGCACCGCGAACGCGCAAAGGATATAGCCAATGTAATAGTTGCTCCAAAGCGCCGCCGCAAGCGCCAGCACGTAAAGAAACGGCCCGCGCCCCGCCATGATCCGCCGTATACCCAGCGCCATCAACGGCAGCAGCAGCACGCCATCCATCCACATGACGCACCAGCCATAGACCGCCGTATAGCCCATAAGGGCATAGGCGGTGGAAAACAGCAAGCCGCAAAAGCCCACGCCATGTGCGCCGCGAAGATACCCCATGGCGCAAAGGCCGCAAAGCCCAATTTTCAACAGCACCAGCGCGCTATAGGCAAGCGGGAGCTGATCCTCGGCAAAGAACACCAGCAGCACGTTGAGCGGGCTGGCAAGGTAGTAGGAAATAAGGCCGGTCATATCGCTGCCCAGCACGCGCGAAAAAGTGTACAGCGCATCCCCCTGCCCCAGCAGCACACGCCGCCATGCGGCTAAAAACGCTGCGTACTGGCCGTTTCCATCCCAAATCATCAGCGTTTGATCCCCAAAGGGAACAATCCGGCACAGCGCCATCACCAGCAGGTAGAGCGCAACGGGAATCGCAAACGCGGCGCCATACAAAGCCCATCCGGATTTTTGTTTCACCAAAAGTCAGCCCCCGTTTTTCTATGCGGCATACCATCTCTCAGCGGATACGCGCGCCTATTTCGCCTTCTTCAAATACGAGAAAATATTCGCCGCTATCGGCGCGGCTACGCTGCCGCCGCTGTCGCCTTCTTCCACCAGCACGCAACAGGCATAGGGATATTTTTCATCCGCAATATAGCCCGCAAACCAAGCGTGCGTCACGGCTCTGCCATCGGCGGCGCTTTCGGCGCTGCCCGTTTTGCCCGCGATGGTCAAGCCGTTCACCGCAGCGCGGGTTCCCGTGCCGCTTTTGACGACGTCCTTCATGTAAAGCTCAAGCTTCGCCGCAATTTCAGGGCTACAGGCGCGGCGATATTCCTTTTGTGTGGAGGTGATCCGCTTGACGCCGCTGGGGCTTTCCACCTGCATCACCAAGCGCGGCTCCATCATCACGCCGCCGTTGGCCACCGCCGCGGCGATCATGCACATGTGCAGGGGCGTGGCCGCCACCTGGCTCTGACCCACGCCGCTCCATGCCACCTCCACATCGTTGCGGTTCTTCGTGGGATAAACGCTGTTTTCCACCACCACATCGCGGAAGAGGAAGTTATCGTTAAAACCAAAGCTTTCCGCGGTTCTGCGCAAAGCGCTGTCGCCCATGAGCAGCGCCGCCTGCGCAAAGGTATTGTTGCAGCTTACGCGAAAGGCGCGCTGCAAGGTCACATCCCCGTGCTGCGCCTTGCTGTAATCGCGAATCACCTGATCCATCACCTGCGTTGCTCCCGTGCAGGTAAAGACGCGGTTTTCCACGTCCGGCATGTTTTGCAGCGCGGCAGCCGCCGTAATGATCTTAAACGTGGAGCCGGGCGGCAAGGTGCTTTGCAGCGCGCGGTTCCAAAACGGATGCATCGTGCTGGCCTTCACCGTTGCGGTAATGTTCTGGGGGTCGAACACCGGCAGGCTGACCAGCGCCAGCACCTCTCCCGTTTTGTAGTTCATCACAACCGCTGCGCCGCCCTTGCCCTTGGTAGCGCTTCCAGTGTAAAAATCAGATACGATTTGGGTACAGAGCTTGCTATCCACAGTCAAGGTCAGGTCGTCCCCTTTGCGCGTTTCCCCGCGCAAAAGCGCCGTTACGCGCTCGGAGAGGCTCGTTTCAAACCCAAGCAGGTAGCTTGCCTGAAAGGAATCCACGCCGTTGGCGACATTGCCCTGCGAATCGCCAATCAGATGCACAATCGCGCTTCGGCTTTTGACATTGCTCTGATAGGTGCGCTCCCCTTTTTGGTTGGAAGAGGCGAGCAGCACACCGCTGCGATCCCATATATTCCCGGGCGTCACGGAGTTTTTGGCGTTCTGGTAGCGCGTGTTGCGCGCGCTGCTGGACCAACGGCTGCCATAGGTGGAAACCGAATACACGCCATAAATGCCCGCCACGCCCAACAGCCCGATCATGATCAGCGTCAGCACGCGAAAACGAAAACGCTGTTGCTTCATTCGGCTCTCCCTCCTTATTCGTTCCGATCCGCCTCGGGCATCATGGCCTCCTCCTGCATGGAGTGGCTGATTTCGTAATCGTAGGCAAGGTCATCCTGATTGACGCTCGCCACGCCCTGCAATAAGCCGATCAGCCCCATGCAGCTTACAAGCGACGTGCCGCCGTAGCTCACAAATGGCATGGTCACGCCCGTCAGAGGGATCAGCTTGAGCACGCCGCCGATGATCACAAAGGTCTGTATGCCCAGCATGGTGGTCGCGCCCATGGCGAGCAGGCCATGAAAGCCCTGCCGCGCCGATGTGGCAATGGACGTCCCCCGCAAAATGAGGATGACGTACATCACCAGCACCAATACGCCAAAGATAATGCCAAACTGCTCGCAGATCACGGCAAAGATGCAATCCGTAAAATACACGGGAATCACGCGCGGCGCGCCAAGCCCCAGCCCCACGCCAAACAGCCCGCCGGACGCAATGGCCATGAGCATCTGCACGATCTGGTAGCCGGAGGTTTCGTAGTACATCCACGGGTTGCGCCAAATGGCCACGCGCTTTTTCACATGCGCAAACATCATATAACCCAGCACCGCCGCGCCGCCGCCGCCGATCACCCCAAGCCCCGTAAGCGGCAGATTGCCCGTGGAGGCATAAAACAGGAACAGCGCAGTCGTATAATAAATGAGCGCCGTGCCCATATCCTTTTGCAGCATGAGCACGAGCAGCATAAACAGCGCATACAAAAACCACGGCCAAAAACGGCGGCGGTTCATATAATAGCTCAGCACCAGCAGCAGCGCAAGCTTGACCAGCTCGCTGGGCTGTAGGCTTGTGCCGCCAAGGTTAATCCAGTTTGTCGCGCCGTTTTGCTCCGTGCCAATGGCCAGCGGCAGCGCGATGAGCACCGCTGAGAAGAGCATCACTAGCTTGATCATCCACCCCCAGCGCCGCACATAGCGCACGAGCATGATGCAAAACAACATCGCCACAATGCCCACGCCATAATACAGCGCCTGCTGCATGCCGCGAGAGGTGCCCGCGCCGCGATCCGTGGAGTATAGCACCAATACGCCCAGCGCGCAAAGGAAGTTCGCAATGGCCAGCAGCAGCTTATCTGCCGGAAAAAAACGCGGCAGCCATAACGTGGCGATGTAGATAAAGCTGGGTACGATAACCGCCAGCGCGAAGCCCTGCCATTCAAATTCGCCATTGAGCGCAATCAGCAAAAAGGCGCTGAAATAGAACAGCATAATCGCCGATACCAGCATACGATCCGGCTTGCGTCCGCGCTTCCAATCTGTACGGGGCGCTGTGCGTTTCCTGCTCATAAGCGCCGCC
The DNA here is from genome assembly GCA_036652695.1 of Clostridia bacterium. Lineage (GTDB taxonomy): Bacteria > Bacillota > Clostridia > Christensenellales > Aristaeellaceae > Limiplasma. Next base: position 3,605 of record JAVVVJ010000043.1, on the reverse strand, counting down.
CTCCCCCAAAAACCTTGTCCCATAGCTTTTCCTTGGCGTGCGCCGCCTCGTCATCGCCAATATAGGCGCTCTTGGGCGGCATGGCGGCATCGGTTTGATCCTCGTCCGCCTGATCGTCGAGCTGCTCTTCCACATATTCAGGATAGGTGTAGCCGTGGTTTTCAAACCGCGCGTCGGAGTGCGGAACCGCCGCGTAGGGCCATTCGCCCGGCTCCTCGGCCTCGCCGTCAAGCTCAAGCGGATAAAATACCTCTTCCGTATCAAAAACGGTTTGCCGGGGCGCAAAATCATCCGGCTCGCGCTCCTCCGGACGCGCGCCGCGCTGAACGGCACGCGCATCGGCCCACGTGGAAGCGTCCTGCGGCGCATTGGCCTGCTCAGCCTCCAAAATGCCTTCCGCTTTGTTAAGCGTCGGAGCGCTTTCTGCCGCTTGCGAGGAAGCACCCTCCGGCGGCGGCGCATCAGCGCCCGCGGGCTGCTCGGCTGCCTGCGCCGCCCATTGCTGCGCCAGCCATTGCTGGTACGCCTGCTGCTGCATCCATGCCTGCTGCCACGCGGCAACCTGCTCCGGGGTCATCGCCACAGCGGGCTGGGGCTGCGCGGGCGCGCTCTTGGGCGCTGGCTCCGCGCCATTCTCCCCATCGGCAAATGACAAGCTCGCGCGCGGCGAAGCGGCGGCTTCAAAGCCCGCAAATAAGCGAAGGCGAAGCTCCGCCTCGCCCACATACAGCCGCGAGCCATGCGCCATATGCAGCGGCTCGCGCCGCCCATGCCATTCCTCGCCGTCCACATTCACTTTTTTTCCATGGAAGGGTTCTACCATCAAGCCATCGCCATCGTCAAAGCGAAACCAAAGATGATTGTTCGCTACCCCTGTAATGGGCACGCATAGATCATTTGTGCGCAGCAATCCCAGCGTGCCTTCACGCGGTACGGGCATCGCCGTGCCGCGCCGTAGCGTGTCGCCGCCATTGACAACCACCATTTCGCCCACAAAGCCCGCATCGGGCAGCAGCCGCAGGCGCTTCTTGCGCTGCCTGCGATCCCGCCGATACCAGCGGTAGCTGCGCCACACGATGAGCGCCATTAAAAACACAAACCAGTACCGCGCCCCTTGGGCGACGACTTCATAAATTTCCTTGGGCACGCGTCGCCCTCCCTTCGCGGCTCAATCGTCCTCCTGCGCCTTGGCTTCCTCCAGAAACTTTTCCAGCTTGCGCTTCACCCGCTGAAGCGCATTATCGATGGATTTTACGTGCCGCCCAAGCTTGTCGGCAATCTCCTGATAGCTTTTGCCGTCCAGGTAGGCGTTAAGCACATCCTGCTCCAGCCCCGAAAGCACCTGATCCACCCGGTCGCGGATGGATACGAGGTTCTCCCGGCCGATGATCAGCTCCTCCGGGTTTTGCGCACGCCCCTCCACAATCACATCCATCAGCGTACGGTCGCTCTCCTCATCATAAATGGGCTTGTTGAGCGACACGTAGCTGTTGAGCGGCACATGCTTTTGACGCGTGGCCGTCTTTATGGCGGTGATGATCTGCCGTGTGATGCACAGCTCCGCAAACGCGCGGAAGCTGCTTAGCCGATCCGATTGATAATCCCGAATGGATTTAAATAAACCGATCATGCCCTCCTGTACAATATCCTCATGATCCGCGCCGATGAGGAAATAGCTGCGCGCCTTGGAGCGCACAAAGTTCTTGTATTTGGAAAGCAGATATTCCACCGCTATGCTGTCGCCCTGCTGCGCAATCGCCACGATTTCCTCGTCAGGCATCTCTGCAAAGCGGCTGTTCATGGTCAAATCCCAGTCGCCGGCGATTTCCTCCACGCCGTTCTTGTTCGCCTTGACGGGCTTTACGTCCTCCTCGGGCACGTTGCCAAAATACGGCTCGTCCGGCTCGTCGCAACGCTCATCGCGTTCATTCATCGGTTCGGTCATGGAGAAAATCACCCGCTCCCTTTTTGCTTTTGTTTATCGATTATTTTTGCCGCCGAAGCGCCTCCAGCTGGGCGTACTGCTCGGCATTGAGCGCCGCTGATATGGTGTTGCGGCTCTGCGCTGCGGCGGGCATTTGGTGCTTATCACGGCCTCGCTTGCGCACGCCGCTCAGCTCGTTCCACAGCTCCCTGGCACTTAGGCGCGTGGCTCCGCGCCCCAAAATAATGGTCTGCTCCACGCCATCGCTGGTGGCGACACGCGCCTCGCGGTAGCGCGGCATCTGCTGGCACATGCGCTCAATAAAGTGGTCGGCGGTCTCGTTTTGCCGCGTGTACACCACGGTGAGGCCGGGCAGATGGTCAATGCTGCGCGTAGGCCGCGCCGCCTTGTAGCCATCAAACACGAGCCACACCTCTTGATCTGTGTAGCCCGCGTAATCCTCCATCAGGTGAATCAGGCGGTCGCGGCACTCATCCAGCGGCCAGCATTGCTTTTCCGCCTCCAGCCACGCGCCGATCACGTTATAGCCGTCCACATATAAGAGCGGTTGCATGGCCGTCAGCGCCCGGGCATGGCCGCATAGAGCAAAATGCCCGCCGCGACGCTCGCGTTCAAGCTTTCCAGCTTGCCACGTAGGGGCAGCGATACCGTTTTATCGCAGCTTTCCAGCACAAGGCGGCTCACGCCCTCGCCCTCCGCACCAATGACCAACGCGATTGCGCCTTCAAAGTTTACGGTGCGGTAATCCTCGCCGCCCATTTCAGCCGCGTAGATCCAAATGTTGCGCGCCTTGAGCGTCGCAATGGTGTTGGTGAGGTTGGTCACGCGCGCCACGGGCAGATGCTCCACCGCGCCCGCGCTCGCCTTTACGGCGGCGGGGGTCAGCCCCACAGCGCGGCGCTCCTGCACAATCACGCCATGCGCGCCCGCGCATTCCGCCGTGCGGATGATCGCGCCAAGGTTATGCGGATCGGTAATGCCATCCAGCAGCACCAGGAACGGCGCTTCGTTGCGCGCCTGCGCGAGATCCAGCATCTCCTCCACGGTGCTGTATTGGTAGGCCGATGCAAAGGCCAGCATGCCCTGATGGTTGCGCGTAATCGCATCCAGACGGGTGCGATCCACTTCCTGCACGGGAACGTGGCGCTCCTTGGCCATCTGCACGATCTCCCGCGCTGAGCCGCTCAGCTCGCCGCGCGATATCATGAGCTTCTCGATGTCGCGGCCGCTCTTGAGCGCCTCGCGGATGGGGTTGCGGCCGCTGAGCAGGTTCTCGTTAGGCACAAGCTCGGCCTCGCCTTCGGGCGCGTTAGGTGCCTCATAGCTCACGGGCGCATCGTAGCGATAGTTGTCATAGGGACGCTCGTCGCCGGTGCGTGCGCGGCGCTGTTCGTTATAGGGACGGGGCGTTACGCTGGAGCCGCGCTCGTTATAGCGGCTCGGCTCGCCATTTGAAAAGCGATAGTTGCCGGCCTTGCGGAAGTCGCGCGGCGCGCTGCGATCCTGCTCCGGGCGTTCGCCAAGCGGGGTGGCGCGGGTTTGATCGCGGAAACCATTCGGACGGTCGCCGCCAACGGGACGGTCACCGCCAGCGGGACGGCCATAGCCGCCCTCACGGCGCGGTGCGCCATTGCCGAAGCTGCTGCCGCCCTCACGGCGC
>JAVVVJ010000042.1:14171-23862 GCA_036652695.1 Clostridia bacterium | reverse complement strand
AAGTTTTTATGGGTGAAAATCCCCGGAAAAGGCTGATGTCATCGGAATTTCTACCAATGACATCGTTTATTGCCTTTCATTAATGGTGCTGAAAGCGGGACTCGAACCCGCATGTCCATTGGACAGGAGATTTTAAGTCTCCGGCGTCTGCCATTCCGCCATTCCAGCAAGCGTAAACATTATGAAGCAAAGGAAAGAGAAAGTCAAGTACCGCAGTGAAAGCAGTCAAAAAAACATCTCCGGTCAAGCGAACGGTTGGGAGGCTTCGCCTCCCAACCCCAGAACCTTTCACCTATCCCCTCTTGATGGCTTACAGCGTCTGTAGGAACAGTCCCATGCGGTGAGCAATCAGCGCGTGCCCCTCATCACTAGGGTGCAAGCCGTCCGGGCACAAGCGTTCGCGGGAAGCCTCGTTGGCAGGCTGAATACCGCTGGTCGCATATAAATCGAGCACAGGTAAAGCGTAATAGGCCGCGACCTCCACCAAAATATCGCGGTACACCCGCAGGGGCGCAACGCTACAGGGCTTGCCTGAGCCGCGCGGGTTATCCTCATCTAGGCGGTGCAAAGGGGTAACAATCACAACGGGCTTGCCCACAAAGCGGGTCAGCAGATTGGACATCATGTAATGGCACGCGCCGTAAAAGCTTTGCGGTTCACGATCCGTGCTTACGCCAAGCGGGGCAGCGCCATGACCATAATCGTTCGTTCCGCCAAAAACAATCATCGCATCGGCACTTGGGTCAAACTCCTCGGTGCGCATGCAAAAGTCGCGGTCAACAAGATCATCCGTCACTATCGGCTGCCGCGCGATGCGCGAGCCAGAGATTCCGTAATTGTGTACAGCCTTCATATGAAATTCGCGTTGAAGCACATCGGTAAAGCGGTTTGCTTCGCAGGATGCACCTACGCCTTCGGTGATGCTATCACCCAGTACATTGATCACTGCATCTTTTAGTTCCATATCTTTGCTCCTTATCTTCACGATCGGTTGCGATACATCGCATCGCAAGTATGCATGATTGTAATACGAACTACATATTATGTCAACTCGTTTTCGGAAAAAGCACTTAAATTTTCGCTAAAATACTAGCGAATTTGACAGCGAAAGCGGGTTTCGTTTCAAATTCTGTTTGACAAATGCACAGCCATGCATTACAATGTGAAATGCATAATTGCCCTACAAATGAGAGCAAGAGGCCAGCAGCATGAACAATATCAAAAAAGAGGATAAGCTCTACATCCAAACCTTCCGGGAAATCCGTGCCTATATTATCCGCAACAACCTAAAGGCAGGCGATTCCCTGCCCACGGAGCAAAATATGTGCCAAATGCTTGGCGTGAGCCGCAATGTGCTTCGCGAGGCCATCAAAAGCATGGAACTCATGGGTATGATTCAGGCTTGCCCCGGCCGCGGCACGGTGGTAAAGGCCTTCAATTTGGATTACATCTTTCAAAATGTGCTTTTCTTTACTGTCGGCGAGGATTTTACCTCCATTCAGGAAATGTTCAACATTCGCAAAACCATTGAGCTAGGCTATATGCGGATGGCCTATCTGACGCTAACCACGGAAGACATTCAAATGATACGCGAGATTTTTGAAAATATCAAGGCCAAATGGGAAGAACGCATCTTCTTCCACGCGGATGACCGCGCCTTCCACATGGCGTTGTTCCGCAGGCTGGATAACGGCGTGCTCAATTCTCTGCTGGATGCCATCTGGGCGGTGGATGAAAACTTTCAAACCGAGGAAAAGCTCAAGCATATGGGTAACACCATCGGCAAGCACGAGGAAATTGTGCTCGCGCTGGAGCAGCATGACTATGAAGCCTTTGCTAAGGCAATGGTTAAGCATTTCGCATCCGGCAAATACTCCGGCATCAATAGTTTTGAGGAATTTTAGGAGGGATGGTAGCGATGGATAAGCAGCTCATGAAACAACAGCATCAATGGGTACGTGAGGAGTTGGACGCATGCGTCCGCTTCTGGCTGCAAAACGGCATGGATCCTGTAAATGGAGGTGTTTACACCTGTCTGGATCGCACCGGCAAAATCTATTCCACCGATAAGAGCGTGTGGATGCAGGGGCGTTGCGCTTGGACCTTTTCCTACCTGTGCCAGCAGTATGGCACAAAGCCCGAATGGCTCAACGCCGCAAAGAGCTGCTTGGATTTTATGGAAGCGCATTGCATGAACCGCGCGATGGGCAATCGCATGTACTTCACCGTAACCGCCGATGGCAAGCCGTTGCGCCAACGCCGCTACTGCTTCTCCGAAGGCTTTTACGCGATTGCCAACGCGGAATACGCCGCCGTAACAGGCGATGACGTTTGCATGACGCGCGCGCGCGATGCCTACGAGCTGATCTGGAAGCTTGTAAATGGCCTCATGAAGGATCCGACCGGCCTTGGCCCCAAGACGATCCCCGAAACGCGCACCGGGCGCGCACTAGGCGATCCGATGATCTACCTCAATATCAGCTCCGTGCTGCGGCGCTGTGACCCCGCAAACGCGGCGCTCTATGACGCGCGCGCGAACGAGTGCATCGATATGATTTTCCGTTATCATCACAAACCAGATATGCGCTGCACGCTGGAAACCGTGGGCATGAACGGCGAATTTATGGGCGACATCACCGCCGGGCGTGTGGTGAATCCCGGTCATGACATTGAATGTAGCTGGTTTTTGATGGAGGCAGCCAAACGCACCGGTGATCAAGCGTTGCTGCAAAAAGCGTGCAACGTGTTCGATTTTGCCATTGAAGCGGGCTGGGACAAGGAATACGGCGGACTGCTGTATTTCCTTGATTGCAAGGGTCTGCCCACCGAGGCGTACGAGCACGATATGAAGCTCTGGTGGCCGCATAATGAAATCCTAATCGCCTCGCTGATGGCATACCGCGATACAGGCGATGAAAAATACCATGCTTGGTTCACCAAGACGCTGGAGTACTGCAAGCAGGTGTTCAGCGATCCTGAATACGGCGAATGGTACGGTTATTTGCGCCGCGATGGCAAGCCCACCATGCCCCCCACCAAGGGCAGCACCTTCAAAGGCCCGTTCCATCTGCCTAGGATGCTGATCATGGTGGATCAGATGATGGAGGAATTGCTGGCGAAATGAGCCAGCAATCCCTGTGCTTTTTCGGTTCAAAAGCTCATCCTGTTGCAAGCCATGTCAATGGCCGCGCCGGATGAGCTTTTCTTGTACCGCGGCGCATCCCTGCTCCCGGGGTTTCACCGCCCCCCCTCCGCAGCCGCCCCGCGCCCCTAGAACAGCCTGCTGACCAGCGTAAGCAGCGCGCAGGCCACACAGCCGATAGCCGTAGGCAGCAGCATGCTCAGCAGCGTCCACCGGGCGCTCTTGGTTTCCTTGTAGATCGTGAGTACAGTGGTGGAGCAGGGCCAATGGAATAGGCAAAACAGCATCATGGACGCGGCTGTCCATACCGTCCAGCCATTTGAAACCAGCAGCGCACGCAGCGCGTCAAACCCCTGCGGTTCAATGAGCGCGCCCTGAGACAGGTACACCATGATGGCAATTGGGAGCACAATCTCGTTGGCGGGAAACCCAAGGATAAACGCCAGCACAATCACACCATCCATGCCCAGTAGCCGTCCAAAGGGATTCAGAAAATCTGCCATGAGGCGTATGAGCGGCGTTCCATTCACGGTTACATTCGCCAACACCCACAGGCACAGCCCCGCAGGCGCGGCCACCGCCACCGCGCGCCCAAGTACAAAGAGCGTGCGATCCAGCACCGAGCGCACCAAAACCTGCGCGATCTTCGGGCGACGAAAAGGGGGCAGTTCCAGCGAAAACGAAGAAGGAATCCCCTTTAGCACAGTTTTGGAAAGCAGCTTGGAGCTAGCAAAGGTCATCAAAACGCTGAGCACAATCAGCCCGACCAGCGCCAACGCACAAAGAATCGGGGCAATTGCGCCACTGGAAAAAACAAAGAACATGGAAATCAATGCGATGAGGGTGGGAAATCTCCCGTTGCAAGGCACAAGCGCATTGGTGAGAATGGCAATCAGCCGCTCGCGCGGGCTTTGGATGATACGGCAGCCCATAACCCCCACCGCGTTGCAACCGAAACCCTGCATCATGCACAGCGCCTGCTTGCCGCACGCGCAGCAATGCTGAAAGCAGCAATCCAAGTTGAAGGCGACGCGCGGCAGAAACCCAAAATCCTCCAGCAGCGTAAACAGCGGGAAGAAGATGGCCATAGGCGGTAGCATGACGGATACCACCCACGCCACTACCCGGTATACGCCATCCACCAGCAGACCAATCAGCCACGCAGGCGCACGCGCGGATGCCAGCAAGTCGCGAAGCATAGGCTCCAAGCCCATCAGCTTTGCGGAAAGCCAAGCGGAGGGGATGTTCGCACCGGAAATGGTAATGTAAAACACCAGCGCAAGCAAGCCAAGCATGAGCGGGATGCCCACGCGCTTGCTGGAAAGCACGCGATCCACGCGTAGCTGACGAAGCTCCGCGGACGATTGCTCTGGCTTTTTGACAGCCGCCTCGCAAAGCCTGCCAGCCACCCGATAGCCCTCCGTAATCAGCTCTGCCGCAAGGCGCTCGTTTACATAGCCCTCCGCCTCCAGCGCGGCGCGTTGCTGAGCAAATCCCTCACAAAGCGCGGCATAGCCCTCCGGCCTTGCTTCCTCCAAGAGCCGCCGCAAAAACCGCTCGCCCCCCACCAGCAGGCGAAGCGCCGCAAACCGTGCGCTTCGCTCCCCTTGAATGCGCGGAAACGCCGCAAGCAACGCCGGGCACAGTGCCGCCGCCGCACGCTCAACCACCTGCGGATAGCAAAGGCGCACTGCGGATTCGCAAAGCGCGTCAGGCGCCGTTACCGCCTGCAACACGCGGCGCTTCAGTTCCTTTAACCCCTGCTTTTTTTTTGCTGTCACGCCCACCACAGGCATGCATAGCAGCGTCTCCAGCATGGGAATGTCAATCTGAATGCCGCGCTTTACAGCCTCGTCCATCAGGTTAACGCAGAGCACCGCGCGCGGGCATGCCTCCGATACCTGTAGCGCTAGGTTAAGGCTGCGTTCCAAGCAGGTAGCATCACAGACCACAACCGCCGCGTCCAGCTCCATAAAGTTTAAGTAATCACTTGCGACAACCTCCTCTGGTGAGCCATCCAGCAGCGAATAGGCTCCCGGCAGATCCACAAGCGTCCAATCTTGCTGCTCGCCGCGCACCTGCCCGCGCGCGCTTTCCACCGTTTTCCCAGCCCAATTGCCCGTGTGCTGCCTCATCCCTGTCAGCGCGTTAAACACCGTGCTTTTCCCCACATTGGGATTTCCGCACAGCGCCACGCGCAAAGGGTTCATCGCGCACCTCCCGTGCAATGACAGCCGATACAGCAGGCATCGGCTCTTCTGAGCGCGATCACCGTATCCTTGACACGGTAGGCGCGCGGATCACCAAACGCCGAGGCATACAAGCAGGTTACCGTGCTTTGCTCCGTAAAACCGAGGTCGCGTAGACGCGCGCCCATCGCACCCTTGCCGTGCACCGATGTAATCACGGCGGTTTGCCCACCGCCGAGCGCACTTAATGCGAGCGTTTGTTCCATCATGAACCGCACCACCTTATCATAGGTGACGAGGGAGGGCAGACCTCCGCCGTCCTTGCCATCAAGGTATGCGAAGCGTTGCAAAGCGGTGCATGGCGCATACAGAGCCGGACATTTGCCATGCACCGCCAGCCTCAAAGCAGGAGGCCAAAGACAAATGTCGAATTTTAAACATGCAGGTTTTTATGCCGCCCGCGCGTTTGTTTATGGGATTCCTTATCATCCCGCAGCCAATGGAAGGAGGCGCTTTATGACTTGTTCTAAACGCCGATCTGGAACGAAAATCATGGCAATGATGATGGTGCTTGCGCTGCTCGCACTCACGCCCACAGCGCTGGGAGAGCAAAGCGTACCCATCAAGCAGGCTGACATGCGCAGTCAAGTGGTGCGCGTGCTGCTGAGCCGCCTTGGCATATCCGACCGCATCGATCTGACCCTCGCAAGCCCCTATGGCCTTCAAATGAACGGGATGGAGCTAATGCGCTTCGCGGCGGGCAGCGAGCTGAGCATTTTATTGAAAAACGGAAGCCTCTACCTATATTACGCGGGCATGAGCCTCAACGCCAACCAAAGCCTCCACCTGACCCGCTACGCACAGGAGGCGCAAGGCGGCCTGCGCATAACCAACTACCCCGCGCTCTATCAGGGCGACCTCAGCCTTGATGTGCTGGAGGGCGCCATACGACCCGTGCTCACCATTGACGTGGAGGATTATCTGCTTGGCGTGGTACCCTATGAAATGAACAACGCTTTCCCGCTGGAGGCGCTCAAGGCACAGGCTATCACCGCGCGCACCTACGCACTGCGCAAGCAAAACAGCGCTCGTGCCTATGATGTATTAGATACGACAAACGATCAGGTCTTTCGCGGCTACGTGGACGGCTACAACCAAGCGGAGCAGGCCGTGCACGAAACGCGCGGCATATGCGGCTTCTATCAGGACAAGCTTGCCCAGTGCTTTTATGCTGCCAGCAACGGCGGCCAAACCGAGCTTGTCTCCACCGTATGGCCCACAAACGATGACATGCGCTATTACGCGTTTGGCGCGGATGAATACGACGTAGAAAACCCATCCAGCACCGTAAAGCGCATCGTGATTTCCAAAAAGGCCAAGGATGGGGATTTGGGCGCTTATGGACTGCGCAAGCTGCTCTCCGCCGAGCTTGCGCCGGAGCTTGCCAAACGCGGCTTTGACGCCGCGCCGGAGAGCGTCCGCGTGGACGAGGTGAGCGCGCTAAAGCTGGACACGCCAAAGGGCGAAAAAGGCTCCAAGCTCCTAACGCAGCTGCACCTGACGGTTCGCGTCAGCGGGCGCACGCGCACCGATGTCGTGCCCGCCATTGCGGATTTGGATACCGAGGAGGTCAGCCTTTTTGCAATGCCGGAGGAAACCGCCGTTCCGACCTCCACGCCCAGCCCCGCCCCCACAGCCGCGGATGCTGAGCCGACCCCCGCGCCAACGCCCGTGCCGACCCCCGCGCCCGCCTATGGCGCATTTACCCCCATTGAGGAGAGCTTCACATTGAACCTGCCCATCTTCCCCACGGCAGAAAAAGCGTTTGGCATGGACATCAGCAGCAATTATGATAACGAGCTTTGGGTTGTGGCAGAGAGCGATGACGCCTATACCGTTCAGGCGCGGCGCTTTGGTCATGGCGTGGGCATGAGCCAGCGTGGCGCGGAATGGATGGCTGCCCGCTATGAGAAGACCTATCAGGAAATTTTAAGCTTTTACTACCCGGGCATGGAGCTGCGCCAATTTCCCGAAATGGCAACTGAGCCCTCCCACGCGGACGCGGAGCTATCTGCCACGGCGGGGCCCGCGCCTACGCTGATCCCGCGCCCCACACTGATGCCCACCACGCTGCAAGCGGCAGAGGGGCAATGGTTTGCGCTGATCACAGGCATTGAGGAGGATAGCTCGCTCAACCTGCGTGCCGAGCCGGATTTAAGCGGCGAAGTGGTGCGGCGGCTTTACAAAAACCAGCGCCTGCTTGTGGTGGAGCGCTGTGCCGAAGAGGGCTGGGTCAAGGTAAAAACAGACGTTACCCAAGGCTATGTGGTGGAAAAATACCTCACCGCAGAATGATCAGCCCACCCCGGCAAGCGCCGCCGCACGCTTTTTTAGCGCCTCCGCGCGACTTTGCGGTAGAATGCGAGGGATGATCATGACGGCAGGCATATGGGATGTGGTTGACAAAGGCCGCGCTTCCCCATCGGCGGCCAGCAAGGCGCTCAAAGCCAACCGTTCTTACAGCATTGGCGTGCTGTTTGCGAATGAATGCGGCGGCCTGAAAAGCCCGTTTTTTTCTGCCGTGCTGGATAGCTTTTGGCAAGCCGCACAAAAGCAGGGCTACGATATTACCTTGATCAGCCTAGGTCAAAGCGCCATGACCCATGGAAAGCATCGCGACGTGGATGGCATTTGCGTTGCAAGCGTTGATTTCTATGCCGCCGAGGTTGCGCAGCTCATGCGCGCGAAATTGCCCGCCATCACAATTGATCACAGCTTTCCCAACCACAGCGCGGTTTTCAGTGACAGCGTGGGCGGCATGGAGCTATTGGTGGCGCATGCGGCAAAGCTAGGGCATCAGCGGATCGCCTATGTTCACGGCAAACAAAGCGCCGTTACGGAGGCGCGCTTGACCAGCTTTCGCCATGCGATGAATCAGCATGCCCTAACGGTGCGCGAGGCGTACCTGCTGGAGGCGGAATACCTTCAACCGCGCAAATGCTACGGCGCGGTTCGAAAGTTGCTTACGATGACCGAAGCGCCCACTTGCATCCTCGCTCCGGATGATTTGGCGGCGTTTGGCGCGCTGGAAGCCATCCGGGATGCCGGGCTGATGGTGGGCAAAGAAATATCGCTAGCAGGCTATGATGGTTCGGAGCTTTTGCAGCTAGCGCGCCCAAAGCTGTGTACCATCCGTCAAAACGCGTGGGAAATTGGCCGCCGGGCAGCGGAGCTGCTCATTGAGCGCATACAGCAGCCGAGCGTTGCGCGCGTATGCAACCTCATTGTGCCAGTGGAGCTGCTGCCCGGCGATACGCTGGGTCAAGCTTGAGCCAACGGGGCGCTTTGCGGTCGCCAAAGAAGGCGCTTTCTACACGTTTCGTCATTTTTCTGTAGCATTTTCGGAAAAACTGTCGTATACTTCAAGAGTATACTAATGGGTGTGCCGCATCGCCCAAGGAGGCTGTACCATGCAAATACCGACGCAAAATCAAGATCAGTCGGAACTTCCGCCCTCACAGTCCGTACCCAGCGAGTGCAAAAAAAGGCGCAGGCACGCGGGCGCACCTGCCCGGCGCGGCCGCTTTATCCGTTTTTTGCGCGGATACCTGATGCTTGTGGGCACGCTTACGACGTTCTATGTATTGATTCAGCTCCTTGTGCTCCTGTTTGTGGAGATCGGCAAATGGATGCCCACGCTCATGCGGTAACCAAGGGAAAGGAACGCAAAAGACATGAAAAAGCTTTTCAAACGGCTGTTGCTGGCTGTGGTGTGTCTAGCGCTCGCGTTTGTGGGCGTACGCTTTGGCCCCAACATCTATGGCCGCCTGTTTGGCAATGGCAATACGCAATGGATCAGCGAGCGGTTCAGCGAGAGCTTGCGGGAGAAAAACGAACTGGTGGTCTACGAGATAGAAACAACCGGCCAAGAAACCGTATCGCAGGACGCATGGCTCTTTGGCACCGTGCAAAAGGTGGAAATGCCATATACCTTTCAAATGCGCTTCACGGTGGATCTAAGCCTTGCGGTGGTGAGCGCAAACGCCGGCGTCATTGAGGTGCGTGTACCCGCGCCCAAGCCCGGCTATCAGCGGCTGACAGTGGACGAGGAAAAAATGAAAAAGACCGATTGGCTCTATCCCCTGACGCCAGAACGGTATGCCGCCATCAAAACCGAGGTGGAAAACCGCCTGTTTGAAGAATACAGCCACAACGCGGAATATATCCAAAATGCTTGGAAAACCACGGAGAAAAACCTTGTTACGCTGTTTAAGAGCATCGCGGAGCACAGCGAGCAAGGCATGACCTGCGATATCGTGATCGTGCGGGACGACGCGCTGGGCACAACGCCCGAAATAGC
>JAVVVJ010000042.1:0-14071 GCA_036652695.1 Clostridia bacterium | reverse complement strand
GCGCAACACGCAAAGGCCGCATAAGCTGACAATCAAATTGTAACAAAGGGATCACCGCGCCGGGTCAAAGGCGCGGTGATCCCTTTGTGCATCAGGGTTTGCATTGCGCACTTTTCACGCGCAATTCCCCCGTGCCCTGCATTCATCTGCATAGGCTGGATTTTTGCCGCATAATCTGCATTGCAAGGCAAGCTTTCCATTTTGCTTGAACAAAATTCATTTCGTAAAGGAGACCTTTTATGGCAACCTTACAGCTCGGGAATCCACAGCCGTTGAAAGGCAACAGCCCCTATCCCTATGTAGGGATTGCATACGATGGATATTCCTTCTACCTTACATTGCCGCAATGCTGCCAAGTTCACCGCTACGACCATGACCTTTGCTACGTTGACTGCATCCATACGCAAGACGCCTATGTTTCCCTTTGCTACGATTTTAAGGATCATTGCTTTTGGGCGCTCTGTGCAAAAGTCCCAAATCAACTGTACAAGCTGGATTGCAGCTTTCGCCAAATCGGCAGCATCACTCCGCGGCTTTGCGATGAAGCGCCGCTCTGCCTAACAGGCGTAGCCTACCATATGCGCCGCAACACGCTGCTGCTCTCCTTTGGCGGTGGGATTGGCGAGGTGGAAAAGGCAGAGCATCCCCCCATCACTTTGCTTCAAGCCGCGCCGCCCTGCACAGAATTCACTTGTGTGGAATCCGCGGAGGGCTGCTATTTGTACGGCTACCAAGACGCGCAGGAGCAAGGCATCTGCGTTAGCTCGCCCTGCGATCATTTGCCCGCGTGCTGCACAATCCCCAAGAAATATCAGCTTTGGGACATGGCCGCCTTGCCCATGGCCTATTGCGGAAGCATCGGCCAAAAGGTGTATCTGCTAACGGTGCTGAACGAGTGCGCCTCCTACATCATCGAGGGCACGCTCTGCTGCTCAAGCGAAACTCCACCCAATCCCTGTGATCGTGCGCAGGGCTGCAACGACCTGTTGGAATCCGTGGCGCTCATGGAGGCCGCCCTTGCGCATATCCTCAACGCAGAGGGTGAAAAGATCCAAAAGGTCGTAGCCACCGAGAAGAGCTGCCGGGACATTCTGCTCGCTAACGATTCCGTTCTCCGCACGCTTGTCGGCGTAACCCACATGGAGCAAATACTCTACGACAAGCTCACGCTGATCAAGGCGATTTGCTGCGATTCCGCGCCCTGCCCATGCCATCCCGCTGACAAATGCAGAAGCGTATGCCCGTAAGGGCGCGCTCCCTGCTTGTTTCCAGCGCAAGGCTTTTTTGCTCAAACAGCTCGCCATCCAGCGCGAGCTGTTTTTTGATTCGCTTTGCCGCGTCAACCGCCTCAGCCTTCCTGCGGCCGAATCGCGTGCAGCGCCATGCCGTGCGCAGCGTATGCCTCGGTAAGCACCGGCATGCCTATGTGAAGCTCCCTGGAGGCGTATTCCATCATCAGCGGACCTGTGTAACCAACCGCGCCCGCACATTTTGCCACATCCAGCCAATGAATGCTGCCCTTGCCAGGCGCAAAGTGCGAATCCTCCACCCCAGCGTTATCGTCGATATGCGTATAGCGCCAGCGCGTGCCGTGGCTATGCGCAAGCTCGGCTAGCGTGCCCATGATATGTGCGTGACCAACGTCAATGTTCATCTGTACAGGCGCGCCCGCCTCATAATGCGCAAAGAGCGCATCAAAATCCCCCACCTCGGAGCCTAACTCCCGCATATCATGCGCAGGCACATTTTCCAAAAGAATCGTCATACCTTCTCGCGAAAGGAAGGGACAAAGCGGATCAATCATGCGAAAAACACGCGCCATGCCCGCTTCGCGGTGCGCGAGGAAATCCATATGCAGCACGATTTCGCGCTGTCCAAGGCGCGCGCAATCCGCCATCAGCTTTGTTAGCCGCCGTGCCAGCTCCTCCTCCGGCAGATCCCCCCATTCAATCCATGGGTGTGCCGAAAGCACAAGCTTTTTCGCCTGCGCAGCCTTCGCAAGCGCATCCAGACGTTCGGTGCTCATCAGCTCCGCCTGCTCATACTCCGTTCCAAAAAGCTCCAGACCATCAAAGCCCATTTCCGCTGCGCTCGCGACACAATCCAGCCAATTTGCCTGTTGCGGCATATGGGTAGAGCTCATATACAGCTTGAGTGAAGTCATTGTGACGACCATCCTTTCAAAACCAAAAGTATCATATTCAAAAGCCTTTCGGCTTTTCCCCTTGTTATCCGCACAGCTCCCCACATAGCGGTCAAGTCCAGCACTCCTTCAAAAAGGATCGAACGCTTGGTTGCAGCTTTGGCGCTCTTGGGCGTCGGAAATCGTGCGTTCCGCATGCGTCAGCCATCCGTTATACCGTCAGAACCGTCCTGCCTAGGGTAAGCAGCGCTGATGGAACCGCTTCGCTGGCCTGCGCATCCGTAATCAATTGATCCACCCGGTTCAGCGGCGAAACATACGCCCGGCATACGGTGCCAAACTTGGTGTGATCGCACAGGAGCACCGTTTGCTGCGCCTTTTCCATCATGCTGCGCTTTAGGGAGGCGCTATTCATGTACGGATCGGTAATGCCATGCTCCTCATGCACCGCAGCCGCGCCCATAAAGAAAGTGTGTGCGCGCATACTGCCAATCAACGATTCTGCCAGAGAACCCACCATGCCTGCCATCGGCCCTTCATTTCCCACATTGCCCCCGCATACAAAAACATCAATGGTTGGATTTCCGGTATAAAGCTTATAGGCAATATAAATGCTGTTTGTCACTACACAGATATGATCAATTGCAATGAGCGCATCCGCCAGCAAATTATTCGTAGAACCCGCATCCAAAAACAGCGTATCGTGTGGGCTGATCAAATCCAGCGCCGCATGCACAATCCGTAGTTTTTGCGGCGTCATTTCAGGCTTTGCGCCCACATCCGGCTTTAATAGCAGCGCTCCGCCGTTCACGTATTGCAGATGACCAGATTCATTCAGCCGTGTAAGCGCGCGCCGAATGGTGGCTGGGGAGGCTTTGACCTGCGTGCAAAGCTCCTGCACCGTCATATACTGATGAACTCTGAGCAACCGAATGATGGCCTCATCCCGTTCATTCATATTGGCACACTCCTTCCAACTGGTGTCACACAATCATAAATGCAAAACGGCGCTATGTCAAGTCTCTTTTTTCTCACTTTCAATCATCTGTATCGATATTTTGATTATAAACAATCAAATAGTGATTAGTATTGATCCTGTGATTCGTATCAGGACATCAAAACGCCGACTTTCTTTCGCAGCATTGAAAAACCGATGGCAGTCACGCGCTCCACTTGTTTCTAACCCTTCAAAAGTGGGTATCCTATCCTTACTAGCGCACTTCGCTGGCATTTGCGCAGCGAGGCGCGTTGCTTTTCACTCAAAAGAACGGAGGCGGCATCGGCATGAAAACAGTGATTATCGGCGGTGTGGCAGGCGGGGCAAGCTGTGCGGCGCGCCTGCGCAGGCAGGACGAGCGGGCGGAGATCGTACTATTGGAACGCGGGGCGTATATCTCCTACGCTAACTGCGGCCTGCCCTACCATGTGGGCGGCGTGATTCCCTCCAAGAGCGCGCTGCTTTTGCAATCGCCCGAAGGTCTGCGCACACGGTTTGCCATCGACGTGCGCGTGCGCAACGAAGTAACATCCATCAACTGCAAGGCAAAAACGGTTACCGTGCGCCGCGCGGACAGCGGCGAGGTTTATCAGGAAAGCTATGATACCCTGGTCATTGCCACCGGTTCCTCCCCCATGCGTCCACCCATCCCGGGCATTGATTCGCAGCGGATCACAACGCTGTGGACGGTGGCGGACGCGCAGCGCATCCGTGCGCTGGCGGTATCGCAGGAGATCCACGCAGTAGCGGTGGTCGGCGGCGGGTTTATCGGCCTAGAAATGGCAGAAAACCTGCGGGAGGCGGGTCTTTCCGTAGCGCTCATCGAAGCCGCAAATCAGGTGATGCCTCCGCTTGATTATGAAATGGCGCTCCCCCTGCACGCCGAGCTTCAGCGAAACGGCGTCGCGCTTCATCTGGGCGATGGGGTTTCCGCCTTCAAGGAAACGGCGGCAGGCGTGGACGTGGTGCTTCAAAGCGGCGCAACGGTCACGGCGGAGCTGGTGGTGCTTGCCATCGGCGTGCGCCCCAATGGCGCGCTCGCCAAGGACGCCGGGCTTGCGGTCAACGCGCGCGGCGGCGTGGTGGTAGACGCGTTCCTGCGCACCTCTGATCCTTCCATTTACGCGGTGGGCGATGTGATTGAGGTCAATGAGCTGGTTTTTGGCGGCAAGGCAATGATCCCCTTGGCCGGGCCTGCCAATCGGCAGGGTCGCCTCGTGGCGGATCATATCGCGGGCGAGCAAATTCCCTATGCTGGCACGCAGGGCACATCGGTCGCCAAGGTGTTCGGCCTAACCGCCGCAAGCACTGGCGCCAGTGAAAAAACGCTTATCTCGCGCGGCATGATTCTCGCAAAGGACTATCAACGCGTGCTGATCGTGCAAAATCACCACGCGGCCTACTATCCCGGCGCGGAGCCGATGGTGCTCAAGCTGCTCTTCGCCGCTGACGGCTCGCGCCTCTTCGGCGCACAGATCGTAGGCGCGCAAGGGGTTGACAAGCGCATCGACGTGCTCGCCACCGCGCTGCGCCTCGGCGCGTCGGTCAGCGACCTCGCGACGCTGGAGCTTGCCTATGCGCCGCCGTACTCCTCCGCCAAAGATCCGGTCAACATGCTGGGCTTCGTGGCGGGCAATCTGCTTCGCGGCAGCGTCGCCTTTGCCAGCTGGGATGCCTTGGAGAGAAACCCGCAGGCGGCTGTTTTGGACATCCGCGAGGCGGGCGAGGTGGCGGCGTTTGCGCTCCCATCCGCCATCCACATCCCACTTGGGGAACTGCGCGGCCGCTTGGAGGAGCTTCCCAAGGATCGGGAGCTGATTGTTGTGTGCGGGGTGGGCGTGCGCGCCAACACCGCCGCGCGGATGCTTGCGCAGCACGGGTTCGATCAGGTTTCCATCTATCCGGGCGGCACATATTTCTATCGCCTGACGCATGGCGCGTAAACGAGCCGTTCATTCCGGCGCTGTGGCAGCATTACTTGCCCAGCGCCTTTTCTAACGCTTCGTTCACCGCGATGCGCGTTTTCAGAATATAATCCTCGCTGTCCGGCGCATGGTTGAAGGCGATGGGGTCAATTCCATCCTCCAGCATGCGCAGCACGACCTCCTTGCCCGCAAGCCGTTGGAGCATCTGCATGGCGCGCAAGTCGCACAGCGCCGCGGCGAACACGCGGATGCGCGTCGATTCCAACGGTCCCTCCGGCCCCGGGTAGACGCTAAAGGCATCGCCTGCCGGGAACGCAAGCTGGCTGTCCGTTACGGCAAAGGGATCAATCAACCCCCGGGAATACTGCGAGTACCAGAAATTGTAGCCCCAGTGCAGAAAGCCCTTGATATCGTACTTGAAGAGCTGCATCGCCAGCACGCGGTTGCGCGCGGCAGACATGGCAATAAAGCGATTGCTGACGCCGCGTCCCTGTGAGCAGCAGTAATACGTCCACAAATTGGGCACCTTGTGCTCCAAAAACGGCTCGATATGGTCGTTGGAGGGAATGGGCTGCTTCACAAGCCCCTTTTCGTACAGCCCATAATCGGAAAGCGCGTCCAGCACCTCAAAGCCCTTTAGGTAAGGCGCAACCGAGAGCGCCGCCGCGCGGTATGCCTCGCCTTGCTCCTCGCGCGGCTCATCGGAAATATGGAAATACGTATGCCCCGCAATGCCCTCCTCTTGCAAAAAAGCAACCAGCATAGGCAAAAGCGCCGCCAAAAAGCCCTGATAGCGCTCGCCGAGCGCGGGCGTATCCCAGCCGCAGATGCGCGTATAAACGCCGTCCACCATCGCCATGATCTTGGGCGCAGCCTTCGCGCCCCATTGCGTAAAGAGATGCGGCATTTCAAAATACCGCACGCCGCAGCCCTTGCACATGCGCACAAAGCGCCGCAGGGCAGAAAAATCAAACGCGTACACACCATTCGTCACCGTAACCTGTACAAGCTGCGTGGTAGGGCGTTCCCCACCCACGGCGGTATCCAGCGGCGGGGTAAAAACAGGCGTCAGCAGCAGGTTAACGCCGTTGCGCACAGCGGTGGCAACGTAGCGCTCCATCAGCGCAAAATGCGCGTCTGACAGGCTTTCCACGCCATAGTAGGCGCTGATGCAATCGGCGTGAAACCAATCGGTATAGATCAGCTTTTGCGCATCCAGCGGAGCATCGATCAACCGCACCTGCGTACCCGCCGCGCCGCAGACCTCGCCTGTCTCCGCATCCACAAATTCCACCTGTAGCGCGTAAACGCCGCCCTCCATTGCGCCCGTGGGCGTAAACTCCACCCACGCGGCGCGCCACATGGTGTTGAGCGCTATCAGCGGATTGGTTTCACCGGTTTCCCGCAGTAAATCCGGGTACAGGCCGGGCTTTGCGCCGCGCAAAAAGCCATGGTCATGCGTGCCAAAGCGCGTGAGCTGCGCAGGCACAAGCCCTACCTCGCGCACGGTGACGCATTGTGCGAATGGCGCTTTGACGCGCGCAAGCAGCTTCACCGCCTGATGACCGCGCGCCCGCCCGCGAAAGGCAATCTGAAACGCATAGCTTTCCCCTTTTAGCATGCTCTCCTTACCCAAAAACGGCGAGGTGCGCGGCGCGATATCCGGAAATACCTTCTCCAGCGCACTAACGGCGCGAAATTCAATTTTTTGCGGCATATTCATTGTCTCCTTTGTTTATTGCGGCGCTTACTATGTATATTTTACTACATCTAGCGCGTTTTCACCAGTTCTTTTTGCAAAGCGCGGCAATTCCCGTTTTTGCCCGTAAAAAAAGACAGCCGCCGTCTTTCCACGGAAGCTGCCTTTGTTGAAGCTTGTGAGGTTAGCCGTTGCCGCTGGCAAACGGATCAGCACCGACCCGTAGAATCTCGCCGGTTTCCGCATTCATCAAAACGCTCCAGCCGCATTGCTCTGCTTGGTTTTGCAGCCAGAAATACCATTCCCGATGATCGCCCTCCTGCGTCAAATCCGCGTATGCAAGGGCGCTCGCATCAAACACGGCGCGGCTCACGCCGAATTCCTCCGCCAATACCTGCGCCGCAAGCTCAAGCGCCTGTTCATAGGAGCAATCGCCCTTTTGTGGCAGGACATGGTTGTATTTCGTTGCATCAAAGCCTGCGTCCCGGGATGCCTGGTCATAAGCGGCATGATCCTCCACGCTCCAAGCGCCGGGAGCGCTCTCGCCCTTTTGATAAATTGGCTTACAGACGCGCAGCAGATCGTTCACCCACGGCAGCATAGCAGCGGTGTATTCCTTTGCCTGTCCCCATGTGGAGCTGGTATAGCTGCCATGTGCTTTACCGTCCTTTGACCATTTGATTTGATGCGCTTCTCCTGTTTGATCGGAAATGGTTACCGCATAAACGCCAAGCGGCGTGTTTTCAGAAGGGCCTTCGTGTTCCGAAATCACCGCGAACGTCCACGCTTCGGGATGATAGATGATCACCCAAAGGTCGCCTTTGCCCGCATCCAAGCTCGCATAGCTGTCAAACCAAGCGCTCGTTTCATCGGTCAGCCACAGCTTGTCGCCTAACGCGGCTTTCAATGCCTGCGCTTCCGTTTTTGCAAAGCCTGCGTATGGCTCATAGAGCGCGAGCGTTTCATCCGTAAAGCCGTAGGTTTTCTTCATGAGCGTGTCGGCAGCTTCAATCGCCTGTGCCATGGTCAGCATGCCCCGTGGCACCTCGGTCGGCGTAGGGGCTTGCTCTACCAACGCTCCATCCTTGCCCTCATGGCGTTGCGTATAATCGCGGTTTTCCTGATCGCGCTGCGCGCGGTATGCAAGGATCTGCTTCGCGCCCCATATCGCGTCCTCCAGCGAACCATCCGCCCATGTTGCGGGGTCAGCGCCGTCATGCGTCCACTGAACAGCCACATTTCCTTCCTTGTCAATTTCCGCCGTATAGATGCCCGTTTTCTCAATCACCTCAGCTATTTCGCCAAGGGCGGTGAAGCGAACAATCGTGCCTTGCTTGTCACTTTGTGCGCTCGCGCCGAACATATCCATCGCCTCACGGCTCAGCCCGTATTTGTCCATCACGGCCTTTCGCGCCGTCAGCGTGGCCGATAGCTCCGGTGAATACATGAGCCCCCAAGCCAGTGCGCTTGCTGCCAGCAGCAGGGACACCATCGCCAGCACAAAACTGGCGGTTACTTTCTTTTTCACTTTTCTTCCTCCCACAATCTCATGAATCAGCTCACACTGCCGCTGCCTCGTAAGCGTTACCATGGAAAGATTCTCGTTTATACAATCGCAAATGATGTTATTCCGCTTCATCCAAACCACTCCCCTCCGGTATGCCGCGCAGTAGCGCATACGCCTTTTGAAGCCTGCTTTGCACAGCAGAACGGCTGATTGCCAGTGTTTGTGCTGTTTCCGCCATCGTCAAGCCATGAAAATAATACAGCAAGATGACCTGCTTGAGCTTGGATGGAAGCCGCTCAACCGCCTGAAAGAGCGCGTGAGATTCCTCCGTTACCTCTTGAAAGGCCAGCGGAAGCTCCTCCACCGCTTTGGAGCGATCCACGTGCCGCAGCCATGCGGTACGCTTATAATCCTTGCAGGTGTTGATAGCGATGCGCAAAATCCACGTTTTTGCCGTGCTCCCATTGCGCCCCTCAAAGCTCCCCATTCTACGCCAGACCTTGACAAAGGTATCCTGCATAGCATCCTCTGCCAGCGTGCGATCTGCCAGATAAACAAAGCACGTGCGAAGCACCGCTTCGCCATATTCCATGAGCCACGCTTCCAACTTTTTTTCTCGAATATCGCTTGGTACCGAAGCGATGTACATCGTCGCTCACCTCCTTACACCGATTAGACGAAGGGGCTAGGGTGAAATGCCAGTTTATTTGCCGGTTCTCATTAAATTTTCCCTGCCGCTTTCCAACTTCAGCGCTATGGAAACGCATCACCATTCAGCAGGAGTGTACCATGGCTTTCAAACCTTATCAAGATTTGCTTCACTTCCTCCTGCACGGGGTATACTCATACGGAAGAGCTGTTGAGCCGCTCTTCCTCATATTTCAAACCGCGAAAGGATGGTTGCGCATGAAACGCATTTTATTGCTCACACTAGCCTTCTGCTTCTGTCTTACCTCCGCATGGGCGGAGCAAACCGCAAAGGAGGAATCAAAAATGGAATCACTGCCCGATGAGGCGATCATCTATTTTGCAGGAGGCTGCTTTTGGGGGATTGAAAAGCTGATGAGCGTTGTTCCCGGCGTAGCGGACGCCGTAAGCGGCTACGCCAACGGCGCCACCGCAAACCCCACCTATCAGGAGGTGTGCGCTGGCACGACCGGCCACCGCGAAACGGTGCGCGTCACCTATCATCCCAATCAGGTGAGCCTACAGGCGCTGCTCTCCATCTACTTTAGCGCCATTGACCCCACCCAGAAAAACCAGCAGGGAAACGACGTCGGCACGCAGTATCAAACGGGCGTTTACTACGCAAACGAAGCCGACCTGCCCATTCTTCAAGCCGCAATGGCCGAGCAGCAGGCGCTCTATCCCGGTTTTGCGGTGGAACTTGCGCCGCTTTCCTCCTTTTATGAGGCGGAAGCATATCACCAAAATTATTTGGACGTTCACCCCAGCGGTTATTGCCATATTCCTTTGGGCGTTATCGAGCGCGCCAAGCACCTCATCGTAGACCCTGCCGATTACCAAAAGCCCGCCGATGCGGCGCTCAAGCAGAGCCTGACGGAGCTGCAATACGACGTAACCCAAAACGCGCAGACCGAGCGTCCCTTTACGAATGAATACTGGGATCAGGCAAGCGACGGCCTGTACGTGGATATCACCACAGGCGAGCCGCTATTCACCTCCGCGGACAAGTATCAAAGCGAATGCGGCTGGCCCGCGTTCAGCAAAAGCCTAGATGATAACACCTTGCGCCTTACGGAGGATGATTCGCACGGCATGCTGCGCACAGAGGTGCGCAGCCGCGTAGGAAATGCCCATTTGGGGCATGTTTTCAGCGGAGATCACCAATCCCCTACCGGCACGCGCTACTGCATCAACAGCGCATCCTTGCGCTTCATCCCCTACGACCAGATGGCGGCGGAGGGGTATGGCGAATACCTCCAATATGTGCGCCCCATGAAGGCGCAATATCACAAGCTTACCCCGCAGGAAGCCAAGGCAATGCTCGACCAGCACGCCGCTGCGCTGGTCGTGGACGTGCGCTCGCAAGCGGAATACGCAAGCGGACACCTGCCCAACGCGCTCCTGCTCCCCCTGCCAAGCTTAACGGATCAGCCGCCCGCGCTGCTGCCACAGCGCAATGCGACAATCTTGGTATATTGCCGCTCCGGCGTGCGCAGTAAGGACGCCAGCAACAAGCTTGTCGCCATGGGCTACACCGCTGTGTACGATATCGGCGGGATCATCGATTGGCCGTATGAAGTAGTAACGGAATCACTGCCGTCAACCTAAGCGCCAATGCTACAAAACCTCTTGACATTTGACGCGGATTGAACTACACTCAAAATAGATAAAAGTTTGGAGATGATTCCATTCGATAGCAGGCTTGTTCTGCCCATAATGTGATCATTGGGAAGCGCATAGGTAACTATGCGCTTCTTTCATAATTCAAGAAAGAAGGCTATGCCAGATGCTTAATGAAAAGAACAAAATGTGTCATCAGTGGTTATGGTTTGTAACCGTATTTCTTCTTCTGCTGACTTTTGCTCAATCTGAAGCGATAGGCGAAGATGAAACCTCATACGACAACATTGAGCTATCAAATAAAATAATGTTTACTGGTATGTCATATAATTCTGATGCCACAGAATGTTATACATATGATAGTAGATTGGCATCTTTTGAAAATGTCACGCCTTACGGACTTGTTGATAAAGAGCAGACGAAGTCTTGGAACAAAGAAGAGAGATCATACTTAGCCTCTCCTGATACCATATTTACAAGTGAGCAAGGGGATTGGCTTGTTGCATCTGACGGACGAATTGTTTATTCAAAAGCAGATGCAAGGGCTTCAATCGATCAAATGTCTACATTGATTTCAATGACTGTAGGGTGTGCCAATCGTCAAGAAAAAAGTCGAGTTATGTGGATGGCTGATAAGAATCCTCTAACGGATTGTAGTGTAAGTCAGTTGCAATCATCTACCCTTGACTGCGAAGAAATAGAATTTGATGCACGAAATTTGGTTAAGCAAATCTGTAACGATCAAAAACCTATACTTGCAAATTGCTTGATCACAAGCATTGCAGGCTATGACTATATGCTGTTGGTATATGCTCTGTCATTCGATGATACTATTATCTATGGCCCAACCGAACTGGTTCTTCCTATTGTAAACAAAAATTTTACACTAACTGCGACGCCAGAATACGTTCTATTGGTTTACAACAAGGATGGACTCTGCTATATTGATGGAGAAAACATTTTATTACGCTGTTCAGACATTAAACCGATTAAAATCATTCCGTACGATAATGCGTTGCGTGTTCTGACTGATATAATAGACTGCACGAACCAAAAACGCTTTGTTCTACAGCAGTCTTGGCTTTCCTATATGCCTATGGGCGATGCATATCATGGCACAGTAAGTGTTCGCCCTTTTTGGTGCTTCTATTTGGAATATGAGATAGATAGCACAACATTTTGCTGTACCGCGCGTATTGATGCGCAATCAGGTGAACTGCTATGGTAAAGAAAAGTCATCGCTGGAGCAATTTGGTTTTCTATCGATTCAGCATTGTTGTCATTGCGGCATGTGTACTTGCTGATAATGATATATCTCACCATTTGGAACAAGGCACTGGTTCTGTGTTTTATTACTATTTTGGGTCGATTGTTTTTGGTGGACTCTATGGCGTATATTTTGCACCGTCTTTTTCTGTCTTGCCGTGGTGCTTAAAAAGAGATGACGGCTGTCGCGTCTCGCAAAAACTAGTTTGGAACGTTATATCTAGTGGATTAACACTTGCGGGTGGCTTTATTCTCTTATTTTGTGCATTGAGAATAAAAATGCCTTTAGTCGCTGATTATGAAAACGATTCCTTGTTCACAATTGCATGTGCATCATTTTCCGTTGCAGTCATTGTCATCGCTTTGTACTTTCTTTACACATATTTCGAGAAGAATAGGAATACAAAGCCATTGTCTATGGAATCTTACAAAATCAGCATATTAACTAGAAATATTTTGCATATGTTTCTTAAAATTCTTTATCTTTCTATATCGTTCTGCATAGTGTCCGTATTGTTTTCATTTATTGCAATGGTTGGTACTATTAGCTTAAAAATGGAATGCGGAAAGGCTTGGATGTCATTGGCGATGGAAAGATATCCCAACACGCCATTTGATGTGCCGCTTTCTTTTGTTCAGGCATTCACCCCGTTGCAAGCTATTTCACTTTCTGCATTTCTAACGATAATCTGCTCTTTTTCAAATAGCAAAACAAAGGAGTGTAAAAAGGCGTGTATAAAAAGTTGCTATTGGTAATTCTTGCTCTGTGTTTATGTTTGGATTTCCCACAAAGCATAGCATACGCAGAAAGTAAGCTACTACATATATATGGTAAAGAGGCATCGGGCGATTTTGAAAATGATTATTTGCGACAAAGTAACGTTGATTTTCGCTGGTATGGTGTCGATGTTGCAAATGATAACAGTGCTCAGAGTATGGCCTTTCAAATTCAGACGAATAATGACTGCTTTGATTTGTATGAGGTGGGATACGCCTACTGTGGGTTGGAGACACTCCAAAGTAAAGGCTTTTGTTATAACATGTCTGTGTACCAATCTTTGATTGATATCGTTGATGATATGTATCCATATTTGAGTGAGGCTGTTCATAAAGATGGTGAGCTTTTTGCTATGCCCATTAGTGTTTCAACAAGCGGATGGGCTTATTCAAAACAAGTTTTGGAATCTGTTGGATTAGATACCCAGAACCTTCCAACTACATATGAAGATTTTCTTTGCCTTATCGATTGGTGGATAAAAGAAGGCTATGCACAAAACGAAGATTATTCCTTATTTCTTGGAGTGGAGAGTAGCAGGTCATATCTAATTAATACTGTGATCAATTCCTATATAAATTATTGTACTACTTACGGTGTACCCATTGATATGACGGATCCTGTCATTTATAGTATCCTGAGTAAAATCGACGAGATAGACACTGATGAACTAGATCGACAAATCAACGAGGCTTCCCTATACCAATCTGCTTCATCCAAAGCATTATTTCTCTTGAACTATAATTATTCCGATTTATCAAGTGACAGGAATGCAGTTATCGTTCCAATCCATTTTGGAATGGCAGAAGAAGATATATTCTATTTGGTAGACATCAATTGCTTTGCCATAAATCCAAACAGTGATAATATTGATATGGCCTCCGAGTACATTCGAACATTTTATATGAACATGGATGCAGAAGAACGCATATCTCTCTTTTCTGATTCTTCGATTGTTAGTGTAGAGAACCCAAACTATAGAAATGAAATTCAAGAAAACGAGCAACAACGCGAGAGTGTTACAATGCAATATGCAAGTGATTCCGTTTTGCTAGAAGATGCCCTACATGAATTAGACGAAGGGAAAAAACTTATCGAAGAAAACCGATGGTTGATAACAGAAGAAGAAGTATTGAGCTATAGACATTTTACAGAAAGGCTCAAGGTACGAAAGCAGAATATTCTTGAACGAAACTCATCAAGTGGCACCTTGGAAATAGTGGGCTTGATATCACAGTACTCTTCTCGTACTATTACTTTGGAGCAATTTGCCCAAAAGTCCAATCAAGTAATTTCCATGATCCTGGGTGAAGGTAACTAGCACACTCTAGCGTCAAAGGGTATAATGGGTCATAGATTCTCTTGTTCGTTTTATTATTCAATGTATGTCACCGTTGTATGCGGTTACTACATGTGTCGCCTTTTTATCTACGCTTTTGCTTCGCCGTATGG
>JAVVVJ010000041.1:0-25208 GCA_036652695.1 Clostridia bacterium | reverse complement strand
CAGTTTGGCGTCGAGGTGGCGCAACTGGTGGATGGCGTTACAAAGCTGGATAAGCTGGATTTTACCAACCGTGAGGAGCAGCGAGCCGAGAGCCTGC
Source organism: Clostridia bacterium (assembly GCA_036652695.1). GTDB lineage: Bacteria > Bacillota > Clostridia > Christensenellales > Aristaeellaceae > Limiplasma. The sequence goes on along the minus strand of JAVVVJ010000041.1, from coordinate 25,111 downwards.
GCAAGATGATTCTCGCCATGAGCAAGGACATCCGCGTGGTGGTTATCAAGCTTGCGGATCGCCTGCACAATATGCGCACGCTTCGTTTTCAGCCCGAGGAGCGGCAGAAATCCATCGCACACGAGACGCTGGATATCTTTGCGCCGCTCGCGCATCGGCTTGGCATCAACTCCGTTAAATCAGAGCTTGAGGATTTGAGCTTTAAGTATATCGATTCCGACGCGTTTCACGATATTGCTCAAAAGGTGGGGCTGCGGCGCACGGAGCGCGAGGAGAACATCCGCATGGTGATCTCCGAGCTGTCCGAAAAGCTAGAGGCGCAGCATATGCATTACGAGATGGATGGGCGGCCCAAACACCTGTATTCCATATACAAAAAGATGAAGGAGCAGGGTAAGACCTTCGACCAGATTTATGATCTGATTGCCGTGCGGGTGCTGGTGGATACCGTGCAGGATTGCTACACGGTGCTGGGCATTGTGCATACGCTGTGGAACCAGATCCCCGGGCGGTTTAAGGATTACATCAGCGTCCCCAAGGGAAATATGTACCAAAGCCTGCACACGACCTTGATTGGCGGGCGCAAGATGCCCTTCCCCTTTGAAATACAGATCCGCACATGGGAAATGCACCGCGTGGCGGAGTTCGGCGTGGCTGCGCACTGGCGCTATAAAGAGGGCGGCGCGGACGGCGATTTGGATAACAAGCTCTATTGGCTGCGCCAAATTTTGGATTGGCAGACGGATACGCGCGACAGTCAGGAGTTCATTGATTCCCTCAAGACGGATCTGTTCAGCGAGGAAGTGCTTATCTTTACCCCCAAGGGGGATATTGTGAGCATGCAGCGCGGCGCTACGCCGGTTGATTTTGCCTACCGCATCCACAGCGGTGTGGGCAACCACTGCGTGGGCGCGAAGGTGAACGGGCGTATTGTGACCTTTGATACGGAGCTGCAAACGGGCGACCGCGTGGAGATCATCACCTCGCCTGGCTCCAAGGGGCCTAGCATGGATTGGCTTAAAATGGCTAAAACGCAGCAGGCAAAGGCCAAAATTCGCCAGTTTTTCAAACGCGAGTTGCGCGGCGAAAACGTGGTGCGTGGGCGTGACATGCTGGAGCGCGAGGCAAAGCGCCGCGGCGTTGACTTGTATGTGCTCACCAAGCCGGAGTTTTATGATGGCATTTTGAAGCGATACGCTTTTTCGGAGCTGGAGGATATCTATGGCGCGGTGGGCTATGGCGGCATTGCGAGCGCCTATGTGCTGAGCAGGCTTTTGGAGGAGCAGCGCAAAAGTGAAACCTCCGCTTTGCCCAAGGTGCAGGAGGTTAGCCGCGAGGAGGCGCAAAGCCACCTTGGCAAGCCGACGCATGGCGTATATGTAAAGGGCGAAAGCGGCTTGGTGGTGCGCTTTGCGCGCTGCTGCAACCCTGTGCCCGGCGATGAGATCATCGGCTATATCACGCGCGGGCGCGGCGTGACCGTGCATAAGGCGGATTGCGCAAACGCCTCCAGCAGCGAGCAGGAGCGCATTGTGGAGGTGAGCTGGGCGGATACCGAGGTTGGCGCGGAGTTTAACGCCAGCATCAACATCATCGCCTATGATCATGTAAGCTTGCTGGGAGAGCTGGCGCTGTGCATCGGCAATATGGAGGTGCCCATTGTGGCTGTGACCGCCAAGCGCGATGAAAAGCGCAAGACCAGTGTGATTACGATGGTGATTCAGGTCAAGAGCCGCGAGCAGCTGGATCGTGTGTTTAAACAGCTGCACAAGCGCAGCGATATTATTGAGGCATTCCGCGCGTCCACGTAACGCGTGGAATGCCAACAAAGGATAAAGGGGGATGCCGCTATGCGTGCAGTGATTCAACGCGTTACCTCCGCTGCGGTTGCGGTGGAGGGCTGCGTGGTCGGCGCGGTGGGAAGGGGCTTCCTCGCGCTCATCGGCGTGGAGGTTGGCGATACGGAACAGGATCTGCAATACATTGCGGAAAAAGTGCCCAACCTGCGCATCTTTGAGGATGACGCGGGCAAGATGAACCGCTCCTTGCTGGATGTGGGGGGCGGCATTTTGGCGGTGAGCCAGTTTACACTGCTGGGCGATGCGCGCGGAGGCCGCAGGCCAAGCTTTATCACCGCCGCCAGACCGGAGCAGGCCAACCCGATGTATGAGCGCCTCGCCGCGCTCTGGCGGGAAAAGGGCATTGCAGTGGAGCAGGGCGTCTTTGGCGCGGATATGCAGGTGAGCCTTGTCAACGACGGCCCTGTGACGCTGCTGCTCGATTCCAGAAAAATACTGTAACAAAAGATCACAAAGGAGCTTTGTCATGCCAGCGTTAAGCGTGGAAACAGTGATTGTGGGAGAAATGCAGGTCAACTGCTATCTGGTGGAAAATAAGGAGAAGCAGGAGCTTTTGATCGTAGACCCGGGCGCGGAGGGCGAACGCATCATTGCGGCGGTGGGAAAGCGCAAACCCGTGGCGGTGCTGCTGACCCATGCGCATTTCGATCACATCGGCGCGGTGGACGCGGTATGCGGGCGTTTTGGCATTCCGCTGTATGTACACGCGGAGGATGCGGACAAGCTTAGCGACCCTGCCAAAAACGTGAGCGACGCTTTTGGTGGACAGGTGCTGGTTCAAACCGCGCCCACGCTGGTAACGGGCGGCGAGGAGCTGACGCTTGCGGGCATCCCGCTTGCGGTGCTGCACACCCCTGGGCATAGCGCGGGCTGCTGCTGCTATCTGCTGCCGGAGGGGCAGGGGCTTTTGAGCGGGGACACGCTTTTTGCGCATGGCTATGGACGCACGGATTTTGGAGATGGGGATATGAAGGCGCTGATGAAATCCCTACGCATGCTGCTGCGCCTGACGCCGCAAATGCCGCTCTATCCCGGTCATGGCGAGGCGGGGATGGTTGGGCGCGAACCCGCGTCGGAGGCGCTATGATGCAGACTGCGGTATCGATTGCTTTGCATACGCCGCTGAGCGGCTTCGCCAACGAATTCTGTGATGTGCTCAAGCTCTTTTTTCCCGTAACCGCCTTTTTGGTGAATCCGGAGCAAAATGGGGATGCGGAGCCGCTTACGCATACGTTTGCGGAGGAAGCGGGCGTGGCGCAATGCGGTTTTTGTTTTCGCGGGCACAGCGCCGCGCGCTCGCTCACGCTGGCGCAAGTGGAGCCGGAGCGCCGCGACATCGTATACAAGCGCATGCGCAAGCGTCTGTGCAAGCTGACGCTCTACGACCTGCTCAAGGAGCTTACGGGCGAGCGCCCACCATGGGGCTCTCTTACGGGCATCCGACCCACGCGGCTGTTTTACGAGCGCCTTGCGCAGGGCATGAGCCCAGAGGAAAGCATGCGGGCGCTGGAAAGCGAATTTGACGTATCCCACGTGAAGGCGGATCTGCTCATGCGCATTGTAGCGGAGCAGCAAACCCTTCCACCGCCGGCGGCGGACGAGGTAGACGTCTATGTATCCATCCCATTTTGCCGCACGCGCTGCGCCTACTGCTCCTTTCCGGGCGAGGCGCTGGGCAAGGGCGCGCTGACCATTCCCTATTTGGATGCGCTCACGGGCGAGCTGGAGGCCGCCATGCAGCTGATGCGCGGCGCGAAGCTCAAGCTGCGCGCCCTCTATGTGGGCGGCGGCACGCCGACAGCGCTCAACGAGGCGGATTTTGCCCGCCTGATGGACGCGGTCATGCTGCGCTTTCCCGGCGCGTGCGAGTACACCGTGGAGGCGGGCAGGCCGGATACCATTACGCGCGCGAAGCTGGAAACCCTCAAGCGGCATGGCATTGACCGCATTAGCATCAATCCCCAAACCATGAACGATGAAACCCTGCGCGTGATTGGTCGCGACCATACCGCCGCTCAAACGGTGGAAGCGTTCCTGCTTGCGCGGGAGCTGGGCTTTGAGGATATCAATATGGATGTGATCGCGGGGCTTCCCGGGGAGGGCGTTTCGCATTTTGAGCACAGCATGGTGGCTATCGAAAAGCTCCGGCCAGACAGCCTGACCGTGCATACGCTGGCCATCAAGCGCTCCAGCCGCCTGAATTTGGAGCACACACCCCTGCCGGATGGCGCGGTGGCGGCGGAAATGGTGCGCTTGGGCGCAGAAACGGCGGGCGCGCTCGGCTTGCGCCCCTATTACCTTTACCGGCAGAAATACATGGCCGGGCAGCAGCAAAACGTTGGCTACGCGCGTCCCGGTGCGGCGTGCCTATACAATGTGGATATCATGGAGGAAACGACCTCCATTATCGCGATTGGCGCGGGTGCGATTAGCAAGCGCGTATTTCCGGATAGGGAGCTGCGCATTGAGCGCGCGCCCAATGTCAGCAATGTTTCCGTCTATATTGACCGTGCCGATGAAATGGCGCGGCGTAAGAATATTCTTTTTCAGTAATGGAGGTAGCTTATGTCACAACGCGTATTGGTCGCACTGGATCAAGGAACCACCAGCAGCCGTGCCATCGTCTTTGACGAGCAAGGGCACATCCTAGCGTCGCATGCCATCGAGTTCAAACAGCACTATCCCAAGCCTGGTTGGGTGGAGCACGACCCGGAGGATATCCTGAATACGCAGGTGGAGGCTTTGCAAAAGGCCGTCAAGGTGAGCGGGGTGGACGTGAACAGCATTGCCGCCATTGGCATCACAAACCAGCGCGAAACCACCTTGCTGTGGGAACGCGATACAGGCCGCTGCGTACACAACGCCATCGTGTGGCAATGCCGCCGCACTGCGCCCTATGTGGAGCGCCTGCTAAAGGATGGCAAAGGCGAGATGATCCGCCAAAAGACCGGCCTTGTGCCGGACGCGTACTTTAGCGGCACGAAGCTTGCGTACCTGTTGGATACGCTCAACCTGCACGAGCGCGCGGAGCGCGGAGAGCTGTGCTTTGGCACGGTGGATAGCTTTCTTGCGTGGCACCTCGTGGAGGGACGGCCGCATGTGACCGACGCCACCAACGCAGGGCGCACCATGCTGTTTAACCTGCGCGAGCAAAAATGGGATGATGAGCTGCTCGCCATGCTCAATATCCCCCGCGCGGTGCTGCCAGCCGTGGTGGATACCGCGCAGGTCATTGGCGCGCTGCGTCCGGAAATTCTGGGGAGGCCTATCCCCGTGGCGGCTATGGTGGGCGACCAGCACGCGGCGCTCTTTGGGCAGGCCTGCTTTGAGCCGGGTATGATCAAAAACACCTACGGCACCGGCTGCTTTATGCTGATGAACACAGGCGACGTGCCGGTGGAGAGCCACAACGGGCTGCTGACCACCATGGCGTGGCGGTTGAATGGCAAGCCCACCTATGCGCTGGAGGGGAGCGTGTTTATGGGCGGCGCGACGGTGCAATGGCTACGCGATGAGATGAAGCTCATCCAAACCGCTGCCGAAAGCGAGCAGATCGCTCAGAGCGTGGCGGATACGGCGGGCGTGTTCCTCGTGCCCGCGTTTACCGGCCTAGGCGCGCCGTACTGGGATATGTACAGCCGCGGCACCATTGTGGGCATGACGCGTGGCACGAACCGCGCGCATATCGTGCGTGCCGCGCTGGAGGCCATCTGCTACCAAAGCCACGATTTGTACGCCGCCATGGTTGCCGATAGCGGCGACCGCCTGCCCAAACAGATGAACGTGGATGGCGGCGCGAGCACAAACGCCTTTATGATGCAGTTTCAGGCGGATATTTTGCACATCCCCGTGGTGAGACCCGTGGTGCTGGAGACCACCGCGCTTGGGGCGGCGCTGCTTGCGGGCATCGGCGTGGGTATGTTTGCCAGCAAGGAGGAAGTCGCCTCCGTGGTAAAGCCGGACCTTACCTTTGTGCCCCGCATGGATCAGCAAAACCGCGAGCTTGCCCTGTATGGCTGGCACCGCGCGGTAGAGCGCAGCCGCGGCTGGGTGGAGGCATAGGGCTCTCACCAAATCCTAATCAAACTTTCAGCGCCTATTTAGCGGCTTTGAGCCTGTTTTTCTTTTCACAGGGCGCGACTTATGCTATAATTTATCTTGTTGAGGCGCGAACAGCACGGACGCATGGATCATAGCGCTTTTACAGCATGAAGGAGTATCCGCAATGAGCAACAACAAGGGCAAGAAATCCAAAGGAACCGGCGCGGGCATCATCGCGTTCGGCGTGGTGTTTGCACTGTTTTCGATTTTGTTCCATCCCCATAGCCTGGGCGCGTATATCCTTGCGCTGGCGCTGAGCGGGTTTTCCGGCGTGATTGTGCGCACGATGGCGCAAGGCCTTGACCTTAGCGTGAAGGAAAAAACGCCCGACAGCCTGCAAAAGGTGCAGGGCGATACCGGCAACCCCGATGTGGACGCGCTGCTGCAAAAGGGTCGGGAAATGATATTGGAAATTCGCGAAGAAAACAGGAAGATTCCAGAAGCTGCGCTGACCGAAAAGCTTACGCAGCTTGAAAACCAGTGCGCCGAGATCTTCCGCGCGGTGTACGATAAGCCCGCGAAGGCGGCGCAGATTCGCAAGTTCATGGATTATTATCTGCCCACCACGCTCAAGATGGTCAAGGGCTATCGGGTGCTTGGGGAGCGCAATTTGGCTGGCGAGGACGTGGCGGCTGCGCGCAGGCGCATCGATGACGCGCTGAGCGTGGTGCTCAAGGGCTGCCAGAAGATGCTGGATAACCTCTACCGCGATGACGTGCTGGATATCACCACCGATATCGATGTGCTGGAGCAGATGCTCAAGCGCGATGGACTGACCGAAAGCGAGCTTGAAAAGGCGGCGGCGCAGGCCAGAGAGGCGGCGCGCATCGATGCGGAGGCGCGCCGGGTCGCGCAGGCGCGTGAGCAAGCCGCTAAGGCGGAAGCCGCCAAAGCAGAAGCCGACAAGCAGCGGCAGGCGGTGCCCACGCTTGAGGTGAACAGCGGCGTGAAACAGCAGGTGAACGATGCGATGAACCAAGCGCAATCCCATATGCCGCAGGTGCCCACCATGAGCGGAGAAATGTTCCCCACCTATTCCGGCGCGACTGCGCAGGCACAAAAGCCCGCCGACAAATAAGCCCATTTTGCCAGCATGGCATTGGCTGTTGATAAGGAAAAGCCAAGTCTGAAAGCATTTTACATGACATGTTGATGGTTTGAAAGGATGGTTTTCATCATGATTGAAGCCAATCAAACGCCGGAGAGCGTCACCCCGGAACTGCCTACCGCCTCCGCACCTGTATTGACGTTGGACAGCAGCTCCATGGCGCAGGATCAGGAAAAGCTTGCGCAGGCCGCCCAAAGCATGGAGCAGGCCGCCGCGCCCACAGCCAATGCCGCCGCAGCCGCTGCCGCGCAGGCTGTACATGAGATGGATACCTCCATGCTCACCGAGGAAGACAAGCGCAGCATTCAGGAATTTGTTGGCAAGATCGATATCAGCAATAGCGATCATGTGCTGCTTTATGGCGCAGATGCGCAAAAGAAAATTGCGGATTTTAGCGATAGCGCGTTGGCGACCGTGCGCACCAACGATACCGGCGAGGTCGGCAACATGCTGGTGCAGCTTGTGAATGAAATCAAGGGCTTTGGCGATGCCGCCGAGAAGCCCAAGGGTCTTGCGGGGCTGTTTTGGAACGCGCAAAAGGCTGTTAGCGATATGAAGACCAAATACGACAAGGTCGAGGTCAATGTGGACGCTATCGCTACGGAGCTGGAGGGTCATCAGGTGCAGCTGCTCAAGGACGTGAGCATGTTCAACCACCTCTATGATATGAACAGCCAGTATTTTAAGGAACTGACCATGTACATTCTGGCAGGCGAGCAGAAGCTTGCGCAGGTGCGCGCCACCACCTTGCAGGAGCTAAAGGACAAGGCCATCGCCAGCGGCGACGCGATGGACGCGCAGCGCGCCAACGATATGGCCGCCAACTGCGACCGATTTGAAAAAAAACTGCATGACCTGAAGCTGACCCGCCAGGTGGCGCTACAGATGGCGCCGCAGATCCGCCTTTTGCAAAATAACGACAGCCTGTTGGTGGAGCGCATTCAGAGCACGCTTTCCAACACGCTGCCGCTGTGGAAGAGCCAGATCGTGATTGCCCTTGGCATGCATCGCAGCCAGGAAGCACTGCGGGCGCAGAGCGCCGTGACCAACATGACCAACGAGCTGCTTAAGAAGAATGCCGAGGCGCTCAAGACGGGTACCATTGAAACCGCAAAGGAAGCCGAGCGCGGCATCATCGATCTGGATACCCTCAAGCAGACGAACCAAAGCCTGCTGGATACCATCAGCGAAGTGATGCGGATTCAGGACGAGGGTCGTACGCAGCGCGTGGCGGCAGAGCAGGAGCTTTTGGTGATGGAGGATCAACTCAAGAAAAAGCTGTTGGAGCTTAAGCGCTGATACGCTTTACGGCTTTGCAAAGGCTCGCCTTCCGCAGCCTGATGAAAGGAATAAGGGAAAAATGAAATGGAAGCTTTCCATAGGCGCGTGTGTGTTGATTTCACTCGCTTTGGTTGTGTTTGGGTTACTGTTTGGCACGGTGAATGGGTATGCGGATGATCGCCGACAGGTGACGGTGCTGCTGGAGGGTGAGAACGGCCTAAAGGATGTGCTCAGCTACCGGGGCGCGGATGGATTGAACCTGTGCGTGGTGGCCAGCCGCCACCTGAGCGGGGATGCGGATGTCGCGGCGCTCAAGCAGGCCGCCAAGCAGCTATCCAACGAGAACGTCGCCCTTGAGGAGAGAAAGCGGGAGGACGCAAAGCTGGATGCGGCGGTGAACGCCGTGAAGGACAAGCTTGTAGCGACGAAAAGCTTTACCGAAAGCGCTCGCGATCAAAAGTACCTTGATATGCTGACAACCGATATGCAAAACCTGCAAAAGAGCGCGCTGGTCACCACCTACAACACTGCCGCGAAGGATTTTAACGCGCAGCTGGAAACCCCCGTAATCGGCGCAGTTGCACGGCTCATGGGCATTACGCCCTGCGAGCTGTACGAGTGAGGGGGGTGCGTGTGATGTGCAATAGAGGAGAGACCATGAAAAAGCTGCTCTGCATGATGCTTATGATTCTACTGGCGCTGGCCTCCGCCGCGCCCGCACTGGCTGCCGCGCGCATGCCCGCCAACCGCGGGACGCTGACGGATGACGCGGATGTGCTGAACGCCCAAACGGCTGCCGACATTGCCACGTATGCCGTGCGCGTGGGGGATGAAACGGATATCAAACTGCACGTGGCCATTGTGCATTTTTTGGATGGGCTGGATGCGAACACCTATGCCACGCGGCTTTTTGAGGCGTGGGGACTTGACGACATGGATATGCTGCTGCTTGGCGCGGCGGGTGAGGATACCTTCGCGACTGCCATGGGCGCAGGGGTAGAGCAAAAGCTCGGCCGGAAGAACGCGGAAAACCTGATGTTCACATCCTCCGCATTCAGCGAGCTGTTCCGAAAACAGCAGTACGACGCCGCCTTTGGCAAGTACTTCATTGCGCTCAATACGCTGCTGAACAAGCAGTATAACGCCAACATAAAGCTTGGCAAGCTCTTTGAGAGCGCACAATCCCCCACCCAAGCAACGCAGCCCGTTACCGATGTGCGAACGTTTGGCTCCCAGCTTTGGGATGAGGTGATGACCTCCATACAGGATAGCACCGATAACTACCAGACCTATCATGAGACCCGCAAGCATGAAAGCAACGGCATGAACGCGGGCGGCTGGATTGTGCTGCTGATCATCATTGCGATTCTCTTTGGCAACAGCGATCCCGCGCGAAGGTCACGCAAGCAGGGGCGCGCATCGGATATGGGCTGCGGCTGCGGTCCGCTCTCTTGGATTGTGTGGGCGCTGGGGTTGAATGTGTTTTTTAACCGCAGAAGGCGCAATTGATCAGTACAAAGGCATGAAACAAAAAAGCGAGAGAACCCTTTCAGCACGAGAGGGTTTTCTCGCAATTTGTGTACATAGGGAGGATCTGCTGCTTGAACAAGGCATATCTAAAGGGCTTACGCCATGGGCTGCCCATTGCGCTGGGTTATGTGTCGGTTGCGTTTGCATTTGGCATACAGGCTTGCGGCGTGGGTATGACGCCCCTGCAAACGGTGATGATTTCCTTCTTTAACGTAACAAGCGCGGGGCAGCTTGCGGGGTTGCAGCTCATGGCGAGCGGCGCAGGGCTTGCGGAAATGGCGCTCATGCAGCTCACCATCAACCTGCGCTACGCGTTGATGAGCTTGAGCTTGAGCCAAAAGCTGGATTCGTCCATGACGCTGCCGCATCGGCTGCTCATTTCCTTTTGCAATACGGACGAGGTTTTTGTGGTGGCGTCCCAACAGCCGGGAAAGCTCGGCAAGGCCTATCTCTATGGCTTGACCAACGGCCCGTTTTTGGGCTGGGTGTTGGGCACGGCACTTGGCGCGCTGGCGGGCGGCATTTTGCCCGCCGATGTGACGCAGGCGCTGGGAATTGCGATTTATGGCATGTTCATTGCGATTGTGGCGCCGCCGTTCCGGCGCTCGCGCGAGGTGCGCGCCGTGGTGCTGATCGCGGTGAGCATGAGCTGCGCAATGACGTTTTTGCCGCTGCTTGGGTTTGTCTCGGAGGGTTTCCGCATCATTTTGTGCGCGGTGTTCGCTTCGGCGCTCGGCGCGTGGCTAATGCCGCGACCCGTGCGAGAGGAGCCTATTGCGAGGGGCGTGAAGGAGGAGCTTGTATAATGGAATGGTCGGCTTTTTTGCGTTACCTGCTGGTGATGGCGGGTGTGACATACTTGATTCGCATGCTTCCGCTGGCGGCGATTCGCGGGCGCGTGCGCTCGGTGTTTCTGCAATCCTTCCTGTACTATGTGCCCTATGCGGTGCTTGGCGCGATGACCTTCCCGGCGGTGCTGCAAAGCACGGGCAGCTTGCCCTCCGCACTATGCGGCACGGTGGCGGCGCTTGCGCTGGGCTGGATGGGCAAGGGGCTGCTGACGGTGGCGGCGGCGGCCTGCGCGGCGGCTTATCTGGCGGGGCTGGTTTGGTAGGAAAGAGGCGCGCTTGCATGGCTGCCCATCACATACAAGCAGAAACTACTCCGCAACGAGCGGGAAAGTGACCTGCCAATCCCCCGCGGTGAGCATGCTGCTGAGGGTGAAATCGCCGTATAGGCGGGCGTCTTGCAGCGTTTGCGGCGAAACGTCGAAGACGAATTCCGAAAAATCGACGCGCTGCGGCGTAATGCCGAAATCGGTGGAATAGGATGCGCCATCAATGACGGACTCCACATGCGCGTTTTCCACGAAGTTGACAAGATAGCTGCAAGCGATGCGGTTTCCCGCTTTGTCCAGCAGATAAAGCTCGCCGTGATTGTCGTTTTGTAGTTTGTTTCGCGTGGCCATTTGCACATGAAGCTGTCCGTTTATGTAGCCGATGGCAGAGAGCGTGATGGAATCGGCTAAGGGGGCAAGCTCGCCCTGCGGCACAAGCACGGGATAGGCGTTCCTGTCGCGCGATTGCCGAAAGACGTGCGGATCGTCCCCGCCCCAGCCGGAAAGACGAACAAGCTGGGCAGGCGCCTCGTCAAGACCGTTCAGCGCGAGGGGCACGGATACGGCGGTCAAATTCGCCTTGTGGCTTATGAACTGACAGACGGAAAATGTAATTTTGGAGCCGGTGATGGGGTGGTTGTTGGCCTCCTGAAGCTGGATGTGAAACGTGGCGGTTTTGGTGGCATCATCATAGGACAAGAACTCGCAGGTGCCGGAACCATCGAAGGGGCGGTTGATGCTGTAGCTGTCGAAGAGATCGATGGTTTCATCAATGCGATTGGCTTGCAAATCCTGAACGGTGATGATGATTTCCGCACAGCTTTCATGAATGTAGGCGGCGGCTACGGTCATGCGAATGCCGTTATCCTCGCAGGAAAGTTGAATCGGTTTCAAATGCTGCGCAATGGCGGGGGAGAGCTGGTAGAGCCATTGATATACGGTATCGGACGAGGAGGCCAGCGCCGTAAAGGCCGCCATAGAGCAGACAAGCGCAAGCGCAAGAATCCAAGCCGACCTGCGATGGGCGGGAGGGGAAGGCGCTTGCGCTGTGCTCTGTGCCTGTAGAACCACGGCTTGCACCAAAGTGGGATTCGGTTTTACTTGATCAATCATCTGCTGATAAAGGGTTTTCAACATCGTAGTCTCCTTTCAAAAGCACTTTAAGCTTTGCACGGGCGCGTGTCAGCCGCGTGCGCACGGTGGAGGTCTTTGTGCGCAGCAGCTTGGCAATTTCATCGGTGGAGTAGCCTTCATAATAGAAAAGATGAACCAAGGCGCGATCCTTCGCGGGAAGCTGGCGAAGCGCCTCGGCAAGGCCGCTTTCCTCAGGCTGGGCAAAGGCAAAGTCCTCCGGGAGCGCGGTGGTTTTGCGGTTCCAGAAAGAGGCGTAATGCTTGCTTGCGCAGTTGAGCGTTACGCGAATCAGCCATGCGCGCTGGTGCTCCTCGCTTTCAAACGTGGGGAGCTTGGCTGCATAACGCAAAAACACCTCCTGAAACACATCATCGGCATCGGCCTTTTGATTGGTTCTGGCATAGGCGACGCGGTAGACCAAAGCCGAATGGCGGTGGATAAACGCCTCGATTTCAGCCGCCGTGCGCTGCGACCTAGCGGTCATGCGCATCCCTCCTTTCGCTTATGATACCTGCGAGAAGGGGGAAAAGCTACAGGCGAGTAAAAAAATGCCGCGCAGATCCGCGCAAAAAGCGCGCAAAGCGCGCGGTATCCCCCCACGGCTATCCCACCACACAAACAAAAAAGCCGGACGACCTTCCGTCGTCCGGCGAACTTCCACCCATAGCGCCAACCAGCGCTCTTCCGCGCGCCGCGCGCGCGGTTATGGGTGCAGGGCTTTAGCCCTGCTAGCCCTGCTGCTAGATTTGAGCGTGCGCGCTTTCGCAGTAGAAACAACGGTAGATTCGCTTTTGGGGATCTGCAAGAAAGAAAACTTGATCTAGCTCCTGCTCGGTTTGGGTGATGCAGCGCGGATTTTTGCATTTCATAACGTTTACGACACGGCTGGGCATCTCAAGATGCTTTTTCTCGATCAATTTGCCGTTGCGGATGACGTTTACGGTGATATCGGGGTCGATGTAGCCGAGCATTTCAAGGTTCAGGGAAATTTCCTGATCGATCTTGATGATGTCCTTCTTGCCTAGGTGCTGGGATTTCGCGTTTTTGATGATGGCAACGGAGCAGTCCAGAGCGTCAAGACCTAGATGATGGTAAATCTCCATGCCCCTGCCTGCGCGGATGTGATCAATCACATAGCCGTTTTGAATGCTGTCGATGTTCATGCGGATACCAACCTTTCAACATTTCAGCGTGTAGCGATGGCAACGGTTAGGCCTCTGGCTCCAGTAGCTTTAGCAAAAGCGCCTCGCGCATGAACTTGCCATAGAGCACTTGCTTAAAATAGCAGGCGCGCGGGTCGCTGTCCACGGCGCGGCTGATTTCGTTGACGCGCGGTAGGGGATGCATGACGCATAGATCGCGGCGAGCCTTGAAGAGCTTGTCGGCATCAAGGATGTAGGTGTCCTTTAAGCGGATGTAATCAGCCTCGTTAAAGAAACGCTCGCGCTGCACGCGGGTCATGTAGAGAATGTCTAAGGTGCCGATGACGTCATCCAGACGCTCCACCTCGGTGAAGGCGACGCCGTCGCGCTGCATGCTCTCGCGTAGATATTCCGGAATGCGCAGTTCCTTTGGAGAGATGAGCACAAAGCGAATGCTCTTGTAGCGCGTCATGGCATTGATGAGGCTGTGTACGGTGCGGCCGAATTGTAGGTCGCCGCACATGCCGATGACAAGCTGGTTGAGCCGCCCTTTTTCGCGGCGGATGGTGAGGAGATCGGCCAAGGTTTGCGTGGGGTGATTGTGCCCGCCATCGCCCGCGTTGATGATGGGCACTGGGCAGACCTGCGCGGCAGCGGTGGGCGCACCCTCCTTGGGGTGGCGCATGGCAATGATATCGGCATAGCAGGCGGCGGTACGCACGGTGTCGCTCACGCTTTCACCCTTGCTGGCGCTGGAGCTGTCGGCGGTGGAAAAGCCCAAAATGCTTCCGCCTAGCTCAATCATGGCGGCCTCAAAGCTCAGGCGCGTGCGCGTGCTGGGCTCGTAAAAAAGCGTGGCAAGCTTGCGCCCGTGTAAAGACTCCGCGTATTTTTGAGGGTTGGCAATGATATCGTCCGCACGATCCATCAGATCGTCGATTTCCTGCATGCTCAGATCGGTGATGTTTAAGAGATGCCTTGGCATGGCGCTTCCTCCTTATGCGTGCATCCAGCTTTCGTCGCTGGGGTTGTTGCGGAAACGAAGGAGCTGCTCGACCTGCGCGGGCTGGATGTAGCCGGTTTCGGCGGCAACCTCGGCCAGCACGTCAAAGTTGGAGAGGCTCACGTTTTTCACGTGCGCGGCGGCAAGGCGGTCAAGCCCTTTTTGCATGCCGTAGGTGAAGATGCTCGCCACACCAAGCACGTTTGCACCCGCTTCGCGGAGCACATCTACCACCTCAATCACGCTTCCACCGGTTGAAATGAGATCCTCCACCACAACGACCTTCTGGCCGGGCTCCAGCTTGCCTTCGATCTGGTTGGCGCGACCGTGATCCTTCGCGCCGCCGCGCACATAGCCCATGGGTAGGTTCATCAGATGCGCAACGATGGCCGCATGCGCGATGCCGGCGGTAGAGGTGCCCATGAGCACCTCCACATCGGGGTATTGGGCGCGGATGATTTCCATGAGAGAGGTCTCTACCTGCGTGCGAACGGCGGGCGCGGTGAGGGTGAGGCGGTTATCGCAGTAGATGGGGCTTTTGATGCCGCTGGCCCAAGTGAAGGGCTGCTGTGGGCGCAGAAATACCGCGCCGATGGAGAGAAGGGATTTGGCGATTGCTTTTTCCATGAATCGTTCCTCCTAATCATTGAATGTGTTGTAGGAAGCGCGGGGGCAGATGGAAGGCGGGGAGCGCTAACGCGGCGCGGAGGCGGCGTTGCTTTGCGAGGCGAGCGCCATTCGCGTACAAGCAAGCATGATGGGCGCGGATGCCGCCACGGGGAGAAAATAGCGCATATAGCCGTTGATGGGGGAGGCGGTGCAAAGCGCCAGCACAAGGAAGGGGGCAAGCAGCACTGTGAGCGGCCTCCATTGACGCGCTTGCAGCAGGCAGCAGAACAGCCCAAGCATCAGCCAAGTGTAAAAGCCGGGCTGATGAAGCAGACCCAAGATGGGAATGCTGCGAAAGAGCTTGCCATAGCCCATAAGCGTCTGCTGTGCGCCAGCGAGCGCCGCTGGCTGGGAGAAGGCAAAGGCACCGTGATTTGTACCCGCGCTAGTGTTGACGCCATCGGGATACCATACCTCTATGCCCTGAGCGGAAATGGGAAACGTCCAGTAGTCGCTGGAGAGCGCAATCCAAGCTTCAAGATAGATGCGGGGATGTTCCCAAAGCATATCCTTCCAAACGGAGAGAAAATCCAGAATGGCCGCCTTTAGCTCTCGCGGAGGAAGCACCTTCGCATAGGGAATGCCCTTTACGGTATCGGCGTTTTGCGGGCGGTATTGGGAACCCATGGTTTCTACGTCCAACAGTGCGTCCAGAGCCGCGATTTCCACATCGGATAGGGTTTGTGGAGCATCGCGAACGGTGCGCGCCGCCTGCTGAAAGGGCAGGCAAAGCGGTTCCAGCGGACTGGCGCTTTCAATGCCGAGGCTTGGCAGCAGTAGGTTTTGAAAGCCAAACAGGGCAAGCAAGCCGGAGAGAAGCAGCGCGGAGCCGCAAAGGAGCGCCTTGCCGCGCAGCGCGAGCAGCATGGCCAATAGGCCAACCGGAAAAACGAGAAAACCCATGCCGTGCCGCAAAAGCGCACATACGACCATAACGCCTGTATATGCCGCCCAAAAGCGCGCATGGGTCGGCTTGCGCAAGCTTTGTAGCGTCAGCAGCACAAAGAGGCAAAAGCAAACGGTGAAGAGAACGTCCTTGTTGCCCAATAGGATGTACATGCCCCAAAGCGGCGTGAGCGCGAAGAAGGCGAGCGTAAGCACGGCAAGCCTATGAAGGCCGTAGTGCAGGAACGTCGATATCACGCAGGCAAATGCGGCGGCGCACGCAAGCAGCTGCAAAAGCACAAACAGGAACATGCCAAGATTATCGCTCCCGCAAGCGCGACCTAGCGCTACGCAGCTGCCAAGAATCCAAGTAAAGAGCATGGGATGGGCATCCGAGGGGGTTGCGCTGAACGCGCTATTCAGCGCGGCGTAGGTGTCCCAATCCACATTGCCGGGATAGCACACGATGGCCCAAAGCAGGTAGACGGCGGCTAGGCAGCCAAACGCCTTGAGAAACGGAGCGCGGCATAGCCACGGCGCTTGGGTTTGAGAAGGCGCTTTGGTGAGGTGCGCATACAGCAGCAGCAGGCAGGCATAGCAAAGCATGGCCCAGCCCAGCGCGCAGAGTGTGCCTATCACGGCTTGCGAGGCATTGCCGAGCAGGAAATTCAGAGAATCGGTCTGCTGAACGCTATTGCCGCATACCTGTGCAAAGCCGAAGAGGACGCTTGCGAGCAGAAAGAGCGGAAAGAATCGCTGCTTTCTGGACGCCCTTTCAAAAAGGAGACCGCCAAAAATGGCGATGGCGCTGCTGGCGGTGGGTAGGAGCAGCAAGGCGTTCAGCTGCTGAAGGAGCGCGGCGATGAAGGGCGTGCCTTGCGCCGCGCTCCCCATGGCAACGGAATAATCGGCGGTGAGCGCAAGCCCGATGAGCATCCCGGCCAATGCGCTTTGGATCAAACGCGAAAGCGTGGCCTTTTCGGCGCACAATTGGCTATGCACCGGCTCATCTCCTTTCCGTTTGTTGCTGATCATCCTAGAAATTCGTGTACGCACCGCCGGTAGGCCGCTACAGGATCAGCCGCCTGCGTGATGGGTCTGCCCACCACGATGAAATTGCTGCCGCCCAAGCGTGCTTTGGCGGGTGTCATGACGCGTGCCTGATCATCCGCGGCGCTATCCGCAAAGCGGATGCCGGGCGTGACCGTCTGGAACGCATCGCCGCACGCTTCTTTGACAAGCGCGGCCTCCAGCGGCGAGCAGACCACGCCATCAAGCCCCGCTGCTTTGGCGTTTTGGGCGTAGCACGTAACGGCCTGCGGCATGGAAGCGTCAATGAGCAGCTCGCGCCGCATGCGCTCCTCACTGGTGGAGGTGAGCTGCGTAACGGCTAGCAGCATTGGGCGGGTACCGTCCGGGCGCGTGAGCCCCTCCACGGCGGCCTTCATCATATCAATCGTGCCAGCGGCGTGCAGGTTGGTCATGTCCACGTCCAGCTTGGATAGGACAGCCATGGCGCTTTTGACGGTGTTGGGGATGTCGTGCAGCTTCAAATCAAGAAAAATCTTGTGTCCGCGCGCCTTGATTTCCCGCACGATCTGCGGCCCCTCAGCGTAGAACAGCTCCATGCCCACCTTTACGTAGGGCTTTTCCTCCTTGAAGCTGTCCAAAAAGGCATACGCACGCTCTGCGCTGGGAAAGTCCAACGCGATGATCACATCTCCATTTGGCTTGTTCATTTCCACGCACCTCCAATGATTTGTTGCAGGTCAAGAATCCCGTATTTTTCCATCACACGAGGCAAGTCGGCGATGATTTTCGGGCATACATAGGGGTCAACTAGGTTTTGCGCGCCAATCTGCACGGCGGACGCGCCCGCGAGCATCATTTCCAGCACGTCCTCCGCCGTAGCGACGCCGCCCATGCCGATAATGGGAAGCCGTACCGCGCGCGCCACCTGATAGACCATGCGCAGTGCGACTGGGAAGATCGCCGGACCGGAGAAGCCGCCCATTTGGTTGGCGAGTATGGGTTTTTGGGTCTTGAGCTCAATGCGCATGCCCAGCAGCGTGTTGATGAGGCTCAGGCCATCCGCGCCCGCATCCTCGCAGGCCTTTGCCACGGCAACGATATCGGTAACGTTCGGGCTGAGCTTGACATAGACGGGCTTGGTGGTAACAGCCTTGACCGCGCGCGTGACGGTGGCGGCGTTTTCCGGGCAGGTGCCAAAGGCCATGCCGCCGCCATGCACGTTGGGGCAGCTTACATTCAGCTCAATCAGCCCCACCTGCGGCTGCCCATCCATCAGGCGGCAGCATTCCACATACTCCTCCACGGAGAAGCCGCTGATGTTGGCAATTACTTTTTTATGGAAAAAGGTCGCGAGCTTGGGCAGTTCATTTGCAAGCACATGCTGAACGCCCGGGTTTTGCAGGCCAACGGCGTTGAGCATGCCGGAGGTGCATTCCGCAATGCGGGGCGTGGGGTTGCCAAAGCGAGGCTCCAGCGTTGTGCCCTTGAAGGAAAAGGTTCCCAGCATGTTGATATCGTACCATTTGCTGAACTCCTCGCCATAGCCAAACGTTCCGCTTGCGGGGATGATGGGGTTATCCAGCGCCCAGCCGGATAAGGTAACAGCCGTCTTTACCATACGATTTCCTCCCTGAACAGCACCGGTCCATCCTTGCAGATGCGCTTGCTGCCGTATTTGGTTTGGCAGCTACAGCCCATGCACACGCCAAAGCCGCAGGCCATGCGCTCTTCAAAGCTGAATTGGGCATGGATGCTGTTTTCTGTGCAGATCTGGTAAACGGCCTTCAGCATCGGCTCTGGACCGCAGGTGTAGACATAATCGTACTTGCCATGCAGGAGGCGCATCGCGTCCGTTACAAAGCCCTTTACGCCCGCGCTGCCGTCCGCCGTGGCTACGGTCACGGGCACGGAAAGCTGCTCAAATTCCGATTTCCAAAAGATTTCTTCCGCCGTGTTAAAGCCGAGAATGACCTCCGGTTTTTTGCAGGAGGCCAAGAGATGCTTGCACAGTGCGTACAACGGCGGCACGCCCACCCCGCCGCCCACCAGCAGCGGAAACTGCGAGGCGGTGACCTCGTCGCGCTCGTTAACGTCGTAGCCATTGCCAAGACCGGTGAGCAAGTCAAGCTCCGCGCCCTGCTCGAGGGCTGTAAGAGCCTCCGTGCCGTGCCCAACCACCTTATAAATGAGATCGAGCGTGCCTTTTTCGCCGGGACGCCAGTCACAAACCGAGAGGGGGCGGCGCAGGTAAAAATTGGGCAACGCGATTTGTACAAATTGCCCGCAGCGCGTAATGCCGCGTGTATCGCCGATAAGCCGTAGATGAAATACATTTGGGGCGATACAGGAGTTGGAATGAAGGGTGAACAGCATAAGAGCCTTCCTTTCAGGGGAGATGAAAATGAGAAGGGAAGCTGAAAGGCAGCCGCGCGGGCGTCCTTTACCAACGCGCGGCGCCAAGCCCCGGCGGGGGATCAGCCCCCTGCGCCTGTGGGCGCTGCGTCTTACTCGCTATCAATCGTAGAGATACAGAGGGTGATTTCCTCCAGCACCTCCAGCAGCACACGCACGGTATCCAGCGCCGTGAACATCGTGACGTTGTTCTCTACTGCGCAACGGCGGATTTGCGCGCCATCGCTATTCTGCTCAAAGCTGCTATCCAGCTCGCGTGTGTTGATCACGTAATTGACATGCCCCGCTCGCAGGGAATCAAGAATTTCCTCGCTCCCCTCGCTGAGCTTATCGCGCGCGCGCGTGCGAATGCCGTTTTGCTTGAGAAACTCAGCCGTGCCATGCGTGGCTTCAATATTGAAGCCCAGCTCGTAAAACCGCCGGATGAGGGGGAGCGCCTCTGCTTTGTCATGATCTGCAATGGTCACGAAGATGGTGCCGTAGTTGGCGACGTTCATCCCGGAGGATTGCATGGCCTTATAGAGGGCACGGGTCAGACGGCGGTCATAACCAATGGCCTCGCCTGTGGATTTCATCTCCGGGCTTAGATAGGCATCCATGCCGCGCAGCTTGCTAAAGCTGAATGCGGGAGCCTTCACATACCACTTGCGGCGCTCTGGCGCTACGATGTCCACAATGCCCTGATCGCGCAGGGAGTGTCCCAGCATCACCCGTGTGGCGATATCCGCCAGCTGCACGCCCGTGGCCTTGCTCAAAAAGGGCACCGTGCGCGAGGAGCGCGGGTTGACCTCGATGACGTAGACATTATCCTGCTTATCCACAATGAACTGAATGTTGAACAGCCCCACAATGCCAATGCCCAGACCCAGCCGCACGGTATAATCAATAATCGTTTGGCGCGCCTTCTCGCTGACGCTGAAGGTGGGGTACACGCTGATGGAATCGCCGCTATGCACGCCCGTGCGCTCGACATGCTCCATAATCCCCGGCACAAAGACGTTTTCGCCATCACAGACCGCATCGGTTTCCAGCTCCTTGCCGATGATGTAGTGATCCACCAGCACGGGCTGATCCACATCCAGCGCCACGGCGGTGTGCAGGTAGTGGCGCAGGGATTCCTCGTTGGGTACGATCTGCATGGCGCGCCCGCCCAGCACATAGCTGGGGCGAACGAGCACCGGGTAGCCAATGCGCTTGGCGACGCGCACGCCAGCCTCAATATCGGTTACGGCCTCGCCATCGGGTTGAGGAATGCCGAGCGAGACCATCACTTTTTCAAAGGCATCGCGGTTTTCGGCGCGGTTGATGGCTTCCACATCCGTGCCGATGATCTTTACACCCATCTGGTGTAGGCGCTCTGCAAGGTTAATGGCGGTTTGCCCGCCAAGGCTTACCACTACGCCTTCGGGCTTTTCCATGGTGACGATGTTCATGACATCCTCGATGGTGAGCGGTTCAAAATAGAGCTTATCGCTGGTGGTGTAATCGGTGGAGACGGTTTCGGGGTTGTTGTTGATGATGATGGCTTCATAGCCCGCCGCGCGGATGGTCCAAATGGCGTGTACCGTGGAGTAATCGAACTCCACACCCTGCCCGATGCGGATAGGGCCGGAGCCGAGCACGATGATCTTTTTGCGGTCGGAGAGGATGGATTCGTTTTCCTGCTCGTAGGTGGAGTAAAAGTAGGGCACATAGCTATCAAACTCGCTGGCGCAGGTATCGATCATCTTGTATACCGGCACAACGCCGAGCTTCGCGCGCAGATGGAAAACCGCTTGCTCGTTCATCCCCCAGCACTGACCAATGTACTTATCACTTATGCCTAGGCGCTTTGCACGGTAGAGCACAGCCTTATCGCGAGGGCTTGCCTTTAGCACTGGTTCAAAATCCACGATGTTCTTAAACTTTTCCAAGAAAAGCATATCGATCTTGGTGCTATCGTAGATCAGCCCCAGATCAACCCCGTTGCGGATGAGCTGCGCAATGGCAAAGATGCGGTCGTCCGTGCCCTCGTGTACGTAGGCGAGCATCTCATCATCCGGCATGTCATCAAAGCGGGCGCTATGGAGGTGGCACGCGCCGATCTCCAGCGAGCGCACAGCCTTGAGCAGGCTTTCCTCCAGCGTGCGCCCCACGCTCATCACCTCGCCGGTGGCCTTCATTTGCGTGCTCAGGCGGTTGCTAGAACCCTCCAGCTTATCAAAGGGGAAGCGCGCGATCTTGCTGACCACATAGTCAAGCGCCGGCTCGAAGCATGCGGGGGTATTGGCGAGCGGGATTTCCTCCAAATACATGCCCACCGCAACCTTTGCCGATACGCGCGCGATGGGGTAGCCGCTGGCCTTGCTGGCAAGCGCGGAGGAGCGCGATACACGCGGGTTTACCTCAATGAGGTAGTAGTTGAAGCTATAGGGGTCTAGGGCGAACTGCACGTTGCAGCCACCCTCAATTTTGAGTGCGCGGATGATTTTGAGGGCGCTGTCGCGAAGCAGCTGATATTCCTTGTTGGTCAGCGTTTGACTGGGGCAGACGACAATGCTATCGCCCGTATGCACGCCGACGGGGTCGATGTTTTCCATATTGCAGATGGTGATGGCGGTATCGTTATGGTCGCGCATCACCTCGTACTCGATCTCCTTATAGCCCTTGATGCTTTTTTCCACCAGCACCTGATGCACGGGCGAGAGCTTGAGCGCGTGCTTGCAAAGCTCAACCATCTCAACCTCGTCATCGGCAAAGCCGCCGCCTGTGCCGCCAAGGGTGAAGGCGGGGCGCAGCACCACTGGATAGCCGATTTCGTCGGCGGCGCGCAGACCCTCCTCCAACGTGGTGGCGATTACGGAGGGCAGCACCGGTTCGCCAAGACGCTGACATAGCTTTTTGAACTTTTCGCGATCCTCTGCCATATCAATGCTATCAAAGCTCGTGCCGAGGATCTCCACTTGACACTCGTCCAGCACACCCTTTTTCTTAAGCTGCATGGCGAGGTTCAAGCCTGTTTGCCCGCCAAGCCCCGGCAAAATAGCATCCGGGCGCTCGTGGCGCATGATCTTAGCGATGTATTCTAGCGTGAGCGGCTCCATATATACCTTATCGGCAATGTGGGTATCGGTCATGATGGTGGCGGGGTTGGAATTGACGAGGATGACCTCGTACCCTTCTTCACGCAGGGCGAGGCAGGCTTGCGTACCCGCGTAATCGAATTCTGCCGCTTGACCAATGATGATAGGGCCGGAGCCGATCACCAGAATTCGGTGGATGTCTGTGCGTTTAGGCATGCTTGCTTCCCTCCTTCATAAGATCGATGAAACGCTGGAACAGGTAGGCGCTATCCTGCGGACCAGGCGCGCTCTCCGGGTGGTATTGCACGGAGAAGAGCTTGTCCGCCGCGCAGGCCACGCCCTCCGGTGTGCCGTCCAGCAGGTTTTGGTGGGTCATGATAAGGCCGGTGCCCGCAAGGCTTTTTTCGTCCACGGCGAAGCTATGGTTCTGGCTGGTGATTTCTACCTTGCCAGTGGCCAGCTCACGTACGGGATGGTTGCCGCCGCGGTGTCCGAACTTCATTTTGAAGGTCTGCCCGCCGCAGGCTAGGCTGATCATCTGGTGCCCAAGGCAGATGCCGAAGATGGGCAGCTTGCCGCGCAAGGCTTGCACGAGCTTGATCACGGGCAGCACGTCCTGCGGGTCTCCAGGGCCGTTGCTCAGAAAAAGGCCATCCGGCTTGAAGCTCAAAATGGTTTCCGCCGGGGTGTCGTAGGGAACAACGGTCACGTTGCAGCCGTACTGCGTGAGCTTGCGGATGATGTTGAGCTTGATGCCGCAGTCCACCGCCACAACGCTATACAGGGGATTGGGGGTGCGTGCGTACCATTTTTTGCGGCAGCTCACACGGCTGACCACATCAGTGGGGAGCTGGTAGGCGCGGATACGCTCCAGCGCCTCCTCCACAGGGGTGGAAGCGTCGCAGATCAGCGCGCGCTGACTGCCTTCACTGCGGATCATGCGATTGATGCGGCGGGTGTCCACGCCCTCCAGCCCGGGGATGGCGTTTTCCTCCAACAGCTCGCCAAGGGTTTTGGTATAGCGGAAGTTGCTGGGGGCGTCGCAGTATTCACGCACCACAAGCCCGCCCATTGTGGGCGTGCGCGTTTCGCTGTCCTCATCTGTGATGCCATAGTTGCCGATGAGCGGGTAAGTCATGACCACCGTTTGCGCGGTGTAGCTGGGGTCGGTTACAATTTCCTGATAGCCCACCATAGAGGTATTGAAAACCAGCTCACACAGCGCGTCGCAGGATGCGCCAAAGCCTGTGCCTCTGTGGGTGCTTCCATTTTCCATGACCAGCATCCGTTCCTTTGTTACCGTTGCCATACCGTATCGCCTCCTACCGAAGTATAGTCGCAGCGTCCGGTGACGCGCATGCCCTCAAAGGGGGTAGCGCGTCCCATGGACGCGAAATCGTCCGGGTTGATGAGAAACGTATCGTTGAGGTCAAAAACGGCAAAATCCGCTGCCGTGCCGCTCTCCAAATCCACAGGCGGCAGGCCGAAACGCTCGCGCGGCGCGTCCGTCATGGCGTGGAGCACGCGCTCAAGCGGCACAAGCCCCGTTTTGACAAGCCCCGTATAAAGGACGGGGAACGCGCATTCCAGACCGACCACCCCCATGAGGCTCTTTTCCAAACCACGCGCCTTTTCCTCCGCGCTATGCGGCGCGTGATCGGTCGCGATGCAATCGATGGTGCCATCCAGCAGTCCCTCGATCAACGCGTCGCGATCCTTTCGCGCGCGGATGGGCGGGTTCATCTTAAAGCGGCCATCCTCTTGCAGGTCATCGTCACACAGGAGCAGGTAATGAGGCGCGGTCTCAGCGGTAACATCAACGCCTTCGCGCTTTGCGCGGCGGATGAGCGCAACGCTTTCCTGAGTGGACACGTGGCATACGTGGTAGCGGCAGCCCGTTTCTTTGGCGAGGCGTAGGTCGCGCTCTACCTGCCGCCATTCGCTTTCGCTGGAGATGCCCTTATGGGCATGCGCGCGGGCATAGGCGCCATCGTGGATGCAGCCGCCGCTGAGCAGGCTGTTATCCTCGCAGTGGGCGGCGAGCAGGCCGCCAATGGCCGCGATTTGCTCCATGGCCGCGCGCATGGTGCTTTCCTCCTGCACGCCGCGTCCGTCATCCGAAAAGGCGATGGCGAGCGGCTTCATGGCGTTGTAATCGCACAGCGTGCCGCCGCCCTGCTGCCCCATGGTAATGCAGCCGTAGGGATAGACGCGCACGCATGCGCTTTTGGCGATCAGCTCCTGTTGAAGCATCAGATTTGCGGCGCTATCCGGCGCGGGGTTTAGGTTTGGCATGGCGCATACCGCGGTGTAGCCGCCGCGGGCAGCGGCTTGTGTGCCCGTTTTGAGCGTCTCCTTATAAAAAAAACCCGGCTCTCGAAGATGTACATGAACATCAACAAGACCCGGAACCACCAGCTTTTGAACGAACGTCAAAGGAGAATCCATTTCCAACGCTGGCAGTGAAGAAATACCAACGATGCGGCCTTGGATGCATGCCGCGTGATGTTTGTGTAACCCGCCATTTGCATATACAATCGCGTCTTTAAACAACAGTTGCAAGTACAGCGCTCCTTCCGCTCACGTGGATTGGGTACCGTATATTCAATTATTTATTATGCACCTGTTAAGGAAAATTGTCAAGGATAAATTTCGCATAGGGAGAAGAGACAAACAAGAGAAACAAGAAATATCATTATATATGCGATTTGCTTTATGGATCAGCACGGCAAAGTCAAGTGGATGCGATTAACAAGAAGCCCACCAAAACATGGGC
>JAVVVJ010000040.1:0-25743 GCA_036652695.1 Clostridia bacterium | reverse complement strand
ATGCCGCCTATCAATATTTTGAAGAGGATCAAAAAGGCAGCATCCGCGTTGGCAAATGCGCTGATTTTGTCATACTAGATCAAAACCCCTTAACCGTCCATTCCATGGACATACGCAATATCACTGTTCTGGCAACCATTAAACAGGATCAAGTTCTGTTCTCTAGGTAAGCGTTCAGGCATTCATTTACCCATATCAAAGGAGGAATCCCTTATGCTACAGCAGGTAATGACCGCGCCCGGCCAAATTGAATTTCATGAGCTTCCCACGCCCCAGCCTACGCTAGGGCAAGTGCTGGTGCGCATGCGGGTCATCGGCATATGCGGCTCGGATATCCATGTCTATCACGGCAAGCACCCCTTCACCTCCTATCCCGTTACGCAGGGGCATGAGGTATCCGGCGAGGTGGCGGCGCTGGGCGAGGGTGTCACAGGGCTTGTGGTGGGTCAAAGGGTGACCATCGAGCCGCAGGTGGTGTGTGGCGAATGCTACCCCTGTCGGCACGGAAAATACAACCTCTGCGAAAGCTTGAAGGTTATGGGCTTTCAAACCACCGGTGCGGCAAGCGAGTATTTTGCTGTGGATGCCGCAAAGGTAACGCCTCTGCCGGACGCGATGTCCTTTGAGCAGGGAGCGATGATCGAGCCGCTCGCCGTGGCCGTGCATGCCGTGCGGCAAGCCGGGGAAATGCGCGGGCTAAAGGTGGCGGTGATCGGCGCGGGGCCGATTGGCAACCTTGTTGCGCAAGCAGCCAAAAGCTTGGGCGCACAAAGCGTGCTTGTGACCGACGTGAGCGATTACCGCTTGACGCTTGCCAAGCGCTGCGGCGCGGATGCGGTCTATAACGCGCGTCAAACCAATTTGGGCGAAGCCATGCTGAACGCCTTTGGCCCCGATAAGGCGGACGTGATCTATGATTGCGCGGGAAATGACATTTCCATTGGGCAGGCCATCCAATATGCGCGCAAAGGCTCCATGATCTTGCTGGTAGCGGTGTTCGCCGGCATGGCAAAGGTCGATCTTGCGGTGCTGAACGATCATGAGCTTGACCTCAACACCACCATGATGTACCGCCATCAAGATTATGTGGATGCCATCGCGCTGGTCAGCGAGGGCAAGGTGCAGCTCGATCCGCTGATCAGCAGCCGTTTCCCCTTGCGCGAGTACAAAAAGGCATATGAGTATATCGACGACCACCGCGAAACCACCATGAAGGTGCTCGTGGACGTGCAGAAATAGCAAAAAGCCCTGTCCGCACTGTTTGTGAGTGCGGACAGGGTCTTTTTTCATTCGCGTTGGTTTGAGGGCGTCATGCGGCGTTACCCTTTTGCGATGACGCCTTTTTTCAGGATCAGGTTGGCATAGGGTGCGCCTTCGCCGCTCATCACCACCGCAACGCTCCGCTGCTTTACGCGCTCATAGAAGGCGAAGCGCTCGACCTCCTCAAAGCACGCCGCCACGCGCTCGTCATGCTTCGCCACAATCTGGCGATAGGTTTCCCAAATGGGTGTTTTGGTTTGATCGCCGGGCATCACCTGCATCAGCGCTACGGGCTTGGCGCTGTAATGATCCAGCGGGAACAAGGTGAGCACTGCGTCCAAAATCTCCGGCATGCCATGGCCGTCCATGCGCACCACGGTGTCGCAGCAGCTATGGCCTGGAAAGTTCGCATCGCCAAGCGTGATCTCATCGCCATGACCCATCTCCGCCAAAATCTTGAGCAGCTCCGGGGGGATGATTGCGGGAATCCCTTTCAGCATCGTCATTTCCTCCTTTGGTTTGTAGGTTTGCCTTCATCATAGCGATCTGGCAGCGTTCCTGCAAGCCCAAAAACAAAAAAATGAGAAGCTTGTGCTACTTTATGATTGTGCGCGACCCGCCTTAGGCGCGTTTCTTTTTCACCGTTCGCGCCTCGTGAAGCGCCGGGCCGTCCGTAAGCGCGCCTTGCTCCTCAAACCGCGAGCCATGGCATGGGCATTCCCAGCTATGCTCCTGCGCATCCCATTTCAGAGCGCAGCCAAGGTGCGGGCAGCGCCGTAGGGTGGGCACGCAAAAACGAAGCATTGTCTCCCCCGCGTTTGCGAAAAGCTGCTTGCTCAGCATGCTCCGCTTGGGTGCAAACACCGCCGCATCCGGGTTTTCTTTGCCAAGAATCCGTGCCGTAAGCACCTCTGCCGCCACCATGGACGTAGTCATCCCCCACTCGTTAAACCCAGTAGCCACATAGACATACGGCAGCTTGGGGCTGTATGCGCCGATATAGGGCACGCCATCCAAGCTCATGCAATCCTGTGCCGCCCATGCAAACAGCTCCTTCGTGCCCGGAAGGGTTTTGCGCGTAAAGGCACGAAGCCCCTCAAAATCCGCGCCTTTGCATCCCGTGCGCCGATCGCCGCCGCCAACCAGCAATAGGCCGTGCGCGTTGCGGAAATATAGCCCCGCCTCCCCCGCGTCCACAAGCGTGCAATGAAGCGTCGGCGCGTTTTCCAGCGCGAGCACAAACGAGCGGTTTTGATACAGCTTCATGAAATACAAGCCATGACGGTTCACAAACGGAAAATGCGTGGCCACCACGATATGCTCCGCCGTGATGGCGCCATGCTCCGTGTAGGCGGTATGCCCCTTCAAGCAATTCACAAGCGAATGCTCATAGATGCGCAATCCCTCCGCCGCGCCGTACAGAAATTGCAGCGGATGAAGCTGCGCCATCTCCGGGTAGCAAATTGCACCCGCCACCGGGATGGGCAACGGGATTTCCGTCTGCCACCGCGCCGCCTGAAAGCCCAAGGTATGCAGCGCGTCCATCTCGCGCTCCAATGCGCGCGGATCGCGCTGGACGTACATCACCGAGGGTTGATTTTCCCATTCACACAGAATGCCGCGTGCAAGCTTGCGCAAGCGCTCCACGGCACACAAATTGGCGTGCAGGTACTGCGCGGCTTTTTCTGTGCCAAATTGATCAATCAGGTCGCTATACAGCGTATCATGCTGTGCCGTCAGCACGGCGGTGGTGCCCTTGGTAGTGCCGCCGCCGATTTCCCGCGCCTCCACCAGCGCACAATTCACGCCCGCGTCAGTCAGCAGGCGCGCGCACAACACGCCTGCCATCCCGCCGCCAATCACAAGCACATCCGCCTTTTGGCTGCCCTCCAGCGCCGGATATCGGCGCGGCGCGGCCTGCCGCTGCCAAAGCGTCCTATTGCAGGAGGGATTGTACGTAGGCCTGCATCTCCTCCTTGGAACGAATGCTGTGCGTGTGCGCGATCACTGCTTGCTGCTCTGCCGCTGGCAGCGCGGCAAAGCGGTTCATGGCGTTGAGGTTCTGCGCAAGCGCCATGCCAAGCCCCATGGGCATATCCGGACCATCTACAAGGTTGTTCATTACAATAGCCATCCTTTCAAAATCACAGGCATGAAAAAGCTCTCACCCTGCTCCTCAGTATGCGCGCAAGGCGCGTGAGCGATTCATCCCCGGCAGTTCGCATAGCCGATGGTTGCGCAAGGAACAATACGCTATTGACTTTATCGGAATTCGTGCTATGCTGTTTGTACCCCCACCGGGTGGGGGTCTATCCAAAGGAGGCGGCGTTATGAACGACGAGCAGAAACAGGCAGTACAGGCGCTAAAAACCGCAGCTGGGCAGATCGACGGCATTTTGCGCATGATGGAGGACGGCCGGTACTGCATTGACGTATCCAACCAAATCTTTGCCGCCTCAGCCATGCTCAAGCGAGCCAATTTGCTCATCCTGCGCCAGCACATGAGCCATTGCGTGCTGGAAGCGGTGGAGCGAGGCGACGCGGAGCAGAAGGTGAGCGAAATAACCGGCATTTTATCCAAAATTATGGATCGGTAAAGGAGCACAGCATGGGAAGCAAAACAAACAGCAGCTACCGCATTACCGGCATGACCTGCGCCTCCTGCGCGGCGCGCATTGAAAAGATGGTGGGGCGCATGGAGGGCGTGCAGGAGGTGGCGGTCAATCTCGCCGCCGAAACGATGAGCGTTGCCTATGAAAGCCCCGCAACCGCCGAAAGCGTCATGCAAACGGTGGAGCGCATCGGTTTCGGCGCGCAGCCGCAAAAGCGCGGCGTGCAGGCCGCAAAGGAAGCCGCTCTTTCCAAGGATCAAGCCATACGCACGTTGTGGACGAAGTTTATTGTTGCCTCAGCCTTCGCGCTGCCGCTCCTCTACCTCGCCATGGGGCCGATGATCGGCCTGCCAGTACCCGCGTTTTTATCGCCGGAAACCGCGCCGCTCACTTTCGCGCTGGTGCAGCTCTGCCTAACCATCCCGGTGATCATCGCGGGCAACCAGTTCTACCGCGTGGGCACAAAGGCCATTTTGCAGCGCAGCCCTAACATGGATAGCCTCATTGCCATGGGTACATCGGCATCGCTGCTCTACAGTCTCTATTCCACCGTGCGCATTGCGCAGGGGGACATGCACGCCGTACACGGGCTTTATTTTGAAAGCGTGGGCGTAATCATCGCGCTGATTTTGCTTGGCAAATCCCTAGAGGCCATTTCCAAGGGACGTACCTCGGACGCCATCAAAAAGCTCATGGGACTCACGCCCAAAACTGCAATTGTGGTGAAAAACGGCGTCGAAACCGAAATTCCAATGGAAGCTGTTCTGCCCGGCGACCTGCTGGTGGTAAAGCCCGGCGCGAAAATCCCGGTGGACGGCGTGGTCAGCGAAGGCGCGACCGCCATTGACGAGGCCATGTTGACCGGCGAAAGCATGCCTGTGGATAAAAAGGCGGGCGACCCCGTCTATGCCGCCTCCATCAACCAAAACGGTTTGATTCGCTTCCACGCCACCAAGGTGGGCAGCGATACGGCGCTTGCGCAAATCATCAAGCTTGTGGAGGACGCGCAGGGCAGCAAGGCTCCAATCGCGCAAATCGCGGATGTGGTGGCGGGCTATTTTGTGCCCGCTGTGTTTTGTATCGCGGTAGCCGCCGCCATCGCGTGGTACGCGAGCGGTGAGAGCTTCCAATTCTCGCTCACCATTTTGATCTCCGTGCTAGTCATCGCCTGCCCCTGCGCGCTGGGGCTTGCCACGCCCACAGCCATCATGGTGGGCACGGGCAAGGGCGCGGAGAACGGCATCCTCATCAAAAGCGGCGTGGCGCTGGAGACGGCGCACAAGCTCAACGCCATTGTGCTGGATAAAACCGGCACGCTTACCCAGGGCAAGCCGCAGGTCACAGACGTAATCGCCACGCCGGGGATAGAGGAAGCCTATCTGCTCACGCTTGCGGCAGCGGCGGAAAAAGGCTCCGAGCACCCGCTGGGTGCGGCCATCGTGCGCGGCGCGGAGGCGCGCGGCCTTTTGCTTCCCCCCGTAACGGCCTTTGAGGCGCTTGTTGGGCGCGGCATCCGCGTGGAGGTCGAAGGCATAGCGCTGTTGGCGGGCAACCTGCGGCTGATGCAGGATGAGCACATCGCGCTGGGAAATCTGCAAAGCACTGCCGACCAGCTCGCCAGCGAAGGCAAAACGCCCATGTTCATTGCCTTTGGCGGCAAGGCCGCTGGGATTGTTGCCGTAGCGGACGTGGTCAAGCCCTCCAGCGCCGCCGCCGTGCGCAAGCTTCAAAAGATGGGCATTGAGGTAGCCATGATGACTGGCGACAACCGCCGCACTGCCGAGGCCATAGCCCATCAGGTGGGCATCACACGCGTGCTGGCGGAGGTTTTGCCACAGGATAAGGCAGGCGAGGTGAAAAAGCTGCAAGCCGAAGGCAAGCGCGTGGCGATGGTGGGCGACGGCATCAACGACGCGCCAGCGCTTGCGCAAGCGGATATCGGCATTGCCATCGGCTCCGGAACGGACGTCGCTATGGAATCGGCGGATATCGTGCTCATGCACAGTGACCTCATGGACGTACCCACCGCCATTCAGCTTTCCAAAAGCACCATTCGTAACATCAAGCAAAACCTGTTTTGGGCCTTTGCCTACAACACGGCGGGCATACCGGTGGCGGCGGGGCTGCTTCACCTCTTTGGTGGGCCGCTCCTAAACCCCATGCTGGCGGCGGCGGCAATGTCGCTGTCCTCGGTATCGGTGCTCGCAAACGCGCTGCGGTTGAAGCGGTTTAAGCCGTTCCAATAAAAATGAAAATTCACTATATTTTATAGGGAGGAAAGAACAACATGACAACCACAATGAAGGTTCCCAGCATGAGCTGCCAGCACTGCGAAAACGCAGTCAAAAACGCGCTTAAGGATCTGCCGGGCGTCAAGAGCGTCGTGGTCAACCTAGGCGCAAAAACGGTGACCGTGGAGCACGCGGAGACGCAAACGGTAGAGGGCATGAAAAAGCTGCTGGACGACATCGGGTACGAAGCGGAATAAAACAATCTCGCCTATGCAAGAAAGGTTTTTGACGGAATGGTGCTAAGGAGCGGTCAATTTGTTGACATTCTTCGCGTATTGGCAAAATGCCAACAAAGATTGCCCATATTCGCCAAATATGGTCTTGAAATCTTCTTGGAAACCGTGTATACTAGATTGGTTAAAGGAAGGATGAGCATTGGGGATGAAATCCGCCGGTGGTTCGTCCTCATTTAAAGACGAGGAGGATATCAATCTCTATGACGAAATACGCGTATCTATTCAAAGAGGGCAATGCCGACATGCGCAATTTGCTTGGCGGCAAAGGCGCTAACTTAGCTGAAATGACCAATATTGGCCTACCTGTGCCGCAGGGTTTCACCGTTACCACGGAGGCCTGTATCCGTTATTATGAGGACAACCAGACCATCGGCGACGATATCATGCAGCAGATCAACGATGCTCTTGCCCAAACCGAAGAAATCTGTGGCAAGAAGTTCGGCGATATGGAAAAGCCCTTCTTGGTCTCCGTCCGCTCCGGCGCGCGTGCTTCCATGCCCGGCATGATGGATACCATCCTCAACCTCGGCTTGACCGATGTGGCTGTGCAGGGTCTTGCCAAGCAGACCGGCAACGAGCGCTTCGCCTATGATAGCTATCGCCGTTTTATCCAAATGTTCTCCGACGTTGTAATGGAGATCGAAAAGAAGCTGTTTGAAAATGCGCTGGGCGAAGTAAAGGCCGCAAAGGGCGCAAAGTTTGATACCGACCTGACTGCCGATGACCTCAAAGAGGTTGTTGCGAAGTTCAAGGCGATTTATCTTGCACAAAAGGGCGAAGCGTTCCCGCAGGATCCCAAGGTGCAGCTGATCGAGTCGATCAAGGCCGTGTTCCGCAGCTGGGACAACCCCCGCGCCAACTACTACCGCCGCATGAACGACATCCCCAGCTCTTGGGGCACCGCCGTCAATGTGCAGAGCATGGTGTTCGGCAACATGGGCAATGACAGCGGCACCGGCGTGGCCTTCACCCGCAACCCCGCCACAGGCGAAAACAAGCTCTATGGCGAGTACCTCATCAACGCCCAAGGCGAGGACGTCGTAGCCGGCATCCGCACCCCGCAGCCCATTTCCACGCTGGCGCAGGCAATGCCTGAGGTCTTTAAGCAGTTCTCCGCGATTGCCAGCGCGCTTGAGAAGCATTATCGCGATATGCAGGATATGGAGTTCACCATCGAGCATGGTCAGCTTTTCATGCTGCAAACCCGCAACGGCAAGCGTACCGCCGCCGCCGCTCTCAAAATCGCCGTTGACTTGGTAGACGAGGGCATGCTCACACCCGAAGAAGCCGTTCTAAAGGTAGAGCCGAAGCAGCTTGATACCTTGCTGCACCCCAACTTTGACACTGCCGCCATGAAGAAGGCAGAAGTCATCGCCAAGGGTCTGCCCGCTTCCCCCGGCGCTGCCGCTGGCAAAATTTACTTCACCGCTGCCGATACCGCTGTTGCGGGTCGCAACGGAATCGCCGCGATCCTTGTACGCGAGGAGACCACGCCTGAGGATATCGAGGGCATGGATTTCTCCAAGGGCATTTTGACCGCTCGCGGCGGCATGACCTCTCACGCTGCGGTTGTTGCGCGTGGCATGGGTCGTGCGGCTGTGGTTGGCTGCGGCGAGCTGCGCATCAACGAGGACGCAAAGACCCTGACCGTGGGCGGCAAGGTCTATCACGAGGGTGATGAGCTTTCCTTGGATGGCTCCACCGGCAATGTGTACTATGGCATGATCCCCACCGTTGAGGCCGCTGTAACCGGTGATTTTGCTCGCTTGATGCAGTGGGCCGACGCTGCCCGCACCCTCAAGGTGCGCGCCAACGCGGATAACCCCCGCGATACCAAGCAGGCTGTAAGCTTCGGCGCAGAGGGCATTGGCCTTTGCCGTACCGAGCATATGTTCTTTGAGGCGGATCGCATTGCGGCTGTGCGCGAGATGATCCTTGCCGAAACCGTAGAACAGCGCGAAAAGGCGCTGGCGAAAATCCTGCCGATGCAGCAGGGCGACTTTGAAGCCATGTACAAGGCGCTGGAAGGCCGTCCCATGACCATCCGCTACTTGGATCCGCCGCTGCATGAGTTCCTGCCTCAGAAGAGCATGACGGACGAAATCGCCGCCATCGCCAAGGAGCTCAACACCACCAGCGAAAAGATCGTGGAAAAGATCGATGCGCTGCACGAGTTCAACCCCATGATGGGTCATCGTGGCTGCCGTTTGGCCGTCACCTATCCCGAAATCGCCGTGATGCAGACCCGCGCCGCCATACAGGCCGCCCTCAAGGTGAAGAAGGAATGCGGTTATGAGGTTGTGCCGGAAATCATGATCCCGCTGGTTTGCGAGATCAAGGAGCTGGCTTTCGTTAAAAAGGTCGTTGTGGATACCATTGAGAAGGTATTTGCGGAGCAGGGCATGACGCTGGAATACCATATCGGCACCATGATTGAGATTCCGCGCGCGGCTGTCACCGCCGACGAAATCGCCAAGGAAGCGGAGTTCTTCTCCTTTGGCACCAACGACCTCACCCAGATGACCTTCGGCTTCAGCCGTGACGACGCTGGCAAATTCCTTA
The DNA here is from genome assembly GCA_036652695.1 of Clostridia bacterium. GTDB lineage: Bacteria > Bacillota > Clostridia > Christensenellales > Aristaeellaceae > Limiplasma. The sequence goes on along the minus strand of JAVVVJ010000040.1, from coordinate 16,782 downwards.
ACTCCTACTACGATACCAAGATCTTTGAGAGCGATCCTTTCGCCCGCTTGGATCAGAACGGCGTAGGCAAGCTTGTGCAGTTGGCTGCAAAGCTGGGTCGTGAAACCCGCCCCAACATCAAGCTGGGCATCTGCGGCGAGCATGGCGGCGATCCGTCCACCATTGAATTCTGCCACAATATCGGCTTGAACTACGTAAGCTGCTCGCCCTTCCGCGTGCCAATCGCGCGCCTTGCGGCGGCTCATGCAGCCATCAAGAGCAAGTAAGGCCTGTCGCCTTTGGATTAACTGATTAAAAAGAGCGTATCACTTGAAATAGTGATACGCTCTTTTTTTGATCAGCCTTGTGCATTTGATTCCATGCAATGTCCGCGTCCTTTGCATTGCAAAAACGCCGCCCAAAGGCGGCGATCATCTCGGTTTTTGTTACGCGACTGGGTGAATCAGAATGAACGGGGTCAGCTCATCGCCTTGACCGCTGGGGTTATCAGCCATAGCATCTTGCAGCTGCGCGTCGGAAAGCGGCATTGTGCGGTTCTTGCCAAGCTGATCGCGCTGGATATCGTTCGCATCCATCAGCACAACAGGAATCCCTGTTTCCTTGGTCAATTGCTCGCAAAGGTCATCCGCGTTTTCCGGGTTGATGAGCGCCAGCTCGTGGTAAAGGTCAAAGCTGGAGCGGAAATAGAAGCCGTCAATGCCGCCGACGCCCTTGCCGCAGACCTTGTAAAACACGCCATGCACGCCAAAGGGTTTCGTAACGGCGCTCGCGGCGGCGGCGGTCAGCACGCGGGGCAAGCCCACCAGGTCAATCACCAGTTGAAGCTTGTACGGCTCGTGCATGCCAACGCCCGTATGGTTGATACCCGCGAACTTCCATAAATGCTTCGCCCAAAAGCCCGGCTTCACCTCGGCGCGCGAACGGACGGATTTAACGCACATGCACATCACCTTTGCGCCAAAGCTCAGCACATCGCCCTCCTGAAAGAGCGGCCGCACATACTTTTCCACAAGCTCCGTCTGGCTCTCCCCCACCTGCACAAAGTGGGTCTGGATGGCGTAGCGGTCGTATTTGCGGCCGTCCTTGCCCGTAATGGTGCCACGGTCAAAATAGGTAATGCCGTCCTTCTCACGGCGCTGCTCGTCCATGTTGCGCGAAGGGATAATGCCCATGTGAATCTCCTCCATCAATCGTTCTTGAGCTTACATGTTCTCAAAGAAGGGTTCGCCATCTTCCGTACACAGGATGCCCATCTCGCTGAATTTCAGCGGCACGGGCTTTGCCATAATGTATTTAAGAATCGCGTCAAAGCGCACGGACTCGGTATACGTAAGCAGTGTAAACGCCACGCCGTGTTTCTTTGCGCGCCCTGTGCGGCCAATGCGGTGCAGGTAATACTCGTTCTCGTTAGGCAGATCATAGTTGATCACAGCCTCCACATCGTCCACATCAATGCCGCGCGCGGCGACATCGGTAGCAAGCAAGATCTGGAATTTTCCCTTGCGGTAGCTCTCCATCACATCGTTGCGGGCGGACTGGCGCATGTCTCCGTGCAGGCATTCGGCAGGATAGCCCGCGTCCTGCAAGCGCTTGCAGATGCGCTGGGTCATATCCTTGGTGTTCACAAAAACCATAACGCGCTGGTAAACATCGCTATCCAACAGGTACAGCAAATGCTCGTACTTGCTCTCGCGCTCTGTTTGGATCACGTACTGGGTGATATCAGGGCGGTTCTCACGCGTGGCGGGCACCAAAACCTCCACCGGTTCATGCTGATACTTCCACGCGATGGTCATTACATCCTGATTGGTGGTGGCGGAAAAGAGCACCAGCTGCTTATCGATGGGCGCGGCCTCGATAATCTTGGTGACATCCTTTACAAAGCCCATGTTGAGCATCTCATCCGCCTCGTCCAGCACCATGGTGTGAACGCTGTCCAGCCGAATATTGCCGCGGTTCATGTGATCCAGCAACCGCCCGGGCGTAGCGATCACGACCTGCGGAAACTGCTTGAGCAGCGTAATCTGTTTGGTGATCGGCTGTCCGCCATACAGGCAGGCGATGCGCACGCCGGGGATAAAGCGTGCCAGCGCACGCAGCTCCTCGGTGATTTGCAAGCTCAGCTCGCGCGTAGGCGCAAGGATCAGCTCCTGCACGCGCTTGTCCTTGAGGTTGACATATTCCAGCATAGGAATGCCAAAGGCGCAAGTCTTACCGGTGCCGGTCGGCGCAATCGCAATCACGTCCCGACCTTCCATCATGAGCGGCAGCGTTTTGGCCTGCACGGGGGTCATTTCGTGGAAGCCCATCTTTTCAACGGCCTTTACGATTTCCTCGCTTAGGTCTGCTTCCGAAAATTTCATGGTTTCTGTAACTTCTGTTGGCAAATTGGGTTCTCCTTACTGTGCTTGATGTTCGTCGAAATAGCGTTCGATGGCGCGGCTCAGCTGATCCGGGCAGGAGGTTGCTCCCTGACAAGGAATGCCGCGAAGCTTTTGCATCACCTCACGCGCGTCCTGCCCAACCACCATTTGCGCCAATCCTACCGTGTTGCCCCGGCAGCCGCCGGTAAAGCTGCATGCCGTGATGACGCCGTTTGAAATATCCAAATCGATTGCGGATGAACAGGTTCCCTTGGTCTTGTAATGCATCATTGACGCTCCTCCACAGCTATTGCAAAATCAGCCAGTTTATAATGTTCGACAGCATGTCCGGTTTTTCCTGCCATCCTTTTCACATTGCCGTTCGGTTGGCATACTTTGAAGGTATCAAGGCCGAAACGCCTGCAAGGGAGCGATGCAATGAGCATTTTGTTGACAGATTCCTCCTTTGGCGTTCGGGAAGCGCCGGACGCTGGCGCGCCGCTTGCCGCTGTTCCATGCCCATTCAGCGCGCCCTACATGCCCTATGCCTCGCGTGAGCATTTGTTTTTCTGCTGCCGAAGCGCACGGGATTGCCTTTGCATGCGCAGGAAGGATCACAGCGAATGCGTGCGCATGCCCGCGCTCCCCGCGCTTTCCGATCTATGCGCATCGCCCTGCGGGCGCTACCTATACCAGCTCAGCGGCGAAGCGGACTGCGTGCATACGCGCCATACCGCAACGGGCGACCTGCTTTTCAGCGCCCGCACAGGGGTTTTCCCCCGAACGATGCGCCTGCATCCAAGCGGAAAGGAGCTGCTGGTGTCTGGCGGCGCCGTGAACGAGGCTTATCTGCTGCGTGCGCCGGAGCTTAAGCGCGATGCTACCATTCGCCTGCGCAGTGCCTGCTTCGGCGCGGATTTCTGGCAGGGTGGGCTGGTACTATTGTGTGCTGCGGAGGGCGAGGATATCCAAACAATGGTGTATACGCTTGCGCCGAACAGCAAACGCCCGCGCAAGCTCATTACCCTGCCAGGTCAGCCGGGCGGGCTGTGCATGTGCCCGGACGGCCTTTCCGCACTGCTCAGCACGCCAGACGGGCTGATGAAGCTGGATCTTCCCACGGGGCAGCTGCGCTGGAATCTGCCGGAATGGCCGCTGTGCATGCGCATTTGCTGCCGCGGCGGCGCCGCGCTCATCTCCGATACGCTCACCGGGCAGGTCTGCCTGCTGCGGCACGAGCAGCCGTGGTTCAAGCGCATCATTTGCTCCGGCACGGATGCGCAGGCCTGCTTTTATTAACCTTTTTCAGTATGATATGCTAGCCTGTGGTGCAACCTTACGATATCGCCCAATGGGCGAAAAGTAAGGAGGGCACAGTATGTGGGATAAACTTTCTTTGGTACTGGTGATCATTGGCGCGATTAACTGGGCGCTGATCGGCATTTTTCAGTTTGATCTGGTGGCCTACCTATTTGGCGGGCAGGCCGCAGTCGTTAGCCGCATTGTCTATACGGTGGTCGGAGCAGCGGGGCTTTGGTGCATCTCGCTGCTCTTTGGGGAGCGTGCCAGCGCCAAGGAATAATCAACCCGAGCGCGCAAGCCCTGCACCGCTTGCAGCAAAAAGGCGCGATTGGTCGGCTTGCCGCGTTCAGGGTCCACCGTTGCGCCAAAGACGCGCTCAATACCGCTCATGCTGCCCTGCGTAAACACGCTTTCCACAGCCACGCGCAGGCAGCGTTCCACCGCGGCGGGCGTGGTATGAAAAGCCTTCGCGCAGTCGGCGTAATGGCCGTTCATTGCCGCCGCATCCAGCATTGGCGCGGGTACAAGGCGTGCCATCAGCCACGCCGCATATGTTCGCCCCTTCAAGCCGCGCCGCAGGCACAGCGCGTCCAGCAGCTCCTCCACCTCGCGCGCCACGGTGGCGCGATTTGCCGCCGCCAGCGCTGGCAGCGGCTTTTGAGCAAGCACGCGCAACAGCTCCGCCACACGCTCCGGCGCCGCGCTCAACGGCACAATGCAATCCGGACGCATGCAGCCGCATGGAAAAAGCTCCGGTTCACACATCAGCAGCACGCGCGGCGGGCAGGTTTGCCCCTGCGCTTTTAGCTCCGCAAGCACAGAAAGGCCATCTAGCTTTGGCAGGCATACATGCAGCAGCAGCAAATCAAATTGCTCCCGCGTCAAAAGCTGTAGCGCGTCGCCGCCATCTTGCGCAAGCACAATGTCCCAGCCATCCGTGTTGGCAAACAGCTGTTCACTCACCCGATTTGCCTGCGAGCGGCTTAAAACAGCAATCAAAAGCCGCATGGCACTCATCCTCCCTTTGTTGAGAATGTACGCCATGCGGTTTCGTTTTCCTGCCAAAGTTTGGCGAAACGATTGTCGAAAGCTGTTGTTTCCCCAAAGATCATTTGCCTAAGAACGCCGCCGCCTCATTCACCGCATCCAACGCCGCTTGGGAGGAAACCGTCGCGCCTGAAACCGCGTCAATCTCCTGCATGCTCAGCGGCGGCTTTTTGCCAATGAACTGCTCCACAAAGGCGGGTTCCTTTACGCGGCTGCCCAGTCCCTCGGTTTCCATAAAGCGCTCCGCGCCGATTTGGAGCGCCGTAATGACGCCGCCATCATCCAGCGTAAGGTTTGCGAGCACCGGTCCGGCGTAGCCGATGACGCTGGCGTTCGCGCTTCTGCCCGCCGCCGCCTTGGGTTCAGCCTGCGCCCCGCCTGCGCCCTGGCCTCGCAGCGCCGCAAGCTTGGAAGCGGCCTCGTTCACGCCGTCCACCACGGCGCGGCTGCTGATGGTCGCCCCGGAAATTGCATCGATGTTCTCATCAAGCGCGAGCGGCGGCTCTTTGCCCGCAAATTGATCCGTAAAGGCAGGCTCCTTCACCTTGGAACCGAGACCCTCCGTCTCCTTGAAATCCGCGCCGCCAACGCTTACGCCGCGCAGTTTTCCAGCAGGCTCCACGCCAGCGATCACTTCAATAGGCCCCGCATATCCCTGCACGCTTGTTTTTAGGGCATAGCCAATTTCGCTTCCATTCTGCTTGACGCGGTAGGCAAACTGCAAGCCGCCGCTTTCCTCGCTCGCTAGGCTTTCAAAGCCGTTCGCGCCCGCATCCGCCTCCGGGAACATCGTCCGAAGCGCCGCGTCTGATTCCTGTAGGTTTCGATCGGCAATCGGCTGTTCCGTTGCCGTGTTCGCCACCGCAAGCGCAACCGCCGCGGTAACCACAATCACCGTGAGCACTAGCCATCCCGCCCATTTTTTCTTGCTTTCCATCGCAAATTCCTCCCATGCTTCGCTTGCGCGTGCCATTGCGGATGGCTTCTCGTTTTCCACCCATATCCTAGCTTGCACGCTCCCGCATGGTTCTATGCGCTGTCGAAAGCGCGCGCATAGTTGACAGCCTTCGCGCACCAAATCGACACAGCCCGCAAAATTCCATGTTTATACTGGCAATACACTTGTCATAGGAGGGCGGCATATGCAATTTGACACCTCAACCGGCGCGGCGGCAATGCACGCCAAAGCCGCGCGCAAAAAGCCCCGCTTTGCTTTGCTCGCGGCACGCGCGCCCGCGTTTCTAAAAGCGTCGGCACAGCCACTCACCATCGCCGCATGTATGTTTCTTTTGCCATTCGTGCGCTGGTTCGGTATTCCTTCGCCCTTTGCAGCGGCTCTGCTGCTCGCGCGAGAGGGGCGCTCCTCGCCGTTTGCGCTGGTTGGGCTTTCACTTTCACTTGTACTCAGGCTGATGTGGGGCGTTCCCACGGATATCTGGCAGTATGCCGGGTGTCTGCTGCTATGGCTTCTTCTTTTGCGCTGCCGCCCAAAACCCGGCATTGAAAGCGCCGCGCTTGGCGGGCTTGCGATGATGCCGCGCGCGGTGGCGACGCTCGTTTCCGGCACGCCGCTTGACATGCTTCTCAGCCTTGCCGCAGTGCCGGTTTGCATGCTCGCTTCCGTATGCCTGCGCAGTGGCCTTGCGACGCTGGAGAGCGAGAGTGCGCCGCCGCGCGCCAAGGAACAGGCGGGCGTTTTGCTGCTTTGTCTGCTGATGGTAAGCGCGCTTGGGTACTTTCAATTGCTTTCCATCAACCTAGGCTTTGTGGCGGCTGTGCTTTGCACAGCCCTTGTGGCTTGTGCAAGCGGCGTGGCGCGCGGCGCGGCCATCGGTCTATTTTGCGGCCTTTCGCTCGCCTTTGGCGGGCATGATTGCCGCGTTGCCTTCACCCTTTCGCTGATCGGCCTCTTCTGCGGTCTCCCTATGGTCGCGCGCAAGCGCTGGCTTTGCATTCCCGCCGCGATCACCGGAAATCTGCTCGCCATTTTTACCACACCCTTCATACCGCCCACAATCTCTTGGTGGGTTTTAGCCGTAGGCATTTTTGCCGCATTGCTGTTGCCGGGGCGCGCGTTGGAATACATCCGCGCCTTTGCGGTTGGCGTACCGCAGCCTGTAAACGGCATGGAAAGCACCTTTGTAACCCAGCGCATCACCTATTTGCAGGATGCGGTACAGCGCGTTGCCAAAGCGCTCCCGCGTGAGGAAGAAACCTCCCTTACCTGCGGCGAGGAGCTTGGCGCTTTGCTCTGCGCACAATGCGCCAACCGCGAACTATGCTGGGGGCGAAGTCGCGCGCGCACCGAGCGGATGCTGGACATCGTTGCCGAGCTTTCTCACGATGGAAAGGCCATTGACGAGGCGCATCTACCCGCCCTTGCCGAGCACGGTTGCCTGCGCATGGACGCATTATCCGCAACCGCGCAGAAGGCCGGCATCTTGCGCAAAAAGCGCCGCGCTGCTCGCACCAAGGCGCGGTTTGAGCGCGAGCTTACGCTTACGCACCTTGCCGCCATGAGCGGCACGCTTGGCGAATTAAGCGTGTTAGCGGCAGGTGAAAGCTTGAATGACCTGCATGCCGCGCACACCATCCGCGTTGCCATTGACGAGTTGCGCCTGCCCCTACGGCTATGCTATGCGCGGCGCGTGGACGGGCATTTGCAAGCGGCGGTGGAATCCGAAGGGATGCTCCCCATTCAAAAGCCCTTGGAGGCTCTCCTTCGCCACCTGACGGAGGCAGACAATCTGGCGCTTAACATCTCCAGCATGCAAAAGGGGCGTGTGGAGTTGGAGGAGCTTCCGCTCTACAGCGCCGCCGTCGGCACCGCCTCGCTCTGCGCGGGGCAGCGCACCGAGAAGGAGGAGGCGGAGCTTTGCGGCGATGCATGCGTTGCCAAGCGCTGTGAGGGCGGTCGGCTGCTCATGATGCTCTCCGATGGCATGGGTCACGGGGAGGAGGCGCACAAGCAGAGCGAAAAAACGCTCGAGCTGCTGCTGCTATTGTTGGAGGCCGGATATACCCGCCGACAGGCCATCACGGCGGTCAACGGCATCATGCTGAGCGCACAGGAGGAGGAGCGCTACTCCACCGTTGATTTGGCTGATATAGACCTGTGGACGGGCGAGGTGTACAGCGAAAAGCTGGGTGCCTGCGCCACATGGATTGTGCGCGGCAACCACATGAAAAAGGTGGAGGGTGCGTCCCTTCCCTTGGGCGTGATGGAGGAGGCCGCCCCAACGCCCGCCCAATATCGCCTGCACAGCGGCGACATTCTCGTTTTGATGAGCGATGGCATCACCGATGTTTTTCATGACGATGAGCAGATGCAGGCCGTGCTGGAGGAAAGCCTATACATTCAGCCGCAGCGCATGGCCGATGCCCTTCTGCGCAACGCGCTCCTCGCCAGCGGCGGCACGCCAAGGGACGACATGAGCGTAATGGTCATGCTGATGATGGATCGCCAGCGCGCCGGAGCGTAAGCACCGCAGGGCAAACTAACGTTGGACGGCTTCGCCTCCCAAGCCCAGCGCAAGGCCGCAGGGAGCGCACAAGCTTCGCACTTTATTCTGCCATACAATGAGCAAAGCCGGACAACCTTCGTTGTCCGGCGCATTTTTGCTTCCTAGCCAGCTCTGCTTTCCTGTGCGCGCCCAAAGCGGCGCAATGGGTGTGGCTTTCGCCCCGCCCTATTTGGTCCAGTCTTTCTTGGGGGGTGGAACCATTGCCGAGGGGAGCTGCTGACCATCCAGGAGGATGTAGCCGAGATCGTAGTCCTTGTTGCTAGAGCCGCTCTGCACGGTAAAAGGCTCGCTCTGGGCGGCAACGCCATCGCCGGATACAAGACAGCTGGAGATGATGCGCAGTTCAGGAACAGGCGTTGTAATGCCTAGCTCAGGGTAGGCATTGGCTTGAAGGATATAGGTGCCGGGGTAGACGTTATTGAATAGGTAGTAGCCATAGGCATCGCTCGTGGTTTGGTACATGACCTGCCCGTTTTCCACAAGCGAGATGCTCACGCCGGGAATTCTAGGCTCGTTCCCATCCAGCAAGCCGTTGCGGTTTTCATCTAGCCATACCAGATCGCCTACCTTCGCGGGTTTGATATAGATGATGTTCTGCGCCAGCATGTGCTGTGCCATATGCAGATAGAATACATCGCTTGTGCCTACGTTGCCGTTGGAGGCGGTCACCACGGAAGCCCCTTGCGGATAATTGGCATCGTTAGGGCGCACGAAGATCATGCCGCTAGGCAGATCGGCCTGTAGATAGTAATCGTTGGGCCATAGGCCGTCAAAGCGATAGCTGCCGTCCTCGGCGGTGGTCACAGTCTGCACAGCCGTTGCCTCGCCGCCAAGCAGTAGGCTCACTGTGAGGCCGGCAACGGGCGTCTCCGCGCCATTTTCCTCCAGCCATACCTTTCCACCGATGCTGGTGCGGGAGACAAGCCCCACGGATAAGCCGCTTACCGCTTCGCCCTCCGTAGCAATGACGCCGGATTGGCTCAGGTATTGGCCATTCAGTGTAAAGGTGGAAGCCGCGTCGTTTGCAGGCTCGGCTTGCGCGGGCGTCGCAAAGCGCACGGTATAGCCGCCGGGTCGCACATCGGTAAAGGTGAAGCCCTGATCGGTGCTTGCGATGCTCTTAACGGTGCGCGAGGTGCGCTCGTCCACAAGCTCCATCCCAAGGCCGCTCATGAGCGCCTCGCCGCCGCCCTGCACGCCATCCTTGTTTTCATCCAGCCATACCACGCCTGCAATCGTCGCGGGCTTTACAGCGCCAATTGGCTTGGGCTGGCGGTTGGTGAGCGCAGTCCAGCTGCACGCGAGCGTCTGCTCGTTCACGGTATCAAAAGCGAGGTTTTCAGCGTCCAGCTCGCGGCTAAAAATATAGCCATCCGGGAGCTTTACCGTGAGGGTATAGGCGGCGGGGCGAAGCCCCTCCAGCATAAAGCTGCCGTCCGCGCCCGATGCGGCAGTGATTTCCTCGGCGCTCTCGCGATCCGGCGTTAGGGTAAGTTCAGCGCCCGCCATGCGCTCCTCGTTAGCATCCGCCTCGCCGCTCGCGTTGGCGTCATGGTATACATAGCCTTCAAAGCTGCCCAAAACCACAGCGCCCACCAGCGGGCATGGATAGTCCTCGCCCATCGCAATGGCAAAGGCAGAGGTGGTGGTTTCCCTGCCCGCGCCCTGCAAGGTGTTGCCCCCTTGCGCAACGCGCGCAAGCTCCACATGCTCCGGCAGGAGGTACGTTAAGGTATACTGACCGGGCATTACGCCATCGAAGAAATAGCCGCCATCCTCGCCGACCTGCTTGGTGAGATCCACCTCGCCATCGGAAGAGAGCAGGCGCACGCTCACACCCACGAGGCCGTTTTCGCCCTCGTCGCGCAGGCCGTTGTCGTTCGCATCATGGAAGAGAATGCCAGTGGCGGTTGCGGAGGGCAGCATGCCCGCGTTCACGTCGACGATGCTCTGCCCCATCGTAACCGCTATCAGATCGGTCACGCCCGCATCGCCCTCCAGCATGCGCACATGGCTGCCGCCCGCCTGATCCGGGCGCAGGCGCGTAAAGCCATAGTCCGGCACGCGGGTAAAGCGCACCGTATAATTGCCCGGCATGATGCCGCCCAGCAGATACTGACCCTTGCTGGTGGAGGTCGCGCTTTGCACAACCTCCCCGGCTTGGTTCACAAGCTGCACCTTCACGCCGGAGATCAGCTTTTCGCCCTGCGCAAGCGCACCGTTATAATCCGCGTCCTGAAAGACCGTACCGCTGATGGTTGCGCCCACGGCAACGCCCACCAAAGTATCGGTCGTCTTGCCGCTGAGCACGGTCACTGGCTGAATGGCGTTTTCGCGCCGCCCCTCGCGCTGCGCAAACGGGTTGCCGCCAGCCGCCACCTTGGTAAAGAGCGCGCCGTCATCCGGCAGAATGGCGCGCAGGCGGTATTCGCCGCCACGCAAGCCGCCAAGCTCATAGCTGCCATCCTCCGCAGAAACCGTTTTGCCGCCGGATTCGGCATTGCTTACCTTGATGACCTCCAAGGTGACGCCCGGATAGCCCGGCTCGCCCTCATCCTTGAGGCCGTTGTAGTTAAGATCAAGGAACGCGATGCCGCACAGCTTCCCTTTTTGGATCACGCCGACGTTCTTGTTGGAAACGCTCTCGGCGCTGCTCACAGGGAACTCGCGGGAGGTCGTGGAGCCTGTGAACACGCTGCGCAGATCGCCGCCGCTCTTGGAATAGCGCGCAAGCAGCATGCCCTCGCCAAGCGTGGCGCTAAAGACATAGGTATCATTTGGCAGACCAGAAAAATCGTACAGACCGGTTTCGTCAGTGGTAAGCTCAAAGCTCTGCTTGGTCTTATTGCCCACCAAATGCAGCACCACGCCCGCGACACCCGGCTCGCCTTCATCCATGATGCCATTGTCATTGAGATCCTCAAACACCTTGCCGCTAAAGGAGCCTACAGTGGCGACACCGGCGCAGGCCGTTACGGTCTGACCGCTCACAAAGGTGAATGGCTCGCTGATCGCGGTACGCTCCGTAGTTCCGCCTACGCAGCTCTGTTCAGCCGCGGCAGAAGCGCCCTTCATTGTAAACTGGTAGCCCGTGCCCAACGTGACGCGCAATGTGAACACGCCCGGGCGCAGACCTGTTAGCGTAAGCTTCCCGGCTGCATCCGTGATGCCGGAGGCCAGCGCCGTTTCCCCGTTTAACGCCTCCACCGTCACACCCTCAACCCCGCGTTCGCCCTTCTGGTAAGCACCGTCTGCATTACCGTCCACAAAGGCTGTGAAATCCAGCTTTGCGGGGGTTTGCAAAGCGATATCCGCCTTGCCCCGGCTGCTTTCGCCATCGCGGAGCGTAATGGTTTGGCTGCACATAACGCTGCTTTCCCCCACGCTCTGTGCATTGCCGCCAACAGCGGCTACATAGAAGCTCTCGGAATCCGTTTTGGAGGATACGCGGTAATCGCCAATATCCAGCTTGATAAAGCTGTATTTGCCGTATTCGTTTGTTTTGGTATTTGCAACGTCCACCCAGCCATCGGTGGTGGCGCGCTGCAATGCGACGGGCACGCCCGTCATCAGCTGTTCCGTTTCGCCGCGCACAAGGTCGCCGCTCTCGTCCATGTAGGCGCACCCTTCAATGCTTGTGAGCGTGGCAAAGGCCAGCTCCGGCAGCTCAAATTTGCCACCCGCCTGTACGGAAATCGTCACCCAAACCATATCGCTCTGCTGGGTGAGCCGCCAAAGCGAATCCGCGGCAAGGGTTTTACCATTCGGCAGGGGCACATAAACGCTATAATCTCCCGCCGGTAGGTTTTCAAAGCGGAAGCCGCCCTCTGCCGTAGTCTGTGAGGTTGCGCTCTGGTACATGGAGGCAATGGATACCGTCTGCCCCTGCTCTAGCGTGGAGGAGGCGCAGAAAACCTGTGACGTTTGCGCAAGCTCAATTTTCTGCTCGAGGGTCGCGCCCGCTTTCAGCGCAATCGTCACGCCCTGTTCGCCAACGGCGTGAATGGCCTGCCCGCCAATGCTCGTAACCGCCATGCCATCCGGCGCGGTGATCGCAAGCACAGCCTCGCCATCCTCTTCAGCAGTCAGCGCAAACGTGCCGGAAGCGTCCACCTTCTGTTCCAAGCGCTCGCCGGAGGCCAGCGTCAGCGATACCGCCGCGCCCGCCACAGGCTGACCATCGGCGCTCACCGTACCCTTGACCTCGCAGATGCCAACCGCGGTAAACGCTTGCGTGTGCTCGGCCTCCTCGGCCAGCGAGAATTGGGCGGTCTGCGCAAGCAAGCCATCGATTTGAAGGCCGTCCTGCGCCCTCCACTGAACGCTGCGCAAGCCGTTTAGCGAGGCCACCAGCGTATATTCGCCTTCCGGCAGCATATCAAAGCGGTACAGACCCGCCGCGTCTGTCTTTTGCTCAGCCACGGCCTTGCTGCCGTTAAAGAGCTGAATGGTCACCCCGCTTAGGGCAACGCCATCCGACAAACGGACGCTGCCCGTAACTCCGCACATCGTGGTGTAGCTGATATGGCAACCCATGGTCGGCCAAGTAACGTCCGTGCTGTATAAGCCGGTCTTGCCGGTTTCCACGCTCATGGCGTTTTGCGGCAGCATGCACGAAAGCGTCATAGCCAAATCGCGGTTGTTCGGCGTGGTGCGCACGGAATAGATTTTGAAAGAGCCGTCAGCCGTCGTAGCCGCGCCATAGTGAATGCCGGAATCCTTTACCTGCAACACCACGCCTAGCTTTTGGGGCGTTGCTGCCGCGCCGCCCAGCACACTGCCGGTTGCCGCCACAAAGGAGTAGTCCTGAATCGCAGGTTGGTGGCAAGCGCCGCTAAAGGTGCAGGCAACCTCCGAATACACGCTATCAGCAGACGAAAAGAGCGTGTCCAGCACCGGATCCTGTACATAGCGCTGCGCGAGCAGCATTGCGCCCTTGGGGTTGATCTCCGTCTTGGGCAGGCCGCAGGGATCCTTTGCCAGCAGCGTAACGCCGGTCACATCGCCGTAGCTGATGGGCATGGAATAGCCCGCCAGCAGGTCGCTTAGCTTCACCACAACAATATCTCTACTGACCATGCGCAGCAGCGCCTCGCATTGAACCTCGCGGTCAAAGGTGCGCGCGCCATCCGGCAGCACAATGCAGATAGGCAAATCGCCCGGCAGACCCATCTGATCCTCAACCTTCACGCTCAGCGCCGTTCCGGATGCCTGAACGCTCGCGGCAAGCGCGATGCGCCCATCTGGAATAAACGCGTCGGCACTCACGGGCGCGGCTTCATACGGCTCGTTAACGGTACTCACGCCATCCACATCGGTATACTGATAGCTGATGCCGCAATCGGCGCTAAGCACAACCGCAATGGGCGCGTTTTCGCCATTTGCGGCATCCTCTGGCAAATAGCGCAGCTCCAAGAGCACGCTTCCCGCATCGTAAGCCGTTGGCAGCACTTCGCCGCCCGTTTCGGCATTCAGATAAGAAAGCGTCACGCCGCGCGTGCCCTCCGGCAGCGCCACCACGCCATTGATGGGCTGGGGCGTGCCCAACGGCGCGCCGGATGCGTCCAGCGCCTGCACGGAGACGCCTTTCCTTTCGGGCGTGTCCATTTGTACTGCCGCCAAGAAGGGAACGCCGCCACCCATCAGCTTTGTACCCTGCGCGTCGCGCATGCCCTCTGCTTTCAAGGTAACGCTTAACCCGCTCAAGGGCATGTTGTTGACGCCATTGCATAGGCCGTCCAGCCGCACCTGCGCTGCATAGGCCGCGCCGCCGTCCACGGCGGAAAAAGTGCCCGCCGTAAGGGAAAGCCTGCCTACGCCTTGATCCAAGGCGGGCACAGGCTGGCTTTCCACGCGAAGCGCTACAAGATCGCTCTCATTGCCAAAATACGTGCCAATAACGAAGTCGATGGGCTGCGAAATGGGCAGCGTACCCTTTGCCGCGCGCATCTGCACCAGCTTATACGCACCGCTGGGCAGTGGCGTTGTGGAACGATATGCACCGCTTGACTCCATCACAAAGCTGAGCTTCACCGCTCCCGCCGCATCCAGCACGGCATATTCGCCGCCGCCAACCAGCGCGCCGGTCTGTGCCATCACGTTTTGCACGCTGAAATAGCCCTGCTTTGCGTAGGCAAACACCGTTGCAAGGTTGCTCTCCCCAGCCGTAATGGCAGCCTTGCTTTCTTCAGCAAATACAAAGTCATCCCCGGCCTCGGCATTCACGGGCTGCAAAATCACCTCGCTCACGCCGTTTACGATGAGGGTATCGCTTTGCGCATCGCCGCTGCGCGCACCGGCGGTCACTTCGCCCAACAGCTCGCCTGTGGGGGTGAGCACGCGGATGGGCGCGCTTAACGTCACAGGCCACCAACCCGTGCCATCGTAGGTAATCCCCTTCAGCTGCACAGTGAGCGTGGTGGCGCTCTGCGCATGCGCAGGCAGTGCGGCCAGCAGACAAATGCATAGCGCACAGGTAATCCATCGTTTTCCCAAGGTAGAAATGCGTTGGTGTTTCGCGGTGAAGTTCATCAAATGCTTCCCCTCCGCCGATTTTATATACATAAAGCTGCACAAAGAACCAAGATATATAGTAAATCATCGACTTCCCTTTGTCAACCGACTGCGGAGGATTGTGACAAGTTTGGCGGTAGCAAGTTTGGATGTTTAAAAACCGAACAAAGTTGACAGAATGGAGCCAAATGCGATAAGATACCAGTATCTCATTTTATGACTAGCGAGGAGGACTCAATATGCCAGAGGAACGTAAAACCGTTATCGTCACGGATTCCTCCTGTGACCTGAGCGACGAACAGCTGGCTCAATATGGTGTACGCATGATTTCCCTGCGTGTGGTATGCCAAAATGCGGAGTACCGCGACCGCATTGACATTCAAGAAGATGAGCTTTATGAGCTGCTCAAAAAGGAACTGCCAAAGACAAGCCTTCCCCTGCCGGAGGATGTGAACGACCTGTATGAACAGCTTGCCTCCCAGCAGGTTACAGATGTCATCCACATTTCCATTTCTGCCGGTTTAAGCGGAACCTTCAACATGGTGCGCATGATCACCGAGGACTTTAAGGATCGTATGAACATCCACATTGTGGATTCCAAGACGCTCTCCACCGGCCTTGGCATGATGGTGCTGGAGGCTGGGCGAGCGCTGGAACGCGGAGCGACTCCGGAGGCCGCCATTGAGGCGGCGCTTACGCTGCGAAAAACACAACTGGGTATGTTTGTGATTCGCACGCTGGAATTTTTGCGCAAGGGCGGCCGCATTGGCATGGTAGAGGGCGTAGTGGGAAGCCTGTTGCAAATCAAGCCGATCATCTACGTAAACAACGAGGGCGTCTATCAAACGCTTGCTAAGTCGCGCGGCTACAAGGGCGCGGTGGATACCATGGTAAACGAGGCAAAGCGCTTCTTTGGCACAGCCAAAATCAATCTTTCCGTGGTGAATGGGCAGGCGCACGAAGATGCGGAGGCGCTTTTGGAACGCCTCCGCACGGAGCTTAACGTGGCTGACGGCGCTTTCATCTCCTCCGTCAGCCCTGTCTTGGCCATCCACACGGGTCCTGGGCTGTTGGGCATGGTTGCCAGCAAGGCGGAGTAGGCCGCGCGGGCGGCGGATACAGCGGCAGCTCCGGGCACGTCGGCTCTGGCTTGCGCACCATGCAGGGCTCAGGACGCAGGAGATAGATCTCCAGCGTAACCTCCAGCTGTACATGGAAGGTGTTGTTTTCGGAGCGGCAATCGGTCTGGCACAATCGCACGCAGGGCACCACGCAGATGTTGTGCCGCCAGCAATCCGACAGTGGGCACGGCGGGCGTAGGCTCGCCTCCGCCTCCACAACGCCTGTCGCGTGATAGAGCTCTCCGCATGCGTCTCTCACCTGACAGCACACGGGGATATAGGCGCGGATATGAAGCCGCGAATCAGCTCCTTGATGTTCAAGCGGCGTCCACCATGGTTGGGCGCCGCTTTGCTGTACCATGAGCAGCGTAAAAGGCGGCTTTGCGCTGCACGGCAGCCCCTCCAGCGTCAAATCCACACAGAGACCGGTAATGTTACGGCGCTCGCACGCCGTGATCTTCTGCAACAGCACTCCCTCAGCCTTTACGGGTTTGGCGGGCTTGCTGGAGGTGCAGCCGCAGGATCTGGACGGCATACAAGGCTCTGCACAAGGCGGGAAGGGAATTGGCTCAGGGCACGGGCATGCCGGAAGGCATGGCTGCGCCGGAGGGCACGGAAAGGGGCACTGCTGCGGTTGGCGGCAGGGCTGGGAGCGCGGCTGGGAACGCGGCTTGGGAAAAGGTTGTGGGCGCGGCTGTGGGCTAAGCTCCGGGCATAGAAGCGGGCAAAGCTCCGGACGCGTGGGCGCGCATGGTTCAACGCATGGGCAAGGAGACGGGCAGGGCTGCGGGCACGGCTCGGGGCACGGGCACGGACACGGACACGGCTGCGGTCTGGGTGGCGGGCACGGCTGCGGTCTGGGGGGCGGGCACGGCTCGGGCCTGGGGGACGGGCACGGCTGGGGGCTGGGGG
>JAVVVJ010000039.1:0-26486 GCA_036652695.1 Clostridia bacterium | reverse complement strand
GGCTGCGTGGCTGCTGGCTAGGTCGGTAGGTACGGCGGTGGTGTATACACTGCAAGCATCCAAAGCACCGTTGCTCGTGCCGATGTCGATCACGCCGCCCACAGTCAGTGCGGAGGCGATGGCGTTGGGTATGGTTAGCGTGGCTGTGCCTGCCGCTGCAGCCGCTGCCGTGTGATACTCGCTGCCCGTCGCGCCTTGGGCGTACAGGTTGCAGCATCCTTGCCCGATGGCGCTCTGGCTGCTCATGGTCGCATACTCCACGCACAGCAGCACCGTGTCGGCCATCCATGTCCATAGGTCGTCAAGCGTCAATTTTTGAGCCTTGGCGTTGGCGTGTAGCGTGCTCATCGCTGGACCGCGCCAGGCGATACTGCCAGCGATGCTTGTCATGTTTCCGCTGGCGTCCTGGCTGCCGTGATAGCGCCCGCCGATTGTCGCATGGAAGCGCACCCAGCCTGGCACCTCGCCGTCTGCCACGCCGATGTACACATAGGCGTTGTCCTGCCACCAGTAAGCCCAAAACTCTGGCGTGTATACCGCGTCAAAGTCGCCAGAGCCGTCCAGGGCAAAGCCATTCTCACTTTCCCACTGGGTAATCGCTCCCCGTATATCCGCGCCCGTGTTAAAAAGGGTCGCATAGGTCGCCCGATTCACCTTGCACAGCTTGCGGTGGCTCCATGGGTACAGGTTGTCAAACGGGTTGCTGTAAGCCGCATCCACGCTGCCTTTGTGGCAAAAGTGCGCTGTGTCTGCGGTGATGCCTGCCGCGTCGTTCATGCGAGTGCAGATCGCGTTTTGTTTGTCCCAGCGGATCACATACTTTTTGACCCCGCTTTTCCAATCAATGCGCTGCACACTGCGCTCCAGCTCGTCCACGCGACCTGTGAGCTTGTTGGCGCCCGCCGCCGCCACATTGGCCTGCTGAGCCGCCGCATTGGCCGCCTCTGTGCCCGTATTCATGGCGCTTGGGTCGCACATCACCGCCCAGTAAGCGGTATCGGTGGGCAGTGTCCCCGCTGGCAGCGTCCCCGCTCCAGCTGGCAGCGTTTTCACAAAATAATAACCGCGATTGTAGCTCACGGCCTCGTATAGTGTGTAAGCCACGGCGGCGCTGTACGCGCCCCTGTCTATGGTAGATAGCGGCCCTAAGTCTGTATTAGGCATTGATCTGCACCTCCAAATGTCCAGTTTTTCTGTTGATTGCGAATCCGATGTTGCTAAATCCCTCCGGGGAAGTCATAATCAGGTGATTGCGACTGTCAACGGCAAAGGTTGCATAAGCTAAGTTGCTGGCGGGAATGCCAAAAGAAAAAGTCGTTTTGCTGGCGGTCTGCGCCGCACTGCCGGTGGCTTCCGCACTTGGCGGCAATGTTTTCACCTCCACGGCAATGGCACTGAATTTTTTGGCTTCAGCCTGCGCGCTCGCCGCTGCCGTATTGGCCGCGCTGGCGGCTGTGTTAGCCGCCGCTGTTACCGTAGTTGCCGCGCTTGCGGCGGTGTTGGCGCTGCTTGTGGCGGTGTTGGCGGCTGTGGCGGCTGTGGTCGCCGCGTCAATAGCTGCTTGAAAATCGCTGAGATCGGGCAAAACCCCACTCGGATCGTACACCGTGGCAGTGATTCCGGCACGGATGCTGTACCCCATGCATAAGATATCGTACTTTATGCCGCCCCGTAGCAAGCGGAGCAAAAGCCCTGTTGCTCCTGTAACGGCGTAAAAGCTCGCTGGAAATGTAACGGTAACCACATTTCCAGCAATCGTGGCGCTTTCCGTAGCCGTGGATCGATTGCTAAGGACGCAGTACGCCTCGCAGGTGTAGCCAGCCAAGTTGGCATTTGCGCCGTCTTCCAGTACTGTGAATCGTATTTCGTGCGCTCCCGCGTCACCACAAACAAAAGCCTGCTTGCTTTGCACCACCAGCGTACCGTTCGCGATGTCGTGATTAAACTCCAAAAGTGCTTTCAAGGCTGCTGATCCTCCTTATACGGGAATACCGCTGTCCTTCGCCTGCTTGCGCATTTCCGTGATAAATGCGTCCATCCATGACCCGATTTCAAGTGCATAATCCTTGGCAATTTCTGGCTTCACAATACCGATGCTCACGCTGTACCCTTTGCCCGGCTGAATGGTTCCGCTTATCATAGCTACCTGTACGCTATTTCCATTCTCATCCACAATCATCATGTCACGGTTGACGTTTTGACTGCTGCGGATCGTAATTCCCTTGTTTTCCATTACACTTTTTCCTCCTCGTTTTCATTGGTCTGTAATTGGTTTACTATCATGTACGCCTAAAAATTCCCGCCCGTGAACGCCGTCACAAATGTTTTTATGTATGCCGTTCCTGAAATGCCAGTCATTTGATCGGGCGTAAAGGTTAGCTTGTGCCAGCCGCGCACAATGCGCCCGTTGGCGTCCTTTTCCATATACGGTACGGCGTCAAAGTCCTTGGTGTCCGCCACGGCGGCGGGAACGAGGTTGTTGCCAAGCTGCACAGCCACATTGGCCGCTATTGTGCCGCTGAAAATGCCGTACTCAATGGGGTGGGTGTGATCCTCGAACGTTACATTATGGCTGTGGCCACTTACTTTGAGCGTCATACTCGGAAACGTAAACCCAATGGACAGCCCGTGCTTATGGCTCATGCCGTGCTGATGCACAGATATACTGTGTGTGTGACCATTGAGTGTGTGGCTGTGGGAGGGCACAAGGTGATTGTGGCCATTGACGTTGTGGGTATGTGCGTCAACGGGGTGGGCATGGCTGCAGGTGGCACTAAAGACATTGTGTCTGTGGGAACCGTTGTAAGAGGTGGTCGAGCCATTAATGCTGTGTTTATGGCTGGGTGCTTCTCCGCACCCGTGACTGTGGTTGGTGTCGTCGCTCGCGCCTGTCGTTCCGCCGCCGCCGCTGTTGGTTGTCAAGCTCCCGCTACCCTCTGTGTTCAAATCCCCGCTGGCACCCGTGTGGCCTGAAGCCGCGTCCGTTTTCGTCCCCTGATTAATAAAATTCCCGTCTGTCAGCGTCATATCGTCACCATAGCTGTCGATTGGCCCCGTCATTTTGACGGTAGAGGCGAACGCCTGCGCTAGTATCTCTGCTGTGGCCTGTGTCCCTGCGTCGCTGGTACGCGCCTGCCCGCCGCTGGCCGACGCCGCCTTGGAGTAGGCGCGGAAAGCAATGACCTTATACTTCACCTGCATCACGTTGATGCTGGCGGCGTTCGCGTCAATAGGAACCCATACCTCCAACGGATTTTCTGCGTCGCAATTTCCACTAAAGCTAATGGCATATATGCAGGTGCTGCCTTGGCTGTACAGCTCTGCAATGCGGTTCTTGCGGATGATCTGCGCGGTGTCCGTAACCATATCACTCTTTTGGTTGCTGAAAATAATAGTACTGCGCTGGTTGGCGGCATATACATCGGCCTTGCGTGTCTCCACAACCCGCTCGGTAATCGAAATGCCGTAATCCACCAGCGGTACGCGCCCAAGCGCTCCGCAACGCAAACGGTCAAGCGGTTCGTGCGTCAGACCATACACGTCATCGGCACTCACCTCTGTTGTTACCTTTGGCACACAGCAGCCTTCCAGTACGGCTTGCGCCGCCGCTTTTAGCGTGGCTGCATCGGTGATTTTTGTGTCAGGATAAATA
The DNA here is from genome assembly GCA_036652695.1 of Clostridia bacterium. Lineage (GTDB taxonomy): Bacteria > Bacillota > Clostridia > Christensenellales > Aristaeellaceae > Limiplasma. Next base: position 22,834 of record JAVVVJ010000039.1, on the reverse strand, counting down.
TCCTCCACAACTCCATATATGCCTTGGTTTTTTTCGATGTAGTCAACGCCACCGTTGACGGTCTTGATATTAAGCTGGTTCACACCCTCACCAAAGCCACGCGGATATAGCCGCGTCCGCATGCCTGTACGATCTACGCGCTGTTTTATCTGCTGTACGTTGCGGGACAGCCTGAGCTCCATGCTTACCGCTGTAGGCGCTTGTCTTAAACTAAGTAAAAATGGAAAGACCGATGTATCAAATTCCCATTGATATGCCAGTGGAAATGGTGCTGGCAGGCTCAAAATGGCGTTGATAAGGTAATCGTTTTCGACGCTATATTGATAGGAATAAGAAAAGTCACAAATTCCACATGCCCAATAGGGCGTTTTTTGCTTTGACAGCAGCCCGTCCAACACACTGCCTGTTACGGTTCCTATCCCGCCAAATTCGTGGTAGCCTGGTAGTACCGTATCGCCAAGCGTAGAAAATGCATGCTCCAGCTTCACGCTTTGGCGTTTCCGCACCGCATACACGGTATCCGTCACACTCACGCGGAACATTCCCACAGCACCAAAGGTGTCGTATAGCTCCACAAAATCCCCTTCGCTTACCGTTTCTCCCTCCAGCTCAATACTGCCAGTGGACAGCGGCGCTAGCTTTATTGCATATCCAACCTTTAACGGGTGCAATCGTCCGACAGGCTCCATATGTGCGTTGAATACCTTTGGCAGCGGTATCTTGCTGGTCGTAATCAATATGGTACCCTCCCATTTACAGCCATTGTTCCCACGCCATCAGCGTTACCTTTGCGGGCTGGTTGGTAGTCACACTTACTGCATTGTCTTGGCGCTGCTCAAGCAGTAGATCGTCTGCGCTGTCTGCACTGCGCTTTTCCGCGATGCTCGCGCCATCTGCCGTAAAGCTCAGAAAGCCGTTGTCATCATAGGCGGCCTTGAGCGTCTTCCCCGATGCAAGCGAAAACCCCGCAAGTGTAAAAGTCAAGCCATTCGCGGCGATGGTTGCGCTGGTCATGGCCGCCGTGCCATTATTTCTGATTTCAAACTCTAAGAACGTAATTTTTGCCGAACCATTTGGGCGCATGGTAACCATGGCCGCCTCGGCCGCCTTGGTGGTCACACTCACCAAGGCGGGGTCAATGCCGCGCCAGTATGGATTGTAAGCCGTCAAGGTAAGCTCTATTTCGTCCCGCCACTCGCGCCCGTCGATATCTGGCAGCTTTTCACAGCAGACGTTAATCTGCTGTGCGTTTCGGTAGCCGATGCACAGCACCCCGCCACCATCCGCCCATTCCACAAGCTGGCTGTATAGTGCAAAGCGCTCGGCCTTGTCACGCTCCCACAGCACCAGTGTAATCACAATGGATCGGGATTCCCGCTCCCGCCGCACCACGCGCAAGCCGTCATATATGGTTTTGGTTAATGTAACGATCTTGATTTTCGGGGCTTGCTCCTCTACTGCAACTGTATGTATGCGCGGGTCTATGGCATCCAGCTCTATCCCGTTGAGCTGTACAGCGTATAATGTCCTCATTATGTGCCAAACCTCCCCGTAGTTACCTCATCGCCCTGCGCCTCCGACACATGCCGCCAAAGCAACATGCCCGCTCGCTCACCATCTATGGCCACCACTACACCGTCCATAGATGCAGCCACCTTGCGCCCAAGCTGGTCATAGTCAATGGGCACTGGCTGGACCGTGGCGGGTTGTATGGCGCGCGGCGGTGGATCGTCGCGCGGATAGTTGTAGCGCGCTGCGTCTTGTGCGTCCTGCGCTTTTGCCTGCAATGCAGTCATGACGCGCTCGTCTTTGTGCAGCACGGCTACATAGTTATCGTAAGGCACAGCAGGCAGGCCTGCTGCATGGTAGCCGCTCGTGCTCAATTTTACCGTGCGCGTGCGCCCAAGCTGTGCCAGCGCAAGGTTGTAGCGGCTTACAATAGCCTGCGTCGCGCTGATTCCAGCCTCTAGTGCTTTGTTCATGGCGTTCACGGTGGCTTGTGCATTGGTGCTGGCGGCGCTGGATTGATCCAGTCCAGTGACCAACGTCTGCATTTGAGTGATCATAGCATTTGTCTTGGTGGTAAAGTCCGTTTGCATTTCTGCCATGATTTCCGCGAAAGTTTTTTTACCCTCTTCCACAAGGGAAAACTTGCTGTTGAGGTCAGCCAGCTTTGTACCGCCGTCATCTACAATGCCTTGCAATATGGCAGCACTTTCCACGCTGCCGTCGCCTAGCTTGGACACCAGATTGGTGTTCAGGTCGATTCCGTTGGCGTCTGCCAGCTCCTTGAGCTTGAGTAGGTTGCTGGAATAGGTCGAGAGATAAGAAAGCTGGCTGTCAAGTGCTTTCATGCTATCGTCAATGGACTTTGTTTCAGCTTGTGTTACCTCATCAAAACCACTTACCACACCGCTGATGTTTTTCAGCGCGTCCTCATAATATTTTGCATAGGCTTCCGACAGCGCTTGTAGCTGAGCTTGCATTGTCTCAAATTGCGTCACCTGATTAGACTGTGCATCCGTCAAGCCGTTCACGCCGTCAGCTGCACCGGTAGACGCACCGTCCATCACGGCAAGGGCGGCGCTGTAAGCGTCGATTTCTCCGCTGGCGGCGGCTACGGCTTCTTCGCCGATGACCACAGCATTCGCCAGATCATCAACCTCACCTTGAGCATCGGCGCTCTCCTTATTAAGCTTTACAGTCTCTTCTACCATTCCGCCATATTCGCTGCTTACTCCAGCCACAAGCGCTTGCAACGATGCCATACCATCGCCGGTGCTGTGCAGTTGCTCCTCAGTAATTCCGGTGGCGGCTGTCAAGCGCTCCATGGACGCTTTATACTTACTATCGGCAGTTTCGGCTGCCTTGGTGGCAATGGTCAGCTTGATACGGTTTTCTTCCACCTCACCAATTGCGGAGGCATAAGCGTCATATTTGCTCTGCAAAGCCGCTACCTTAGCTTGTTCTATGGCATTTTGATGCCATGCGCTCGCATTGCGCTCAAGCGCCGCTGTTCCACCGTCGATTTCGCCTGTTTGCAAATTGATTTTGTTGGCAAGCGTGGGAATGGTTTCCACCAGCGAGCCAAGGAGTGCGTTCCACTCTCTCCATTCGTCTGCATTTAGGCTGGTGGTAGTGTTTTTCTGTTCCAGCTCTTGTAGGCGACTGATCAGCGCGTCGGCTTTTGCTTTCGTCCCTTCAATCTCAACCAATGTTTCAGCATACCCATCGTTGGCAGCCTTAAAGGCTTCTGGTAGCCCAGTGGCGGCGCCTGCAAGATCATCTACTTGAGTCTTACTTGCAACTGCGTATGTACCAAGCGCGGCCACAAGCCCCAGCACGGCGCTTGCGGCTAGCATCCATGGCGATGCGGTCAGCGCTGTTGTGAGGGCAGTCCACGCGGCCTTGAGCGCGGGGATCACAACCGTTACCGTCACCACGCCAGCCGCAAGTGCGGCTAGCGCTGTTGCAACGCCAGTGAGTGCAGGGGCTAACCAGCGGTTTTGTTCAACAAAACTGGCGGCCCACGCTACCACGTCCGCGCCAGTGTCTGCAAGCTCGCCAAGCGCAGGCGTCAGCTGATCGCCCACAGCTGTCTTGAGATTCTCCACGGAATTTTCGTACATCTTGATCTTACTTTCCGTGGTTTCATATCGCGTGGCTGCTTCTTTGGTGAGGGCATTGTTTTCCGTCCAAGCCTTACTGCTTAGGCTGATGGCCTTGCTTAGTGTACTGTTTTTTTTCTCGGCATTGGCGAGGCTGGTGATCATGCGCGTGGTTCGCGCTTCCGTAATTCCAAGCGTTTGCAGCGTCTGTAGCATGCTTTCGTCAGTATCTCCAAGCCCGACAACGAAGGCGCGTAATGCCGCTGTTGCGTCCGTGCCCCAAAGCGCGGCGAACTCTGTCGCGGTCATAGCGGCAGCGGCGGCCCAATCCTCCAGCCCCTTGCCAGTTTCAACGGCCGTTTGCATAGCGCCAATCAGCGCGGACATATTCGTTCCGCCTGTGACGGCCTCAATGCCCAAACTGGTCACAGCGGTGGATAGCGCCAAAATATCTGTTTCATTCATCCCAGCGTTTGTTGCCGCGCCGGAAACGGATTGCGCCATTTCAGTAATCTTTTTTTCCGTCGTACTGAAATTGTTGCCCAACGCAACAATGGAACTGCCAAGATTGCTATATTGACTCGCGTCCATGCCAGTAACAGCAACAAGCTGTGCCAGTAATGTCGCGGCTTCGGTGCTGGTCATGTCCGTGGCTGTCCCCAGCATCGACATAATACTGGTAAATTCCACAATATCGCCCTTGGCAACTCCGAGCTGCCCAGCTGCCTCCGCGATACTTGCCAGCTCCTTTGCCGCCATGGGAATATTAGAGGACATTTCTTTGAAATTGTCGCCCATTTCCTTTAATTCCGCATCCGTCATGCTTGTGGTTTTTGCCACGCCTGCCATGGCACTTTCGAATTCTACGCTGGAGCTGATGCAAGCCTGAACTGCCTGCTTGATTTCATCCAGAGTTTTTGCCAACCCGGCAACGGCCAACGCACTGGCGAGGGCTTCAACGCCAGACTTGCCCTTTTTGCCCATCTCGGCGGCGTCCTCGCCAGTCTCTTTGGTTTCCTTGCCAAAGGCGTCAATGGATTTTGCGCACCCGTCCGCGCTGCTCTTGGCCTCGTTAAGATATTTCCCGTTGGCGGTCAGCTCGTGGTTTAGGTCGTTTAGCTTCACCTGTGCCTGATTGGCCTTAATGGTATGGTTTGCTACCGCGTCTGTACATTTTACCTCTGCGGCTTCGTTCTTGGAGATCTCCGCCTGTAGCTTGGCGATGGCATCCTTATACTCCTGCGTTTCTTTTGTGGCGTCATCCGTTGTTTTGGCTAGGTTGTCCAGCTTGGCTCGTGCTGTTTCTGCCTGCTGAGCATAGGTACCCTGGATGCTTTGCACGCTGTTAAGGGCTGCACGTTCGGTGTTCAGGCGATCGGTTTGTTTGGCGATAACGTCGTTGAGCGCCTTGTTCTTGGCTCCAAGGGCGGCAAGCGTGTTCTGCTGGCCCTTAAAATCGCTGTCAACCTTCTTTAGCTCGCTATCCAGCACGCGGTATTCCTTGCCGATTTGACCCATAGCGGCGCGGTACTCTTTTTCCCCTTCAAGTATCAACCGCGTGCTGATATCCCGCGTAATCGCCATCTATCCCCGCCCCTTTCGCCTCTCACCTTCAAGTCGGTACAATTCGTATACCGTCGCTATCTCCATCAGCAAGGCTTCCTTGCAGCTAATACCCATTTCGGTTGTTAGGTGCAGGTACTGTGGCAGCGTCAGGGGTTTCCCGTTTTTTTTTGCAGCTGCTCCAGCACCTCGTCAACCTCGGCGTTTTCATTTTCTGCGGGCGATATGCCCTTAACGATTGCGTTCATAATCATTGCCCGTGCTTCTGCGACCTGTGTAGGCTTTAACTCAACGCGCACGCGCTCCATATGCAGCATTTCACGGGGGTCGCGTCCCATATAGCGGTTTTGTAGCTCCGCCTGTGTGGATAGCTCCACGATGGCCCAGCACAGCGCGTCAAAACCTTCAGCTGATTTTGTAAATAGCATAGCAACAAAGTCTTTTTGATCAATTTTCGCCTGTAGCTGTTTTTCCTCTTCTTTGAATTCCGCGCTTTGTTGCATTTCTTCGCCTGCGGACATGCGCAGGGTGTCAAGCTCTGCTCGTTCCTTTGCGCCAAAGCGTTCCCGTGCCGCAAAGTAAGCGGCAGCGTTGTATAGGTATTGATAATCCTTTAGCTTCATAACTGCCTCCATTATTTGGCATCCGTATCATTATTTTTGATAGTGCACATTCAAAAACGCCGACGTTGACGGTTTTGCTCGCTCGTGCTATACTTTTCGCAAAAAGCGGGGGTGATTCTATGGTAAAATGGACAAAGGCAATTGCCGTTATCCTGTTTGTTGCTATGCTGATAGGCTCGTTGATATTGGGAAATATGTTCCAGATCGTTACGCCAGATCGCTACTCGTCGTATGCTGATCCGATGTACACTTACAACGTGGGCATTGCCGTCGGCGGCGTGGCTGTTTCCGTGCTGGTATTTACGGTGTTGCTTTGTCTTGCTGGCATCCTTCAGCGCCTTGACGCTATACGGGATCGCCTGCCGAAAAGCAATAAGGACTAGAACGAAACACGTGGGCGGTTGCGCCGCGAAGCGTAACCGCCCATAAAAGAGATTTGTGATTAATAAATAACGGCAATGTCGTGGTTTGCGGTCACGGCGGAAAGGGTGTACTTCCCGCCGCTAATGCTGGCCTTGCTCTCCACGCCATTGTCATACAGCGCCATAGGCGTACCTATGATGGTCAGCACAAAATCGGCGCCAGAAGCAACCGCGCGCGCGCCCTTGGGCGTTGCGTTTTCACCGATACCCGCACCGTTTAAGTGCACATTTACACTGTGCCACTTCGCCACGTGCAGCAAAGTGTCAATGTGCGCCTTTGCCGCATCATAGCTATCGAATTGCTTCACCCGATACCATTTCCCGAACACTGGAGCAGTGATTTTCATTTTAATGGGCTGTGTGCCAAAAGAAATGCTACTGCCCTTTGTAGTACCCTTCCAGTCGGGAATACTCGCCTTACCCTTGGCGAAGAACCACGTCCTGAATTTTTGGACCCCGCCCACACGGAGCTGCTGAACGCCGCCAATGCCCATGTTGGGAGCCTGATCTTCCGCGCCATGCTGTAGCTCTTCTTCTGCGTAGGTTGCCCCATACATAATGGCTTGCTTTTCCAGCGTGATATTATCCACCTCAGCGGTAAAATCGGCGCTCGAAAACTCGCTGACATATTCCGCTAGCTGATCGTCTGCGTACAGCTCGCCCTCGGCATTCGTCACGGCGAGGTTGGTGCTAATCATTTTGCCGATAACCATGCCCGCGTCATAAGTGGGCATGGCGTTCTCTGGCTCTGTCAGCATTTTGGCTCCAGCCATGTACTTTAAACCGATGTCTGCCATGGTGATTCCTCCTTTAATCGTCGGCTCACTTTATCCGCCGCTGACGGTGTGTCGCCTACGGTTCCTATATATTTTTTGACCTTAGATACTCGTCGTACTTGTCGGCGGCGGCCTGCACAGCCTTATCCGCGCTTTGCTCATTGGCCGTCTGAATGAATGGGCGCGCTGCCTGCCCCCGCTTTCCAAACTCAGCAATAAAGGCGATTTCGGCAATTCGCGTTGGTTTTTTATGATGCGCGTCCACAACCACCCCCTTGAAGGTAATGTGAAGCACCTTGCTGCTACCGGTCAGCTTCACGGCGCCCATCGCTAAGCTGTCAGGCACAAGGCTCTTGCTGTACGGTCCCGCAAGCATGGTTGTGGCGGTCTCCCTTTGTGCCAATAACAGCACCTCTGCCTCCGCAAGCAGCATGCTTGCTGCTACGCTATCAGGCATTGCGGCCAAAGCCGAGAAGTCATCTAGCAGGTCGCTAAGGCCGTCTACACGGAAGCTCGCCATCTATATCACATCCAATCCCTCAAATTCAAACACGATATGCTGGCCAGTCTTGTCGCTCATATCCACGGCAGCAGGGTAGCTGTACCCTGCTGCATGGATCGCGCGCTTAATACCTGTGCGTAGCTCTGCTGTATTTCGTGTCGATGGGCAGTACAGGTGCAGCTGCACAAGCTGCCTTTCTGCCTGTGGATCACCGTCCGCATGATTGGCGGGAAACGTAGAATAATTTACAACCATGTACGCACTTTCCGTTCCCGTATACTCACTCGCCGCGCATGGTAGACCGGCAAAGGCAACTGCTGCTCGGATGTCGCTTTCAAGACTTGTATATAGCGTTTTGGGCATCAAGCTACCACCACCCTTTTCACCTTAATCTCAAGCAGTTCATGGCGGTTTTGGATATCGTCCACGCTGACGATCTCGTAGGCAATCGCGGCGGCCGCTTCATCGCTCGCACCATACGGCAGCGCGCCTAGTTCGTCACTGCGCCATATCCGACAGCGTTGATTGACTAACGACGTGTAGCGTACAGTCAGGGTGGCGGCTTCGCGCAGGTTCAGGCGTTCGGCCTCGTATACCTCCCTGCCGTGGACGTTTACCCATTTACAGCCGATGCTCACACCGTCGCCGTAAATGGGCGTGAATGTTTCCGTTGGGTAGCCGTCCGCATCCATATTCGGCTCAAGTGCCTTTATTATGATCTGCGTCCTAAGCTCCCCGACGTTGAAACGCTTGTGCATGCTGCCGCCCTCCTATAATCGTAGCTGGTGCATGATGCTTAAAACACCAAAGGGCAGGGGTATATCTGTCCGTAGCGCTCCGCTGCTGTCAAGCACACCACGATTATCATAGTAATGCGTTGCTAGCATGTACACGCCCAAGTTATACAGGGCGTTACCTTCCATGAATTCGCGTACACCAGCATTTGCGAACCAAATCTTAGCGGCATGCATGCATAGCTCAAGGGTTTGGGCGTCGCCGTCAGGACTTAACCCCGCATAGCGTCTCAACGCGTCCATGGTTGGCCCAACATATATAGCCATACACCCTCCTCCTTTTGTGCAACGTCCATATAGGGGCGAAGCGTAAACCGCCTCGCCCCACTGCGGGTTTATGCCCTGTTGGCAAGCGCGATATAGGGACTACGTGCCGTGTTGCCCTTATACGCCGTAATGGCCTTCATCCAGTCGGGCCGTCCGCCCAAACGCCAGCTGAATTTAAACACCGTTTCGTCGTAGTCAAAGCGAACGTGCATGCTGCTCTGCCGCATAATCCCGCTGCGCTCAATCACAAGGTACTGGCTGGCATCCATCAGCACGATATCGCCTTTGTCGCCAAGCTCTGCGCAGTGCTCGATTGGCTTTACGGGGATGTTTAGCAACCGCGCCTCTGCATTGCCATATGCTCCGGGCGGCGTGTAAATTGGCATACCGATACTGCCGGCGATGCCTTCCACAGCACCTGCACCTGTGGAACTGATGCTGCCAATGTTCATGAGCAGCTTCATCAGCACCATTTCCAGATCTTGATTGATATACCAGCAAGCGTTTTTGCGCTTGCTGGCAATGAGCGCGTTGTGCATTTTTAAGATGTTCTCGGTTACAATGGTGTTGGCGGCTTGACCGACTTCCTTGGCAATCGTCACCAATGCGGCATTGTTTTGCGCGGTGTTGCTGCTGTGTGTTGCGAGGATGCCAAGCGGCATACCGTTGCCCGTTCCGTTTAGGATCGCGTCATCCGCCTTAAACCCAAACTCGCGGCCAACGAGGTCATTCAGTACCCCCTCCATAGCGGGGTAATCCTCCAGTAATTCCTCTGTAACGGGACAGTAGGCGGTCAGCTTGTGCAAATTGGTGGTACGCTCGCCAAACGCGGCCTTTACCGCCTCATACTGCGCCGCTTCGCCCTTCCAGTAAGCGAGTATGCCGCCGTGACGGCTGCCGGTGACGGGGTCTTTGCGGTCGGTTTCATTTAAGTACATTTCGATCAGGCGGTTGCCGGCAATCTGCACCCTCCGCGCCTGCGGAAATAACACGCTCTCCCCTTCCACAAGGTCAATAATGCCATCGGCGTACTCGGGCGGCACAAGGTAGCCGCCATCTGCATTGGTTCCCTCGCTTCCGCCCGTGGCAGCATCCACAACGCGGGAAAGGCGCTTGTCGCGCAGACCGCCCGGCGCGTCGGAATCATGCACCGCCTTAAAATATTCACCGGCGCAGCTGAACGTGCTTTTGGGCTTTTGGTTCTTCGCGGCGCTTTCCGTGTCCTTGCGACCATCGCTCTCCTCCCGCTCAATATCGCGTTGTATGAGTGTGGCTTTGGCCTCTAGTAGATCAAGCTTGTCGCTCTGCGCTGTGATCATTTCCAGCGTAGCGGCGTTATCCTTGAGCATGTCGTGACCCTTTTTGGTTTCCACCTCCATATCATTGCGGAGGTCTTGGAGCGCTTGCTTGTTTTCCAAAATACTAGGCATGTGATTATCTCCTTTCAAACATTGCTCCTTGTTGGAGCAGGTTGCCCATTCGGGGAATTTAGTGTTTGCTGATGCTGACGATCCGTGCACGAAGTGCGAGGCGTTGTCGCGCATCATCCAATATGTCCGCTCTGCATTTGTCAATATTAGCTACTGCGGTGTCCACCGTGCGCCTTGCGCGCAGGCTGGCGGCGATGGATTGCAAGGCATCTTCCATTCGCGCCTGTTCGACGCCAATGGCCTTGCCTCGGGAAAATACGCAATTCACAAGGTCGCGTTGTTCTGTAGCAACGTTGTGCACGCCATCCGCAAAGCCAAGGCGTACCGCGTCGCCTGCCGTCATATAGGTTTCGTCATCCATAAGCTGCGTAAGCTCCGCACGGTCGATATTGGTTTTCAGGGCATAGGCGTTAAGGATGGTTTCCCGCACTTTGTCCAGCATGTCCGCCATGTGGCGGAACTCCTTGGCCTCGGCATAACCCATACAGCCCATGGGGTTATGGATCATCAGCATACCAACAGGCGCAATCTCAACAACATCCCCCGCCATGGCGATCACGCTGGCGATACTGGCTGCGATGCCGTCAATGATAACAGTTACTTTTCCATTATGGTTTTTCAAAGCATTGTAGATTCCAGTTCCTGCAAACACACTGCCGCCATAACTATTGATCCACACATTTATACGTCTACCGCTATACTTGTTCAACTCCTGACGGAAACCATTAGGCGAGGTGCACGGCTCCCCGAACCACTCATAAATCCATGCGTCGCCATCATCCACAATATCACCGTCAATACGCAATTCCACAGCGTCAGGCTCCGCCGCAGCCTTGAAGCTCCAAAAAGTAGACATTACTTTCCTACCTCCTCTCCGCTTAATAACATTCGCAAGGGTACAAGGTCGCGACTGCCCATCAGCTCGCCGCCGCTTGCGTCGGGCGGATAGCCTTCGTTTTCACGCACTTCGTTGGGTGTCATCCACCCGCCGCGCACGGCTTGCTGGTACATGGCTGCCATGGTCTGGATATCGGCGCGCTGTGCGGCGCGAAGGTCGCAGCGAAATGTATACCCCTGCTGGATTTTCTTCCACGTTAACAGCTTGAGGTTATATTCCGCTTCCCATTGTGATACAATGGTCGCAATGGTTAGGTCGAGGAACTCGCGCTTGCCCTGCTCCGCCGTTGTATAGCTGGCATCGGTATAGTCGCCCAGCATATGAGGCGGTATACAGTACACAGTGGCAACGCGGTTTTTGCTGATCCTTTCCACGTCCAGCACTTTGGGATCAACTGGACTAGCAGCTAGCGTGGTTGCAGTAATGCCGCCCTCCAAAACCACCAAACGCCCGCCGCTTTCGCGGTAGGCGTTCAAAAAGTTTGCAATGGCGTTTTTCTTCTTTTCTTCCGACAGCCCGGTTTGCGGTATATTCAAAATCACGCCGCCGTTGACGCCCTCCAGCTGGTTTAGTGAGAATTCCTTGATTTTACGGTCGTAGTCCAGTGTACCGCGTAGCACGTCCACGGGGCGTATGGCGCACTCACCGTTGGCGCTCATGTGGTGTAGCGCGATCATGCAGGACGAGTGCACTGTGGTCTGTCTGCCGTCCTCTAGCTGGAACTGATACCAGATTTCCCGCGTTTTTTGTTCACGCAACGGCCTAACCTTCGCCGCGTCCAGCACATCCATGCTGGAAATGCCGCGCCCATCCTCTGTGGGAACCAGTAGGGCATAGGCACTGCCCTCCGTATTCCGGAATGCCTCCATGGTTTGCCGGTAAGTAAACGGGTTCATCGTGGCATTGGGCATATATGCAACAAGCTTTTCCAGCGGGTCATCCTGCTGCACCTCCATGCCTCTGTATAGATGCATGGGTATCATAGCGATGGTATTGCTAATCAAACTCACGGCGGCATAGATGGCCTCGCTGGTAGTCATTGTCCAATCGCCGCGCGTGCGCCCCACGGTGCGCATTACGCCGTAATTGGGCGCGCTTTTGGGCGGCTTGTCGCGAGCATTTTTAAATGGCCACATCCTTTACATCCCCCCTTTAATCGTACAGACTGTAGACGGTCACTTGCACGTCTGCGTCAACGTTGCTGATTGGGTTAAGGCGTATATACTCCACGTGGGCGTCAAGGAACGCCATAAACCCGTCAATCTTTCGGTATCTGTCGCGCTTTGACGGATACCAGTTTTCTTTTTCCCTGTCATAAAAGTCCCGCCGCAGGCGGACGTTGCTCAAGTACCAGAAGAAAAGCGGGTTGTTGTTGTAAACGAGTTTCCCGTCTAACATCTTATCCCGTATATCCTTCATGGGACCGTTGCAGGTGAGCGGCCCTTGCCGCACTACGTTGCAGGCAAATCCCTGCGCTTGCAGCATGCGTACAATCCACGGCGCGTTAGCTGGGTCATAGCCGATTGTCAGGATGTTATATTTTTTGCTCTGTTCCACAAACCAATCGTACACAAGCTCTTGTTTGATGTACTCGCCTGGCACAATATCCAAAAATCCCTGCATGGCGTACTCGTAGTAGGGCAGCTTTTCATTGTCGATCTCCACCTTCTTTTGCGGAATCCATGTATGACTCAGTATGAAAACGCGCCCGTCATCCAATTCAAACTCCAGCGCGGCCGCTGTAAAGTCCTCCGTCGTAGAAAGGTCAAAGCCGCCATAGCAGTCGCGCCCCGATAGCATGTCAACGTCAATGCTTGCGTTGTTTCGCTGGATCACGTCATAATCGGCAAAGACGGCCTCGGCGGCATTTGTAAAAATATTGAGCTGTTTGTTGACAAAGTCACTGCGTTCCTGTGGAACCAGCTTGCAACGCGCCCAATCGTTTTGCATGTCCTCCATGCTAATCAATACGCCGAGGCTTGGGTTTGCTTTAATCCATTTGCTGGTATCGTCAATATCATCATCCACGTCCAGCTCGCAAATAAAAGCAAAGAGGCGGTCAGCAATCTCAGGCCGAAGCTGTCCCCTCATGGCGTCGGTAAAAAGATTGTAGTAGTGCATCAGCGGGCCGTCCAGTACACTGCCCATGGTTGTGATGTATATGGCAAGGGGCTGACGGCGCTTTTTCATTGCGCGTTTGATAACATTGATAAGTTTGAAGTCGTGGTACTCGTGGATTTCGTCAAAAATTCCCATATGCGGGTTGAGACCATCCAGCTTCCTACTGTCGCTGGCACGGTGGCGTATGCGTCCATTGGTCGCATCGTAATGAATGCCGTCGCGCAGTACGCGGAAGTGGGGGGATAGCTTGCGGCTTGCGCGTATCTGGGTTTGGCACTCCTCGTATACGATGCCCGCCTGTTCCTTCGAGTTTGCCAGCAGATAGATGTCCGCGCCGCGCTCCCCATCCTTGCTCGATCCGTAGGTGGCATTGCCCGAAACCATGGTGCTCTTGCCATTGCCGCGCCCTACAATGATTAATCCCTCACGGAAACGGCGCAATTCTGTTTTCTTGTCAACCCAACCATAGAGGTTTGCTTCAACAAAGCATTGCCAGCCGAGCAGCTGCATACGCTCATAGTTGCTTTTTGTGGGTGACAAAAAACGCTCCATAAAGTCTATGGGGCGAGCAGCCTTTGCCTCGTCGAAGCGCCAAGGGTATTCGGGCGTACAGCTTTTCTCCAAATCGTCAAAGTAACGTTGGCAGGCAAGCTGTACTTTTTCGCCCATAGATATTTTTCCATCCAGCACGTCGCAGGCGTACTGGGTCGCCCGCTGGACGGTTGGGTTAGAAACTGTTAAAGTCATCCTCGGCAGCGTCGGGGTTGACGCGCTGGCTGGCTGGCGTCAACTTCAACTCACTCAGGTGCTTCCGTTGCTGTTCTGCCAAGGCGCGCGCCGCCTGTATGGCCTTATTTTCTTGATGGAATTGCTGCCTCCCATTATAGACAGTCACCATCACGCCGCGCTCTTCGATGTCATTGTTGAGCTCCCGCTTGGTTTGCTCCATAACGGCGACATCCGCAATAATGCTTTGCGCGGCGTTGGATACAGCACCGTATTGCCGCGCATAGTCTGCGCACAGTCCGTCGTACATCTCAATGGCATGGGCATCCGTCACATTCTGCAAGTGCTGCGCTCTAATTTCGGCGTTCATCACCATACACTCCTTTCATTAATTGCCTATATTTTGATAATTCGTACATTCTGGCAGATGGCGGGTTGTGCATCCGTATAGCCTTTGGCCCCCTTTTCAGGGTGTGCCTGATTGTGGCAGATGTCGCATAGGCTTTCTAGGTTGCTAGGCTCCAGCGCCAAATCGGGGTATTCGTCCATATGCTTGATATGGTGTACTGTGGTTGCACGGCGCGGCCTGATGCCCCCCTGCATGAAGCGTTCCATGCATCGTACACACATGCCATGGTCGCGTTGCAATATAACCTTTCGCAGCTTTCGCCATGCCGTGGTATGGTAAAATGGGTTTGCTATCTTTTCCATCGTGCGCACCGCCTTAAAAAGAGAAAAACAAAACCGCCAACGTTGGCGGTTTTGAGCAGGCGGATAGAGGAAGCGACCATCTTTCCTCCTAACGCCTTTTGCTATGATAATCCTATCATATGGAAGGGGTTTCTACAAGGTTTCCGATGGGTATCTTGATGGTTTCCAATGGGTATACACTAGGTATCTTCTTGGCAATCAGCTCTCGCACCCTCTGTATACCATTCAGGCAGCAGCTCCAGCACCATGCTGATATCGATTTTTTCAAGCAGCATTAGACCGTCCGCCTTTTTCCGCTTCACATAGTTCGTGGTAAACCGTAGCGCGGCCGCGATCCCGCCAACGGTTTGCACGCCTACATAATAACGATATAGCACTGTGCATTCCGTTTCGGGCAGCTCATCCAGCAGCTTGCAGGCGCAGTAGCTTTCCGCCTCATATTCCTGCTTCCGCCTTTCCCGCTGGCGCTCACAGTCGCCAACCGCAACCGCGAACGATGAAACGGAATCGCCACCCGAACCCTGAACGCGGCCAGTCTGGTTGATATGCGCCGCACTGTCTGTGGCGCATGCCCGATAGCGGGCAATGCGCTCGTTCAGCCGGTTTATCTCGCTGGCAGCATTGCGGCAACGGTTCATAATGTCGATTGCGTTCATTTTCACGGTCAATACCTCCTTTACCGTTCGGGACTTCCGTTGCTGGAGGAGAGAAATTCCACCTCGTCTGCCTCAATTTCCAAATTTGATTTTGTTTCTCCATTACTTCCCACGTAGTGGTGGATGCTTACCGCGCCTACCACGGCAACCTTACGCCCCTTGGCGAGATACTTCGCGCAGCTCTCTGCCACTGCCCGCCATACTGTTACGCGGAAATAATCCGCTTCCGGCTGCCCTTCTACCTTTCGACGGCGGTTGACCGCAACGGAGAAGCTGCAAACGGCAATCCCGCTTTGGGTTGTCCTTAAATCGGGATCGTGCGTCAGGTTGCCGATGATTGTAATTTTATTCATTCGTCATCCTCCATACCTCGCACAGCGATCTTCCGCTTGACTTGATCCCTCCATCGCGTACAGAATAGCATCACATCGGGGCTATGCGCCTCCTGCTCAATATTGCTATCCGCATCTTCACAGACTTCCCTATCAGCGCAGGTTCGGCAGGATCGTTTTACCAGCTCATTATGGTTCATTTGACTTTACCCCCCTATATCTTTGCTTAATTCCCTTTAAGACTGGATAGCTGTCCCACATTGCAACTTGGTCGGAATACACCCCGTACAAGGCGCGCGGAAGCTCATCTATGCTGCGCGTACCCGCCGCTAGCTTTACATCCTTTCGGATCGCGGTGGCAATGGAGGCATCTGCCTGCTGCGAAAGGCAATATTGTTCCCGCAAGTCTATTGCTCGCTCTCGTATCTGCTTATTGAGCGCGTTGGCCTGTCCCCTGGTCAATGGTACCATTTGCTGCATTTGACGTTTAAGCATTTCCATGCTCTCGTTGGTTGCCTTGATGGCCTCGGCCATTACGCGGAGGCTTTGTCCCATTTGCTCACACATGGCCCCGGCCCAGTCGGGTATAGTGGGAAGGTTGCTTTCCTGATTCACCATCAATTCCTTGTCAAGCATCAATAACACCTGCCTCCAGCGTATTCAGCGCGGCCTTTGAGCTGTCGCACCAATCTGTCACCATATCCACATATCTGCGGTAATTGCTTCGTTCACTTTCGCTCATGCTGGCAAGCTGCCCACCCATATAAGGCAACACGGATGCCCGCCCGATAAAGGACTGCACCGCCGCGCCAAGCTCATCCGCTGTAAATTGCTCTGCGGCCTCTCTTGTGTCGCCACGTGCCGCTTGAGATCGCGCTCTCAAGAGCTCTGCCTGCGCGTCCGCTCGCAGCTTGGCCTGCCGTGCAATCTCCGCCTCTTGTTCCTCGAGCTCGGCTTGAAGCGCATCAATCTTGGCCTGTGCATCGGCGCTAATACCTTTTCCAACAGAGCCTTGTTTCGCTTCCTCCACCGCAATGTTAAACGCACGACTGATGCGGTTATACTCATTAAGACGTTCGGCAGATAACGATTCGGCTTGACTTAACTGATTCCGCAAGGCGTCCATTTTTGTTGCAAGAGTAACAACGTGCTGATTGGCCTTTTGCTTCTCCTTAAGCGCATCGATACAATCATCCTCCACGATTTTTAACCGTTCTTCCACCTCTTGTTTGGCTTTGATCGCTGCCTCCAGCTCGCGGACGCTCTTGTTTTCCGCGTCGATTTCATCCGCGAAGTCCTCCCTTACGCCTGCAGGAAGTGATAGAAGCGCCTGCACCTTGCTAAAGTCCAACTGCGCCAGTGGAGACTCCTCAGGTACTTCCCGCGCCGCCTGCATGATGCGCTGTGCGCTGCGCACGCTCATACCCGCATTTTGCGCCAGCCATTCCTGCCACATGCCGTGTGGCACAAGTCCCTCATCCTTCGCGGCGATCAGGCATCGACCCACGTCTAGCAGATGGCCAGCGGCTTGCGTAATGTGGAAATGTAGTTTATACTCGATTTCCGCAAGCCGTTGTGCGGGCTGTATGGCTGTCGTGGTTCCTGTAGTAATGGCATTGCTCATTGCGTTTTCCGTCCTTTCTTTCATGGCTCCATTTCTTGATGATCCTCTAGCGTGAGCGGATTATAATACATATATATACAGCTCCCCGTTGGATGGCGTAGCCTCAGGCATAGCAAACCGTTATGGTCGTACCAATCATTTTGCACAACAACCTCCATCCGCCCGCTCCACATGCTGTATACCCGTGCATCTCCACAGGTGTCTAGGTCTTCGCGCAGCATATTTCCCGCTAGCCCA
This sequence comes from Clostridia bacterium, assembly GCA_036652695.1. GTDB lineage: Bacteria > Bacillota > Clostridia > Christensenellales > Aristaeellaceae > Limiplasma. Next base: position 5,544 of record JAVVVJ010000039.1, on the reverse strand, counting down.
AGTTCTTTTCGCACTAGCATTTGCGCCGTTTTCAGCGTCAATGCCACCGCCTTGTCCGATGTTTCTGTTATCAATGGTTTCATTTGGCTTCTCCCATCCTTTCGCTTATTTGAATGGCATGTCTTCATCTTCGACCTGTACATAGCCGTCAATTTTCATTTGCTCCTCCGCAGGCGGCGGCATATCGTCGAAGAAACGGCGAGGAATCCATAACAGGCGTGTTAGCTTTCCGTTGATTTTTTTACCGCGGGCGGTCTTTCCATCCACGTCGGACACAACAATACCATCGTCCCGCATTTGCTTAAACAGCATGCGCTTAGAAAGAATAAAGCTAACGCCCTGGTCGCTGTATAACTTTGATACCATGGTATAAGCTGTTTCGGGCAAAAAATAGTAGTATTCCGCGTCTACATACCCAACCATGCCTTTGCTTGGAATGGGAGCATTTGCATCGGTAAGGTCTTTGACAGCGGCAGTTCGATTCACCAACAGCTCACACATTGTTGCAAGAAACATCTTGCACGGCTTTTCGTCCTGTGCCTCCCGCGCTTGATCTTGGCTATTTTGCACAAGCACTCGCCAAGCGTCCATAAAGTCGGCGTTTGCCTCCTCGTCACTGATCGCCCCTATACTCACGAGATAATCCTGCATCATACTGTACCCAAGCATAATATGTGCGACGGCCTCTGGTGCTCTGCCATGTGCGCCTTGCGTCTCCTTTGCGGCTCGCGTCCTAAACGTTACAAACCGCTTTTCAAGCTTCTTGCCAAGGCTGTCGGCGTGGGGCTGTAAATATTCGATGTAGCCGCGCATCACCTTGCGCAATATTCCACTCTTTGCCATAGCCTGCGCCTCTGTTAATTCGTCGGTAATCGGTATATCACTCCTGCCAACACTCACAACGTAATAGCGTGCTGTGCCGCTTTCGCCAATATTCGGCATATCCTCGCCGCTCATAATGGCGACACATCTCGGAGGCATAGCCTCCTGCAAGCTAAGGTCTGCCCGCATTCGCCCTCTGTCCGCGCCATCGCCAAAGGCACGGCTTAGGGCTTGCGCCGTACTTTCCATCCTGCGGCGCTCCTGCATACTGCTCTCGGGGTGGTAGTCATCAACCACAATCGGCAAATCCTTTAACACGAACGCCTTTTTACGGATGGTGTTGGAGGTGTCGTTAAAGCTGGCTGGCAGATTTTTTGAATGAAAATCTCCGAAATAGCTTAACATCAAGGCTATGGCTGTAGACTTGTGGAAGCCTGACTTTCCAATCAGAAATAGCGCAAAGCCTGGCGTACATCCTGCTTGCTTCAAAAACTCACGCAACGGGGCAAGGAAGATCACGCCAAGTAGCGGTACAGCGATATGCTCCGCCATGCAAAACCTTGCCGTGAAGCTTTTGCGAGCCGCTTCCAAGAGCGCAATATCATCTCCACAGCGCAGCGTGTAGCTGGAAAGCACACTTTCAAGGTCAACGCTCACGTTGTCAGCGCCTACGGCTCCACCTTGGTATAGATATATCCATTTTCCGTCGATTTTGCGCCATCCCGTGTGGGTATACACGGTTTTGCGCTTGGCGTTCATTTCGCCAACCTCCGTTATGACATAGCGCAGCTTGTCTTTGATCATATTGCCAGGCATGAGATTGGCAGCAAAGTCCCAATTTTCCAGCACCCAATCCATGGCCTTGAACTTTGCTGCCTGAACCTGTACCTGCGGTAGCATGCGCCCCTGTCGTGCCCATCCGTCAATAACAAAAACCTTATCAAGATTTACGCCGTCATCCCTCGTCACAATTTGGGTTGGGAGTGCAACAAATGTCCCCAATTTGCGCGGCCCCTCGTCGGTGCTTTGGCATATGCAGCCCTTATGCACACAGTAGCCGCCTACGCGGCTATACAGCTCTGCCGCCGCCTCCTGCGGTGTCATCCAAGGCGGTAATCCGTCGGGGTTGTACATGCCGCATGTGTCTACCAGCGCGTCAAATGCCTCCTTGCCTTGTTCGTCCCCCAAGATCTGGAATAAGTCCGTTATGTCGCCTTTCGCAGGAATGTCTGGGCAAGCTTCTTTGATGTCTGGCATACGGACGCGATTGGCGATCTCGTTGACCGCCTTTGCAAGCTCCCAAGCATGTTTTTGCCCCGCGAAATTATTCTTTTCAACGTCATAGTCATACAGTACAACCACGTCCGCACCTTTGAGGAGCGCTGTATGCCCGTCTGCCCATTTTCCAGCGCCGCCAGCGTTTGTGGTGGCCGTGTAACCAAGGCGCGTCATGGTGTCCGCGTCCTTCTCGCCCTCCACCACATATACGGTCAAGCCGCCATTAATCGCGTCCAGCACAGCGGGCAAATGATAAATCGTGCTGTTCCTTATTTCCTCTGGAACACTCCACACATAGCCGTTTTTAGCGGCGGGATCGGCAGGAAGATAGCGGCGCTGCCGGAATGTCTTCTCTCTTTTTCCATCCGCGTTGCTTTTTTCAAACCGGCAAACCTGGAACAGTAGCTTGCCATCGGCATCGGTGTAGTCGTAGATGTTTGTCAGTTTGCCAAGGCCGCCATCGTTTGCTTTTGGCGACAACTGCGGTTTTCTAACCGTGTATACCTTCTGCCCACTGGGCAGCACCTCCGCGTCATTGTCAAGAATCAGATCACGCGCCGTAAGCCCAAGCTTTGAAATAATTTCGTCATTTTGGCAGTGCCCAGTTTGGCAATGCAAATATACCCGCCGCTTTCCGTCTTTTTGACTGGCTTTTGCGCACACGGTAAGGCTTGCGGTTTTATCGTCGTGCGCTGGACAACGCGCCGTATAGTTGCCGCTGGCGTTGGGGCCTTTCACATCATTCAGCAACGCGAGAAAATCGCGAATATCACGAATTTTTTCAGACAAGCGGCGCACCTCCTTTTATCCTTGATGGGCGAAACGGCGGAACCATTATCCGCTGTACGGGCATCGGCTGTAATGCTGGCAAGCGACGCACCCAAAAGGGTGAATCTCGTCACGGGCAATGGTAAGCTTCATTACTGCTTCTTGCTGCATGTCAATACTCCGCTCAAGCCAACGCAGTCGATCGTGCCCGCCATACGCTAGGTGCTGCTTGTAAGCGACCTGTAATTTAGAAAGTTGCTTTTTTTCGTCTGCGAGCCTTTCACATGCTTTCATCCGTACATCCTCCATGCTTTATCGTCCCAGTACTCATCTGCACTTACCTTCCTACAATCGTTTCCATAAGCGGCTATGCGCTCTGGCAAGTTTTCGTTCACAGCATCGAAGCGCAGCCCCTGCACCCTGCACCACTCCAGTGCGGCTTCCAACAGCTTCCCCTCGCGGCACGTCCACAGGATTACCCTTTTCCCTTGTCCACGCGCCACACGAAGCTTGTTTATTACCCGCATGTGCGGACGTCCAATTTCTGGCCATGCGCTTTCGCACAAACAACCGTCAAAGTCAATGGCTATGGCATGTGGGAGGATTGGGATTTCTGTTTTCAGCTCGTTGACGTTAATCCCTGTCATCTGTCTCACCACCCTTGGCGTCGAAAAGGTCGTCGATCGTACATCCAAGTGCAACGGCTAGCTGGGGGAGGAGCGTCGCCTTGGGTGTACATCTACCACTCTCCCAAGAGGACACTGAAGATTGTTTGACATTGACTTGCTCCGCAAGCTGACCTTGAGTTAGCTTTGCCGTTTTGCGTAAATATTTAATGTTCACGAATATTTTACCCTCCTTTGTTTGACAGATATTAAGCAATGACTATATAATAATATAAAATATAACCGTTGTCAATGTTTTTACTTAATATTTTGAAAATATTGTTGCTTGTGATATTACAATAAGCTATATTTGTAGTGGAGGTGAGTTTATGAAGCCGAATCCATTCAAAAATCTACGTAAGGCGAAAGGATTCTCACAAAAGGAACTTGGGGAAATAATGCACATATCACAAACGTCCATCAGCCAATGGGAGACGGGCCGAACGCTACCAGATTACAAGACACTGATTGCTATTGCAGACATGTATGGCGTATCAACCGACTACCTGCTTGGAAGGACGGATAACCCTTTATCCATTGTTCCACGGGAAACTCCATACGTTGAGGTCGATCCGTTTGAAAAGCAGCTGCTTGAAGTTTATCGCGCTCTGCCTTTTGCCGAGCAAACCGTTGTGTGCCGTTCCCTTGGCTTGCTTCATCCCGCTGCTATGCGGGATAAAATCAAGCAAGCGTAATCCACGACGGAAATATTTTCATGCTCCCGTCGTGGATGGCGGCGCATGGCAGCCCTGGCGGCATTCCGTCCCCTGAAACGAAAGGGGACAGTGAATCCATGAAAGAAAAAAAGCGCCTCAGGGCGCGTGTAAATGTCGGAAAAGATGAAAGCGGGGAAATTATCTACAAATGGGCTAGCGCATACGGAAAGCGAGAACTGAAAGAAGAAAAGGCACGGATTGCCTCCGAATACGCTATACAGCAGGCATGCGGACGCGCAACAGCCAACATTCAGCCATCAGCACAAGCATCTGTTTCATTCCGTGATTATGCGGACAAATGGTATATGCTTTACAAATGCGACGGCTTGCGTCAGTCCTCCCGGGACATGTACGCCAATGTCTTCAAAGTCCACCTCTACCCAACCATAGGCAGCGCAGCGTTGGTAGCAGTCACAACCGACGATCTGCAAATTTTTATTAATGGCTACAGAGGAAAGTCCAAAAGCCTGATTGATAAAATCATGATGGTGCTAAGACAAATATTTGCGGCAGCCTATGAAGATGGTATTGTTGGAAGAAACCCCATGAATCGCGTCAAGGAACCCGATGGCACGGAACAGGAGCGGATGCCAGTCCCAATGGAGGCCGTTAAGCCCCTTACTTTCGACTTGCTCCATCATGATGACGGATTACTCCCGTTGCTAATGCTATATACTGGCATCAGGCGCGGAGAGGCTCTTGGCCTCATATGGTCAGACGTTGGAGCGGACTCTATCCACGTCAGGAGAGGCGCCGTTTTCCATGGAAATACAACAACCATAGGCGAACCAAAGACACATGCAGCTCTTCGAATCATACCGCTCCCCGCGTTTGTCGGCGCCATACTAGAAACTAAAAGAGCAGATACTGGTTATGTGTTCGGCGGGATGTTGCCATGGACACAATCAAAGCACCGCCGAACATGGGATAGGCTTAAACGTGATGTGCCCGCTCTTGTGGGTGTGTCTCCTCACAGGTTGCGCCACACCTATACCATGCTACTCCGCCGCGCTGGCGTCGATCCAGCCACCATGCAGTACCTGCTCGGCCATGAAGACTATGAAACCACAGTGAACACCTACACCCATATAGACCAAATGGATATATCAGACGCGCGGAATAAAATCGCCAAAATCGTGCCTGAATTGTTGCCACAAGTCCGATAATGCCATAAAAGGCCGGAAGAACAAATAAATAGTCCTGTATGTTGTGCTAAACATACAGGACTACCTACAAGATATTGGTCTGGGTGAGAAGATTCGAACTTCCGGCCTCTTGAACCCCATTCAAGCACG
>JAVVVJ010000038.1:7576-26662 GCA_036652695.1 Clostridia bacterium | reverse complement strand
AAACCAATCGGCAAGCATGCTGAAATTGGATTTTATGGTACAATCCGGAGAGTGCTTTTCCATCTATTTTCCGCTACCCCCTTGCATTAGTGCCCCGTTTCCCCTATAATAATTCAAGAATAGCGAAGGCTGGCGATTTTCCTCAGGCCTCTCGCCAAATCGATCATGAAATATGCGATCGGCATATGTATATGAGGAGGATTTTAATGGGAAAGGTATACATCTTCGACCACCCTCTGATTCAGCACAAGTTGAGCCTGATGCGCGACAAGAACACAGGTGCGAAGGAATTTCGTGAGCTGCTGCAAGAAATCAGCATGCTTATGGTATACGAGGTTACGCGTGATCTGCCCACGGAGGAAATCACGGTGGAAACGCCCATCTGCGCCACTCAAGGGCGCACCCTTTGCGGCAAAAAGGTCGGCATCATCCCAATTCTTCGCGCAGGGCTTGGCATGGTGGAAGGTGTGTCTACGCTGATTCCCGCGGCGCGCATCGGCCATATCGGCCTTTACCGCGATCCGGTTACCTTGCAGCCGGTGGAATACTACTGCAAGCTGCCTGCGGACAGTGAAAAGCGAGAGCTTTTGGTGCTCGATCCCATGCTTGCCACTGGTGGCAGCGCCTCGGCGGCTATTTCGTTTATCAAGCAGCGCGGCTGCCACAACATTCGTTTGGTCAACCTGATTGCCGCGCCGGAGGGCATTGCGCGCGTGCAGAAGGATCATCCGGACGTTAACATCTATGTGGCCGCGTGTGATGAAAGGCTCAATGAACATGGTTACATTGTTCCCGGATTAGGCGATGCGGGCGACCGTCTGTTTGGCACTAAGTAAACGCCGAAGGGAGATCGGTACTTATGGCAACGGAACTGTTCCAAGCGGTCAAGACCGCTGAAGCAAAGGCTGAGGTCATCGTGATGGATGCGCAGCGCGAGGCTCGGGAGCTTTTGAAAGAAACCGAAACCGTCTGCGTGGATAGCGAACGCGCCATGGCGCGCGAGCACCGCGCACTGTATCAGAGCATTTTGGAAGAAAAACGCGTAGCCACACAGCGCATGCTGGATAGCAATGCTGCGCAGAAGCTTCAGGAAATGGACGAGCGTATGCGCGGCGCGCGTGCACGCCTGCCAATGGCTGTCCAGCACATTGCGGAAAGGGTCATGAGCGATGGCAATCGTTGAAATGAAGCGTATGAGCCTAATCGCCCCCGCTAGGGATGAGCGCGCATTGCTGAGTAGCATTCAGAAGCTTGCTTGCGTACACATCACCCCCACGGAGGAAGAGGACGGCTTCCAGCGGCAAAACGCGCCTGAGAGACTCGCACATGCGGAGGATACGCTTACCCGGGTGCAATGGGCAATTGCGAGGCTCGGCAAGTTCAATCAAACCAAGCCCCCGTTGCTTGGCGGTAAGCCTTCCATCACGGAGGAGCGGGTGCAAACCCTGCTTGGCGAGCGTCAGCCGGAGCTGATGAAAACCGTGGAGGCGCTGGAGGCTTTGGAGCGCGAAAGCGGTGAGCTGCGCGGACAAGCCTCGCGCGTGCAGGCAACACAGGAGCAGCTTTCGCCATGGACAGCGCTTTCCATCCCAGTGGAGGAATTTCATAGCACGCGTAACACGGTGGCAACGCTGGCAACGGCGCAGAAAACCGCGTTTCAGGCGTTGCTGGAGAGCGGAGAGCTTTCCCCGCTTTGCTGTGTGGAGGTGATCTCCACGGTGCGCGAGGCGGTCTACCTGACGGTTGTGGCGCATCGCGGCGCGGCGGAGGAAACCCTGCGCAAGCTCAAGGAGGTTGGCTATACCCCCCTGACGCTGAGCGTGGTGGGGACTGTTTCCGCAAAGCTTGCCCAGCTTGAGCAGGAGCTTGCGCAGATTGATTTGCGGCAAGCGGCCATCGTAAAGGAGACTGCCGCCTATGTAGGCGATCTGAAGGATCTAAAGGAGCTGTACGACTGTCTTGCCTCCGAGCGGGAGCGCTGGAGTGCGTCGCAGGCGTTGCTAGGTTCGCAGAGCACCTTCTACCTGCGCGGGTGGGTGCCCGCGCTGATGACGGAGCGTGTGGAAAAGCGCATTCACAAGGTAAGCTCTGCGGCTTGCATGGCGTTTGAAGACCCCGATGAGGGGGAGGAGCCGCCGGTGCTGTTGCACAACAACGCCGTGGTTTCGCCTTTTGAAAGCGTGGTTTCCGGGTTCTCGCTGCCGACCTATGGCGGGCTTGACCCCACGGCGGTGATGATGCCCTTTTTTATCAACTTCATGGGCATGATGATCAGCGATGCGGGCTACGGCATTGTCATGGCGCTGCTCATTCCTATCCTTATCAAAGTTTTGAAGCCTTCCCCCGGCGCGAAGCGCCTGATGTGGATACTGGCAGGCGGCGGCGTGATGACCATCCTGTGGGGCGCGCTGTACAACACTTGGTTTGGCTTTTCGCCATGGCCATCGGTGTTTGACCCCATCAACCAAGCAATGCCCGTGATGGCTATTTGCGTGGTGATGGGCGCAATCCATCTGTTTACGGGGCTGGGCGTAGCGGCGTACATGAACGTCAAGCGCGGCAAGCCCGGCGCGGCGATTGCCGACCAGCTGAGTTGGTTTTTGCTGGTGGTGGGTCTGGTGCTGATGCTGGTGCTGCCCTCTGTGGGGCAGTGGATGGCGCTTGCGGGTGCGGGCATCATTTTGGTGACCGCTGGCAGGGAAAAGAGCAAGAACCCCTTCAAGCGATTGATCAGCGGTTTGGGCGCGCTTTATGGCATGACCAGCTGGGTGAGCGACCTTTTGAGCTATATGCGCTTGTTTGGCATGGGGCTTGCGACTGGCGTCATCGGCATGGTTATCAACCAGCTGGTGGGCATGGTTTTCTCGGCGGGCATCATCGGGCAGGTGCTGGGCGTGGCGCTGTTCTGCGGCGGTCACCTGTTCAACGCAGGTATCAACATTTTGGGCGCGTATGTGCATAGCTGCCGTCTGCAATACATCGAGTTCTTTGGCAAGTTCTACGAGGATGGCGGCAAGCCCTTCCAACCACTGAGCACCACCAACAAGTATTGTTACATTCAGGAGGCGCCTGAGCGTTCCTGATGGCAACGATAAATCATCATGCAACAAAGAATGTAGGAGGGTCATTACTATGTCTATCGGTCAAATTCTGGCGCTGTTTGGCGCGGCGCTTGCCGTCATTCTCTCGGGTATTGGTTCTAGCAAGGGCGTGGGTCTGTCCGGTGAAACCGCCGCTGGCGTATCCACTGAAAACCCCGAGGTGAACTCCAAACTGTTAGTTTTGCAGCTTTTGCCCGCGACGCAGGGCATCTATGGCTTCCTGATTGCGGTAATCGTGTTAATTAACACCGGCGTGCTGGGCGGCGCGATGGTTCCTGTTACCATGGAGCAGGGCATGGCCATTATCGCTGGTTGCCTGCCGGTTGGCGTTGTGGGGCTGTATTCTGCAATTCGTCAGGGTCAGGTGGCTGCTTCCAGCATGATCATGACTGGTCAGCGCCCCGAGATGAGCGGTAAGGGCATTACCATGACCGTTATGGTAGAAACCTATGCGGTTCTATCGCTGCTGGTCTCCTTCCTGATTGTTAACTCCATTAAGCTGGGTTAAGGTGAATGAGATGAACGCACAAGCCATCCTTCAAAAGATCGAGGATGATGCGCGCGCGTCCGCGATGCAGGCAAAGGCCGATGCCGAAAAGAAGGCCGAGGAGCTTACAGCCGCTTCCCGCGCCAAGGTGGAAAGCATGCGTGCGGAGACGGTGCGCCAAGCAAACGCGGAGAGCGTGGCGCTTGCGGAGCGCATGGGGCGCATGGCAGAGCTTGATCTGCGCAAGCAGCTTTTGCAAAAAAAGCGCGATGTCATGAACGAAGCCTTTGCGCAGGCCAAAGCGGAGCTTTGCGCTACAGCCGCCAAGGAAGCGCGCGCGTTTTTGCTCAGGCAGGCTGTGTCTGCCGCACGCGGCTGCGAAACGCTGATCATCGGCGCGTTAAACGCCGCATGGTTTGATGATTCCTTTGTGACGGAGCTGAACGCGGCGCTTGTCGCGGCGGGCAAGCCCGGCAAAATCACCCTTGACGGCGCTCGCCGCGAGGGTGTGACTGGCGCGATTTTGGGTTTGGGCGGCACGGAGGTCTATATGACCTTTGAAAGCCTGCTAGATAACGTGCGCGGCGATATGGAAACCGAAATCGCACAGATCCTGTTTAACGAATAAGGGAGGTGTGGACATGCCACAACCCAGCATTTCCTATGCGTGCGGGCGCATCGGCGTTCTACGTTCTGCGGCTCTGCACGGTGCGCAGCTGGAACGGCTGATGGCGGCCCATACCTACGAGGAAGCCCGCAGGACGCTTGCCGATATCGGCTTTGCAAGCAATGAGGAAATGGATTTTCAGCTTGCTGCGGAGATGCGCGTAAAAAAAGCCTGTGAGCTGGTTGAAGCTGTTACGCCGGAGCCGGAGCTGACGGATTGCTTTTTGCTTCGCTATGATATTCATAACCTCAAGGTGCTGCTAAAATCGCGCTTTTTGGCGCAGAAGCCAGAATACCTTTCCACCTGTGGCTCCATCAAGGTGGAGCTGCTTAAGCATGCCGTAACGGAACGCCGCTACAACGCGCTGCACCCCATCCTCAAGGCGGCGTTGGATGCATTGGAGAAGCGGCAGGCCAAGGAGTTCGACCCCATGCAGATCGATGCGGATCTGGATAGAGCCATGTACCTCATGATTTTTGACAAGCTTAAGCGCGTCAATGTCAAGGCGGTCAAACGATATTTTACCACAAAGGTGGATCTGCAAAACTATATCATTGCCCTGCGCCTAAAGGCGATGGGTAAAGGCGCGGATTTCCTGAACAAGCTGTTTCTGCCCGGCGGCGTCATTGCGCTGGAGAAATTTCAAAAGGCGTATGAGGAGCCAGATCAGCTTGCAAAGCTGATCAAGCCTTATGGCGATAAGCTCTACCATGCGGCGGTGCTTTGCGCATCGGACGCGGGAAAGCTTCCCTTGATGGAGCGCACGGTGGATGACGCCTTGTTTGGCCTTTTTGGCAACACAAAATACCAAACCGCCTCTATTGAGGTGCTGATCAGCTACCTTTTGAGCGCGCAACGCGAGGCCACGGACGTCCGCTTGGTGATGGCAGGAAAGCTCAACGGCTTTCAGCAGGCGGAGCTGGAGGAAAGGGTGCGTGAGCTGCATGGCTAATGAGAGCATGACCATGGGCGCGGTAGGCGAGCGCGATGCGGTGCTTTGCTTTAAGGCGCTTGGCATGAAGGTCATCCCGACCACAACCCCAGAGGAAACCACGCATGCGCTGTTCCGGCTTACGCAGGAGGGCGTTCGCGTCATCTTTATTACAGAAGCGGCCGCACAGCAGACGCCCGAGGCGCTCAAGCGCTATCAGACGCAGGCGGATGTCGCTATCATCCCCATCCCCGGAAGCCGGGGCAGCACGGGATATGCCATGGCGCGGGTAAAGGCAAACGTGGAAAAGGCCATTGGCGCGGATATCCTGTTCAACAATGAAGAGAAAGAGGGGTAAGAGAGCATGGCACAAGGATCGATCGTAAAGGTCGCCGGCCCCTTGATCGTGGCGAAAAACATGGCAGATGCGCGCATGTATGATGTGGTGCGCGTAAGCCGTGACCGCCTGGTCGGAGAAATCATCGAGCTGCGCGGCGACCGTGCCAGCATTCAGGTCTATGAGGAAACCAGCGGCCTTGGTCCCGGCGAGCCTGTGGAGAGCATGGGCGCGCCGCTGAGCGTGGAGCTTGGACCCGGACTGATTGAGAGCATCTTTGACGGCATTCAGCGCCCGCTTCAAAAGATTCGTGCGCTGGTGGGAGATCGTATCAAGCGCGGCGTAGAGGTTCCGGCGCTTGACCGCGAAAAGCTGTGGAGCTTCGAGCCGCGCGTTCAGGTGGGCGATACGGTCGTTCCGGGCGTGATTTTAGGCGTTGTGCAGGAAAACACCGTGGTAGAGCACCGCATTATGGTTCCAACGGGCGTGAATGGCACAGTGCTATCCATCAAGCCCGGCGAATCGACGGTGCTGGATGTGATCTGCGTTGTGCGCGACGCGCAGGGCGCGGAGCACAAGATCACCATGCTGCAAAAATGGCCTGTCCGCCGGGGTCGCCCCTATCAGGAAAAGCTTTCGCCTAACATGCCCATGATCACCGGCCAGCGCGTAATTGATACGTTCTTTCCCATTGCCTCCGGCGGTGTGGCGGCAGTTCCCGGCCCCTTTGGTTCGGGCAAGACGGTTGTACAGCATCAGCTGGCAAAGTGGGCGGACGCGGATATCATCGTGTACGTCGGCTGTGGCGAGCGCGGCAACGAAATGACGGACGTGCTGATGGAGTTCCCGCAGCTTCACGATCCGCGCACGGGCGAATCGCTGATGCGCCGTACGGTGCTGATTGCCAATACCTCCGATATGCCCGTTGCGGCACGCGAGGCGTCCATCTATACGGGCATCACCATTGCGGAATACTTCCGTGACATGGGCTACAAGGTTGCCATCATGGCGGATTCCACCAGCCGCTGGGCAGAGGCGCTGCGCGAGATGAGCGGACGCTTGGAGGAAATGCCCGGCGACGAAGGCTATCCCGCATACCTTTCCAGCCGCATTGCCGAGTTTTATGAGCGCGCGGGTGTGGTGAAGTGCCTTGGGCAGGATGACCGCATGGGCAGCATCTCCGCCATTGGCGCGGTATCCCCTCCGGGCGGCGATATCTCCGAGCCTGTTTCGCAGGCGACGCTGCGCATTGTGAAGGTGTTCTGGGGGCTGAGCGCTCAGCTTGCCTACAAGCGCCATTTCCCGGCCATTGATTGGCTTCAATCCTATTCTCTGTACAGCGATAAGCTGGAGGAGTGGTTCAACGATCATGTGTCGCCTGAGTGGAACGAGCTGCGCGCGCATGCCATGCTTGTTTTGCAGGAAGAGGCGGAGCTGGACGAGATTGTCCGCTTGGTGGGTATGGACGCGCTGTCCTGGAAGGATCGCCTGACCATGGAGGTTGCGCGCTCCATCCGCGAGGATTACCTGCATCAAAATGCCTTTGACGAGGTGGATACCTATACCTCGCTAGAGAAGCAGTATATGATGCTGCGCCTGATTTTGCAGTTTAACGACAAGGGCAGGCAGGCGCTGGACGCAGGCGCGAACCTTTCCGATGTGCTGAACCTGCCCGTGCGCGAGAGCATTGGCCGAAGCAAGTACATTCCCGAAGGCGAGAAGCAGCGCTTTGCGCAGATTGAAAACGAACTGAACGGCCAAATGGCTGCTATTGGCGAAAAGGGGGCGCTCTGAGATGCTTAAGGAATATCGCACCATTAAGGAGGTCGTAGGCCCCCTGATGCTGGTGGAAGGCGTGGAAGGCGTCACCTATAACGAGCTGGTAGAAATCCGGCAGGAAAACGGCGAGCTTCGCCGCGGCAAGGTGCTTGAGGTGGAAAATGACAAGGCGCTGGTGCAGCTCTTTGAGAGCAGCAACGGCCTGCGCATCGATACCTCTAGCGCGCGCTTCTTGGGGCATGGCATCGAGCTAGCTGTTTCCATGGATATGCTCGGGCGCGTGTTCGATGGCATGGGCAATCCTCGCGATAACGGCCCTGCATTGATCCCCGAAAAGCGTATGGATATCAACGGCGAGCCGCTTAATCCCGCCGCGCGCGATTACCCTAACGAGTTCATACAAACGGGTATTTCCGCCATCGATGGCCTGAATACGCTGGTACGTGGCCAGAAGCTGCCTGTATTCTCCGGCAGCGGCTTGCCGCACGCACAGCTCGCCACGCAAATCGCACGCCAAGCAAAGGTGCTAGGCACGGACGCGAAGTTTGCTGTTGTGTTCGGGGCGATTGGCATCACATTTGAGGAAGCGGAGTACTTCATTAGCGATTTCCGCCGCACGGGCGCGATCGAGCGCGCGGTGCTGTTTATGAACCTCGCGAATGACCCCGCCATCGAGCGCATCGCCACCCCCCGCATGGCGCTGACGGCGGCGGAGTACCTCGCCTATGAAAAGGGCATGCATGTGTTGGTCATCCTGACCGATATCACCAACTACGCCGAGGCGCTACGCGAGGTTTCTGCCGCGCGCAAGGAGGTTCCGGGTCGTCGCGGCTACCCCGGTTACCTCTACACCGACCTTGCCAGCATCTATGAGCGGGCGGGTCGCGTCATCGGCAAGGAAGGCTCCATCACGCAGATCCCGATCCTCACCATGCCTGAGGATGATAAGACCCACCCCATCCCCGACCTGACGGGCTATATCACCGAAGGCCAGATCATTTTGAGCCGAGAGCTGTACCGCAAGGGCATCCAGCCGCCAATCGATGTGCTGCCTTCGTTAAGCCGCTTGAAGGACAAGGGCATCGGCGCGAAAAAAACGCGTGAGGATCACGCCGCTACCATGAACCAGCTCTTTGCCGCTTACTCGCGCGGCAAGGACGCAAAGGAATTGGCTGTGATTTTGGGCGATGCCGCGCTTACCGATGTGGATAAGCAGTATGCCGCCTTTGCCGATGCGTTTGAAAAGCAATATGTGTCGCAGGGGTATCAGGCCAACCGCTCCATCGATGAAACGCTGGATCTTGGTTGGGCGCTGCTCAACATGCTGCCTCGTACCGAGCTCAAGCGCATCCGTGACGACATGCTGGATAAGTACCTGCATGTGGATATCGACGAGGATCACGTCAAGGAGGAAGAGTAATGGCCGGACCAATGCGCGTCAATCCCACACGCATGGAGCTTACGCGAATCAAGCGCCGCTTGGTAACCGCGAAGCGTGGGCACAAGCTCCTCAAGGATAAGCGCGATGAGATGGTACGCCAGTTCATTGCGCTTGTGCGTGAAAATCATGCACTGCGCAAGGCGGTTGAGGCAGAGCTTACGGTAGCGCTAGGGAACTTTGCCCTTGCGCGCAGCGTGACCGAGCCGGAGCTGATGGAGGAGGCGCTGCTTTATCCCGCCCGCAACGCGGCGGTGCAGATGAAAATGCGCAGCATACTGAGCGTGCATGTGCCGAGCCTGTATGTGCCGGAGGAAAGCATGCATGAAACCCAGCTGAGCTATGGCCTTGCGGAGACCTCCGCGCAGCTTGACGGCGCGATTGCGGGCTTAGCAGAGCTGCTGCCTAGATTGATTCGCCTTGCGGAGGTCGAAAAAACCTGCGATCTGCTGGCTGATGAAATTGAAAAAACCCGCCGCCGTGTGAACGCGCTGGAATATGTGATGATTCCGCAGTTTGAGGAGACCATCCGCTTTATTGCGATGAAGCTGGATGAGAACGAGCGCGGTAGCCTGACCCGCCTGATGAAGGTGAAAACCATGATTCAGGAGCGCGCGGCAAACTGACGGGAAGAAAAACGCATGAGGAGGCATGCGCGCTGTGCAAACAGGCGTGTGCCTCCTTTGGTATTTGTAGTGATGCAATCGGCCGGCTAGCGTATCACCCTAGCCGACCGATTGATTTTTTTATTCCGCGCGTACCAGCGAGACCAGCACGTCCACCATCTGCTCCATTTCTGGCACGGATACATATTCCAACACGCCATGCATGTTGTACGTTCCGGTGGGAAGGTTGGGGCAGGGCAGCCCAAGGTAGGAGAGCCGCGCACCGTCCGTGCCGCCGCGAATGGGCACCAGCGTCGCTTCATTGCCCGCGGCGCGCAGCACCCGCAGCGCACGTTCAATCACCTCGGGATGCTCCTCGATCTTTTCCTTCATGTTGTAATAGCTATCCCGAAGTGTAAGCACAAACGAGCCATCTCCGTACTTGTCGTTGAGAAAGGCGGTAATGGTCTGCATGCGCTCCTTGCGCCGCTCAAACTTTGCGCGGTCATGGTCGCGGATAATGTAGCCAAGCGTGGCTTCCACCTCATCGCCCTGCATGGCAGAGAGGTGATAAAAGCCCTCGCGTAGCTCTGTGTGCTCCGGGGTTTCGCTGTCCGGCAAAAGCGAGGCGAATTCCATTGCCATGCGCGCGGCGTTGCGCATCTTGTTTTTGGCAGAGCCGGGATGGATGTTAAAGCCGTGTACGATCAGCTTTGCCGAGCAAGCGTTGAAGTTTTCACATTCAAACTCGCCCGTTGCGCCGCCGTCCACCGTGTAGGCGAAATCCGCGCCGAAGCCCTGCACGTCAAAGCCATCGGTGCCCTCGCCGATTTCCTCATCCGGCGTAAAGCTCACGCAGATTTTCCCGTGCTTGATTTGCGGCTGAGCGATGATCTGTGCGCAGGCAGCCATGATTTCCGCCACGCCCGCTTTGTCATCGCCGCCAAGCAGCGTTGTGCCGTCCGTCACAATCAGCTCATGGTTGATGTGCCGCGCGAGGCTTTCGTATTCCGAGGCCTTCATGA
Source organism: Clostridia bacterium (assembly GCA_036652695.1). Taxonomy (GTDB): domain Bacteria; phylum Bacillota; class Clostridia; order Christensenellales; family Aristaeellaceae; genus Limiplasma. Next base: position 16,292 of record JAVVVJ010000038.1, on the reverse strand, counting down.
GCGCGCCGTTGCCAATCTCCAAATCGCCGCCTTCATAGCGCACGCAGCGTGCGTGTACAGGGCCGGTCGCCACGGAGGGCGAGGTATCCATGTGCGCGATGAGGCCGATGGCGGGTTGATTCTCCACATTTGCGGGAATTTCGGCGTATACGTAGCATTGCTCGCTGACGCGCACCTTTTGCGCGCCCATTTCCTGTAGCTCGCGTTCAAGCAGGCGCGCCATATCCCACTGCTTTGCGGTGGAGGGGTGTGTTCCACTGGCTTCGCTGGAGCCTGAATCAATCGCCACATAGCGCAAAAAACGTTCCTTAACTGTCATAGGTGTTCCTCCCCAGCATTTGTAATGCGGTTAGCATAGCACTTTCGCAATGGCTTGTAAAGCTGACGTACGCACTGTTTACGCGCTCATCTCGCCATTTGCGGTATCCAAAATCATCAGGATCTGTACCTCCGCGCCGGTGAGCGCGTCAATGTAAACGAGGTATTCATGCTGATTGTAGGTGCAGGCGATTTCGTAGCAAAGGCGTTCCTCATCCTGATAGGGAATCAGGCACAGGCGCGTGTCCGTCGCGCGCAGGTTTCGACTGACCTGCGCCAGCGCCTGCACCTTGGAAAGCGTGGGCGTAAGGCCGACGCGCACCATGTGGTTCATGAGGTAGTTGTTGGCCTCCAGCCCCACAACCTCCAGCGTATCCATGCGCAGCTGTAGCTTTACAAGGTCTGGATACAGCAGCACACCGTCCTGTACAGCTACAAAATTGATCACCGCAATGCCGTCGTATACTTGGTAGTGGTTGGCCTCCAGCTCTCCATAGCCGCGCGAGCGCAGGAAATCAAGCCCCTTTTGCATGCATTCCTCAAGCGTTGCCGTTGTGCCGAAGTTGGCGTGCTCCGGTACAATCCATAGCGGTTTTCCACCCTGCTTGGTGACCTCGGCGCTGAGCTGCGTGCCATCGTGAAGGGTGAGATTCACGCCGTAGCTCGCGAGGTTCCCGCTCGTTTCCACGCCGCTGGCGGCTTCCTTTACGCGCTCCGCGCCGATGAACTCCTTTGCGATATCCACGGCCTTCGCAGCGTCGATTTGTGTGGAGCCAAGCGCCTTGGGCGTGCCAAAATGCCGCGCATCCGAAAAAGCGCCGTCGTAAATCATGCTGGGGTAATCCATCCCGTTATCGCCGTCTGCCACCTGTTCCAGCGGGCGTGCGGAAAGCTGAGCCTCCGCATAGAAGACGTCGGCGCTGCCCGACATGCGCAGGCTTTCGTTCAGCATGGTCTCCCGCGCGGTCACAAACTGCCCCAGCAGCAGCGCACATTGGTTTTCCAATGTGCCAAGCTGCTTGAGATCGCTTGTGGAAACGGGCGTGCCGCTCGCTGCCGTGAGCGCAAGCGTCATGACATAATCCGAAAGCTGATTGCAGAATTTTACCGTATCACTCATGGCGATGTGCGACAGCGGCAATGCCGCAAGCTCGGTTACCACGCCATCGGCCTGCTTGCTCACGCCGGTTAGCAGCTCAATCTGCGTGCGCGTGTCCGAGGCGGCGGGCAGCTTTGCCAGCTTTACGCCGATGGCTTGCAAATGCTCCTGCGTTTCCAGCACGCGCTGCACGTAGCTGTCCTCCAGCACCTGCGTGGCCTCGGCGGCGCGTAGGCTGTAATCAACGCCAAGAAAGACCGCCAAGAGCAGCGCAATGCTCAAAAAGGAATAGAGGATGATGTGATGCTTGGTTTGCACGCCGCTTGGCCTCCTAAATGGCAAAATTGTGCTTGCCGATGCTCAGCTGCACGGTTCGTGACCAGATCCAGCTGTTGGTTGCCGTTACGGGATTATAGTAGTAGATGCAGCCGCCGCTGGGATCCCAGCCATTAAGAGCGTCCCGCGCGGCGCGCAGGCTATCGTTGTCTGGGGTGAGATTGATTTGCCCGTCCGATACCGCGTCAAACGCGCCCGCCTGATAGATTACGCCGCTGATGGTGTTTGGAAAAAGCGAGCTCTTCACGCGGTTGAGCACAACGGCCGCCACCGCCACTTTGCCCACATAAGGCTCGCCGCGCGCCTCGCCGTGTACCAACCGCCCCAACAAATAGCTTTCGCTTTCGTTATAGCCTGATGCGGCCACTGTGCCGCCAAGCGATATGCCAATGGCGGCGGCGGTTGTGCTGCCCACCGCGCCATCCACATTCAGGCCGTTTTTGCGCTGAAATTTCACCACCGCATCATAGGTTTGTTTGCCAAATACGCCATCCACCGCGCCGGTGAAATAGCCGTACTGCTTTAGCTTCTGCTGAATCAAGCGCACCTGTTCGCCTTTGCTGCCCCAAGCAACCGCCGCATCCGCTTCCACAAAGCTTAAAAACAGCGCAAACGTAAGCAGTGCAGCCACTAGCTGTACCCATATTTCCCACTTGGCAGGCTTGACCTCTCCCTGTTCTCGGCGCATACAAAACCCTCCCATTCAAGCGTTGCTCTTATGGAAGGGTTGCCCAAGCGAGGTGAAAGTATGCATGCGCGTTGGCAAAGCCGGCTGTGAAAGCTGGGCTGGAAAGGGAAGCCTTCATGCCCATGTTGTGCCAAAGGCGGGTCTATGGTATAATCGGCAGACTAGCTTGCGGGGCAAAGCGGCTGATACGGATGCTTTGCGCCAAACGGGCTTTTTTGCGCGGTTGCAATCCAAGTTGGGAAAGGCGGAGCGTACAGTTGAAGCGATACTGGAAGATGCTGAAAGAGGAATTTGAGGGGTACAACACCAAAAAGGCCATAGGAGATTTGCTGGCGGGCATTACGGTTGCCGCTGTGGCGCTGCCGCTTGCGCTTGCGTTTGGCGTATCCAGCGGCGCGGACGCTGCCGCTGGCATGATTACGGCCATCATAGCGGGCTTGGTGATCGGCACGCTATCGGGCGGATACTACCAAATTTCAGGCCCCACGGGCGCGATGGCGGCTGTGCTGATGTCCGTTGTGGCACGCAGCGGCATGCAGGGCGTGCTGCTGGCGGCCTTTTTGGCAGGCGCTATGCTGGTGCTTGCGGGCGTGCTGAAGCTTGGTAAGCTGACCAGCTTTATTCCCATGCCGGTGATTACGGGGTTTACCTCGGGCATTGCGGTGATTATCGCGCTTGGGCAATTGGATAACCTATTTGGGGTAACCTCCAAGGGGGAAACGGCGTTGCAAAAGCTGATGAGCTACGGCGCACTAGGCTTTTCGCCCAACTGGATCGCCCTTGGCATTGGGCTATGCGTGATTTTGTTCATGACGCTATACCCCAAAAAATGGAACGCGGTAGTGCCTGCGTCACTGATCTCCATCGTGCTGGCAACCGCTGCTTGTTTGTTGTTTGCGCCGGATGTGAAAACCGTTGGTGCGATTCCACAGACGCTGCTGCTGGAAAATCGCCTTTCCGTTAGCTCCCTAACCCTTGAGAACCTGTCCGACGTGCTTTCGCCCGCCCTTTCCATCGCGATGCTCGGCATGATTGAAAGCCTGCTCTGCGGCGCGAGCGCGGGGCGTATGACGGGCAAACGGCTGGACAGCAATCAGGAGCTGATTGCGCAGGGAATCGGAAACATGGTGCTGCCGTTTTTTGGCGGCATTCCCGCTACGGCGGCGATTGCGCGCACCAGCGTCGCCATCAAATCAGGCGCGGTAACGCGGCTGGCAAGCATCTTTCACGCGCTGGCGCTGCTGTGCTTCATGCTGCTGCTTGCGCCGCTGATGGCAAGAATTCCGCTTTCTGCGCTGGCGGGTGTGCTCATGGTAACCGCTTGGCGTATGAACGAGTGGCATGCGATTCGCTACCTGCTTAAAAATAAGCTAAAAGGGGCGACCCTCGTCTTTTTTGCGACGATGGCCGCCACGATTGTTTTTGATTTGACCGCCGCCATACTCATTGGCGTCGGCATTGCGGTGATCCATATGCTACGGCGCATGGCAAAGCTTGAAATTAGCTATGCGAAGGTGGATGTGGAGCGCATCAAGAGCGCGGATGCGGATATGCGGGCAAGGCTGGAAAACGCGATGGTCGCCTACATCTACGGCCCGATCATGTTTGCCAACGCGCAGGTTGTGGAGGATATGGCTGTCAAATTCGCCGGCTGCAAAGAGGTCTATTTATCCATGCGTGGCGTAAGCGATATCGACACCTCCGGCGCGCAGGCGCTGATGGCGCTGGTCAAGGCACTGCAAAGCGGCGGCGCGCAGGTTCTTGTGGCGGGTCTGCCAGAAAAGGCGAGCGCGATGTGCGCTCAATGCGGCGTGCAGGATGTGATCGGCAAGGAAAACCTGTACTTTAGCATTGATCGTGCGCTGATGGGCAATCACGATGAACGGCAGTTCGTGGTGGAGGAGTGAGTTAGGCGTCTGCGTCCTGTCCGTGGGCTTACGTTGGACAAGGAGCAATGGCAAAATGCCAAAGCAAAGAAAGGACATCATGACATGCAGCGCCATGCTGTTGCGATACTTGTGTGTTTTCATTCATAGACTCCCATTGATTGGCCTTTTTAGAACCAGTCAAGCTGTTTTTGCTGTGCGGAACAGCCCTCATTATACGCGATCAGCGCAAGCCGTCAAGTGCGCGGGAGCCCTCACCGCAAACGCTATGGCTTCTTGACGAACGTTCCGCATTGACTTATGATGGTGTGGACGTACAAACTGGAAAAGCCGGGGAGGGAACATACCCTATGCCGCAACGCGCAACCATCAAGACCATTGCAAAGGCCGTCGGTGTGGCGGTCAACACCGTATCGCTGGCGCTTCAGGATTCTTCGCTTGTGGCGTCAGGCACAAAGCAGCGCGTGCTGGAGGAGGCCGCGCGGCAAGGCTACCAGCGCGACGTGCTGGCACAGGCTCTGCGCTCCGGCAGAAGCCATACCATCGCGCTGGTCTTTGGGGATGTGGCCAACCCCCTGTTTGCCATGAAAATCAAGCTGCTTTCGCAGGCCTTTCGCATGCATGATTATCAGGTGTTCATATTGGATACAGATGAAAACCCGCAGCAGGAGCTTGCCGCCATGCGCGTTGCAACGCAACGCAAGGCTGATGGCGTGGTGGTTTGCCCCTGCCAGCAGGGGCGGGAGGCGTTAGAGCTACTGCACCGTGCGCAGATTCCCTGCCTGCTGCTGGGACGCGAGTTTGATACGCTGGCGGAGGATACCGTGGTGTGGGACGATCGCGAGGGCGGCAGGCTTGCTACGCGCCACTTATTGGGGCTTGGGTGCAGGCGCATTTTGCACTTGACCGCGCGGGGCGACATTTCCAGCGCGCGTCAGCGCCGCCTAGGCTATGAGGACGCGCTTGGCGAGGCTGGCCTTGCGGTGGAGGAAGGGCTGATTCGCGAGGTATCTCCGCTAGGGGAAGGCGTAACGGAGGCGCTTCAAGCGGTGACAACCCCGTTTGACGGCGTCTTTGCCTTTAATGACCTGCTGGCGTGGCAGGCGATGAGCCGCGTTCCCGACCTTCCCTTTGTGGGGTTTGATCATATTCGGGCGCAGATTTGCGTGCCGGTCTCCATGCCCTCCATTGCGGCGGATGTGCGCGCCGAGGCCGCGCTTGCAGTGGAGCTGTTGCTTGCCCGCATGGCCGATTCCCAGCGCCCGCCGGAGCGCCATGTGCTGCCGGTGCGGTTGGTGGAAGCGGGGAAGTGAAAAAGCGCTGGAAAACCAGCTCTCTCAAGGCTTTTTGCTTGAACCATCCACGGCGCAGCGCATTTGGTACGGCTCAATTTGCGCTTGACGAAGCGCACGGAATGCGCTATCATAGGCTTGAAAATAGGAACGTTCCTATTGGCTGGTTGAACCAGAAAACAACGAAGGGGGGCAGGCTTGTGAAGGGCTCCGTTTTTGACGTGGAGGAGTTCGCCGTATTTGATGGCCCCGGCATACGAAGCGTGGTTTTCCTAAAGGGCTGTCCGCTCCAATGCTCGTGGTGCCACAACCCCGAGGGGCTGCGCGCGGGGCCGCAGCGGGTGACGATGCTCAGCCTATGCGCGCATTGCGGCGCGTGCGACGCCGTGTGCCCATCGCCCACGCAATGTGTGGGCTGTGGGCGTTGTGAAGCGGCCTGCACGCACGGGTGCGTACATATTGCGGGCATGCCTGTGGAGGCGGCGGAGGTGGCGGCGCGCGTGCTCGCCAACGAGCGTCTGCTCACCATGAATGGCGGCGGCGTGACGTTTTCCGGTGGAGAACCGCTGCTGCAACCGGAGTTTGTACTGGAGCTTCGCGAGTGTATGCGCACGCTTCACGCCTGTATTGAAACCAGCGCCTTTGCGCGGGAGGACGTCTTTCAGCGGGTTGCGCATGCCATGGATTACGTCATCATGGATGTAAAGCTTGTGGATGCCCAGCGCCACAAGCGCTATACCGGCGTGGACAACGCGCCCATTTTGCGCAACCTGCGTTGGCTCAAGCAAAGCGGCATTCCCTTTCGGGTGCGTGTGCCGCTGATCCCAACCGTAAACGATAGCTTGGAAAACATGGAGGCGACGGCGGCACTGCTGGAGGCTGCTCCCGCGCTTCACAAGGTGGAGCTGCTGCGGTATCACAGCGCTGCGGGAGCGAAGTACCCAAGTGTCGGCCTCGCTTACGGCCCGGATTTTCCGGTAGCGCAAGCGCCGCGGGTTTACACGGAACCTTTTGTGCAAAGAGGAATGGAGGTAGAAATACTATGAGCTGGATGGATGAGCAACGCCTTTATCTGCAATCGGGCGCACATCGCGCCGAACGTCGCGAGCTTTCGCCTGAACGCTGGCGCGAGCTAAGCGCGGAAATTCAAAACCCGGCGCTGCCTTTGGATAGGCGAGCGGCGGTCAGGCTGCAACTCTGCCTGGAGGAAGAAGCCATCGTGCGCAAGCCGGGCGAGCATATTCCGGCATGGCGCACCGTGAAGGCGTTCCCCGATCTTTACGCCGAGGGGGAGAAAGAGCGCCTACAGGCCGGGCATTTCATCCACGAGCAAGGGCGCGTATGCAACATCTCCAGCGATTGGGAGGGTGTGCTGCGCGGCGGCTTGGAATGCCGCAGAACGGGCGATTCGGCGCGTGAGCAGAGCATCGATGCCGTGCTTGCCTATGCGGATCGCTATGAGAACCGCGAGCTGTCCCGCGCCTTGCGCACCGGTGCGCAGAGCTATTTGGAGGCTTTGCAGGCCTTGCGCATTCTGCATTTCTGCCTGTGGGTGAGCAACGTGTACCATAATACGCTGGGGCGCTTTGACCAGTACATGTACCCGTATTTGAAGCGGGATTTGGACGCTGGCCGCTTGCGCATGGAGGAGGCATTGCTGCTGACTGAGGAGCTTTTCCTTTCCTTCAACCGCGATAGCGACCTCTACATCGGTATGCAGCAGGGCGATAACGGTCAAAGCCTGATGCTTGGCGGCTGCGACCGCGATGGGAACGACGCCGTGAACCCGCTCACGGAGCTTTGCTTAACCGCCAGCCTTCACAACCACTGCATCGATCCAAAAATCAACCTGCGCGTGAACAGCCAAACCCCGTTGGCGCTCTATCTGAGCGCAACGGAGTTAACCAAGCAGGGGCTTGGCTTTCCGCAGTATGCCAACGATGATGTGGTCATCCCCGCGTTGATCGCTTATGGCTACGCTCCCCAGGACGCGCGCAATTACACCGTCGCGGCGTGCTGGGAGTTCATCGTGCCGGGCGTTGGCATGGACATTCCCAACATCGCGGCCATGCCGCTTGCCACGGTGGTGAGCGATTGCGTGCATGCAAGCCTGGTGGAATGCGCGGATTATGATGCGTTCCTCACCGCTGTGCGGCAGGAGCTTGCCCGCCGCGCGGAGGAAATCGCCGCTTCCGTGAAGAACCTGTGGCTGGAGCCAGCGCCCTTTCAAAGCGTGCTTATGAGCGATTTTTCACACGATGTTTCACAGGGTGCCCGCTACAATAACTACGGCGTGCACGGCACGGGCTTTGCGGATGCGGTGGATCAGCTTGCGGTGCTCCGCGCCTTGGTATATAGCGGTCAAATCTCCAAGGAACGGCTGCTGAGCGCGCTTGCGGACAACTTTGAAGGCGATGCGGAGCTCAAGCGCATGCTGCGCACCCGTGCGCCCAAGCTGGGGCGTGACGCGGAATGCGAGCCGATTGCAGATACGCTGCTGGATGCCTTTGCCGATGCGCTCGCACCGTTGAAAAACGAGCGGGGCGGTTGCCTGCGTGCGGGCACGGGCAGCGCGATGTACTACCTATGGCACGCGGATAAGCTCCCCGCGCTTTGCGATGGTCATCTGCCGGGCGAAAAGCTGCCCGCAAACTTTTCGCCATCCCTGCTATTGACCGATGCGGGCCCGCTTTCCGTGATCCGCGCCATGGCAAGGCCGGCGCTTACGCGTGTGATGAACGGCGGCCCGCTCACGCTGGAAATGCACGATACGGTGATGCGCAACGCCGAGGGCGTGGAAAAGGTGGCGCGCCTTGTGATGAGCTTCATTCAGCTTGGCGGGCATCAGCTGCAATTGAACGCCGTGAGCCGTGAAACGCTGCTGGCTGCTCGCGAGCACCCGGAGAATTATCGCGGCCTGATCGTGCGCGTGTGGGGCTGGAGCGGGCATTATGTGCAGCTGGATAAGGCGTATCAGGATCAAATTCTAGAACGCACAAGCTACCAGCGCGCACAATAACACAACCTAAAATAGGCGTGGGGGCCACCCAAAACCCCCAGGCCCCCCCCCCCAAAGAATTAGACAACACAAAGAAAG
>JAVVVJ010000038.1:0-7566 GCA_036652695.1 Clostridia bacterium | reverse complement strand
TCCACACCCCCCCCCCCCCCCCCCCCGCCCCCCCCCCCCCCCCCCCCCCCCCCCCCCCACGCCTCATTGATTTGCCTACCATCCTTAGGGTCGTGCCCTGTGCGGCCATAAGCGAAGCCGACGCAAGGGTTTTGCTGGGCGCAGGGGAAGCTTTGCTTTTTCGACTTCCCTCGCCTCTTGGGCTTCCTGCGCCTTTTCTTTGCGCGTCAGCTTCTTGGTGATATCGTGCGCCTTGAGCCATTCCACGGTGTCCGCCACAGTTTGGCGCAGGTCGCGGGGGCGATACTTTAGCTCCATGGTGGCCTTGTCGTGGGAGAAGCGGTCGTTGGCAGAAAGCTCGCGCAGGGCGTAGCGGGTATAGAGCGGGCGGCGTCCGCGCAGCTTCGCCAAACCGGTAAAAAAGGGCGCGGCGGCTTTCGCCATCCAAATGGGCAGCACGGGCAGAGGACGACCGCCATTATCCTCGCGCACCATGTGCAGCACGTCCTTGATCTCGTAATGTCGGTTGGATAGGATGTAGCATTCCCCCGCATGGCCGTTTTTTGCGGCGTTTAAGCAGCCCTGCGCTACATCGCGCACATCCACCATGTCGTACCCTCCGCGCACGCATGCGGGCAGCTTGCCCTGCATGTAATCGCGAATGACCTGCACCAGATGATTGCCTGCCGATTCATAGGGGCCGATGATGCCGGAAGGATGCACCACAATGGCGTCCAGCCCCTCGCGCGCCGCGTCCAGCACAGCTTGGGTGGCCTCCGCCTTGGTTTTGGGGTAACTGCCCACCACAAGCTCCGGGGCAAAGGCGTCAATCTCGCTGAGCACACGCTTGGAATCGGATTCGGGAATTGCGTGTACGGAGCTCACGTGTACCAAACGATGGATGCCGTGCTTGCGGCAAAGGTCGATGATGTTGCGCGTGCCGCCCACGTTTACCCGGCGTAGCAGCTCCATGGGCTTATCGCCGATGTCCACAAGACCCGCCGTGTGGATGAGCACGCTTTGGGCGGGATCAATTCCCTCCACAAACGGCTCCAGTGTTTCTGGCATGGTAACGTCGCCAAAAAAATAGCGAACGTTCGCGGTATCCTCCGCCTTTTCGCCGGGCAGCACCAAGCCGCGCACAGCGCAATCCGTATTGAGCAGCATCCGCACGATTGTTCCGCCGAGATGGCCGTTCGCGCCGGTGATAAGATAGGTGAACATGGGAACACTCCCTTCAAAACATACAGGTCTGTTGCTTATCGTTGCTACCTGTATTATAATCAAAAGGGACGGGGCGAACAAGCATCACATTTTTTTGGTTTGAATGGATGCTGAACACCGCGCCCCAAAAGTGTTGGTCGGAGGTGTAACAAGTGTTGGAAGCAACCAAGGATCACCGCGTGCGCGTCACGCGGATGTTGATACGCAAGGCATTCATGCAGCTTTTGAGCCAAAAGCCCATTCAGAGCATTTCCATTAAGGAGCTATGCGAGCTGGCAGGGGTGAACCGCGGCACGTTTTACGCGCATTATCAGGATATCTATGACCTTCGCGGGCAGATCGAGCAGGAGATGTACGAGGATATTCAGCGCACGCTCAGCCCGCTTCTGGGGCAAAACGCGAGCGCTACGCCAATGGAAATCACCACGGGCATCTTCCAGTGGATGAAGGAAAACAGCGATATGTGCGCCATGGCGATGAGCAAATACGGCGATAAGGAATTTTTAGCCAAGGTGCTGGATATGGGGCGCGTGGTGTGCAAGGAGAGCTATCACCACAGCTTCAAACGGGCTTCGCCGGAGCGTATTGAGTGGTTTTACGAATACGCGAGCGCCGGGTGCATCGGCTTGCTACAAAAATGGCTCGCTGAGGATATGGAAACGCCCGCCAAGGAAGTTGCGAGCATGGCGGAGGACATGATTGTGAGCGGCCTAGGCTTTTTGCGATAAGCGCAGGGGCAGCCCTTCATGTTTCCGTGGTGGCGTGCATACCCTCTATCCATCCCTTTTTCTAAAAGCTGATCAGGAGGCCGCTATGCGCTTTGACAAGCCTTTTTTCTACCGTTGCTTTGCGGGCTTGCTGATGGGTATCGCCTGTGTGCTTCCGGGTGTGAGCGGTGGCGTGCTGGCGGTTTCCTTCGGCATTTATCGTCCCATGCTCGATGCGGCGCTGGGCTTTTTTCACAGCCCCAAAAAGCACCTCGGGTATTTGCTGCCCCTTTGCGTTGGCGGCTTTGCGGGCTATCTGCTTGGCGCTACGGGGCTGCAATTTGCCATGGCGCGCTATGAGGCGCCCATGCTGATGCTTTTTATCGGCTTCATTTTGGGCGGCGTGCCCGATCTGCTTCGCGAAGCGGATGCGGGCGGCTTTCGCCTGCGCTACCTGCTTGCCCTTGCGGGAGGTATCGCGTTGGCTCTGCCGCTATTGCTGCTGCCGGAACCAACCGGCACGGGTCTACAGGCGCTGAATGCCGCGCAGGCGCTGGCTGCCGGCGCGATCAACGCGGTGGGTACGGTGGTGCCGGGGCTTTCCACCTCATTTGTGATGATTTCCATGGGCTGGTATCAGGCGTACCTCAATGCGGTCGCCACGCTGGATCTGCCGACGCTTGCGCTCTACGCGCTGGGTTTTGTGTTCGTCGCCATTTTGACCATGCGCGGCGTCAAATGGCTGTTCGATCACGTGTCTGGATATGCTTATTATGCGGTGCTTGGGTTTTTGATGGTATCCGTTGCGCTGGTTTTTCCGGATGTAAGTGGCGATGGGCTTTGGCTGAACCTGCTGATGCTGGTGCTTGGGCTTTGGGGCGCTTTGCGCATGAGCCGCATGCACTGGGGGGGATTGTGCGAAAAGGGCTAAAGCTTTCGCCGTGCTGCTTTGCTCCAAAATGGTAAATAGTGCAGCAAGCTAAGCGGAGCAGGCATAAAATTGACAGGCCATATACAGGGAGCCTTGCGCCGACGTTGGCGTAGCAGTGGGCGTGCCGGATGCTTTTCAGGCGTGCCGCCGGGTGCATATAGCGTTCTGAAACCCTTATATCTTATCACTTTGAGAACTTCTATCCCAAATCTTTCCCTCGCATAATCGCCCCTCAAAATCCCATACTAGGGATGCAAAGACAAACGGCAAAGCAATGCGACAATCGGCGTTGCACCGCCGTCAAGGAGGCTTGGAGCAATGCGGGCAACGGGAATCGTGCGTAGGATAGACGAGCTGGGGCGGGTGGTCATTCCCAAGGAAATCAGAAGGACGCTTCGAATCCGCGAAGGAGATCCATTGGAAATCTATACCGATCGCGATGGAGAAGTCATTCTGAAAAAGTATTCTCCCATAGGAGAAATGTCGGCTTTTGCCAAGGACTATACCGAATCCATCTTTCGTGCGATGGGGCATATCGTGTGCATCGTGGATCGCGATCAGGTGGTTGCGGCGAGCGGTGTGAACAAAAAAGAACTGTCGGACAAGCCCATCAGCCATGATCTGGAGGCAGCCATCGCAAACCGCCAAACGGTATCCATCAGCCGCGCTGGCGGTGGCAAAATCGTTGCCGTCACCAACGAGGAGGATATCACGGGCTATACGGCGCAGGTGCTGTCCCCCATCATTGCGGATGGTGAGGCAATCGGCGCGGTGCTGCTATTGAGCAAGGAGCAGGGCGCGAAAATGGGCGATGCTGAGCTCAAGGTGGCGGAAACCACCGCAGGCATTGTTGGGCGGCAGATGGAGCAGTAAGCCTTGCCACGCCTCCGGCTCGGCAAAACCAAAACTTGCAAAACCCGCGGCATTGCGCTTATAATAGGCATGCCGCGGGTTTTTTAGCGCCCGCGCGTTCTTATTTTGCATTCGGAGGCGTTTGCTTGAGCAATTCTCAAAAATCCATTCTCAGCGGTATGGCGGTTTTGAGCGTCGTTGGTATCATTTGCAAGGTTGTTGGCGCACTGTACCGCTTCCCGCTGGCTTGGCTTATTGGCGATCAAGGCATGGGTACCTATCAGTTGGTTTTTCCTACCTACAATATGCTGCTGGCGATTTCCTCGGCGGGCTTGCCGGTTGCCATCAGCCGCATGGTCAGCTTTTGTTTGGCGAAGGACGATCCTCGCAACGCAAAGCGCGTGTTTCGCATCGCGCTGAGCTTCCTTACCGTGGTTGGCTTCATTGCCATGCTCATCATGATCGTCATGAGCCCCGTGCTCGCACGCCGCTCAGGCGATTTGGGCACCCAGCCTGGCTTTGTGGCCATTGCGCCGGCGTTGCTGCTGGTATGCACGCTATCCGCGTTCCGTGGGTTTATGCAGGGGCAGCAAAACATGGTGCCAACGGCGATCTCCCAGCTCATCGAGCAGGTGGGCAAGGTGTTTGTGGCGCTGCCGTTGGCCTATTTGGGCAACCAGATTTCCGTGGCTTATGCGGCGGCGGGGATGCTGTTGGGCACTTCGATTGCCGAGGCGGCGACGCTGCTGTTCATGTTCATTACCTATCGGCGCAAGAAGCTCGTCTTTGAGCGCCTGCCGCAGGATGAAAGCCAGCCAGTGCTTGGCGCAAAGACGCTCATCAAGCGGCTGCTTTCGCTGAGCGTGCCCATCACGCTGGGCGCGTGCATCGTGCCGTTGGCCTCGTTTATCGATAGCGGCCTGCTGCTCAACCGCCTATTTGTGGCAGGCATTGAGCGCGGAGAGGCGCTGGGGCTGTACGGGCGGTATTCCGGCTATGTGATCACGCTCATCAACGTTCCCACCGCCATTGCGGCGGCCATTTCCATGAGCCTTGTACCCTCCATCTCCAATGCCATGGCGCGTGGCGACGGCGCCGCCATGCGCCGCCAGAGCGCGCTAGGGCTTCGGCTTTCGCTGGTGGTGGGTTTGCCCTGCTCTGTGGGCATGAGCCTGTTAAGCAGCCAGCTGTTGAGCCTGATGTTTCGGTTCACCTCTGCCGATTCGCTGCGCGTGACCGCTCAACTTCTGAGCGTTTCCAGCATCACCATTGTGCTGTTTACCGTGGTACAATCCACCAGCGGTATTTTGCAGGGACTGCGAAAGCAGCGCATTCCCATGTATACGCTGATGGCGGGCGTGGTGGCGAAGATCGTGCTCAATTATACGCTGATCGCCATTCCCAGCATCAATATCCACGGCGCGCCGCTTGCCTCCATCGCGTGCTACACCATCAGCATGGTGCCCAACCTGTATTATATGCACAAGTATACTGGCATGAAGCCCCATGTGGTGGACGTGCTTCTCAAGCCCGCGCTTGCCACGGCGCTCATGGGCGCGGTGCTGTATTTGGCCATCCGTCTGCTGCCATCCGGCAGGCTGTGGACGCTGCTGCTGGTGCTGATTGGCGTGGTGGCCTATGCGGGCTTTGCTATTTGGACGGGCGCGGTGCAAAAGAGCGATCTTGCGCCCTTTACGCGGCGGTTTAGGCGCGCAAAGCCCGCCGATGCAAAGGAGAAATGAAGTCCAAAGGACTTTTCATGATATGCAGCTGCTTTGAAAGGACGGTCATTCATATGTATCCATTGACGATTGCGACGCTTGGAATCGGGGGGGAGGCGCACCTGACGCGGGGCGTAGAGCGCGCGTTGCGCACGGCAGAGCGTGTGGTGCTGCGCACGGAACGCCATCCGTTAGCGAACTTTTTGCGCGAGGAGGGCATTGCGTTTGAGACGCTGGACGAGCTTTATGAGCAATGCGAGGATTTTGATACCTTCAACCGCGCGGCGGCCGTGCGCTTGCTGGAAAAATGCAAGCAAGGCCCCGTGTGCTATGCTGTGAGCGATCCTGCCTTTGACCACACCGTTACCACCTTGCGCCGCCTGAAGCCGCGCGATGCGGAGGTGCGCATGCTGCCCGGCGTGGGCATTGCGGACCGCTGCTTGACGCTTGTGGAGCAGGCGAGCGCCGCCGTGCGCCTGTATTCGGCGGAGGAATTCCTCACGGCGCGCGTATCGCCTAGCGAAGCGCTGCTGCTGTGCGAGCTGCACAGCCGCGAATGCGCGGGCGAGTGCAAGCTACGGTTGATGGCGCTCATGCCTGAGGAGATGACGGTGAGCTTCCTTTCGGGCGATTCGCAAACGGGCGAGCTTCAGCGTGTGGAGCTGCCGCTGTACGAGCTGGATCGTCAACCGCTTTACGATCATCTAACCGCCGCGTACATCCCCGCCGTGCCGCTTGAAAAGCGCACGCGCTTTGATATGGATGATTTGGTGGGGGTTATGATGCGCCTGCGCGCACCGGATGGCTGCCCGTGGGATAAGGAGCAGACGCACGAAAGTCTGCTCACCAACCTGCTGGAGGAAAGCTACGAATACATACAGGCCGTGCGCGATGGCGATATGGATCATATGTACGACGAGCTTGGCGATGTGCTGCTACAGGTGGCCTTTCATGCGGAAATCGCACGTCAGCATGGCAGCTTTGACCTTACTGATGTGACCACCGCCATTTGCCAAAAAATGATTGAGCGCCACACCCATATCTTTGGCACTGAAAAGGCGGAAACCGCTGAGGATGTGCTCACCAACTGGGAGGCCATCAAACGCCGCCAGCGCGGCATCACCTCCAACGCGCAAGCCATGCAGGACGTATCCACGGGTCTTTCCCCGCTTATGCGCGCAAGCAAGGTGCAGCACAAGGCCGCAAAGGTCGGCTTTGACTTTTCCACCCCCGAGGAAGCGCTGCGCAAGGTGTATGAAGAGGCGGACGAGGTGGCTCAAAACCTGCGTGAAAGCGCAGACCCGGAGATGGAGCTTGGCGACCTGCTGTTCTCCGTGGTGAACGTTTGCAGGCTCAGCGGCAAAAATCCCGACATTGCGCTCTTTTCCGCCACGAATAAGTTTGTTTCGCGCTTTAAAAAAATGGAAGATGCAATCATTATGTCGGGGAAAAAGATTGAGGACTTGACTTTATCCGAAATGGATGTATACTGGATGTCAGGAAAGCGTGATGGGCAAAGGGTTTGATGAAGAAATCCTGTTGCGGAGCCGCTTTCTGTTAAAGACCCTTGGGCAAAAGCCATGAATATGGCTAAATCAAAGGAGGTAATCATTTATGAACAAAGCTGAATTGACTGCTGCCATCGTTAAGAAGACCGGTTTTACCAAAAAGGACGCCGAAAAGGCACTTGCCGCCGTGACGGATGTCATCACTGAGGCGCTGACTTCTGGTGAGAAGGTTCAAGTTGTGGGCTTCGGCTCTTTTGAAGTCCGCACCCGTCCCGCACGCGTGGCTCGCAACCCCCGTACCGGCGAGCAGATTGAGATTGCCGCTTCCAAGGCTCCCGTCTTCAAGGCTGGCAAAGCCCTTAAGGACAGCGTCAACAAGTAAGCGCCCTTGCTGTAAAAACCGCTGTCACCGATGGCGGCAAAACGTTCGTACTTTGCCGGTACGGGCGTTTTCTTTTACAAATTTTACGCCATCAGTGCAAGCACCAACATGAACAACCCCCGGCGTAGCCGGGGGTTGCTGCTTTCCCTTTGGTATTTTCTCCGTACCTGAAATATGTGAAAACGGGCGGGAACGGGGCTATTTAGTATTATACTAATCTAAGTCTAAAATGCAACGCAGACCACGGGCAAAAGATGCCATA
>JAVVVJ010000037.1:25996-27079 GCA_036652695.1 Clostridia bacterium | reverse complement strand
GCAAAAAAAAACGACCCGGATTGCGAGGTCATTCTGCTAAGTAGCTACTCGGATAAGGAATACTTGTTTACCGCAATTTCCCTTGCAACCGTGGCGTATATTGAAAAACCCGTGAATCTGGAAGAGCTAAGCTGCGCCGTGACACAGGCAGTGGAACGTCGGAAACGGTCGCTTACGCTACGTCGCATGGGCGGCTCAAGCACCATCAGCTGTGAGGTAATCAACCATCTTGTTGGCCAGCGGGATGCGTATAATCATAGCACGCAGATTGTGTTGGAATGCCTGAGTACGCGGTATTCCGATCCGGAGCTTAGCGTGGAGAAGCTGGCTGCAGCGGTTCAGCTGAGCCCAACCTACCTCAGCGGTAATTTTAAAGAAGAAACAGGCTGTAGTCTGAAACGCATGCTTACCTGCATCCGCGTAGAAGAGGCCTGCTACCTGCTGCGTACCACAAACATGCCCATCGCGGGTGTCGCCATGAAGGTTGGCTATCTTGCACCGGATTATTTTTCCAAGCTTTTTCGCAAAGAAACGGGTTTTTCACCCAATGAATATCGCGAAAGAGAGGCTCATATTCAATGAGGCGTTCTCTTCAGACGTACAAGCAACAGCTGCACAATACATCCATCAAGAAAAAATACTTATTTGCCATTCTACTGCTGCTTTTCATGCTGATGGTGGGTGGAATCTATACATGCGTTCAGGGCTGCCGCGACGCCTGTAGTGATCGGATTGCAGAGGCGCATGGCAACTTTATAGACAGCTATGAAAGCATGTGGCGGTTTGAACAACGCATGCTTCATTTGGTCAATATGTTCCAACAAAATGCATTGGCCAACAAGCTGTTGTCCGCCACGCCCGTGTTTGCCTCGGGGGAGCATATTCGCAATCAAATGCAGCTGTGGCAGCTGCTTTATACCATGCTCGACGGTTCGGATGACTATCTATGTCGCATCTATGCAGATCCTAACATTGGCATAACGGATGATACTTCGCTGATTCTATCTATGGATTCCGTGCGCCAGGACGAATGGATGCAGGAAGCGCTGAGAGGATGGGGCTGGTGGCGGTTCAACGCCGGGA
>JAVVVJ010000037.1:0-25986 GCA_036652695.1 Clostridia bacterium | reverse complement strand
GTATGAGGAGCAGGCTGTCGGACGGAGTTTGGTATGGACTCAGTAAACCCTGCATTGGTTGCGCCCATTCGCGACCTTGAGGAGCACGCTACGCTGCGGGCGGTTCTGCGTATTGATATGAAGCAGGAGGCGTTGCAGAGAATGCTTGCTTTGCCACCGCAGCACAGCTATCTTTCCTGCTATTTGGAAACCAATGGCGGTGATCTGGTGTATGAATCGCGTGAAAATGTTTCCAGAATTCCTTTGGCAGCGTTAATGCCTGCTACGGTGACAGGCTTTGATGCAATGAAGCTCACCCGCATGATCCGGGATACGAACACCGTGCTATATCAAACGCTACCACGCTCGCGATGGCGGCTGGTGGTCATCATAGATGCGCAAGCGCTTTTTGAAAACCAGCTTCCGCGCTTTTTGATGCTTTTGCTCAGCGCTAGCGCACTAGCCTTGTGTGGTATTTTGTTTGCATTTCCAGTGATTTGGACGACGGTGTTGCGCATCCGCCGTTTCTATCGACAGGTGCAAAGCATTGGGGAAACGGAACTGCATCAGCGTATTAGTCCTGTTGCTTATGACGAGGTAGGGCAGTTGATTGTAGCGCATAACAAGCTGCTTGATCGCATAGAAGCGCTTATCAAGGAGCGTGGGGAACGGGAGAAGGAGCTGCGTAGGTTGGAGATTAGCGCGTTACAGGCGCAAATCAAGCCGCATTTTCTATATAATACGCTTGACGCGATTTCTTGGATGTCTAAGCGGGACGAAAACGAAAAGGTTGATCAGACAATCCGCAGTTTAATTCACTTTTACCGTCTCTGCCTAAGCCATGGCAGTGATGTGCTGCCCGTAAGCAAAGAACTGGAAATTGTACAATATTATTGTGATATTCAGCGTATCCGCTACCGCGATGTCTTCCGTATGGAGATTGATGTATCTGCGGAAGTACAGCAAATTTGTCTGCCAAAGATTACGTTGCAACCTCTGGTGGAAAACGCGCTCATGCACGGCATTCTTGAATCAGGCATGGAGGAGGGAGTGGTGCGGATTTTTAGCCGAATCAGCAGCACGGGAAAAATCGAGCTTTGCGTGGCAGATTCTGGCGCACATTTCTCCCCGGAGGCTTGGGAGCGTGCCCTCCGCTGCACACCGGATAATGGTTTGGAGGAGGGGTATGGCTTGATGAATGTAGAGCGCAGATTATGCCTATTCATGGCAGCCACATCAGTGATGCATCTGGATTTATCACAGTCGGCTCTCACCTGTATCGTGATTCCACTGACATAAATGTAGAATACGGATGCCAAAAGCTCATGATCATGAATAGAGACCTGTGCAATGCTCGCACAGGTCTCCATCAACCAGCTTCGTCTCCTTACGCTACCAGCACAAACAGCACTACAATGCCCAGTGCGATCCGATACCACCCAAACACCTCAAAATTATGCTTTTTGATATAGTTCATCAGGAACTTGATGACAAGGATCGATACCGCAAACGCGACCGTCATGCCAAGCCCCAGCGTAAGTAGCTCTGCGCTTGTAAAGGAAAGGCCAAATTTGAGTATCTTTAGAGCACTCAGCCCAAACATCACCGGCACAGCAAGGAAAAAGGTGAATTCTGCCGCCGCTACGCGGGATACGCCAATCAACAGCGCGCCTACAATGGTAGCGCCAGAACGCGACGTGCCCGGGATAATGGAAAGCACTTGAAACAAGCCAATCAGCAGCGCGGTTTTGTAGGTAATGCCCGATAAGCTTGTGATGCTGGGTATGCGCCGCTTGTTCCAGCTTTCAATCAGGATAAACGCGACGCCATAAAGAATCAGCGCTGTGGCGATTACCGCTGGCGTGTGTAGATGCGCTTCAATGTAATCATCAAAAAGAATCGTGACAACCGCTCCCGGAATACAGGCGACAATCACCTTCAGCCAGAGGGAGATGGTGTCCCGCTGAATGACGGGCTTGTTTTTATCCTTCCATTGGAAGGGGAACATCTTCTTCCAAAACAATACCACCACCGCAAGGATCGCGCCTAACTGTATCACCACAAAGAACATCTCTTTGAAGGCCGCGCTCATGTTCAGTGTGATAAACTCATCCACAAGCAGCATATGCCCCGTGCTGCTGATGGGCAGCCACTCGGTAATGCCCTCCACAATGCCAAGAAAAACGACTTTTAACATTTCGATCAGATCCAGTGCCATAATGGAAAACCTCCTTCATAATGAAAAAAACATCGGCACAAAGCCGCTTATGAAAACAGCTCTGGGTTTTGGCGCAGCATGGCGCTCACAATCTCAAAGGTACGCCTTGCGGATAGGTGCAGCACAGGTGCACTGCCAAACTGTCCGTCTGCCAGCGCGCCGCCTTCGCGTAGAGCGTCTTGGGCGCGTCCGTACTGCTCAGAAGGAGAACCCAAGTGCGGTGAAGAAGACAGCGTAAAGCTTGTGCTGTCCTGCTGGATCATGGTAAAATCCATCGGTGGCTTCAGCCTGCCGGGTACGTGATTCCATTCCTCAACCCCGTGGATAAAGGTGCAGCTGGTCAAATCGCAACCAACCATCAAAATGTGTGCGTCACGCTCTAAAAGCTTGTGCCAAGAGGAGCAAGAGCCGCAGGGCGTGTGGTTTAGATGATCCTCCGCCACCAGAGCCTTTGCGTCCGCACCAATGGCGGCCATTGAATGTGTGGGGTGCAGGCTGCGCTCCACATGGGGACGCGTAAAAAAAAGCATGGGCAGAATGCCGACGCCCACTGCGGGCAAGGTGCGGCGCACATCAAAAACCGGGGGATTGTTGTGCTCTATGCCCCACGTGAGCGTGGGTAGCGCCAACAGCCCCAAGGAAAAGAAATCCATTAAAGCGTCCAGCACCGTATCCGCACGCCCCTCAACGGCGCCAATGGCTCGCATGGAGCTGTGAACAAGCACCGCATCCGTCGGCTTTAGCCCCATTTTTTCCAAATCCATTTGTAGGCTTTCCCTTGTATGCATGCGTTGCCCTCCTTATTTCGTCGTTAGTATAGCATTTTTTTGGATGTACCGCAACCGTGTGCATGGCAAAAACGAACATGCTTAAAATCGTCAAATTGAATATCAAAAGGGACAAATCTTTTTCCCATAAAGACAGGTATAGTTATCACAGATGGAGGCGAAGTAACATGTCCCAGAACCGAGCGAAATTCCATTTTGATCGTGCTTATGACTGGCGGAGTATGCGCTTGGGGCCTTATACACTGGCACAGATCGGCGATTTGAAATGTGAGCCAGGGTATCAGATCGAACCGCATCAGCAATGGGTGGACGAGATTTCCTTGGTCATTTCTGGCGATGCGGTTTTTGAGGCGGATGGCAAGTCGTATCCGGTTTCTAAGGGTACTATCTTTTTAAGCGGGAGGCACGAGGTACATGCGATTCGCTCCTCCAAGGAGGACCCCATGCGCATGCTGTACATTGGGTTTGACTTTACGGAGCCTGTTTCTCCAACAATGGCGGCGCTCAAAGCCTTCTTTGATCGGCCTGCGGTGCGCGTGGTTTGCGGTACGCTGAATATCCAACAGGCCTACATGCACCTGATGACGGAGATCATGTGTGCAGACGAGCTTTCGCCGCTGCTCATGGAGGGACTCATGCATGAAATCATCTGTTCGGTTTATCGGCTGTGCCAGAAGCGTGACACAGGCGATTACCTGATGAAGGACGCGGCGGGCGCGAGTGAAAAGCTTGTGCATGACGTGATTCTTTATCTGGAAACGCAGGAGGGTTATACAGGGAAGCTTCAAAACCTCAGCGAGGAATTTGGCTATAGCTATGCGCATATTGCCAAGGAGTTTTCTGCCCTCACGGGTGAAAGCCTCAAAGCGTATCACACAAGGTTGCGCTTTGCGCAGGCACGTAGCGATATGCTGCGCGGCATCAGCGTAACGGATACGGCGGAGCGCATGGGCTACAAATCCATTCACGCGTTCAGCAAGGCGTTTAAAAAGAGCGAGGGCGTTACCGCTTCGGAGTTCATGCGCAGCGTGCGCAGCAATCAACCGGGTACAGGCATCGTACACGCCGCTGCGGCATCAGTACAGGAGGGGAAATAAGGATGGTTGGAAACATGAAGGTTGCGGTCATTGGGTGCGGAACCATTGCAAACTCCGCGCATATTCCTGCATATCTCAAAAATCCAGAGGTTGAAATCAAGTATTTTTGTGATATCTTGCCCGAGCGCGCGCAAGCGGCGGTAGAAAAGTACGGCTGCGGCGTTGCGGTGGAAGATTATCGCGAGGTTTTAGCCGACCCACAGGTCGAGGCGGTTTCTGTGTGTACGCCCAACCATATGCATGCGCGTATCTCCATTGACGCATTGCGGGCAGGTAAGCACGTGCTGTGCGAAAAGCCGGCCGCGCGCGTCTATGCCGAGGCGCTGGAAATGCAAAAGGCGCAGCATGAAACCGGAAAGACCCTCAACATCGGCGTTGTAAACCGTTTTAACGATAGCGTGAACCGCATCAAGGAATACGTGGACGCGGGCAGACTTGGCGAAGTTTTTCACGTATATGTGAGCTTCCGCGCGCACCGCTCGATTCCCGGGCTTGGCGGCGCGTTCACCACCAAGGAGATCGCGGGGGGTGGGGCGCTGATTGATTGGGGCGTGCATTTTTTGGATATCGTCATGTACTGCATGGGTGACCCCAAGCCGCTGACGGTATCTGGTGAAACCTTTTGCAAGCTAGGCAAGGCTGCGGATTACGCCTACCAAAGCATGTGGGCTGGCCCGCCCAAGGCAAATGGCGTCTATGACGTGGAGGATTCCGTAACCGCGCTTATTCGCACGGCTGGTCCCGTGATTACAGTGCAGGGCGCGTGGGCACAGAACATCGGTGAGGAAGAAATGTATATCGATTTTATGGGCGATCAGGCGGGCATTCGTCTGCGTTACGGCGCTGATTTTACGCTCTACGGCGTGGAAAACGGCGCGCTCATCTCCTATACGCCTAAGTTCCAGCTCCGCAATCATTTTGAAAATGAGATTAACGCCTTTGTGGATTGTGTCAAGAGCGGCCAAAAGCTGCCTTCTCACATTGATACAGCCGTCATCACCGCGCAGCTCATGCAGGCGATTTATGATTCCGCTACTAGCCACCGCGAAATCGCGCTGTAATTGCAACAGAAAGAAGGATTTTTTATGAAAATTGGGTTCATTGATTATTATCTGGATGAATGGCATGCCAACAACTTTCCCGCGTTGATTCAGGAGGTATCCGATGGCGACATGTCAGTGACATTGGCCTATGCCCTGATCGATAGCCCCTTGGAGGGCGGGCGCACCACCGCGCAATGGTGCGAAGATATGGGCATTCGGCAGGCAAAAACCATTGAGGAAATCGTGCGCGAGTGTGACGGATTGGTTGTGCTTTCCCCCGATAACTGCGAAATGCACGAGCAGCTATGCAAACTTCCGCTTGAAAGCGGCAAGCCCACCTATGTGGATAAGACTTTTGCACCCGATGGCGAAACGGCTCAGCGCATCTTTGCGATGGCTGAGCAGGCGGGTACGCCCTGCTATTCCACCTCTGCGTTGCGCTTCGCGCACGAATACGATGGCATTGAGGACGTTCGCACCATCAGCTCTTGGGGTCCCGGGCATTTTGAAACCTATGCGATTCATCAGCTAGAGCCTATCGTCATGCTGATGCATAGCCGTGCCCGTCGCGTTTTGGCGCTCAAGGATGAGGGCAGCGAGAGGCTCATGATTCAATTTGAAGACGGCGCTTGCGCGACGCTGGCATGCTACCCGGACGGGGGTCCCTTTATGATGAACATCGGCTGCTCCGGAGAGAACCGCGTGCTGAAAGTGGAATCGGATTATTTTGGCGCGTTCATCCATCAGCTGGTGCGCTTTTTTCGCACGAGCAGCGAGCTTGTTGCGCATGAGGAAACCATTCGCATCATGGCCGTGCGTGGCGCAGGCATTCAGGCGCTTGCCGCGCCCGGTACATGGGTAACGCTATAAGCTGAATATGAACGCAAAGGGGTATTGGGCACGATGCAAAAGCTATTGATGGTTCCCTTGGATGAACGACCCTGTAACGCGGCCTTTCCCTCCATGATGTGCGTTGATTGCGCTGATGTGGAGCTGCTGCTGCCGCCTGCATGCCTGCTGGGCAATAAAAAGCGTCCGGCGGCTGTGGAAGCGCTGGGAGATTGGGTGCGCCAGCACATTGACGAATGCGACGCGGCCATTCTATCGGCGGATATGCTGGTGTATGGCGGCATCGTGCCTTCGCGGCTGCATCATCTTTCGGCGGAGGAAGCACTTTGCAGGCTTGGCATTCTGCGCGACCTTAAGCAAGCCGCTCCCCAAACGAAGCTCTACGCGTTCAGCCTGATCATGCGCGCGCCCGCATACAATTCATCCGATGAGGAACCGGATTACTACGAACAGTACGGCAGGGCGCTTTATGAAATTGGCGCCTATACCGATCAACAGGCACAAACGCCGTTGACCCCGCAGGAAAGCGAAAGCCTCAGCCAGCGCCGCGCGGAGGTTCCTCCCGAGGTGCTCAAGGACTTTGCAAATCGCCGGGAAGTGAACCGCGCGGTGAACGAGGCGGCGGCAGAGCTGGTGCGTGAGGGTGTGCTGGATTTTTTGGTGATTCCGCTTGACGACTGCGCACGGTATGGCTGGGCGGCAAGCGAGCAGCGAGCGCTACGCTCCCGCATTGTGGAGGAACGCCTGAGCGACCGCGTTTTTCAGTATTCAGGCGCGGACGAGGTGGGCAGCGTTTTGCTTGCGCGCGCAGTGAACGGCGTGCGCGGACGCGTGCCAGCCGTGTACATAAATTATAGCGCGATACAAGGCTCGCTCATCGTGCCCAAATACGAGGATCGTCCGCTTGGTGAAAATCTAAAATGGCAGATTGCCGCTGCGGGCGGCCGCATCTGTGCAACGCCGGAGGAAGCGGATTTTGTTCTGCTGGTAAATGCACCCAC
Organism: Clostridia bacterium; assembly: GCA_036652695.1. Lineage (GTDB taxonomy): Bacteria > Bacillota > Clostridia > Christensenellales > Aristaeellaceae > Limiplasma. The sequence continues at coordinate 19,011 of JAVVVJ010000037.1, read as the reverse complement.
CGCTGGCGGCGAGGCCATGGGCGAAGCGAGCCAGCCGTACACGGAGCTGGATGCGAGCTACTCTTCCCAGCGCTGCTTGCCTGCGCTGGCGATGGAGCTTCGCGTACTTGCGAAGCGCAAGCCCGTGGCGCTTGCGGATCTCGCGTTTGCAAACGGCGCGGATTGCGAGCTCATGCGCATGCTGCAACGTCAAGCGCTGCTGTGCGAGCTGACGTCCTACGCGGGTTGGAACACGGCAGCCAATGCGGCGGGTACCTGCATCGCTCATATGATGCTCAGATTAGGTCAGTCAACGGGTTCGTCCGTCTTTACCAAGCTTCGGCTGCTGGAGGATTGGGGCTATATGGCCGACTTGCGCCAGCAAGCGATTATGTGGGTCACAGAGCGCGGCGGTCGCGCATATGCGGAGGCGCACGAGCAGGAGCTGGCAGCCTATCTCCGTGACGGATTGCAGCGCTATGCGGATGAATGTGAGCTTTCGGTGCATGTGGATGAGGTTACTTTCCCGTGGCGCCGCCTGTTTGAAATCGGCATCCAGTTGACCTGCGAGTAGCTACTAGAGAGGAGCGTTTACGTTGTTAGCAAAGAACCAGACCTGCCTTTCCAGCGACAAACCAAGTCTGCTCAAGCAGATCAGCCAAAACCGCTGCGTATATCTGTTTATCTTTATTTCGTTGGCATGGTATATCGTATTTTGTTATGGCCCTATGTATGGCCTCACGCTTGCATTCAAGGATTTTAACGCTCGAAAGGGAATCCTGCACAGCGATTTTGTAGGGATGAAGCATTACATTGATCTGTTCTCAAATAAGGATTTCTTTATTGCGCTCGGCAATACGCTGGTCATTAGCTTACAGCGCATCATATTTGAGTTTCCGGTTCCAATTATCATTGCGCTGCTGCTCAACGAATTGCGTCCCGGCAGATATAAAAAGACACTGCAAACCGTTTTTACCTTTCCGTATTTCCTATCGTGGGTGGTTGTGGGTAGCATCGCGCTTAACCTGCTTGGAAGCGATGGCATCATCAATAACCTTATTGCGCTTTCGGGGGGAGATAAGCAGCAGTTTCTGGCAAACAAAGCATTTTTCAGACCGCTTTTATACATTTCAAGCATCTGGAAATCAGCAGGTTGGACAAGCATCATCTATCTTGCAGCGATGTCCTCCATTTCGCCTGAGCTTTATGAAGCCGCGATGATTGATGGCGCAAACAAGTTCCAACGCATGCTTCATATTACACTGCCATGCATCCGCTCCACCATCGTGGTCATGCTGTTGTTGGCGGTGGGCAATACCATGAACGCAGGCTTTGACCAGATTTTCAACATGTACAACCCAACGGTGCTGTCAGTAGCGGATATTTTAGATACGTACATTTACCGCATTACCTTCCAAATCTCCGGCGATTTCGGCTTTAGCACAGCAGTCGGGCTGTTTAAATCGATCGTTAACTTTACCCTGCTGTTTCTCTTTGACCGCGTGGCAAAGTTGCTTGGCGAAACCGGACTATTTTAGGAGGTGAAGCAAGATGCTGCAACACATGCAAAAAAAGCGCGATACCGCACAAATTGTGATTTCTATTGTGATGGGAATCTGGGCATTCATCATTCTATTTCCGTTCTATAACGCGATTTTGGCGTCTATCTCCACACAGAAGGAATTCTCCCGCAACCCTTTGATGCTCTTTCCACAGGAGGTTACATTTGCCGCTTACGATTACTTGATCAAGGCGACAAACCTGATGACAGGGTATGGAAATACGTTTCTACTACTGATCGTTGGCGTACCCTTTAGCATGCTTATCACGGTATCGACCGCATATGCCATGTCGCGCCCACAATATCCCGGTAAAAAGTTTTTTGTGCTGTTGGTATTGATCACGATGTATTTTAGTGGCGGCATGGTGCCTCTTTACCTGCTGATGAAGGAACTAAAGCTGACGAACAAACTTCTGGGCATCGTTCTGCTGTATGGTAGCAACACCTTTTATGCCATTTTGATCCGCAATTACTTTATGGCGATTCCGCGCGAGATTGAGGAATCTGCAAAGATTGATGGTGCAAGCGATCTTTGCATTTTCCTGCGCATCATCATGCCGCTGTCCGTGCCTATCATGATGACGGTTTTCCTGTTTTTGGCGGTGGATCGCTGGAATGAATGGTTCAACGTTATGCTGATGGTGCGTGATTCCGACAAATGGACATTGCAGGTTATTTTGCGCAACATTGTCTTTACAACGCTGGATGATGCGGCCAGCCGTGTGGTGTCGGTTGAAAAAACATACTACTCCTTAAGCCTGAAAATGGCTGCAATCGTATTGACCATGGCGCCTGTGATGATTTTCTACCCCTTCACCCAGCGTTTTTTCATGAAGGGCATCATGGTCGGTTCTGTGAAAGGTTAGAGCGGTTATGCAAAGGTGGAAAGAACAGGACGTGGGTTGAGCGGCCGATCCTCATGTCTGTCCTTTGCGCAACAACTCTGCTGAGAAATAAAAAATGGAGGCAAAAACAATGAGGACATCTAGGCGTATTTTTGCGGGGCTTGTGTGTGTGATGATGATGCTGTCATTGGGCATCAGTAGCGCGGAAACCATCACCGCGGGCAATTACGAGAACCGGATCACATTCTCGGCGACATCCATCAACCTGCCTGAGAACGTTAGCTTTATGGACGATGATGTCTATCGCGCGTTCGACAAAAAATTCAATTTCGCGTATGATCTCATCAACATCACATGGGAAACGTGGGATGAGAGAGATCGTCTATGGATCACCTCGGGCGATATGCCGGATATGCTGTTTTGGAACTTTTATCCCAAGGACTACAAAAATTACAGCGAGCAGGGCTTGGTTAAAGCGCTGCCAGACGATCTGGAAACCAAATATCCCAACCTTGCCGCTGCAATGAAAAAAACTGGCATCTCGGATTATCTGAAAGCCAAGGATCCAGAAAACAAGCTATATATGATCCCCAATGTTATTTACCTCAACCCGCCGACCAAAACCACCGATCTGGTTTTGGATCCCAAGGTTGTGTACTACCGCAAGGATTGGGCAACCAAGGTGGGCATCACCGTGGGCGATACCATGACCGTGCAGCAACTAGCTGAGCTTGCGCAGGCGTTCATTGAGAAAGATCCCGGTGGAAATGGTGCTGGCGCTACCATTGGCCTGAGCGCTGTGCCCTCCGCCATTGATGCAATCTTTGTACAGACCTACAACGCTTTTTTCAACCAGTTTCACAAAGACGAAAGCGGTAAGTATGTGTGGGGCGGCTTTGAAGATGCGACGCTGGCTGGTGTTAAGAACTTGAAGAAATACTACGATATGGGCATCATTGACCACGACTACTATGCATTCAAGGGTAAGGAACACTACGAGAAGTTCGATAGCGGCATTGCCGGCATGTTTATGGATGGCGCGTCTGCTGCAAACGTCAACGAGCGCTTTAATGCGTTTGGGCGTGCAAACCCTGGCATCGACCCCGCGAGCGCCATTGGTCTTGCCACCGTCATCAGTGACGATGGTGTGTACCGCGGCGAACAGAACGTCATCAACTATTGGGCTGGCCTGCTCTTTAACCCAGATATTGAGGATGAAAAACTGGATCGTATCCTCAGCATTTTGGACTATACCGCCACTGAGGAAGGTCAGCGCCTGATTCATTGCGGTATTGAGGGACGCGACTTTACGATCGATGGCGACATCCTAGCGATTACTCGCGCCAAGGATGAAAACGGCAACTTTGTCAACATCGCAGACCTGTATCCCTCTTACAACTTTTTCTTCACCAAGGCTGTGCTTCCGGACGACTGGTCTGCCCGTGATCTCTCGCTTCCCGCCGTTGTGCGCGAGATGGCCGTGAATATGTACCTTGTGAAGGAACAAAAGGCGCAACTTGTGGAGCCGGACTATGATATTGTGCTCTTCAATGGCGAAAAGAAGTTGAAGTTTGCCCTCAGGATTGATGACCTGATCACCGAAATGATCCTTTCCGGCGAGGATATCGACGCCAAGTGGCAAACATTCATCGCCGATAATAGCGCCAACGTTCAGGGCGTGTTAGACGAGGTTAATGCCAGTTTGGTCAAGTAAGCGATTTCCTTTTGGCGGGGCGGCAATGCGCCGCTCCGCCAAAAACACAATGGTTCGAAAAGCAAAACGCAGGAGGAACGTTATGTTCACCATCGAGGCTTTAAAACAAATCCTATCAGCCGAGCTTTATGAGCGCGCAAGGCAGGGGTACGATATTCATGAGGCTGCGCAGACGTTAGCGCAGGCAGGGGATAGCTATGACGCGCTGTTTGCCGTTGCCGAAAAAATCAAGCATGCGCCGATTCGCGCGGATTGGGCGTACAACGAACCTGACGAGCTGGACGCTGTTTTGGCGGAATGCGCGCAAGACCGCCCAACCGGTATCATCCGTGAGCTTTCGGAAGCCGAAATCAATCAGCGGGTTACAAGCGCGTTTTTGACCTCGGTATGTGCGTGCATCCTAGGCAAGCCGCTGGAGGAAGCGCCCTACGGTGCTTTAGAGGATGTGCAAAAAGCGGCCGAAGCGGTAGGGGAATGGCCAATGCGCGACTATGTAAGCGATGCGATGCTGAGCGCGTGGGGTCGCCGCAACCCTAGCTGGACGGAAACCACAAAAGGCCGGGTGCGCTTTGTAGCGCCCGATGACGATATCACCTATTCCATTATGGGAATGCTGCTGCTGGAAAAGAGCGGCGCTCAGTTTACGCATGAGGAAATGCGGCAGCTCTGGATTGAAAACTTGCCCATCTACATGTGCTGGGGTCCTGAACGTACGGTGCTGCTGAAAGCGGGATTGGCATCACTTGTGCCCAACCTGCCCTACAGCATGACAGATTGGGTAGACTGCCTAAACCCCGGTCAGGAGCTTTGCGGCGCGATGATCCGCGCGGATGCCTACGGCTATGCATGCCCCGGCAATCCAGCGCTTGCGGCGCGGTTGGCATATCGGGATGCTTCCTTCACGCACCGTAAGACCGGCGTGTATAGCGCGATGTTCATTGCCGCCGCCATCGCAACAGCGTTTGTGGCAAAGGATTGGCGCGAGATTGTGGAGACTGCGCTCCTATTCATCCCACAGCGCAGCCGCTTCCATGAACAGGCGCTGGAGAGCTACCGCCTTGTGGATCAGGCGCAAACCTTTGCGGAAGGCAACCGTGCGGTGCATGAACGCTTTGCGGAATTTACTGCGGGGCAGATCGTGCAGGAAATCGGCACGGTCATCAACACGCTGAAATTCGCCAAGAATGCGGAGGACGGTATCGCTTTGCAGGTAGCGCAGGGGCTGGATTCGGATAGCTTCGCGTGCAGCTGTGGTTCTATTTTAGGCGCGTATTTTCAAGAAGGGCTTCCTTCGCATTGGACGGAGCCATTTCATGATGAGCTTCATACTACGATGGGTAGCTTCTACGATACGAGCCTTTCCTCCGTTGCAGCACGCATGGCGCGGCTTCATGCGATCCTCTAATGGTACTCGCTGCGCTTGCTTGCCTACGCTTATGAAGTTGCTTGCTCCGCAGAGCGTGGCATAGAAAGTGATCAAATCCCAACCGGGTTGAAGCATGGCGCGGCGGGAATATCCATTAGATTGATCCGCTTGTGCTTCCAGCGCCGCACCAGCCGTGGCAAGCATACGCCCGGCTGGGGGAATGCCAAACGGGTATGCAAGCGGGTGGCGAGCCGCAAATTCGCGCGTAAACCAAAGCAGCGGCTCGCTATCCAGCACAATTTTCCGTATCGCTAGGCCTCTCTTTACGGCTGTGTCAGCACAAAATCAAATGCGTCGCGCTCTGCCAAAAGCTGCCCATCGCACGCAGTCAGCCGCGCAACCTGTAGGCTTGAGCGTCGTTTTTGATAGGGATCATATTCGCTGGGCGCACTGTAACTGTATTCATTTGCACCCGGATGCACAAAATAGAACAGATAGGCCGCGTCGCCAACCACCAGTACGTCTGCGTGGTGGCCGCGGTTATTGTCGTCCGCGCGGGTTCCTCCATCGCTGAGCAGCTTTTGCGGGTTACGCGTCCAGTGTGTCAGATCATCGCTATGGTACACGGCCATGCCATCCCACATATCCGCAACAAGGAAATAGGTGCCGCCTAACGCAAAGACGTTCGGGCCTTCCTGCGCGCAATCCTCCGTCTGTGGGCCGATGGGTAGCCAGTGATAAAGGTCGGCGCTATCTGCCGCGTAGCTGTGTGATTCATGCGCCTCGTCCTTGTACCACATGCGCCAGCCGCCCTGCGGCAACGGGTAGACGCACGCATCGATTACATGCTGGCTCGATAGCTCCAGCACGCTCTCATACCGCCAGTTCCATAGATTACGGCTGGTATAATGCAAAATATGCCGCTCGCCTGACCAATCCTCCGGCACGCCCCGCACAAAGCTTACGTACATGTGATAAACGCCTTCGTGACAGAGAATTTCCGGCGCCCAGTAGCTGTTGAGGCCTGGCTCGGAGGCTTCCAGCTCAAGCGTACCGCGATAGAGCCAGCTTTTTCCACCATCGGCACTGGAGGCCACGCCAAGCGCGGTACCATGTACCCAGCTCACGCCCCGGCAGGGCACGTTGGCGCGGCGCTGGGTGTATACGATCCACCACGCGCCTTCCATGGGGTTCCAAATAACCGTTGGGTCTGTTGCACCGTCGAAGATGGGGTCACAGAAAAGGGGGGCGGGAGCCAGCTGCATAGGGGATTCCTCCTGCTTCTTAGTGATTCATTCGTAAAGGCCGTTATCAAAAAGGCCATGAGTGAGGACGCAAAAAAGGGGGAGGCAAAGCCTCCCTCTTTCAATCCTGAGCAATGACGATGATTTTATCGTTCGGATTAAAAATGATGGATTCTGATTTGGCGGGATTGAGGAAAATCTGCCCGCCGTCGTTTGTCTGCCTCTGGTAGCCAAGAGCCAAGCAGTGCGATTTGCATGCGCTATGCACCACGGTAAAGAAATTCGCAGGAACGCCGGGCTTTACAAAATCGGATACCGGCTTTAGGTACAGCTCGCAGCCCTCATCGGTGAGCAGCTCATCAAACAGGGCGTTGAGCGAGCGGTTTTTGGAGACCTGCGTCATCATCAGTGAAACGAGGTTGCTGCCAACCACAAAATCGTTGATGCCGGTGCATGAGGCCAAACGCTGGTTCTCACTGTTCTCCATTTCGGAAACAATGGTAATTTCCCCGCGCCGCTCCTTCAAAATATCCCGCAGCTGCAATAGCAGCATCAGCGTATAGGCGTCAGGATCATCGCTTTGGGCATTGGCTTCGTCATTTAACACAATAATGTAATCCAGCTTGCCGCTTAGAAGCTTTTCAAGCACCGGGCGGTCATAGATGTTATCTTCAACGACCGAGAGCGTAACGCCATCCAGCGCCTGTGCGGCGAGCGTCTCCCGCGCGGCCGCGCTTGGCGTGGCAACCGTGATGGAGGAGCCTTTTTCCGCGTAGAGAGCCACTTCTTTAATGATATCGGCCGTCAGCTTGCTATAGCCCAAAATCAACATGCTTTCTTTTTGGGGGAGCTTGGGGGTAAAGCTGCGTTCCACATGCTCGTCATATGCGCCCGGCTCAAGCAGAGGCTTGGCCATGCCATCATCTGCCGCGATCAGGATGATTTCATCGTTGCCCTCAAGCACAGTATCGGCACTGGGGTTTAGCAAGATGCGGCCATTGCGCCGAAGTCCCATTACGCTTGCCTTTTCGTAAAACAGAGGGGCAAGGGCAAACGCTTTGCCTGCTAACGACGGGGCTTTTTCCATATAAATCTCATCCCCGCCAAAGTCAAAAAGTTCGGAATAAATATGCGAAAGCCCGCTTTGACGGCAGGTTTGGGCAAAAATGCGAGAGATGGTTTTTTCAAAGTACAGCACCTCTGTTCGCCTTCCACCCGCAATGCGCGCCGCCTCTAGGCTGCCCGCGTTGTTGATGACTGCGGTCACATAGGTGCTTTGCGGCACTTGCAGCTTTTCTAGCAGCGTCGTGGCGGACAGGATGGCCTTAACGGATAGAAAATCGCTCTCCGAAAGCACAATCACGCTCGCGCAGCTCTCAATGGATACGTTCTCCAAATCGGAAAAGCTGGTCATATCGCCGCTGCGCGTGATGATGCGCGTGTTTTTGAAGTCTGGGATGCGTGCGGCAATCTCACTATCCATCTCTTCCTTGTCCCGGTTGGCAAGCACGACGATAGCGGGTCTTTTTTCGTTTTCATTCGCAGCGATCAGCTCGGACAAAATCATAAAAATATGTGCGTCAAAGCCGAGAATCAGCACGTGACCATTCTCAATGACATGCGAATTGCCCTTGCGCAGCCGCGCGAGCTTGCTTTCAAAAGCGGAGTTGATAATACCGATAAGGATCGATGTAACAAACAATCCGCATACGGTGGTGATCACCATCAGAAAAATGAAGAAAGCGTTGTTTGTTTCAATATCGCCCGCTATGTTGCCCGCGTCAAGCACCCGCATCAGGCTTTGCCATAGCGAGTTGCCCATGCTGCCGGTAACCGAGGGCGCAAAGAGAGATACGAGCAGCGCAACGACACACACGACGATTAAGGTCATCGCAAACAGCAGCAGTACCAGCGCTGCCGTGCCTTTGGACATCATGTTATCGAACCAGTAGGAAAGGTGTTGTTTAAAAGGTGTTTTCTTCAAAAGAATTGCCTCCTTGCGTATCAGTTCAGTTGTCACATGCGCCACAGTTGGGCAAAGCCAGACATGCGCCGCTATTATATCATACTTTGTTTCTAAAAAGAAGAGCGGGATTTGATATTGTTGCAGCGCTCATCGTTTGCGCAAAGGCGTTTGCAAGCGAGCATGCGTCGGTAAAGCCACACGGTTCCGCGCTCTGTGCATGGGAAAGAGCGGTGGTTAGCAAGGCGTATTTCACCGCCACAAGTCGAAGATCCATTGGGTATTGAAAAACGCCTTTTCTCGCTTCAAAACGCGGATTGGGCGGCTGGGACTCATGCGCGCCTATGCCCGCAGTCAAGCTCTGGCATGTATCTTTGTGATAGGCGTTGCGCGTACCTTGCGCCCGCCCACCGTGCAGATGACCATTGCAAGAGCTGAAAGCAGAATCCAGCCATAAATGGGGAACATGGGGCCAAGCTGCATTAGCGCGCCGACCCCAAGCGTTGAAAGCGCCGCGCCAAGATAGGCAATGGCGTTGAGCGCACCAGAAATGGAGGCTGTGATTCCGCGCGAAGCAAAGCGCATGGGCAGGATGTTGATGAACAGCGTATTGACGGCAAGCATACAGGTGGTTGTCAGCGCAAAGAGCAGCGTCATGAGCGCCGCGCCGCCGTTGAGCGGCAGCGCCATTAGCACAAAGCCCGCGCACGCGATGGCAAAGAAGCAACCGGCGGCTAATAGCTCGCGCCGCCCAAGCTTTCGATACACGTAGCCGCCGAGATACGCGCCTGCCACATTGACAACGGGCAACAGCGTGGACAAGAGCGCGGAGGTGGAGCCGGAAAGCTGATAGGTGCCGCTCAGCATGGCAGGCACCCACGCGTTGACGCCATCCTTTAGGCAGCCGTGGATCATGGTGGGCAAAATAGCGACGCCTATGCCCATGCCAAGCAGCGAAACGATGCTCAACCGCCCTATGGCATTCTTTTGCGGCTCCGCAATGCCTGGGGAGCGCAGCTGACCGCGTGTGCCTAGCGCAAAAATGACCACAACCACACCAATGCACAATGCGGATACGATGAAAATCTCTCGCCATGATTGTGTGCGCATCATTGCTGCCGCGATTACGTAGGAGGCGATCGTGCCTGCTGGCATGGTGGAGCTAATATGAATGCCCGCCTTTTCCCGCCGGTTTTGGGAGAGATAGACCGCAAAAATGCGGATGATTGGCGGCCAGAGCATGGCATTGGCAAAGCCGTTCAACCCCCACAGCACCATCATGGTGGTACCGCTGGAACACTGTGATACCATCAGGTTGAGCACAGCGCTTGACGCAAGCCCGCAAAGCAGCATGCGTGCCGGACGCAGGTGATCAGCTGCAATGCCGTTTACAATTTGCCCTACGGCATAGCATAGAAAAAACGCTGTGCTGACCGCACCTCCCTGTGTGGTGGTCAGCACACCGGCTGCAATCATATCTGCCATGGCCGCGCTGTAGTTCTGCCGCCCAATGTAGGAAGCGAAGTATGCCAGCCAGCACAGCCAAAACAGTCGTTTTCCCTGACGTTCATCATATTGCATGGAGGATCATCCTTTCAAAGCCATTAAACCATGATGAAAAAACCGTTCACAGCTCGCTGTTCGAGCTGCGTGCCGTACCCGCATACTGGCTAGGCGAGCAGCCCATGCTTTGCTTGAACGCGCGATAGAACTGGGCGTTATCGCTGTAGCCGACACGCTTGCCGATCTCGTAAATCTTCAAAGAGGTCGTTTGCATCAATTCCACGGCGTGGGCGATGCGCACGCTGCGTACATAATCCATAAACGTGCGACCAATTTTGTGATGAAACATGGTGCTTACGTAGTTTGGGTGCAAGCCAAGCCGCTCGCTGACCTCGCTTAAGCTGATTGCATAGGGATAGCGCTCCTCAACATAGCGCCGGATGCGGTTGATGGCATAATCGGCGCGATCCGTGCGCTTGGCAAGCAGCGCGTCAATATACAATAGAATCAGACGTAAAAAATCCTTCTGAAGCACCGAAAAGGAGGTTGCCTCTTGCACCGCGCCCAAAATATCCTCATCCGTGAATTTGCGCTGCCCAATGACGCTGATGAATTCCTTGTTGCGCTGCATGCACGTATAAATCATATCGGCAAGCATGCGGCGCAGGGCGCGCACCTCCGGCTTTTCTTGCGCAAAGCGCGCAAACAGCAAAAACAGCGCTTTTTGTACCGCCACATGATCGGTTTGCACAATGGCGTCTACCGCCGCATCCTGTAGCGCCTCCAAGCTTGCCGAGTCTCCGTGAACGGGCGGCGCGGGCAAGTCATAAAAGCTCCGCTCTAAGGAGCGCAGCGCGAGCGTAACCGCCTCTGCACCGCTCTGAGCCAGCAGGCAAAAGCCAAAGCTGATCTGCCGCGTTGCTAAAAAAACCTCAATGCGCTTAAGCAGCGCCTCGCGCTGCTGCGCGGGCGAGGCAAGCGCAATCACCCAAAGTCTGCGCCAATCTCCTTGCACAGGCGCAAGCTCCGGGCAACACTCTGCGCAGAGCTGAGCGCCTAGGCTGTGCGCGGATTGCAGCACTTCATCACTGGGCTCACTTCGGCCAAGCACATTCAGCAATAGCAGCAGGGGACTGCCTTTTGGGGGCCATTCTTCCGCGTTTGAAAGCAGAGTTTTCATTTCGGCGCGTTGCTGATACAGATCCCGCATGGGGGAGGCAAGCTGCGTTCGCCTGCTTTCCGGTTGGCTCATCGCCAAGCTGCGGACGCATTCCTGATAGGCAAGCGCCATTTCCGCATGGTTGACGGGCTTTAGCAAATAATCCGTCGCGCCAAGACGCATGGCGTTGCGCACCAGATCGTACGCGTCAAAGCCGCTGATGACAACCACCTTGCCGCCGTATTCCTGCTCGCCAAGCAATTCCAAAAGCCGGATGCCATCACACACGGGCATCTTGATATCGGTAAAGATGATATCAACGGTGCTTGTATACAGCGTTTCAAGCGCTTCCTTGCCATTGCGCGCCACCAAAATCTCACGTTCTGGCGCGATGGCATGCATCATTAGGCTCAAGCTGTCGCACAAGCGGGCGTCGTCATCCACAATCAGGATCGCCGCCATGTTCCGCTCCCTCCCCACCAATGGGCAGGCGCAGCGTGATCACGGTGCCCACCTGCTCCTGCGATTCAATGGTCAGCCCATAAGGCTCCCCGTACAATAGCCGCAACCGCCTGTGTACGTTGCGCAGTCCGATGCCCGATGGGGGCGCATCCTTCAAGTCGATGGATTGACGGATGCGCTCTAGGCTTTGCGGCGGTATGCCATCGCCGTTATCAATGACGCGAAAAACGCATTCGTCCCCCTCGCGATAGCCAAGCACCTCAATGACGCCCTCGCTTCCGTCACGCCCAAGGCCATGATAAAAGGCGTTTTCCAAAATGGGCTGGAGAATGAATTTCGGAATTTTTACATGGGTTAGCTCATGCTCGATTTCCATGTGAACGGTTACGCGATCGCAGTACATAGAACGCTGAAGCTGCGCGTATTCGTTTAGCTTTCCAATTTCCATGCTCAGCTCCACCAGCTCGTCCGGCTTGGAGATGCTGTAGCGCAGGAGGCTCGCCATGTACATGACCATGTCGCCAAGCTCCGTCTGCCCTGCTAGCAAGGCTCTGGCACGGATGGTATCCAGCGCGTTGTACAGAAAATGCGGGTTGATTTGGCTGCGCAAAAGCTGTAGCTCCGTTAGCGTAAGCTCCGTCTTTTTTTCGTACACGTCATGGATCAAATGCTCAATGGTATCGATCATTTCATTAAAGGAGCGTGCCAGCGCGTTGAGCTCGTCGCGGCCGTCATCCTGTATCTTTACGGAGAACGCCTTGGTTTGCACAAGCGTATCACAGGCCTGCGAGAGGCGCGCGACAGGGCGCTCAATGCTATGAATAACCGCGCGCGTGATGAAAAACAAAAGCCCCGCCAGCAGCGCAATCATAACGGCAAGGTAGATCCGATCCTGCCATGCGTTGTATGCTGGCATGAACATTGCGCAAGTTGAGGCGGCTGTATGTTCATAATAAAACGTGCCCGACACGCCATTGACCACAGTGCCAAAGGCGCCAGAGGCAGGCGGGCTTCCATTTTGCAAATACGCAATGCAGGCCAAACGGAAGCTCTCCTCCATGTTGCCCAGCAGCAGCGTGCCTTCGTGATCCCAATACGCAAGCTGGGAGGATGGGGTTGTCAGTTCAGCGTTCAGTTCGTTTTTGATATCCCACAGATCATATCCCAGCAAAATAACGCCGATGGGCGTGAAGTTATCCACGCGCAGCAATGCGCGGGAAACATAAGCCACGTCGCTCAGCTCCGTCAAGTTCAGCTCACCGATGTTATGCTTGCTATCCTGCCAACGGTAGGCGCTACCGTTTCGCGCAAGCGTTTCCTGAAACCATGCGCTGTGGACGTTGCTGTCATATTGGGTGCTTTCCGCAGCGCTCATGATCCACCACTGGTTGCGCCGATTGTTTTTGACAATGACGTTTTTCCCCGTCAAATCATATACACCCATGAGGCGAAGGTTGATATCCTGCTCCAAAAGAAAGCCGCGCAAATATTCCAGCTCCGTTGTAAACGAGGAGAGCGCGTTGACGTTCTTGCTGTGCACAAGTGAATTATAGATCGCGCTGTTGCTGGAACGCGCCATGATGATGGGGTATTTCGTAATGGCCTCCAGCCATTGAAAGGTGGCTTCCACGCGATCCACCACACGCGATACCGTCCGCTCAGCCGTTTTGGCAAGCGAAGTGCGGTATTCCACGGTAACTGCCTGAAAAAGCGCGGACATGCTGGTTAGCAGCAGCAGCACAATCATGCTGAAAAGCAGCATTAAACGCCTGCGCACCGATAGATTGCGCAGGCGACCGCTGAGCCAGTGGCTTTTGGATGGCGGCATAGACACCTCACCGTTTCAAAATAGCTGAGGCTGTTGCGTGAGTTGAACGCATAACGATGCGCTGAATTCGTTGCTTGTAAGCGTGCGGGGGAAGTGAATGCGCGTGTCGTTTTACCTTCGTGCAACAGCCGTAGCTATTATAGCATGATCGACGTTTAAAAGAAAAGCTCGTACCCATCATATGCCACGTGAATGCCATACGGCGCGACCGCCGCCTCAATTTCGTGATGCAAAAGCTTGCCGTTGTGCGAAAAATGAGTGATCACAAACGCTGTGTTTTTGTCCGCTATGCCCTCGCGCAGCATTCTGTCGCGCACGGTCACAACATCCTCAATGCCCATGTGATTGGTGCCCTCCGGAATAATGAGCATCGTACAATCCAAGCTCACCACATCAAAGCGCTTGCCTTGCAGATAGGCCCACGTCGCATCGGGGAAAATGCCCGTATCGTTGCCGTATAGCAGCGACTTTCCATCCTTCTCAATGTGATAGATGAAGCACTTTTCCTTTGGGTTATGGCGCGCAAGCATCGGGGTGACGGCGTAATCCATAACTGGATAGGTTTCAAACGCCTGCCATTCATGCCAGCGCAGCGTTGTTGTATCCTCTTTCTCAATGGCCTCCATGCGGCGCATCAGCGCGTCATTTCCATATAGGTTCAGGTAGCCTTCCTCACCGGAGCAATAGTAGCCGCCGCGCCAGCGAAGGTCATCCGTGTATAGATGATCCTCATGCGTGTGCGTGATCAAAATGTGGTGAATGTTGGGCAAATCCAACCCATCCTGCAACATATGCAGGTAGGTATCCGGCGGAAAGTCGATCAATAGGCCATCATCCACCAATGCCTGCGAGCGGGTGCGCAAATTCTTGCCGCGCAGCTCCCACGCGCGCTTGCAGCTCTCGCAGTGGCAATACATGCCCGGCCATGCTTCCGCAGCCGCCGTACCAAAATACTTGATTTTCATCAGCTTTGTTCTCTCTTTCTCAACTCTTAACAGCGCCGCTGGTCAGGCCGCCAATGATGTGCTTTTGCATAAACACGTAGAAAATCATGATGGGCAGCATGGATAGCACAAAGGAGGCGAAGGTCAGGCTGTAATCAATGCTGTACTGTGTTTTAAAGTTATAGGTGAATAGCGTGAGCGTCCAGTATTTCCACGAGCGGTTCAGCGTGATGAGCGGCAGCATGAAGTCGTTCCAAATCCACAGGCCATCGCGGATGAGCACCGTGGCAATGATTGGGCGCAGCAGGGGAAAGACAACCTTGAAATAGGTCTGCGCCGTCGTTGCGCCATCGATATACGCGGCTTCCTCAATATCCGGCGGGATGGAGTGCAAAAAGCCAACGTACAAAAACACCGCCTCACAGGTACACGAGCCGATGCACAAAATCGCTAGGCCTGTGGGATGCATCATGTTCATAAACGAAAGCTGCTTGACAAGCGGGATCATCTTTACCTGAAAAGGGATGAAAATACCAATCAGCAGATAGATGTACAGCGCGCGGTATCCGCGGCTGGTCGCCATGGAGCGCGATACTGCGTAGCTGATCATGGGCATCAAAAGCATGTTGCCCAGCAGCACGAAGGCCGTTACATATACGGTGTTTCCAAATGCATAAAGGTACTTGCCATCGGAAAGCACCGCCTCAAAGTTGCCCCAATACAGCTGCTGCGGCAGTGCAAAGAAGCTTGCGGTGTTTTCACCCACGGTTTTAAACGCCGTCATGATGGTGATGTACAGCGGCAAAATAATGGTAAAAACGCCGCAAATGAGAAGAACGTACACCAAAGACGTTCCTTTTTTGCTCATTTTCATGCCGTTACACCTTCTTCCTATTCGTGAAGAAAATTTGCACCGCAGAGATCGCGGCAACGATCAAGCCAACCACAATGGCCTCAGCGCTTGAATAGCTGAACTTGTTCTCTTTAAAGGCGTGCGCGTAAATCAAGATGGCGACGCTTTCGGTGGAACGCGCCGGTCCACCGTCTGTGAGGCTTACGATATAATCAAAAACCATGAGGCCGCTCTTAATGGTAAGCACCATCACAACGGTCAGCACGGGCAGCAAAAAGGGTACGGTAATAAAGCGAAAACGGTTCCAAGCATTCGCGCCATCAATGGCCGCCGCTTCCTGCAGCTCCTGCGGGATGGATTGCAGCCCCGCTAAAAAGAGGATGGTCGGCATTGCAACGCCCTGCCATATGTTCACAAACAAAATACCGTACATGGCCGTATCCTTGCTGGAGAGGATATTGTTGCTGAGCCAAGGAATACCAAGCGCCTGCCCAATGGGTGGAATGGCGCGGTAAAAAATTTGGTTGAAGATCAGCGCGACCGTTACACCCGCAAGCACAGCGGGCAGGAAGAACGTCGCGCGAAAAAAGGTAATGCCCTTTACCTTGCTGTTGAGCAGCAGTGCAAGGATAACGCCCAGCACAACGATAAAAATCGTAAGCAAAATGGTATAGCGCAGGTTAAACAGCATGGCATTGAGAAAGCGCTTGTTGCTCAAGAGCTTGGTGTAGTTTTCAAGGCCGATAAAGTTAATGTTCTTAGCAATGCCGTCCCAATCGGTCATGCTGTAATAAAGACCCATGCCCACTGGAAAAATGAAAAAAAGGCTATACAGAAACGCGGCTGGAAAGCTGAAAAAGAAGAAGGTTCTTTTGCGTGCGCGCAAGGAGGGGTTTATGGGTTTTCCTTTTCCCACGGCTGCGGCTTTCATCATTGTGCTATCACTCCATTCACAAACATAAGGAAAGGGGCGTCCATGCTCCTTTGCCGCTTGCATGTACGCCCCAGAGAGAGGAACGGCAGGGGGAAGCCCCCTGCCCCACATAAGGGCAAATACCCTTGACCCTTTTTTAACCGCATCGCAACGCAGCCAATGAGGGCTTAAGAACGACACCCTTACCTTTGCTGGGTTTGGGAATCTCCCAAACGTCCCCCCGTTCCATTACTTGACGTAATACTCGGCGATGGCATCAGAGAACGCCTGCACGAACGCATCCACGTCGCCATCCATGAACAGAGCCTGTGCGAAGTCGCGCATTCCCTCACGGAAGCCAGCTGGCCAGAAGTTGACCATGGTCAGGAACATCTTGCCCTCGTCCATCATGTTCTTCATGTCCATGTGCTGGGGCTTGTCGAACACAACGCCGTTGATCATGTTGACGTTGCCATCTACGGCGTAGTACTTCTGGGCAACCTCGGTGCGGCTCAGGTACTCAACAAACGCAAGCGCCGCTTCGGGATATTTGCAGGTGGTGGAAACTGCGAAGGAGGTATCGACATTGACGGGAACCAGCAGACCCTCGTACAGGGGAGAGGGAACCGCCATCAATTCCACATCGATATCCGGGTTGGAAGCCTGCATGGAGCTCAGCATCCATGTGCCGGAGAACATCATAGCGGCCTTGCCGTTTACGAGGTCAGCCATGGCACTTTCATAATCCAAGCCCATGCTATCCTTGGTGCTGTAGGGCAGGATATCCAAGCAAAGCTGCGCGAACGCGGGGATCGCCTTGCAATCCTCAATCTTCATTTCGCCAGCGGCGATGGCTTCAAAATCCTTGTACACGGTGGGGTTCATAACGCCCATCATGCGCTCGAAGCGCTGCGCCACGTTGCCAACGTCCTTGTTGGGGAGCGCGAAAGCATCGTAGCCATTTTCGCTCAGGGTTTTGCAAACCGCGATGAGCTCGTCATAGGTCTGCGGCTCAACGAGACCCAGCTTGTTGAAGATATCCTTGCGATAGTAAATGCCATAGCTGCTAAGCGTCATGGGCAGGCAGAATTGCTTGCCATTGTACTCGGTGAGCGACAGGAGCTTGGGGTTGACGTTTTTCAGAAATTCCTTGTCGGTCATGTCAATGATGTATCCCTCTGTGAAGAGGTTTTTGTAGGTGATCTCCGCAGGCCAAATGATGGAGATATCAGGCATGTCGTTAGTCGCAACACGCGTGAGCAGAACAGTTTCCGCATCCGCAACGGAGGTCAGGCTGATCTTGACATCCGGGTTTTCAGCGGTGAAATCCTTGATGATCTCCTCCATGACGGTGACAACCTCACCTTTGGTGCAGAAGAACTCGAGCTCGGCGGTTTCCGCCAGAGCGCTCGCGCTGCCAAGCAGCATCAGAACCGCCAGCGACAGACTTACCAGTTTACGCAACATATGGGATCCTCCTTTTTGTTTGTGGGCTTACTACACCCTCTATGATAAATATATCTTTTTGTTGTGCAAATCGCCAGTGCTGGTTTTCATGTTTGTTTGTGATTTCTCATGTGCGCAAATAAAAAAATGTCAGCAGGGCGCGCGCATCTTGCGTGCGCACATCCTGCCGACGTTCATTATGCCTTGGCCTGCGGGGAATCCGCCGAAATCTGCATAAACTCAATCGGCATGCCATCCGGATCCTTCACCCAAAACTGGATGTTGTGATCCTGCCCCTGCTGAGGCATGACGCCGATGCTTATGCCTTGCGCCATGAGAGCGGCGCAAGTCTTTTCCGCATCGTCAACCTGTAAGCAGAGGTGCTGGAAGGGATCACTTTTGCTGAAGGATTCAAAGAAGCCTTCGCCTTGCCGATCCTGCTTGGCATCGCGTCCGTAAAAGAACTCGAGGAACTGACCGCCGCCCACCTTGACGTATTCAATCCACGGCTTCCCATCGGCATCCGCGAGCGAGAAGGCGTGCTGTAGGCCGAGCTTTTTGCAGTAAAAATCGAGTGTTTTGGACATGTCTGCCACCAGAAACGCACTGTGAGCAATTTGTGTAATCATCTGGGAAGCCTCCTTATTTGGTGCTTGTGATTGCGTATAGTATACCATGAAAGCGAGGGAGCGGAATAGCCATTTGGGATTTTTGCGGGAGATTTCTTCGATTGACATACCCTGCCGCAATATGATACGATGCGTTAACGAAAACCAAAAAGGAGCAGCATATGAACATAGCGGTCTGTGATGATTTGGAGGACGAGCGCAGAAGTTTGATTGGGCACTTGCATGCCTATTTTAACTCCGCTACGGTGCGGGAATTTGAGAACGGCGCTGAATTGGTTGCCGCACACGCAAAGGAACGCTTTGACCTGATGCTGCTGGATATGTTGATGCCTGGCCTGAATGGCATTGAAACAGCGGAAAAAATCCGCGCCTTTGACGATCAAACACCCATCGTGTTTGTTACCAGCACGGAGGATTTTGCCCTGCAAAGCTACCGCGTGCTTGCCTTTGATTATTTGCTTAAGCCCGTTACAACGGATGCCATGCAGCGCTGCCTCGCGCGCTTTGTAAAGTATACGCCCGATCAGCGCTTTCTTACGGTGGATTATCTGGGTGTGCGCACCGATATTCTGCTGTGCAACATCATTTATTTGGAAAGCGAT
>JAVVVJ010000036.1:0-28054 GCA_036652695.1 Clostridia bacterium | reverse complement strand
CCCGCTGGATAGACCGTTTCAAAGCGGCGAAGCGATTCATCTAGGTAGACGGGCGCGCCCTTTGGCGAGCCAAAGGGGCATACCCCGCCCACTGGAAAGCCCGTTAGCTCTTCCACGCGTTCGCAGGGGAGCATAACAGCTTTTTGATGAAAGCGCGCCTTGTATTTTGGGTTGTCCACGCGCGTATCGCCCGCCAGCACGATGAGCACCGGTTGGCTGTCCACCAGAAAGCTCATGGTTTTGGCAATGCGGCAGGGTTCACAGCCCACAGCCGCCGCTGCCAGCTCCACCGTGGCGCTGGACTCCGCAAACTCGTGTACGCGCGTTTCCAAATGGTATTGCGTCAGATATTCCTTGATCTGCTCACAGCTCATGGAGCATTCCTCCTTGGTAAAATCGGCAAGGCCTGTGCCGAAGGTTAAGGCTGCGTGGTCGTGCGCATGCACCAATAGCTCAGCGGCAAGGATACCAGCGCCGCCAGCCCCTGCACAAGCTGCCAATTGCGCTCCACAAAGCGAACCGCATCAGCCAGCCAGCGCAGCCATTGCATGCCGATGACCATCAGCTCGCCTTCGTTGGCATTTTCCACCGCCACGATGGTTTGGCGCACGGCTGGAAATACCAGCAGAATCCAAATGACCATCGGCACGCCAATGAGCACGCCAAGCGTGAGCCATTTGTTGCGGCGCATACAGCAGCTCAATAGGTAGAAGAGGCAGATCCATTCCAACGTCCATAGCAGCAGGCTGGGAAGATCGCGAAGCGCCTGCGTCAGCGTATGGGAAAGCAGGGCTGCGCCGGCAAGCTGTTCGCCGTTTACGGAGGAAACGAGCTGGATGCGCGGCACAACGGCGCTTAACGCGAGCGCTGCATAGCTGGATAGGATGCTGAGCACCAGCGTGCCCAGCAGGAACGCCGCGCCCATCACAAACAGGGAAAGCAGCGTGCTCAGCCAGACCGATAGCCGCGGCGTGCCAAAGCGCGTTAGAAACCGTGCGCCCGTGCCCGCCGCGATTTGCGTGCATACAAGCGCCAAGAGCAGCGTTGCCGGAAAGTTAACCGCAGTGCCGCCGCCCTCGTAGTTGGCGATGGACAGCGCTGGCAGCAGCAGCGAAAGCAGATCGGACGCGAGCAAAATGCCCAGCACCCACAGCACGATTTTGCCCATCCACACCAGATGATAGCGCAGTGCGCCCTTCATGCGGGAAGCCGCGCACCAGTTGGAAATATTAAGCCGTTGCTGCATCGCGCGCCGCCCCCTTTTCCTCGGTTAGAAACACGAAAAGCCGCTGTAGGTTCATGGGCGCGCACTGCACGCTTGCGTCCGCGCGTAGGCGCGCCGCATCGGCAGCCTCGTTGAGGCGTAGGTGACGCACCAGCGAGCCTGCGACCTCTTCCTCCTTAAGCGTTACAAAGCGGTCGGTGATCGCTCGCACCGCATCGGGCGCGCCGGACACGCTTAGGTACAGCGAGGTAAGCTCCGCAAGGGAGCCCTCGCATAGCAATTTGCCGGCATCGATCAGCACGGCGGAATCCAGCGTGCGCGCCACCTCGTCGATCAGGTGCGTGCTCAGCAAAAAAGTGCGCCCGCTCTGGCTGTGGCGTTCCTCCAACAGCAGGTCGTAAAACCGTTCGCGCATGACTGCGTCCAGCCCCAAGCTTGGCTCGTCAAACACGGTCAGCGTAGCGCCTGAGGCAAGCCCTACGGACAGCAGCAGCGCCGTTTGCATGCCACGGCTGAAGCCCTTGAGCTTCTTGGCCATCGGCAGTTCAAAGCGCTCCACAAGACGCGCGGCATAGGGCTTGTTCCAATGCGGGAAAAGCCCCTCGCATACAAAGAAAAGCTCGCCTATGTTCTTGAGCTTGCCAAAATCCGGCGTGTCACCAATCATGCAAAGCTCGCCAAGCGCGGCGGCACGGTTGAATACGGGCAGACCAAAAAGCTCCGCCGTACCTTCGCTTTGGCGCAGCTGACCGCTTACGATGCGCAAAAGCGTGCTCTTGCCCGCACCGTTGCGCCCCAGCAGCCCCACCACTTGGTTGGGCATCACGGAAAACGTTAGGCCGTCCAGCGCCATTGTACGCCCAAAGCGTTGCACAAGCCCGCTAACGGATAAGGCGGGGGCAGAATCGTTCATATTGCACAAGTCTCCTTTCGGCTTGGAAAAAAACAGGGCGTTGGGAGGCAGAACCCTCCAACGCCCCCTTTGCTACTTGATGATAAAATTGCAGAGGCGGCCGGGCACGAAGATCACCTTCACAGGCTGTTTGCCGCCAAGCAGTGGGAGGATTTCTTCGCTTTGGGGCAGCTCCTGCGCGGCCTGCTCCGCGGTGAGGTCGGCGGGGATCATGATGCGGCCGCGAACCTTGCCGTTCACCTGCACGGCGATTTCCACCTCGCTGCGCTTCATGGCGGCCTCATCATACTTCGGCCAAGGAGCGTGGGCGAGGGTGCCGCCGTAGGCGAGCTGCTCCCACATCTCCTCGCAGATATGCGGGGCGACGGGGGCAAGCAGGAGCAGGAGCGTGCGAAGCTCCTCGCGCGTGCAGCCGCCGTGGCTGTAGAACTCGTTGACGAGGGTCATCATAGCGGCGATGGCGGTGTTGTATTTCATGGCTTCGTAATCGTCGCCGACCTTGCGGATGGTTTCATGCAGGAGGGGTGTAAGCTCTTGACTGTAGCCTTTGCCGGGCTTTTGCATCTCCATCAAGCGCCACACGCGGTCAAGGAAGCGGCGGCAGCCACGCGCGCCGTTCGTGTTCCACGGAATGGCCTGATCGAACGCGCCCATGAACATCTCATAAAGGCGGAAGGAATCCGCGCCCAGCTCGCCCACAATATCATCCGGGTTGATGACGTTGCCGCGCGATTTGCTCATCTTTTCGTTGTTTTCGCCTAAAATCATGCCGTGGCTGGTGCGCTTTTGGTACGGCTCCGGCGCGGATACAAGGCCGAGGTCATGCAAAAACAAATGCCAGAACCGGCTGTACAGCAGGTGCAAGGTGGTATGCTCCATGCCGCCGTTGTACCAGTCCACGGGCATGAAGTAATCAAGCGCGGCTTGGCTTGCAAAGGCCTGCTCATTCTGCGGATCGCAGTAACGCAGGAAATACCAGCTGCTGCCCGCCCACTGGGGCATGGTATCGGTTTCGCGCTTCGCGGGCGCGCCGCATACGGGGCAGGTGGTGTTCACCCAATCCGTGATGGCGGAAAGCGGGCTTTCGCCGCTGTCCGTTGGCTCGTAGTTCTTTACATCGGGCAGGAGCACGGGAAGCTCGGCCTCTGGCACGGGCACGGTGCCGCAGTGGGGGCAGTGTACCACCGGGATCGGCTCGCCCCAATAGCGCTGGCGGCTGAATACCCAATCGCGCAGCTTGAAGTTCACCTTGCGCTCTCCAATGCCCTTTTCCACCAGCCAGTCTATGATCTTTTGCTTGGCGGCGCTTACGCGCAGGCCGTTGAGAAAATCGCTGTTGACCAGCACGCCATCCACGATGTCGGTATAGGCTTCCTGCGAGATATCGCCGCCGCCGACAACCTCCACCATGGGGATGCCGAATTTCTTGGCAAAGGCGTAATCGCGCGTGTCATGCGCGGGCACGGCCATAATCGCGCCGGTGCCGTAGCTCATGAGCACATAATCGCTTACCCAAATGGGAATTTCCTTACCGCTTGCGGGGTTTACGGCGCAAAGACCATCAATGCACACGCCGGTTTTATCCTTTGCAAGCTCGGTGCGCTCAAAATCGCTCTTCTTGGCGGCTGCGGCGCGGTAGGCGGCGATATCGGAGGCGTTGCGGATCTCGGACTGGTACTTTTCCAGCATCGGATGCTCCGGGCTTACCACCATATAGGTCGCGCCAAAGAGGGTATCCGGGCGCGTGGTGTAGACGCGCAGGGCGTCTTCCTTGCCTGCAAGGCGGAAATCGACCTCCGCGCCCTCGCTACGGCCGATCCAGTTGCGCTGCTGGGTTTTCACCTTTTCGATAAAATCCACGTGATCCAAGCCGTCCAGCAGCTTTTGCGCATAGCTGGTGATGCGCAGCATCCACTGCTTTTTCACCTTGCGCACAACCTCGCCGCCGCAGCGCTCGCACACGCCGTTTACAACCTCTTCGTTGGCAAGGCCGCATTTGCAGCTCGTACACCAGTTGATGGGCATTTCAGCCTTATAGGCCAGCCCGTTTTCCAGCAGCTTTAGAAAAATCCACTGCGTCCATTTGTAATAGGCGGGATCGGTGGTGTTGACTTCGCGCGTGTAATCAAAGCTAAAGCCAAGGCGTTGAAGCTGCTCGCGGAAATGATCGATGTTTTGGCGGGTAACCACGGCGGGATGCACCTTGTTTTTGATGGCGAAATTCTCCGTGGGCAAACCGAAGGCATCGTAGCCGATGGGGTAGAGCACGTTATACCCTTCCATGCGGCGCTTGCGCGCGATGATATCCAGCGCCGTATTGCTGCGCGGATGGCCTACATGCAGGCCGTTGCCGCTGGGATAGGGGAACTCAATGAGGCAGTAATACTTGGGCTTGTCGCTAGGAAACTCGGCATGGAAAACGCCGCTTTCCTCCCAGCGCTTTTGCCATTTCTTTTCAATCTCCTCGGGTCTATAAACGGATCGCTCTTGCATGATGCTACTCCTTGATCAGTTTTTTGGTTACAGTTGTGCCGCTTGCAGCTTGGCAATGCCAAGGTCAATGCGGCGCAGGGTTTCGGGCTTGCCAAGCAGGTAGGCGATCTCGGTTGCGCCGCCGGGGGTGCTTGCAAGGCCGGAAATGGCGATGCGCACAGGCCACATGATCTGGCCGGTCTTCATGCCGTTTTGCGCGGCAAGCGCCATCAGCGCCTCCTTGAGCGCGTCTTCGCTAAAGTCGGGCAGCGCCTCCAGCACGGGGCGGGCAAGGCGGAGCGCGGTGAGGGCGATGGCCGAATCGGTCTTCATCTTGGGGTGGGTGTAAATGGAAAGGTCGTACGGCGGCAGCTCGCTCAGGAACCGAACCATATCGGGCACACGGTCGAATACCTCGGTGCGGGTATGCATAAGCTCTGCCAAGCGGCGGTAATCAATACCCTTGCCCGCCAGCGCTGCGTCAAACCACGGAGTCGCCATTTTCAGATACTCGTCTAGGGACATGCGGGAAATGTATTCGTGGTTGAACCACACCAGCTTTTCGGTGTTGAAGATGGCGGGAGCCTTGCTGAGCCCCTTGAGGTCAAAGGCCTTTACAAGCTCGTCCATGGTGAAAAATTCACGCTCATCCCCCGGGCTCCAGCCAAGCAGCGCAATGAAGTTGATCACCGCGTCGCGCACATAGCCCTGCGCCAGCAGGTCTTCAAAGCTTGGGTCGCCGTAGCGCTTGCTGAGCTTGCGGGTCGCGTCCTTCATAACGGGGCTTAGGTGGATGTAGACGGGCGCCTGCCAGCCGAAAGCCTCGTACAGAAGGTTATACTTGGGCGTGGAGCTCAGGTATTCCGTGCCGCGCATCACATGCGTGATCCCCATGAGGTGGTCATCAATCACGTTGGCGAAATTGTAGGTGGGTAGGCCGTCTTGCTTGATTAGTACGTTATCGTCCAAAGTGTCGCAAGGGGCTTCCACATGGCCGTAAAGCGCGTCCTCAAAGCTGGCGACACCCGTGAGCGGTATGTTTTGGCGAATCACAAACGGCTCGCCGCTTTGCATGCGGCGGAGGGCTTCCTCCTTGGAAAGCGTCAGGCAGTGCTTATCGTATTTCCACTGCTCCCCCTTGGCTGTCGCCGCGTCGCGGCGCTCCTGGAGCGCTTCCTTGGTGCAAAAGCAGGGGTATGCCGCGCCGCTTTGCACAAGCTGCATGGCATAGGGCAGGTATAGGTCGCGGCGCTGGGTTTGGATATAGGGGCCAAAATCGCCGCCCACATCCGGCCCTTCATCGTACATAAGGCCCGCTTGACGGAGGCTTTGGTAGATGAGCTCAACCGCTCCCTCCACCTCCCGTTCCTGATCGGTATCCTCGATGCGCAAAATAAACGTTCCGCCGTTTTGCTTGGCGAACAGATAGGTATACAGGGCGGTGCGCAGGCCACCCAAGTGCAGGTAGCCTGTGGGGCTGGGGGCGAAGCGGGTGCGAACGGTCATGAGGGAGCCTCCTTGGTGAAATGTAATCGTTTGAACTGTTCCATTATATACGAAATTGTGCTTTTGTCGATTGTTTTTTGACAGACGGGAGGAAAAAGGATGGAATGGATGGAAACGCAGCCGGAGCTCCCCTGCGAAAAAAACCTTGCGGGTTTTCTTTCTCGGCAGGATAAAGCCATGTGGATCGCGAATGGTTTCAGCAAGAAACAGGGTGAAAAAGACCTATCGTTACAATGGAGCAGGAAGGAGCTACTGTACATGAACCACAATGCTATTCGCGATTTGATTCTTGGAAACGCACTGGAGCTTTATGGACAACCGAAATGGACTTTTGGCAAAAACACCTGCAACACCTATGAGGTATTTCCTGAAAAGCTGCATCTGGAAAATGGCGAAATCGCGCCCGCTTGGCCTGTTTTGGAGCTGATTGAGCAGGACGAAAATTTGACGCTGCTGTTTTCCAATTGGTTTTTTGCGTCCGCCATGCGCTCTGCGGTGGAGCTTCAAAAGGGCGCGACCTCGCATTTGACGCTATCGCTCAACCTGCTGCCGGCATTTGCCAACCGTGAGGATTGTACCGAGCGCGTGTTGGGCTGGCTGCAGTTGACGGGGCTGGATGCGGAGCACTTGCAGTTTGAGGTGAGCGAGGCGCAGACGCTGAACGCAAAGGGCATTGAAAACCTGAACCTGATGCATGACAGCCATGGCGTGGGGCTGCTGCTGGCGAACTTCGGCACGGGCTATTCCAATGTGGATTTGCTGCGGGATGTGCATTTTGACGGCCTAGAGCTGGATCGCTCTTTTTCGATGCGCATTCCCCAGCATGAGCAGACCTGCCGCGTGGTGGTGGGCATTGTGCATTTGGCGCATACGCTGGATGTCTACGTATGTGCAAAGGGGATTGAAACGCAGGAGCAGTTTGAGTTCTTTGAGGAGCTGGATTGCTTGAAGGGGCAGGGCTTTTTGATTGGAAAGCCCATGTGCATGGAGGAGCTAAAGGGGTATATCGCAAATTATGCGGTGAAGCATGGAAAGGCGCGCGTGTAGCGGCGCATCCCGATCTCGGCGGTATCCCTTCGCGTGCGGCGTCACGAGGCTTAGGCCTCGCGGCGCCGCGCTTTGATTGCGCCCCTTCTCTTGCGCTTCGTCCGTTTTTTTGCTATGATGCTTTTGCCAGCTTTGGTGCAAACTAGCGCCGAGGTGTAAGCAATGAAGAAACGCCCATGGCGCGACCCTGCTAAAGCGCGCCGCCTGAACCTGCCGCCCGATGCGGAGGACGCGGCAGAGCAGGGCGTGCCTGCGCCGCTCCCCGCCGCCCGCGAGCCGGAGGAGGCCGACATGCGCAAGGCCAGCCTTGTGGTGCGGCAGATCGACCGGTGGATTGCCTCCATGGAGCGGCTGCGGCTGGCCGATTATGTGCGCTATGTGGATGATCGCAAGCGCATGTTTTGGACGAGCTTTTGGGGCGGCGTTGCGCGCGGAGTTGGCATGGCGGTGGGCTTTACGATTTTGGGCGCGTTGCTGGTGCTGATATTGCAGGATCTGGCAAAGCACAACCTGCCGCTGATTGGCGACGTGCTGGCGCAGATTGTGAGCGTGGTGCAAAAGCGCCTGCCATAGCGCGAAAGCCCGCCTAACGAAGGGGAAAAGGATGATGACACCCGCGTGATACTCATTTTGTTGATGGCGGCGGGCGTGATGCTCGTGGACGCGCTGAGCAAGGCATGGGCAAGCGTGCTGCTTGCGCAGTTTGAGAGGGTAACGGTGCTTAACGGGCTGCTGGAGCTGCGGCTGACGCATAATAGCGGCATGGCGCTGGGCATTCTGGCGGGCAATCAGGTGGCGATTATTTTGATGCCGCTTGCGGTGATCGCGTGCGGGGCGTGGCTTTTGCGCCGTTATCGGCTCACCGGCTTTACGCGTGTCGCGTGCGGGCTGGTGCTGGGCGGCTTTTTGGGCAATTTTTTGGAGCGCGTCATGCATGGCTACGTGGTGGACATGGTCTTTTTTCCGTTTATGCCTTGGTTTGTATGCAACCTTGCGGATATTGCCATTTGCGTGGGCGTGGCGCTATTCGGCATTAGCTTGTTGGCACGGCCGCAGGATTGGAGAGAGAAACATGCAAAAGATCACCGGGACGGCGCGGTCTGACCTTCGGCTGGACGTGCTTTTGGCTGAAGAAACGGGCGAGAGCCGTTCGCTGGTCGCCAAGTGGATTGCGCAGGGGTATGTGACGCTTGCCGGGAAAACGGCGCAAAAAGCGAGCATGAAGGTGCTCGCGGGTACGCGGGTCGAGGTGGAGCTTCCCCCAGCGGTGGAGGCGGAGCCTATGGGTGAAAACATCCCCATTACCATCCTCTATGAGGATGCGGACATCGCTGTTGTGGACAAGCCCTGCGGCATGGTGGTACACCCCGCCCCGGGCAACGAAAGCGGCACGCTTGTGAACGCGCTCCTGTACGCGATGGATGATCTCAGCGGCATCGGAGGCGTGAAACGCCCCGGCATTGTGCATCGGCTGGATAAGGACACCAGCGGGCTGATGATGATTGCCAAGAACGACGCGGCGCATCTGAGCCTGAGCACCCAGCTTAGCCAGCGCAGCACCGAGAAGCACTACCTCGCCATGGTGGAGGGCGAAATGAAGCTTTCCTCCGGTGTTGTGGAGCAGCCCATCGCCCGTAGCCATGCCGACCGCAAGCGCATGGTCATCGATGCGGAGGGTCGCTACGCTCGCACCGAATGGACGCTGCTGGAAAACCTGCGCGGCGCGGCGCTGCTGGATGTGCAGATCCTCACGGGGCGCACGCATCAGATTCGCGTACACATGCAAAGCCTTCACCACCCTGTGGCTGGAGATGTGATCTACGGCTTCAAAAACGGCGTTTGCGTGCCGCGGCTGATGCTGCACGCCCACACCCTTGCCTTTACCCACCCAAGCACGGGGGAACGCATGCGTTTTGAATCAGAACCATCTGCGGCCTTCGTGCAGACACTCAAAAAATATCGCCCATGATCCGCAACGGGCGCGTATATCCCAAAACGCGGGAAGCGAAAACAAAACAAATGCAGGATTTGATGTGAGAACCTGCAAAAATCATCTTCCACGGCATGGTCTTTTATGATATAATGCAAAATGTGGGCAGGAAAGATCGCAGAAAGATCCAGCCATTTCCATGCGCCATTTGTCATTCAGAAAGGGGTTTTTTTTCAATGAACGAATATACCTCGAAGGTGCTTTCCGGGCTGAAAGCGCGCAACGCGCACGAAAGCGAATATTTGCAGGCCGCGACCGAAATTATGGATAGCATCGCGCCCGTTTTTGACAAGCATCCTGAATACGAAAAGGCTGGCTTGCTGGAGCGCTTTGTGGAGCCGGAGCGCACCGTGCTGTTTCGCGTGCCATGGATGGACGATCAGGGCAAGGCGCAGGTCAACCGCGGCTTCCGCGTGCAGTACAACAGCGCCATCGGCCCCTATAAGGGCGGCCTTCGCCTGCATCCCAGCGTCAATTTGAGCATTCTCAAGTTTCTGGGGCTTGAGCAGGTTTTGAAGAACAGCTTGACGGGCTTGCCCATCGGCGGCGGCAAGGGCGGCAGCGATTTTGATCCCAAGGGCAAGAGCGACCGCGAGGTGATGGCGTTCTGCCAGAGCTTCATGACGGAGCTGTACCGCCATATTGGCGCGGATGTGGATGTGCCTGCGGGCGACATCGGCACGGGCGCTCGCGAAATCGGTTACTTGTACGGCCAGTACAAGCGCATCACGGGTCTGTACGAAGGGGTGCTGACTGGCAAGAGCCTCACCTATGGCGGCAGCCTTGCTCGCACGCAGGCCACCGGCTATGGGCTTTGCTACTTTGTAAAAAACATGCTGCAAGCCAACGGCAAAACCGTTGAGGGCAAGACCGTGGTGGTGAGCGGCAGCGGAAACGTAGCCATCTATGCCAACGAGAAGATCACCGAGATGGGTGGCAAGGTGATTGCCATGAGCGATTCCAATGGCTACATCTACGATGCCAACGGCATCCAGCTCAGCGTGATTCAGCAGATTAAGGAAGTTGAGCGCGGGCGCATCAAGGAATATGCCGCACGCGTGCCCGGCAGCGAGTACCATGAGGGCTGCAAGGGGATTTGGACGGTCAAATGCGATATCGCGCTCCCCTGTGCCACGCAGAACGAGCTGGATATCGAGGGCGCCAAGGCGCTTGTCGCCAATGGCTGCTTTGCGGTGGGCGAGGGCGCGAACATGCCCACCACGCTGGAAGCAACGCAGCTCTTCCTTGCCAAAAATGTGCTCTTTGCCCCCGGCAAGGCCGCTAACGCTGGTGGCGTAGCCACCTCTGCGCTGGAGATGAGCCAGAACAGCATGCGCCTGAGCTGGTCGTTTGAGGAAGTGGACGAAAAGCTCAAGGGCATCATGTCGGGCATCTTTGGCAAATGCGCCGAGGCCGCCAAGGAATATGCCGATCAACCCACCAACTACGTGGTGGGCGCGAATATCGCGGGCTTCCTGAAGGTTGCGCAGGCGATGATGGCGCAGGGCAACGTATAATATATAATACTAATCTTGCATTTTAGACTTAGATTAGCATAAGCAGCAATTCAACGGAGCGCTTTTGCGAGATGGATGGCTTCCATTTCGCGAAAGCGCTCTTTTTATGCTACGCCTTTGGAGGATGGCTGGAGGAAACAAACGGATTTGCGGCAAAAAACCAAACCATTAGGTAAAATTTGAAGCACTCGATGTGCGAAATTCTACCTATGGGCACTTTTATGCGCTTTATTTCGTTGGTATAGTATGTGCATACGTGGAGCTTCGCGCGTGGCGCGGCTTCGGGTAACCGTTAAGCCGCAGATAAAGGTTCGAAGGCGGCGTGGTAAACGCATCAATAAGGGTGGTTTTCGCATGGATTATGTGGATTTGGGACGACGCGTGCGCAGACAGCGCACCGCGAGGGGTTGGACACAGGATGAGCTTGCGGAGCGCGTGAATGTGAGCACCTCGTTTGTGGGACATATAGAAAAAGGCTCGCGCAAGGCGAGCCTAGAAACGCTGGTATCGTTGGCGAACGCGTTAAACGTGAGCTTGGATTATTTGGTGGCGGGAAGCTTGAACGACAACGGCCTCGGTCCTGTGCCGCAAGGCCTTAACCACAACCAGCGGATTGCTTTTCAAGAAATACTTTTCACCATTCAAAACCACCTCGCTGATTGGAACAAGCCAACGGAGGAGTGAGAAGCCCACCATAGAAAAACCGCGGCGAGTTTGGGAGGCGGCGCTTCCCCAAACCCCCCGCTTGTTTTTGCGTTACGCTAGCATCGCCCGCACTACGTCGCGCATTGCGTAGAGACCGGCGGGCTTGTCCTGTAGGAAGCGCGCGGCGCGTAGCGCGCCCTGCGCAAAGAGAGAGCGGTTTTCAGCGCGGTGCGTAAGCACCAGCTGCTCGCCGTTGCCATAAAAGCCAACCTCATGCTCCCCCGTGACCGTGCCGCCGCGCACCGCGTGCAGGCCGATCTCGTGGTTGGAGCGCTTTTCTGTGCGCCCGTAGCGGCCATAGAGGGGCTCGGTATCCGATCCCTTTTCCGCTTTGGCGGCATCATATAGCATGAGCGCGGTACCGCTGGGGCTATCAAGCTTCATGCGGTGGTGCTTTTCAACGATCTCAATATCAAAATCCTCGCCAAGCGCCTTGGTTGCCATAGCGACCAGCTGCTCCAGCACGTTTATGCCGAGGCTCATGTTGGCGCTGCGCAAGATGGGAATATGCTTGGCGGCGGCGTTGATGCTGGCGATTTCCTCATCGGTATAGCCCGTGGCGCAGAGCACGGCGGGCATGCGCCGCGCCACCAGCAGCTGCAAAAGCTCCGGCAGGCCGTCCGGCCGGGAAAAATCAATCAACACATCGGCGGGCATGGTCACGCGATCAAAGCCTGTTACGATGGGAAAAGCGGCAGGCTGGCCGTTGTAGGCAATGTCCACGCCACAGGCAATCTCCACGTCCGCCGCGTCTGCCGCAAGCGCAAGCTCTCGACCCATGCGCCCCAGCGCGCCACCGATGATCAATTTCATTGCTTTGCTCTCCTTTGCTTTCAGCACGGAACGTTAAGCGCGCCAAGCGCGCTGACCAGCTGGCGCTTGACGCCTTCGCTGGCCTCTACAAGCGGCAGACGAAGCTCGCCGGAGCATAGCCCCATGCGCGCCATGGCGTATTTGCAGGGGATGGGGCTGACCTCGGCAAAGAGGGCGCGCACCAGCGGCATCAGCTTGAGCTGCGCCGCGAGGGAGGCGGATAGGTCGCCCGCCAGATAGGCGTTTACCATATCGCTGGTCGCCCTAGGCAGCAGGTTGGCCGCTACGGAAATCAACCCCTGCGCGCCTAGCGCCATCAGGGGATAGACCTGATCGTCATTACCGCTGTAGAGCGCGATTTTGCCCTCCATGGCGCTCACCTTTTCCATGATGAGGGGCACGTTGTAGCTGCTCTCCTTGAGGGCGATGAACCGTCCGCTGGCTGCGAGGCGGTGCAGGGTATCGGGGGAAATATCAAGGTTGGTGCGGCTGGGTACATTGTAAATGATAATGGGAAGCTCCGTACCCTCCGCGACCGCCATAAAATGCGCGTATAGCCCCTCCTGCGTGGTTTTGTTGTAGTAGGGCGTCACCACGAGCTGTGCGGCGCAGCCAATGCCGCGCAGGCGCTTTTCGGTGTCCAGCACGCTTTGCGTGCAATTGCTGCCCGTGCCGCAGATGATGGGGATGCGCCCCTTTGCGGCAAGCACCACCTCGCGCACAACGGTTTCGCGCTCCTCGGGCGTGAGGGTGGAAGGCTCGCCGGTTGTGCCGCAGGCCACAATGGCGGCGGTGCCGTTTTCAATTTGGAAATCCACCAGCCTGCGCAGTGCCGGGAGATCCAACTTTCCATGTAAAAAGGGTGTGACAAGCGCAACGGCGCTTCCGCGA
The DNA here is from genome assembly GCA_036652695.1 of Clostridia bacterium. GTDB lineage: Bacteria > Bacillota > Clostridia > Christensenellales > Aristaeellaceae > Limiplasma. The sequence goes on along the minus strand of JAVVVJ010000036.1, from coordinate 14,975 downwards.
AACAGGGGATCAGCCATGGTAACATCATCCTTTCCCAAGCAAAAACAAAGGGCGGGCAGGTTTCCCTTAAGCACCCCGATGGGGAATATAGCCCAGCCGACATAGATATTCGGCGCTCAGCACACCGCCGCCTGCCGCGCCGCGAAGCGTGTTGTGGCTCAGGCAGACAAATTTGAAATCCATCACAGGATCCTCGCGCAGGCGGCCGATGGCGATGCCCATGCCGTGCTCAAGCTCGCGATCTAGGCGGGTCTGCGGGCGAGAGGGATCTTCAAAATACGTAAGGAACCTCGCGGGCGCGGAGGGCAGGTCGAGACCGTCCGTCGCGGGCTTGCAATGCTCCCAGCGCTCCAAAATTTGCGCAAGGGTGGGCTTGCGCTTGAAGCGCACGCTCACCGCCGCCATATGGCCATCGGAGCAGGCCACGCGCAGGCATTGAGCGCTGATGAGCGGCGCTTGCGCGTCCACGATCTGATCGTTTTGAATGCTGCCGTAGATTTTGAGCGGCTCGCATTCGCTCTTTTCATCCTCGCCGCCGATGTAGGGAATCACGTTATCCACCATCTCCGGCCAAGTTTCAAAGGTTTTGCCTGCGCCGCTGATGGCCTGATAGGTACACACCATCACGGCCTCGGGTTCAAAATCGAGCAGCGGCCACAGCGCGGGCACATAGCTTTGAATGCTGCAATTGGGCTTCACGGCAATAAAGCCGACCTTCGTGCCCAAACGCCTGCGCTGAACCTCGATGATCTTCGCGTGAGCGCCGTTTAACTCGGGAATGAGCATTGGTACATCCGGCGTGTGGCGGTTGGCGCTGTTGTTGCTGATCACGGGAACCTCCGCCTTGGCGTAGCGTTCCTCCAGCGCGCGGATTTCATCCTTTTTCATATCGACCGCGCAAAAGACAAAGTCCACAAGCGCAGAAATGCTTTCCACCTCTGCCGCGTCCATCACGGTGAGCGCGGCGATTGCGGCGGGCACGGGCACGGATGGGAACGCCCAGCGTTTCGCCACGGCCGCGCCGTAGGTCTGCCCCGCGCTGCGGCTGCTCGCCGCTACACAGGTCACCTTGAACCATGGGTGCTCGCTTAGAAGCAAAGTGAATCGCTGCCCCACCATTCCTGTTGCGCCGATGATCCCTACGCGATATTGCTGCATGCCGACGACCTCGTTTCCATAAAGAAATGTGAATAGGATTGCCCATTGCGCCGCGCTTTAACAGCCTATGCGCGGCGCGTGCGCGGGGTGCGGGCGCGCGCACGTGTGCGCGGCGCTTCGCTAAAGGATATCATGGTTGCGGATGGATGTCAATTATGCGCCCTGCCGTTTTGGGGGGCGGTCAAAGTACGCGTGCGTGCAAGCGTCAACTGGAAAGAAAGCGACCATAAAAAATGATAAGCAAATCACAAATGGTAACTCTTGAACAAAAAAAGTACATGCGCTATCATGAGATCAAAGGAGTGAGCGAAGAAGATGAAGATGCTTTTTTTAGGCACGGGCGCTGGCGAGGGGTATCCGGGGCGCTTCTGCGAATGCCCATACTGCGCCTATGCGCGGGAGCATGGCGGCAGAAACCTGCGCGTCAACAGCTCCGCCGTAATCAACGATGAAATTTTGCTGGACATGAACGCCCCAACCTACGATCAGGCGGCGCGCTTCGGCCTATCGCTGGCTCGCGTGCAGGCCGCGCTGATCACGCACCCGCATAGCGATCATCTATATCTGCCGGATCTTGGCTGGCGCGCGGGCCGTACCGACGCCGTGGGGCTGCCTGTGGAGGAACAGATTGCGCTTGGTTCCGCACCCCGTTTTACGGCGCAGCGCTTTTTGGATATTTACGGCAACGGCTATACCGAGGAGGCGTTTAAAGCCTTTCCATTCGACTATGCAAAGCTGGAGATGGCGTTTCACCGCATTGAGCCGGGCGTGCCGTTTGCGTGCGGCGCGTATCGGATTCTCCCGATCCGCGGCGAGCATGTCAAATATGGCTACTCCACCGTATACGTGGTGGAGCATGAGGGCAAAACGATGCTTTACGCCACGGATTCAGGCAATTTTGACGCGGAGGCGCGCGAGCTGCTAAGAGCGCGGCACTATGACCTGATTGTGATGGAGGGCACAGGCGGCCTTGGCTATTTTAAAGAAGGCCACATGTACCTTCAAAAGAACGCGGAGTGGCGGCGGTTCTTCTTGGAAAACGGCTGCATCACCGAAAAAACGCCGTTTGTGCTGACGCATCTTTCGCCCCATTGGACGCCCCCGTATGATCAATACTGCGATATCGCGGGCGAGAAAGGAATGATTGTGGCCTATGACGGGTATAGCCTTACCATCTAAAAGGAGCTTGGTGCGCAGAATCATTCCGTACTGGCAGGTCTACCTGCTGCTGCTGCCTATGGCTGTGTGGTTTCTTGTGTTTTGCTACGCGCCGATGGGCGGGCTTGTCATCGCCTTTAAAAAATACAGCGTGCTCAAGGGCATTGCCCAAAGCCCATGGGTGGGCATGGATAACTTCGTGCGGTTGTTTGGGATGCCCGCCTTCCAGCGCGCGGTGGGCAATACGTTAATCATCAGCCTGCAAAAGCTGATCTTCGGCTTTCCCATACCGATTCTTTTTGCGATTTTGCTCAATGAGCTGCGCCTGCCGAAGCTGCAAAAGCTTACGCAGACGGTCAGCTATCTGCCGCATTTCATTTCATGGTCGGTTACGGGCGGCTTGGTGTATATGCTGCTTTCGCCAAGCACGGGCGTTATCCAGCATATTGTGACGCTCTTTGGCGGGCAAGCGCAAAACTACATCGGCAAGAGCGAGTACTTCCGCCCCATCGTCTTTTGGTCCTATATTTGGAACTCCATGGGTTGGTCGGCCATTATCTACATCGCCGCCATCACCTCTGTGGATGAGCAGCTTTACGAGGCGGCTCGCATTGACGGCGCGGGGCGCTTCGCCCGCATCTGGCATGTCACGCTGCCGGGTATCCGCGCGATTATCTCCATTCAGCTCATTTTGGCGGTGGGCAACATCCTCAACATCTCGTTTGACCAGATTTTCATTTTGGTGAACGATGCGACGCTGGATGTCGGCGAGACGATTGATTACTTTATTTATCGCGTGGGTCTGTATTCCGCCAATAATTTCAGCCTTGCCACTGCCTCGGGCATGATCAAATCCTTGATCGGCTTTGCCCTTGTCATTTCCACCAACGCCCTGTGCAAGCGATTGACAGATGGCGAGGAAGGGATTTGGTGAACGCGATGCAAAGAAAAAAAGAATCCATCGGCGATCGCGCGTTTAACGCGTGCAATGTAGCGCTGATGATCGTGGTGATCTTCGTTACCCTCTACCCGTTTTGGTATGTGGTGGTGTGCTCCTTTTCCAGCATCGCGCATGTGATTGGAAACGGCTTCATCCTATGGCCGGATGGCTTGCATGTGGAGGCGTATCAGCAGATTTTTCGCAACAACCTCGTGCCCACCGGCTACCGCAACACCTTGCTCATCACGGGCGTAGGCACCATTTTGAGCATGGCGATTAGCGTAACGGGTGCATATGCGCTCTCTGTGAAAAAATTACCTGGGCGCACGGGGATCACGTTCTTCGTTGTGTTTACGATGCTCTTTAGCGGCGGCATGGTGCCGACCTATCTTGTTGTGTGCCAGCTGAAGCTGGTGGACACGCTATGGGCGTTGATTTTGCCCAGCGCGGTAAACGCCTACAATGTCATTTTGCTGCGCAATTTCTTCCAAAGCGTGCCGGATGAGCTGTACGAAGCCGCCTCCATTGATGGCATTACGGCGGGGGGCTACCTGTGGCGCATCATGCTGCCGCTATCCTCCGCGTCGATTGCCACCATCGGAATGTTCTATGCGGTATCCTACTGGAACGCGTACTTCAACGCCGTCATCTACATCCGCGATTCAACGCTGTGGCCCATGCAGATGATTCTGCGCCAGATCTTGATGACAAACCAGTTCAACACCATGATGTATGATGACGCCGCGCAGAGCCTCGCCTCCGAAACGCTCAAGAACGCGATGATCGTCATCACGGTGCTGCCCATCGTGTGCGTATATCCCTTCATTCAGAAATACTTTGTGAAGGGCATTATGGTGGGCTCGCTGAAAGGGTAACCCAATATGGTGACGTACCATATAATGATATACTAGGAGGTTCCAGAAATGAAAAGGATTATGGCATTGGTACTGACCTTGGCACTGCTGCTCTCCGTGGCGCCCGCTTCCCTGGCGGAGGCGAAGGAGCCCATCAAACTGACGGTTTTCTTTGCTTCCACCCGTCCCCAAAACGAGTACACAGACATGACGCGCCAATATATGATCGACAATTTGGGCGTTGATGTGGAGCTGATACAAGGCGACGCGGCGAATATCAAGCAGCAGCTCGCGCTGCTCATGTCCTCCGGCGATATGCCCGATATTGTGCGCGTGGATTATGATACTTGGCGCGAGTATGCCGCCGAGGGCGCGTTCGCGGATATGACCCCCTATATGGACAAGTACCCGGATATCAAGACCTATGTGAATGACGATGACATGTGGAACTACATGACTGTAAACGATCAGGTAAACGGCGTTCCGTGCATGCTCAACGTGCCCTCCAGCCACATTTCTTGGATTCGTCAGGATTGGCTGGACAACCTAGGTATGGCTGTGCCTACCACGCTTGATGAGTTCACCGAGGTCATGCGCGCCTTCACCTTGAAGGATCCCGATGGCAACGGCAAGAACGATACCTACGGCTTCTCCTGCTCCACCTACACCTATCTGGATATGCTGCTTGGCGCGTTTGGCGCGTCCAGCGAGGATATCTGCATGCTTAACGAGGATAACACCATCACGACCAACGCGATCAGCGAGCAATATCGCAAGGGGCTTACCTACCTGCGCGATTGCTACAAGGAAGGCATCATCGATCCCGAGCTGTTCACCTGCACCTACGAGCAGGCACAGGCCAAATGGGGCCGCGGCGAGATGGGCATCTGGGGCGCGTGGTGGTCCCACTCCGCGAACGCTTACGCCCGCTTTGGCTTTGGCGAGCTACAGCCCGAGGCGAAGGTGACCGCCATCAAGCCGGCCGTGGGCGAAAACAACCAGAGCGGTGTCTTTGGCACTTCTCAAATTGATAGCGTCGTGGGCGTGAGCTACCTATGTGAGGGCGAGAAGCTGGACGCGGCCATGCGGCTGATCAACTTCCAAGCGACGGATTACGGCTTCCTCACCGTGCAGTTTGGCGTTGAGAACGAGTTCTTCACTTGGGATCCCCAAACCAAGAAGATCACTTGGTATTGGGGCGTGGACGGCGGCAAGAGCAAATCCGGCTACGAAGTAACGGATATGGAATGCTACAAGTTCCTGTTCCATGAGGCGCTTCAAGCATCCAGCTATGAGCTTGGCGATCTGGAGGATCAAAAGCAGCGCGTGCTGGGCTCGAACATGCGCTTTGAGGAGCCAACCTACGATAACCTCTTCTTCTACGTGCGCAGTGACGAGTACGCCGAATATAGCGCCGAGCTCAAGAGCTATTTCCTCTCCAGCATGATTTCCTTCGTGATGGGCGAAAAGAGCCTTGAAACCGATTGGGACGAGTACGTAAAGACCTACCTAGAAATGGGCGGCGATAAAGTGCGCCAGTCCCTGCTGACGGTCTACAACGAAATGAATGGAACTGCCTATACCTTCGCGGAGTAAGCGCGGGGGAAGGCAGACCCGGTTGCAAGAAGAAGCGAATGCTTGCACCTTCCACAAGGGCTTTGCCATGCTTCCCCCATGCCAATCGCAGACCAATGCGATTGGCGCGGGGGAAGTAGAAGGCAAAGCCCTTCTGCGGTAGGTGGACAGCGCCCATCCGCCCCCGGGGTTTGACGCGGCGCGGACAGAAGCTCTATAATAGCGTGTGCGCGAGGGCGCAAAGGGAGGGAAAGCGGCGATGCGCAAATGGTTGAGCGATCTTCCCATTCTTCGGAAGATGACGATTTTATTTTTCTGCTGCATCATGCTGCCCTCGCTGGCGCTGGGGTATGGGATGTACCAGTCCGCGTTTCAGGGCTATGTGCGCTCCGCCGTAAGCGATACCCGCGAGGTGCTGCACGCCATGAAGGCAAGCGCGGAGGCGCAGGCGAGCATGGTGGAAACCAACATGGAGCTGCTCGCCTTTAACGATTCGGTGCTTGCGCTGCTCAGCAACAGGCGCTCCAGCAACGCGCAGCGCACAAGGCTTGTGCTCAACGAGGTAACGGAGCTGGTCAAATACTCCGAGATGTTTTTAACCGATATGCAGGCGCATATGACGCTGTATACGGCGGACAGCGACATTCCGGAAAGCTATTACATGCTCATGAACCTTGAGCATATCGCGCAGGAGGCTGGCTACCGCGCATTTTGCGAGAGCGGGACGGTTACGGGCTGGGTGGGGCTGGAATGGATTTGGCCGCCGGATAGCGTTTATAACTCGCAAATGAACCAGATGGCCTTTGTGTGCTACCGCAACATCATGAATGGAATGGCTACCAAGGTTGGCGTGCTGAAATGCGGCGTTTCGCCGCAGGCGCTGTTTCACGTGCTTGACGAATGGACGGGGGCGGATCGCCCCTATGTGACGCGCGGGGGAAGCCCGGTTTACCGCGCGGACGCAGTCTACCAAGCGCTGCTGCCGGATACGGAAACCGCCTACGAGCGCATGGCGGAGGGCAACAAGCTGCTGATTGGCGTGCCTTCGGAAAAGCTTGGCGTGACCTTTGGCATGGAGGTAGACGCTTCCACGCTGTACCACCGGGCAAATGCGCTGGTTGGCTATCTGCTGTTTTTGATCCCGGCTACGGGCGTGTTATTGCTGCTGGCTGCTCGCTGGACGCTTTCCGCGATTTTTGCGCGCTTAAAGCAGGTCAACGAGCTGCGCAGTCATGTGGTCAGCAGCGATTTCAGCATTCGCCTGCCGGATGGCGGCAAGGACGAGATTGGGCAGCTGGTCAACGCGACCAACCTGCTACTGGAGCATGTGCAGGCGCAGGCGAGCGAGCTTGTGGAGCGCGAACGCTCCGAGCGGCGCGCGCAGATTTTGGCGCTTCAATATCAGGTCAACCCGCATTTTCTGTTCAATACCATGAACTGGCTACAGATGTCCTTGGAGGCGCATGAAAACTGCGAGGAGCTATCGGACGGCATAGCGTGGATGGCGGTTGCGTTTCGGTACAATTTGGCGGGAGAGCCGCTTGTGTCGCTGAAAGAGGAGCTGGAAAACATGGATTGCTACGCCCGGCTTTCCAACCTGCGCAAGCTCAACTGCCTGAGCGTTCAAACGGAGATCCCGCCCGAGCATGAGCGGCTGAGGGTGATGCGCTTCATGCTTCAACCGGTTTTGGAAAACGCGCTAAAGCATGGCTTGAATGAACGCGGGCATATTACGGTGCGCATCCAAACGCAGTATACCCAAGGGCTGCTGCGGATTACGGTGACAAACGATGGCGAAACCATTACGCCTGAAAAGCTGCGGGAGCTAAACCAAAGCCTTGCCGCGCCCGCGGAAAAGGCGGGCATCGGGCTTGCGAATACGGCGGCGCGCCTGCGCCTTTTGTTTGGGAGCGACGCGCGGATGCGCATCGCATCCGATGGGGGATTGACCACTGTGACCCTACTTTTTAGCACGGGGAGGCATGATGATGGAGCTGATGGTGGTGGATGACGATGTAACCGCTTGCAGCGGCATCGTAAGGCGATTGGAACGCATGCCGGATAGCCGCTCCTTCCATATCCGAAGCGCCGTTTCCGGCGAGGAGGCGCTTTGCGCATTGGAGGAAAGCGCGGCCGACATTTTGATTACGGATATTCATATGCATCGGTTGAGCGGGCTGGATTTGATTGAGCAGGCAAAGCGGCGCTGCCCGGATATGTCCTGCATTATCCTTACTGCGTTTAAGGATTTTGAGTATGCGCAGCGCGCCCTGCGCATGAATGTGGATGATTTTTTGCTCAAGCCCTGCACGGAGCGCGCTATGATGGAGGCGGTTACCAAGGTGATTGAGCGCAGGCGCAGGCTACAGCTATCCGCCGAATCGCTCACCCCGGTGGAATGGGCGTGCGCGTACCTGCGAAAGCACCTGTATGACGATGTGGACATGGCCTTTATTGCCAACCGTCTCAATTTGAGCTACAGCTATTTTAGCAAGCTGTTCCGCGATAGCGTGGGGCAGACGTTTACGGAATTTGCGCTCGCGTTAAAAATGAAAGAGGCTTCCCGCCTCCTTTGCCAAGGCGAAAGCCCCTCTCAAATTGCCGATCGGCTCCATTATTCCGGCTTGCAAAACTTTACGCGCGCTTTTTCCAAGCATTTTGGCACAACGCCAAGCCAGTACCGCAGTCAGCACGCGCTACAGCCGACGGCTGATGCGCACCGCGACGGGCTTCTCCCCTAACGCCTCGCCAAAGACATCCTTGCCGTCCAGCGCGAAGCGCCGCACCTTGAGCGTGTCCTCGTCTAGCGCCTCTATGTCCAAATAACCGGTTTGCAGCACCGCTGTGCCGGCGCGCGCGCGCAAGAGCTTTGCGATTTCCTCGCGCAGGCGCTCGTCCTCGCCATTCCAGTCCATGGGCGCACGGTTCCACGGGTCTGCCATGCCGGTCATGCCGATTTCGTCACCGTAATAGAGGGTGGGCGCGCCGGGCAATGCGCAGAGCAGCTTGAGCGCCTCCAAATATTTTTTCTTTGCGCTTTTCAGCTCCCGCTTGCTAAGCTTCACCTCGTGCGCCTCGGCGCGATCCATCTGCACGATGCCCACGCGGTCGTAGCCCGTCATGGCGTTTAGGATGCGCACGCGATCATGGCTGCCCAGCAGGTTCATCAGCGCATAATAAAACGGCGCTGGATAGACCTCCCGCTGGTGCAGAATCACCCGGCGAAGGTGGAAGGCATCGATGACGCCGGTGAAAAAATCGATCACCGCGCGGCGCAGGGGGTAGTTCATCACGCTATCCAGCGTATCGCCTAGGCAGTAGCTCCGCTGCTGGCCGTAGGCGATTTTGTTGCTTGCGTCCTCCCATACCTCGCCTAGCAGCACGGCCTGCGAGTCCGCGCCCTTAACGGCCTTGCGCATGTCGCGCAGGAGGGGCATGGGCAGCTCGTCCGCCACATCCAGCCGCCAGCCGCACGCGCCATGATGCACCCAGCGGGGCAGCACGCCGTTTTCGGGGTTGAGCAGGTAGTGGCGGTACGCCTCGTTCTCTTTGTTTACGGCGGGCAGCGTGGCAAAGCCCCACCATGTGCTGTAGCGATCTGGAAAATGATCGAAATGGTACCAGCTCGCATAGGGGGAGGCCTCGCTCTGGTACGCGCCTAGGGTGGGGTAGCGCCCATAGCGGTTGAAATACTGGCTATCCGCCCCAGTGTGGCTGAATACGCCGTCCATCATCACGTGCATGCCATGCGCCTTCGCGGCGGCCAGCAGCTCGTCAAAGGCCGCGCTGTCGCCTAAAATGGGATCAATCTCCTCGTAGCTGCCCGTATCATAGCGGTGGTTGCTGCGCGCGCGGAACACGGGGTTGAGGTAGAGAATGCTCACGCCAAGCTCCTGCAAATAGCCCAGCTTTTGCTTGATGCCGCGAAGCGTGCCGCCAAAAAAATCCAGCGCGCGGTTATCGCCGCTTTCGGGATCAATATCCAAGGCGGGCTCTTCATCCCACTCGGCATGGAAGGTCGCCTCCGGATGCGTCTCACGCACTCGCCGCGCGCGACCCTTGATGCCGTTTTTGTCGCGCAGAAAGCGATCAGGGAAAATTTGGTATACAATGCCATGGCGCAAAAACGCGGGGGTCATGTACGCGGGATCGTATACCGTTACCTGATAGCTGTGGGGTTGATTGTAAGAATAGGCGCCCACGCCGCCAAGCTGATCGCAGGAGGTGCCGTAGCGCGCGTCGCCATTCGCGCGGTGAATGATAAAATCGTACCAAAGGAGCGTCGGCTCCCCCGGCACGGTAATGCTTGCTTCAAACAGGCCGCCGCCGATGGCGGTCATCGATATGCGCCGCTCCTCACCGTTCCACGTGCGCAGCGTGACGTTTTCGCCCTCGTCGCAAAGAAAACGCAGGCAAAGTGTTCCGCCTGCGGGCACGGGGCCTACGGGCACGCGATATTTTGCATCGTGTGAATCATGGTAAAGCATGCTGGATCCTCCTTTGGCTTCTGGCCTATGCCACAGGGTGCTGTAGCATGACAAGCCGCATTGTAACACAATATGGGAATTCTTGCAAACGCGGTTTTTGACGGTTTGCACAGCCTCATGGGGAAGGGCATTCCCTGCCCCTTACTCCGCTTCCACGCGCGCGGAACCGTCCGCGGTTTGCGTGACGCGCAAAAAGACATCCGCGTGCGCGCCTGCCGCGTCCTGCTTATCCGTGCAGGTAAGGAAGGTCTGCACGCCCTCGGTGCTCCGCAGCAGCGCGTTTCGCCGCTTGGCATCCAGCTCGCTAAAAACATCGTCCAGCAGGAGGGCGGGCTTTTCACCAAGCTCCTCGTCAATCAGCGCAATTTCGCCTAGCTTCATGCTGAGCACCGCTGTGCGCAATTGCCCTTGACTGCCGAACGCGCGCAGCTCGCGCCCGCAAAGCTGCATGCCCATATCGTCGCGGTGCGGACCGTAGGTGGTGTACATGCGCTGCATATCCTCGCGCCGCGTTCGCCTCAGCCCCTCCAGCATCGCCTGATGCGGCGAGGGCGCTTGCGCCAGCGCGCCCGCATAGCAAAGCGTAAACGGTTCGCCTTCGCATGCTGAAATCGCCGCGTACTGCGCTGCCGCGTTTTTGCTCAGCGCGTCCAAAAACCACCGGCGCGCTTCCACAATCGCCACCGCGGCGCGTGCAAGCTGATCATCCCATGTATCCAGCTGAATGGCAAAGTCCTGCACGCCGCGCAGCTTGTGCTGCTTGAGCAGCGCGTTGCGGCTATCCAGCACGGCAAGGTACGCCTTGAGCGCCCGCAAATAGCTCGGTCGGATTTGGCTGAGCTGCATATCCAAAAAACGCCGCCGCGCCGCCGGGCCGTCGCGCACAATGCGGATATCTTCCGGCGAAAACATCACCACTGTGGCGTGCCCCATTAGCTCGCTGATGCGCTGCACGGGCTTGCCATAGAGCAGCACGCGCTTTTGCGGCTTTTGCGAGGGGTACAGCCGCACCTCCAGCTCGTGCTTCCCATCCAGCCGCGCCGTTTCCCCGTGTACGGCCGCTGCCGCCTCGCCTGCGCGGATCATCTCCTTGTCCGCTGCTGTGCGGTGGCTTCGCCCCAGCGAAAGCAGATGCATGGCCTCCAGCAGGTTGGTCTTGCCGCTGCCGTTTGCGCCGTACAGCACGGTAATGCCCGGGTTGGGCGCAAGCTCCAAAAATGGATAGTTGCGAAATTGCTGCATTCGCAGCAACGTAAATTGCAAAGCGGTCAAGACCTCCTTTCATGGGGGTGGGGCTTTTGCGCGCGCGGCAATGAGGGCGAAAGCCATCCTGCTTATCATACCTCATTTTTCGGCGAGGGGGAAGGGGGAAATTTGCTTCCCCAAGGTAAACGTGCTACAATCAATGCAGTGTTTTAACCCGCAAAAAGGAGTGACGGCCATGCCTTTTGCCCACCTTCACCTACATAGCGAATACAGCCTTTTGGATGGCGCGAACCGCATTAAGCCGCTTGTGAAGCGCCTTAAGGAGCTTGGCTTTACGCATGCCGCCATTACCGACCATGGGGTGATGTACGGCGTGGTGGAGTTCTATTCCGCGTGCATGGAGGAAGGCCTGACCCCGGTGCTTGGCTGCGAGGTGTATATCTGCCCGGATCGGTTTGAAAAGCATGGCGCGGCGCGCGAGTATAGCCATATGATTTTGCTGTGCGAGAACAACGCCGGCTATCAAAACCTGATCAAGCTTGTGAGCGCGGGGTTTACGGAGGGCTTCTACTATAAGCCGCGCATTGATTACGAGCTGCTCAAGCAGCACACGGAGGGGCTGATCTGCTTATCCGCGTGCCTGAGCGGGGATTTGCCAAAGCTGCTGCTACAGGGCAGGCATGACGAGGCGAAGGAATACGCCCTCGGCATGGAAAAGCTATTTGGCAAGGGCAATTACTATATCGAAATCATGGATCACGGCATTGAAGAGGAGCGCATCGTGCTGCCCCGGCTGGTGAGCCTATCGCGTGAAACGGGCATCCCGCTCGTTGCCACCAACGATTGCCACTACCTCTACCGCGCGGATGCGGCGGCGCAGGAGGTGCTCCTGTGCATCCAAACAGGCAAGACCTTGCAGGATGAAGCCCGCATGCGCATGGATACCGAGGAGCTGTATGTGAAGAGCGAGCAGGAAATGCGCGCGCTTTTTGCCGATGTGCCCGAGGCGCTCGACCGCACGGTGGAGATTGCCGCGCGTTGCCATGTGACGTTCGATTTTAAGCATCTTCATTTGCCGCATTACCCGATTGACACGGGAGAAACGGCGCTGGAAATGCTTACGCGTTTGTGCGATGCGGGGCTGTGCGAGCTATACCCGGGGGAGTGCGGCGAGGAGCAGAGCGAGCCGCGCGCGCGCCTGCGCTATGAGCTGAGCATGATTGCGCAGATGGGATATGTGGATTATTTTCTGATCGTGTGGGATTTCATTCATTACGCAAAGCGTAACGGCATCATGGTCGGCCCCGGGCGCGGCAGCGGCGCGGGCAGCATCGTGGCGTATACGCTGCATATTACGATGCTCGATCCGCTCAAGTACAATCTGCTTTTTGAGCGCTTTTTAAACCCCGAGCGCATGAGCATGCCGGATTTGGATATTGACTTCTGCTACGAGCGGCGTCAAGAGGTAATCGACTACGTGGCGCGCAAATACGGCGTGGATCACGTGGCGCAGATCATCACCTTTGGCACAATGAAGGCAAAGGCCGTTGTGCGTGATGTGGGGCGCGTGCTGGGCATGAGCTATGCCGCGGTGGATCAGGTGGCAAAGGCCATCCCCTTTGCGCTGGATATGACGCTTGCCAAGGCGCTGGAGCTTAGCCCACAGCTCAAGGAGCTGGTGGAAACCGATCCGCAGGTGCGCAGGCTGTACGATACCTCGCTTACGCTGGAGGGCATGCCCCGCCATGCGAGCACGCACGCGGCGGGCGTGCTGATCACGGCGAAGCCCGTTACGGATTATGTGCCCTTGCAGCTCAATGACGAGGTTGTCACCACGCAGTATCCCATGGGGACGCTGGAGCATCTGGGGCTTTTAAAGATGGATTTTCTGGGGCTGCGAACGCTTACGGTGATTCGCGATACGCTAGATCAGCTTCGGCACGATGGCATCGACCTCAAGCCGGAGGAAATTCCGCTGGATGACCCCGGGGTGTACCGCATGATTTCCGCTGGAGATACGGACGGCGTATTCCAGCTGGAATCCGGCGGCATGCGCCAGTTTTTGCAGAGCATGAAGCCGGAATGCTTTGAGGATATCATCGCGGCGATTTCCCTCTACCGTCCCGGACCGATGGATTCCATCCCGCGCTACATTGAGGGGAAGAACGATCCTTCTACCGCGCATTATGAAACGCCTCTGCTAAAGCCCATCTTGGGCGTCACCTACGGCTGCATGGTGTATCAGGAGCAGGTGATGCAGATTGTGCGCGATTTGGCTGGCTACAGCCTCGGGCGCAGCGATTTGATGCGCCGCGCCATGGCTAAAAAGAAAAAGGATGTCATGGCGCAGGAGCGCGAGTACTTTGTAAACGGCATGACCAATGAAAACGGCGATGTGCTGATTGATGGCGCGGTACGGCGGGGCGTGCCAAAGGACGCGGCTGAGCATATCTTTGATGAGATGTCCTCCTTTGCCAGCTACGCCTTTAACAAGAGCCATGCGGCGGCCTACGGCGTGGTAGCTGTGGAAACGGGCTGGCTCAAGCTGCACCATCCCGTGCCGTTTATGGCCGCCATCATGAACAGCGTGATGGATAACGCGCCAAAGGTGGCGGGATATATCCAATACTGCCGCTTGCACAGCATTTTGGTGTTCTCTGTGGATGTCAACAAAAGCGTGTGGCGCTTTAGCGTGGACACGGACGAAAACGGCAGGCCGGGCATCCGCTTTGGGCTGGGCGGCGTGAAAAACGTGGGTCATGGCGCGGTGGAGCTGATTGAGCGCGAGCGCAAGCGCGGCGCATATACGGATATCTTTGATTTTGTTCAGCGCACCAGCGGCGACGCGCTGAACAAGCGCACCGTGGAAAGCTTGGTGAAGGCGGGGGCGTTTGATCGGCTGGGCTACAACCGCGCGCAGCTTTTGAGCGTGTACGAGCGCCTGATGGACGATGCGGCGCAGAAGCGCAAGACCAACGTGAGCGGGCAGGTTTCGCTGTTCGATTTTGGACTTGCGCCTTCGTCTGAAACGAGCGCCGCTTTTGCGATTCCGGACATGGCCGAATACGCGCGCAAGGCGCTTTTGAGCATGGAGAGAGACATGACGGGCGTGTATATTACCGGTCATCCGCTGGATGAGGTGGCGGCGCTGCTGGAAAGCGGCTTTACCACGGTGGCGGACGTCTTTGGCATGGCTGAGGGCGAGGAGCGCGGTGCGCAATACGATGGCGCTCGCGTGAGCATGGCGGGCATATTGACGCTGTGCAAGGGAAAAATCACCAAAAAGGGCGCGATGATGGGCTTTGTGACGCTGGAGGATTTGACTGGGCAGCTGGAAGGGCTTGTGTTTCCGAAGGTGTATGAAAAATACCTGACAATGCTGGCGGTGGACAACCTTGTGATTTTGGAGGGGAAGCTCAGCTTTCGTGAGGAGGAGGAGCCAAAGCTACTGGTAGACAGCGTTCGGGAGCTGAATGAACGCACCGCTGGCGTGAAGCGGCAGGCCGCAAGCATAGCGGCAGACCAAGCAAGCCCGCAAGCCGCTGGTTCGGCGCAAGCGCGAGCCGCCGCCATGCCGAGCACAGCCATGCCGAGCAC
>JAVVVJ010000035.1:0-28063 GCA_036652695.1 Clostridia bacterium | reverse complement strand
GCCCACGAACAAAATCTGCTCATAGCTGCGTTGCATTTTAGACTTAGATTAGTATAAACGCAAAAAAGCACCCCCGCAACGCTGCGGGGGTGCTTTTTTCATACGCTCAATTCCTGCTTTTCACCCAAAAGGGCCTGATTGGCGCTCAGCACAGGCTGAATGCAGTCCGTCAGGAATTCATCCACCTGTTCGCGGCTGCGGCCAATGAAATGGACGGGATCCAAAATTTGCTCGATCTCCTCGCGGGTGACCATGAAGGCGGGGTCGGCAATGATGCGCTCGATGAGATCGTTTTTGCCGCCTTCTTCCTTCACAACCTTTGCGGCCGCTTGGCTGTGTACGCGGAGCTTTTCATGCAGCTGCTGGCGGTCGCCGCCTTTTTTGACGGCGTCCATCATGATGTTCTCGGTGGCCATAAAAGGCAGCTCGTTCATTACGCGCGCATGGATCACCTTCTCGTACACCACCAGTCCGCTGGAGACGTTCAGCATGATGTTAAGGATGGCGTCAACGCCAAGGAAGGCTTCGCTTACGGCGATGCGGCGGTTCGCGCTGTCGTCAAGCGTGCGTTCAAACCATTGCACGCCTGCGGTGATGGCGGCGTTGAGCGCGTCCACCATGACGTAGCGGCTGAGGGAGGAAATACGCTCCGACCGCATGGGGTTGCGCTTATAAGGCATGGCGGACGAACCGATTTGGCTGGTCTCAAACGGCTCCTCCATCTCCTTGAAGTTTTGCAGCAGGCGCAGGTCATAGCTAAATTTGCTGGCGCTTTGCGCGATGCCGCTTAATGTGCTTACAACCATGTAATCCATCTTTCGGCTATAGGTTTGGCCGCTTACGGGCACCACGTGCTCAAAGCCCATCTCATGCGCGATATCGGTCTCGATTTGCTTGACCTTGCGGCTGTCGCCGCTCAAAAGCTCCACAAAGCTTGCCTGCGTGCCGGTGGTACCTTTGGAGCCGAGCAGCGCAAGGCTTTGCGCGCGGTGGCAAAGCTCCTCGTAATCCATCAGCAGCTCGTTCAGCCATAGCGTGGCGCGCTTGCCTACGGTGGTGAGCTGCGCAGGCTGCAAATGCGTGTAGGCGAGCGCCGGCAGACCTTTGTAGCGATCCGCAAAACGCGCAAGCTGATCCATGACGTTCAGCAGCTTGCGGCGCACGATTTCAAGCCCCTGCTTCATGATGATCACATCGGTATTATCGCCCACATAACAGCTGGTTGCGCCTAGATGAATGATGCCCTTGGCATTGGGGCATTGCAGGCCATAGGCATAGACATGGCTCATGACATCGTGGCGGCATTCACGCTCGCGGCGCTGAGCGTCCTCGTAATTGATATCGTCGCGGTGCGCCTCAAGCTCGGCGATTTGCGCATCGGTGATGGGCAGCCCTTGGCGTTTTTCCGCCTTGGCAAGGGCAATCCATAGCTTGCGCCATGTGCGGAACTTGTTATCCTCCGAAAAGATGAATTGCATTTCCGGGCTTGCATATCGTGTGGAAAAGGGGCTGATGTATCCGGAATGATCGGGCATGGGGGAGACCTCCTCGTAACGTGGTGGGCGCTTAGGTACGACGCTCATTTTACCATCTTTGCGAGGAAAGCGCAAACAGACCGGACGACTGCCGCGGGCGTGCCGTTAGGTGCTTAGCTCCCCGCGCATCTCCGGCTCCTCATAGACGCAAATCCGGCTTTTCCCCGTGGCCTTGGCATAATACAACGCGCGATCCGCTTTTTTGCACAGCGTTTCAAAGTCGCCGCCATCCTTTGGGTAGGCGGCAACGCCAATGCTACAGGAAAGCGGAGGGCTCACGCTGTTTTCGACCAAAGTCTTTTGCAGCGCGAAGCTGATTTTTTCCGGAAGGGATTCCCAAAAGGCGGCAGAAGCAGCCTCCTTAATCAAAACAATGAACTCGTCACCGCCCAGCCGGGCGATTACATCCGTGCTGCGGAAAACCGTGCGCAGGCAGCTTGCAAAGGAGATCAGCGCTTGATCGCCCGCTTGGTGACCCAGCGTATCGTTGATTCCCTTAAAATTGTCCAAATCAATAAAGGCCAACGTATGCGTTCCATTTGCGCCTTCGTGCTTTAGATAGGCGTCGATTGCGCAGGCGGCTGCGGTGCGGTTGAGCAGGTGGGTCAGCGGATCCGTCTCGGATAGCTCCTTGAAATACTTCACTTCGGCCTTTTTGAGCTGGCGCTGCCATACGATGACAGCAAAGACCATCAGGATGCCAAGCGCAATCAGCTCGCCGGAAAGCACCAGCGCGCGCCGATCAATGTAGGTGTTGGTTTGCTCCACAATATCCGCCGCAACCCCAGCAAACAGCTGAAAACCGCAAAAAGGCAGCGGACGGTAGACGATGTATCGCCGCTGGTTCTCTACAAGGATCGAAAACGTATTCGAGCGCTTTTCCGAAAGGTCAAGCTTCAATTGCTCCGCGCTAAAGCTGTGCTCGATGGTTGTATCTTGCAGCATTTGAAAAATATTGCCGCAGTCAATCGAATGTGATTTTTTGCTGCTTGCAACGTGCTTGCCCTCAGCGGTAACAATGCAGGAATACGTTTCTCCGCCATAGACGCTAGAATAGAGCAGGTTGGACAGCAGCGCGTTTGAAAAGCTGCCGTAGACGACGCCCGTGATCTCATCGTTTTTCACAATCGGCACAGCGATGATCATGCGGGGCGCAGCGACCAGCTTGCCTGTGGTGATATACTCAATGGCGCGTTGACCGGCAAGCGCTTGCTGAAAATAGGAGCGGTCGGCAATGTTCACAGGCTCATTCATGGTGGTGATTGCGAGGCCTTTTGTGTTTACCACCCCAACGAGCGAAAACTCACCGATGCGTTGCACTATTTGCATATAGGGGCGCAGGGAATTCGCGTCCTTGCCCAGCGCCGGGTCGGCAATGGTAGCGGCAAACGTTTCCAGACAGTCGAATTCCACATTGATTTTGTCTTCCAGATAGGCGGATTGCTGCCGCCCAATTTCGATGAGGCTGTTGTAGGCTTCTTCCTGCGTATCAGCGCTGATGCCTAGAAAAAATTGCAATACGGCGCAAAGCGCAAAAACAACAATCATGACAACAAAGGTGATGCTAACAATGGGCTTGTGAATGAACAGATGGTTTTTTTGGCCTTGCCTGTTCACATTGTCGCCTCCAAAATTTTGCTTTTGTGCATCCATCCTGTCTCAGCCGCATGCACGGTGGCAGCGATTTCATTGATGCCCATTATAAAGGATACCGCTCAAAAGAGCAACTCGAAATATCAAAAGAAAATTGAAACGTATCAGGAACTTTGGGATTTGGAACGCACCGGTACTTCCGCGCGTTCCCCGCGCGGCGTGACGCCCACATGCTCGCGGTATACGCGGTGAAAGGTGCGGATGCTTGCAAAGCCGCATGCATCCGCAATTTCGATGAGCGGCGCGTTGCTTGCCTCCATCATGCGCTGCGCCATGCGGCAGCGCAGGCCGTTTACGTAGTGTACCAGCGAGCACCCCACACGCAGGTTGAAGATATGTGAAAATCGCCCCGCACTATATCCAAAATGCGCGGCGACAGTGGCCACGGTGAGCGGCTCGGCACAATGCTCTCGCAGGTATTTGAGGATGCGCTTGATCAGATCGGCTTCCGCGTCGGAACGGTTAGGCTCCAACCCGATCTTCTCAATCAGCAAGGAGAGCAGCGCTTCACCAAGGCTGTTGACGTAGCGCACGTTGTGCTGGTGGACGGGGTCGGCCATCATGCGCATGAGCCGCGCGACCTCCCTTGTGCAGGTCACGTCCACAATGCCGCGTGAAAAATGGTTCTGCTCCAGCTGCGCGCGCAAGGAAGGCACGCTGGAAAGCGGAATGGTCGCCACAATGATGCGCGAGCTTTCTGGGGTGGTATAGTTATGCACCATGTAGCTTGAATTGACAATGATTCGTCCCTGCGCCACCAGCGTGCTCACCCCATCCTGAAATGCGCAGATGACCCCGCTCTCCACATAGGCAAGCTCAATGGTGCTATGAAAATGGGAAAAATAATGATCGTTTGTGATGTGCCATGCCACGGCGCGGTGCATTTCATCGCGCACAAGCTCGTAATAATCCTGCATGAGCTGCCACTCCCATCGAAAATTTCGTAGCGGATTTTGGCATCATCATATCATATTCTGGCGCGACAGGGAAGCCCTGCACAGCTATAATGATACTAACATCGAAGGAGGTGCTTTTATTATGGAAAAACGTCCGATTGCTTATCAGCTCTATTCCGCGCGCGAGGACGCGGAGAAGGATTTAGATGCCGTGCTGGCTGCACTCAAGCGCATGGGGTATGACGGTGTGGAGTTCGCGGGCTTTTACGGTCATACAGCGGAGGAAATCACCGCGCTGCTCAAGAAGCATGACCTCGTCGCGATCTCCAGCCATGTGCCCTTTGCGTTGATTGAGGCCGATATGTTTGGCACCATCGCCTATCATCAGGCCATTGGCTGCAAATACATCGCCGTGCCCTATCTGGATGAGGAAACCCGTCCCGGCACGGCGGGCTTTAGCAGAACGATTGCGGTGATTCATCGCTTCGCGCGCCTCATGAAGGAAGCGGGCATGACGCTTTTGTACCATAACCATGATTTTGAATTTGTCACCTTGAGCGGCGAATATGCGCTGGACTTCCTCTACCACGCCGTGCCCGCCGAGCTGCTCCAGACGGAGCTGGATCTGTGCTGGGTGAAATATGCGGGCGAGGAGCCTGCCGCGTACGTGCGCAAGTACGCCGGTCGCTGCCCTGTGATCCACCTCAAGGACTATGTTGGCAATAAGGGCGATAAGACCCCCTACGCCCTGATTGGCTTGGATGAGAACGAGAAGAAGGAGGTCTCCAGCTTCGAGTTCCGTCCAGTCGGCTATGGCTGCCAAGATGTGGAGAGCCTCCTTGTCGCGGGCATCGAAAGCGGCGCGAAATGGTTCGTTGTGGAGCAGGATATGTCCGTTGGACGCACCCCGCTGGAGGCCGCCGAGCTAAGCATTGGCACCCTCAAGAAGCTAGCGCTAAAGTAACGCTGGTAAAGACGCGCGGGCGTTTCATCCCGCGCCCCTGACATGGGAGCATCCGTAGACGATTGGTTTGAAAGGAAGAGAGTATCATGAGCGATGCGGTATTGAGCAATTTTACCCCCACGGTACACGAGGAGCGCAGCTTTGCGCGTAAATTGAAGGTTGCGATCATCGGCACGGGTTGGATCGCGGAGGCGCATATTGAAAGCTACAAGAACATGCCCGACGTGGAGGTTGTGGCGATGGCGGATCTCGTGCCCGGCAAGGCAGAGGCTTTCGCGAAGCGCTACGGCGTGGAGGGCGTGCGTCTGTACCCCAATCACACGGCGCTGCTCGCCGCTGAGAAGGATTTGGACGCGGTATCCGTGTGCACCTACAACCGCACGCATGCGGAGTGCGCGATTGACGCGCTTCGCGCGGGCGTGAACGTCCTGTTGGAAAAGCCCATGTGCGTTACCATTGAGGAAGCGGCGCAGATTGTCCGCGCGGAGAAGGCAAGCGGCAAGCTGCTTTCCATCGGCTTCCAGCCGCGCATGGATCCCAATATGCAGATGATCAAGAAGATCGTGAACTCCGGCGCGCTGGGTGAGATCTACTATATCCAGACCGGCGGCGGTCGCCGCCGCGGCATCCCCAACAGCACCTTCATTGAGCAGGATACGGCGGGCATCGGCGCGTTGGGCGATATTGGTTGCTATTCGCTGGATATGGTGCTCAACGCCATCGGCTACCCCAAGCCCCTCACCGTTACGGGCTATACCTCTAACTTCTTTGGCACCAATGTGGAGACCCAGTATGCCGATGCAGCGCATACCGCCGCTGAAAACGCCGCGCGCTTTAACGTGGACGATTTTGCTGCCGCGTTCATCCGCTTGGAGGGCGGCGTTATTCTGGACTTCCGCATCTCCTGGGCGATGCACCTCGATACCCCCGGTGATACCGTGATTTTGGGCAAGAAGGGCGCCCTGCGCATCCCCTCTACAGAGTGCTGGAACGGCAGCGTAGGCGGTCCCATGAAGCTCTATTCCGATGTGGCGGGCGCACAGGTGGAGACGGAGATCCCGATCATCCCCATGGAGGACGCGAATTTGTTTGCCGGGCTGTTTGACCGCAAGATCCGCTCCTTCTTGGATGCAATTTTGAACGGTACGTCCGCGCCGGTGCCTTCCAGCCAGATTTTGTACAATCAGGCGATTATCGATGGCATCTGCAAGTCGGCAGCGGTTGGCCACGAGGTGAAGATCGAGATTCCCGAAATCTAAAAACGCAAGGCGATCAAAGAACCGCAGCGGATGAAGCCCATCCGCCGCGGTTCTTTTTGGTGCGCTCGGCAAGGCGGCTAGGCCTGTACCTCATCCGTGCGGTGTGCGCCGTACTGCGAAATCACAAGCCCTGCAAGCGTCATGCCCGCACCCACAAGCGCCATGGGCAAAATGGTATCGCCAAGCAACAGCCATGCCGCCAAAATGGTAACAACGGGGCTTAGGTAGATGTATACGCTGGTTTTGACCGCGCCAAGCCGCTCAATCGCCTTGCTCCACGTAACAAAGCAAAGCGCGCTTGCGCAAAGGCCAAGGTAGAGAAAGTTGAACAGGTTAAGGGGCTTGAGCAGCGCGGAGGGCTGAAAATGAAAGGGCATAAACGCCGCCAGCGGCAGCAGAAACAAAAGCCCGTAAACAAAGATGCGCCGGGTAACGAGCAGCGTATCATAGCCAAAGGGCTCAAGCTTTTTGAGAAATACGCTGTAGCCTGCCCAGCAGATGGCCGCCAGCACACAAAGAAGGTCGCCCAGCGGGTTGAGGTGCAGCGCCTGACCGCTAAACGATAGCATTGCGATACCCGCGATAGCGGCTGCAAAACCAATGTAGAATGCGCGCGTCATGCGTTCGCCGTTGCCAAAGAGGCGCATTGCCAGCGCAACAAAGAAGGGCGCGGTGGAGATGATTACGCTGCAATTGGCGGAATAGGTGTAGGTAAGCGCATAGTTTTCCAACAAAAAGTACAGCGTAACGCCCGTGAGGCCAGCGCCCGCAAAATACCATTCGTGACGCCTGCTTTGAAGCCGCAGCCGCCTTGGGCGCGCGATGAGCAGCGCGGCAATGCCCAGCAGCATGCGCACGCAAAGAATTTCCAACGGTGTAAAATCGCGCAGCAATACGGAGGTGGAAAGGAAGGTTGTGCCCCAAACGATGATCGTGAACAGCGCAAGCAGGTGCCCGGTGCGGCGGTCGCTGGCAAGCGAATGCATAAACGGAACGCCTCGTTTCTTCATTGGAATGGGTGTGTACATGGTTGCTCGTACAGCTTACAGGCTTGACGGGGTGGTGTCAAGATAAAATTAGCAAACGTTTATCATAACCAAGCGAAAAATGTTCGGTTTTGTCCATTGACATACCGAACAATAACGTTTAGAATGACGGTATTGTTCGGAAAGGGGGCTTGCCCGGTGCGCATGCAGAGGATTTTGACCCGCGCGTTTCACTTGGCAGCTCCTTGGAAAAACCATATAACGGCGCAGAAAAGCAGCTTTGCGGCATGGCTTCAACAAGGCGATTTTCTTTGCGCGGCGCATAGCGCAGGGAGGCTTGCATGAAAAAGGTAGCGGTGATCATGGGCTCGGATAGCGATTTGCCTGTTCTGGAAAACTGTTTTCAAACCCTCAAAAGCCTGAACATTCCCTATGAGGCGCATGTCTACTCCGCACACCGCACGCCTGCGGAGGCTGGCAATTTTGCGCGTTCCGCACGCGATAACGGCTTTGGCGTGATCATTGCGGCGGCGGGGAAGGCGGCGCACCTTGCGGGCGCGCTTGCCGCGCAGACGGTTCTGCCCGTGATTGGCATTCCGGTCAAGGCCAGCACCTTGGATGGGTTGGACGCGCTCCTTTCCACAGTGCAGATGCCCGGCGGCATTCCCGTGGCCACCGTGGCGATTGATGGCGCACAAAACGCCGCCCTGCTGGCCGCGCAAATCCTCGCCGTTGCGGATGCGGAGCTAGCCAACGCGCTGCTCGCACAGCGGGAGGAGCAGCACAAAGCCGTTTTGCGCAAGGATGCGGCACTGAACGCGTAACCATTTGCATACCGATTCGCTCATAATGAAAATGTAGGAGGCAATCAACATGAAAAAGATGGAACAGCTTTATGAAGGCAAGGCAAAGAAGGTATTTGCAACCGATGATCCCACACTGGTGCTGGTGGATTATAAGGATGACGCTACCGCGTTTAACGGCCTCAAAAAAGGAACCATCACCGGCAAGGGCGCGATTAACAACCGCGTAACCAACCACCTCATGCGCCTTTTGGAGAAGGCGGGCGTGCCCACACATCTGGTGGAGGAGCTTTCCGACCGCGAAACGCTGGTGAAGAAGGTTTCCATTGTGCCGCTAGAGGTGATTGTGCGCAATATCGTTGCGGGCAGCCTTTCCAAGCGTCTAGGCGTGCCGGAGGGCACCAAGCTCCAAAAAACCGTGCTTGAGTTCTGCTATAAGGATGACGAGCTGGGCGATCCTATGGTCAACAGCTACCACATCGCCGCGATGGGCTGGGCCACCGATGCGGAGCTGGAACTGATTTGCCGCTATAGCCTCAAGGTAAACGAGGTGCTGACCGCCTACCTCAAGGATCTCAACATTGAGCTGATTGATTTTAAGCTGGAGTTTGGCAAGACCGCTGATGGCACGCTGGTGCTCGCGGATGAAATCAGCCCCGATACCTGCCGCTTCTGGGACAGCCTTACCCACGAAAAGCTGGACAAGGATCGTTTCCGCCGCGATCTTGGCGGTGTAGAGGACGCTTATCACGAAATTATGAAGCGCCTCATGGGGGAATAAATGGAGCAGCTTGTTTTTGATAAGCCCCATGAGGAATGCGGTGTGTTTGGGATTTACCTTCGCGATGGGCGGACGGGCGTTGTGCCCCCCGCCTATCACGCGCTCTACGCCTTGCAGCACCGCGGGCAGGAGAGCTGCGGGATTGCTGTGAACGATGATGGCGTGATTGCCTGCCATAAGGATGTTGGACTTGTGAACGAGGTCTTCACCCGCGACGTGCTGGAGAAGCTGTCCGAGGGGCAAATGGCGGTGGGTCATTGCCGCTATGCCACCACCGGCACTCAAAACCGGCACAATGCGCAGCCGCTGCTTGTGAACCACCAAAAGGGCGCGATGGCGCTATGCCACAACGGCAACCTTGTCAACGCGCGCGAGCTTCGCGAGGAGCTGGAGCTGGGCGGTGCGATTTTCCACACCACAAGCGATACGGAGGTCATTGCCTATATCATTACGCAGGAGCGCTTGAGGACGGATAGCATCGAGCAGGCGGTGCTTCAGACCATGAGCCGCATCAAGGGCGCGTACTCGCTGGTGCTGATGAGCCCGCAAAAGCTCATTGCCGCGCGCGACCCGCACGGCTTTCGTCCACTGTGCATGGGCGAGATGGATGGCGCGACCATCTTTGCCAGCGAAAGCTGCGCACTGGATGCGATTGGCGCATCGTTTGTGCGCGACATTGAGCCGGGCGAGGTGGTGGTAGCCACGGCGGAGGGTACGCGAAGCCTGCATTGCCCCGATCAATGCCCAAGCTCCTTTTGCGTGTTCGAGTTCATTTATTTTGCGCGACCCGATAGCGTCATCGATGGCAGCTCCGTACATGTAGCGCGGTTGCGCGCCGGTTCATTTTTGGCGCTGGAGCACCCCGTGCAGGCGGATGTGGTGATTGGCGTGCCGGATAGCGGCATTGACGCGGCCATCGGCTACTCCCGCCAGAGCGGCATTCCATATGGCATTGGCTTTATCAAGAACAAATACATTGGCCGCACCTTCATTCAGCCGGGCACGCAGCAGCGGCAAAACAGCGTGCGCATCAAGCTGAATGCCGTTGCCGCCACCGTAAAGGATAAGCGCGTTGTGCTGATTGATGATTCCATCGTTCGCGGCACCACCAGCGCGCGCATTGTGAGCCTGCTTCGCGAGGCGGGCGCAAAGGAAGTGCACATGCGGCTTTCCTCGCCGCCGTTCAAGTATCCCTGCTATTTTGGCACGGATATTGATAGCACCGATCACCTGATTGCAGCCCACCACAATGTGGAGGAAATGGCGCAGATGATTGGCGTGGATAGCCTCGGCTTTTTGAATGTGGATTACCTGCCGATGCTGGCTGATCAATCCAAATGCGGCTTTTGCAACGGCTGCTTTACCGGCCATTATCCTGTAGATCCGCCGGCGGATACCACAAAGCTCAAGTTTGAGCGCCGACTGAAGGAGGAAGACTGATGAAGAGCGAGAGCGCAAGCTACAAGGCCGCGGGTGTGGATATTACCGCCGGGTACAAGGCGGTGGAGCTGATGAAGGCGCATGTGGCGCGTACCATGACAAGCGGCGTGCTAGAGGGGCTTGGCGGCTTTGGCGGGCTTTTTGAGCTGGACACGACCGGCATGCAGCGCCCGGTGCTTGTAAGCGGCACGGATGGCGTGGGCACCAAGCTCAAGCTGGCCTTCTTGCTGGATAAGCACGATACCGTTGGCATTGACTGCGTTGCGATGTGCGTGAACGATATCATCTGCTGCGGCGCAAAGCCTCTTTTCTTTTTGGATTACATAGCCGTTGGTAAAAACCTGCCCGAGCGTGTGGCGCAGGTGGTGAGCGGCGTAGCCGAGGGCTGCGTGCAGGCTGGCTGTGCGCTGATTGGCGGCGAAACCGCCGAGATGCCCGGCTTTTACCCCGAGGACGAGTACGACCTAGCGGGCTTTAGCGTGGGTGCGGTGGACAAGTCCAAAATCCTCAATCGCCAAAGCATGGAGCCTGGTGATGTGCTGATCGCCTTGCCCTCCAGCGGCGTGCATTCCAACGGCTTTTCGTTGGTGCGCAAGGTGTTCGACGTTGAAAAGGGCGGCTTGGACAAGCACTATGACGAGCTGTCCGCTTCCCTTGGCGAAACCCTGCTTACCCCTACTAGGATTTACGTCAAGCCCATCTTGGCCGCCCTTAGCGCGGGTGTGCGCATTCGCGCCATCAGCCACATCACGGGCGGCGGCTTCTATGAAAACATCCCGCGCTCGCTGGGCGTGGGCATGACGGCAAAGGTGGAAAAGGCCGCCGTGAAAACCCCGCCGATCTTTTCTTTGATTGCGCGGGCGGGCGGCATTCCCGAGCGCGACATGTTCAACACCTACAACATGGGGGTCGGCATGTGCCTGACCATTGCGAAGGGCGATGCGGACAAGGCGCTGGAGCTGTTTCACCAAAACGGCGAAGCCGCCTATGCGCTTGGCGAAATTGTGCGCGGTGAGGATGGGATCATCCTATGCTAGCCATTGCGGTGCTCGTGAGCGGCGGCGGTACAAATCTACAGGCGCTGCTGGATGCACAGCGCGATGGAGCGCTTCATAGCGGCGCGATTGCGCTGGTGGTGAGCAGCAAGCCTGACGCTTACGCCCTGCGGCGCGCCGAGCTTGCGGGCGTCAAGGCGCTTGCCCTGCCCAAGGAAAAGGGCGAAAGCGCCGCTGGCTACGGCGAGCGGCTGATCCGGCTGCTTGCGGAGCACCACATTGAGCTAGTGGTGCTCGCTGGGTTTTTGCTGATTTTGGACGCTTGCGTCATCCGTGCATACGAGGGGCGAATCCTCAACGTTCACCCGAGCCTGATCCCCGCCTTTTGCGGCGAGGGCTTCTACGGCCTACGCGTACACGAGGCGGCGCTTGCGCGCGGCGTAAAGCTGACCGGCGCGACCGTGCACCTTGTGAACGAAATTGCGGATGGCGGCCGTATTTTGGCGCAGCGTGCCGTTGAAGTTCTTCCCGGGGACAGCCCAGAAACCCTCCAAAAGCGCGTGATGGAGGAAGCCGAGTGGGTGCTCCTACCGCGCGAAACGGAAAGGCTCGCTAGCGAGCTGGGGGGAAGAGGCGTTTGGGCGAATCAGCCCCAAACCGCGCGCAAGGGGTGAAGCCCTTGCGCCGCTATGCGCCATGCCTGCGTGGGGCGCGGCCAGCCAAGACCTCTTTGCTTCATACGAAAGGATGGTTGCTTTGAATTTGCTTTCTTTGCGGGAGCTGCTAACAACGAATGCGTACCCGGGGCGGGGGATTCTTTTGGGCGTGGACGAGGTGGGCGAGCACGCGGTGATCGCCTATTTTATCATGGGACGCAGCGAGAACAGCCGCAACCGCGTATTTACCGCCAAGGATGGCGGCATCATCACGGAGGCGTTTGATCCGGCAAAGCTCGTTGATCCCAGCCTGATCATCTATGCGCCTGTGCGTGTGCAAAGCCCGACTGTTACCGTTGTGACCAACGGCGACCAAACGGATACGGTTGTGGAATGCCTGAACGCCGGTAAAACCTTTGAGGACGCCTTGCGCACCCGCACCTTTGAGCCGGACGCGCCCAACTTTACGCCTCGCGTTTCCGGCATGCTTACGGTGGAGGGTGGAAAGGCGGCCTATCGCTTGTCCATCCTCAAGGCCTGCGCGGGCGACCCGGAAAGCCCGCAGCGCTTCTTTTTTGAATATTCGGCGCCCCGTGCGGGGGAGGGGCATTTCATCCATACCTATGTAACGGATGGAAACCCCATTCCCAGCTTTGAGGGCGAGCCGGAGCGTGTGACGCTTGCGGGCGATATCGATACGTTCACGCAGAACGTATGGCAGTGGTTGAACGCGGATAACAAGGTGAGCCTGTTCACCCGCTACATCAACCTCAAAACCGGCGCGGTACAGAGCCGCATTGTTAACAAGCATCAATGAGCGCGCCGCGTTTGCGATTGTGAAAGGATGGTTATCACAATGAATGAACTTGAGCTGAAATATGGCTGCAACCCCAATCAAAAGCCCGCCCGCATCTTTATGGAGCAGGGGGAGCTGCCCATTGCCGTTTTATGCGGCAAGCCGGGATACATCAACTTTTTGGACGCTTTCAATGGCTGGCAGCTCGTGCGCGAGCTAAAGCGCGCCACCGGCCTGCCTGCCGCCGCAAGCTTCAAGCATGTCAGCCCCGCTGGCGCGGCGGTGGGTCTGCCGCTTAGCGATACCTTGCGCCGCATTTATTTTGTGCCGCAGGGCGCGGAGCTTTCGCCCCTCGCCAGCGCTTACGCCCGCGCGCGCGGCGCGGATCGCATGTCCAGCTTTGGGGATTGGATTTGCCTTTCCGATGTCTGTGACGTGCCAACCGCAATGCTCATCAAGCCCGAGGTGTCCGATGGCGTGATTGCCCCCGGCTATGAGCCGGATGCATTGGAAATCCTCAAGCAAAAGCGCAAGGGCAATTACAATATCGTGCAGATTGATCCGGCCTACGAGCCGCCCAAGCTTGAACGCAAGGATGTATATGGCATCACCTTTGAGCAGAACCGCAATGAGCTTTTTATCGACGATGCGTTTTTTGCCAACGTCGTTACCGCTAACAAGGCGCTTACCGAGGGTGCAAAGCGCGATTTGGCGATTTCCATGATTACCTTGAAGTACACGCAATCCAACTCTGTTTGCTACGTAAAGGACGGACAAGCCATCGGCATCGGCGCCGGGCAGCAGAGCCGCATCCACTGCACGCGCTTGGCGGGCGATAAGGCGAACAATTGGTGGCTGCGCCAGCACGAGAAGGTGCTGAACCTGCCCTTTATTGCCACGCTCAAAAACCCGGATCGCGACAACGCCATTGACCGCTACATCAGCGATGAATGGGAGGATGTTCTGGCCGATGGCATTTGGCAGACGCTCTTTACCCAACTGCCCGCAGTGTTCACCCGGGATGAAAAGAAGGCGTGGCTGGCTCGCTTGAGCGATGTTGCGCTTGGCAGCGATGCGTTCTTCCCCTTCCCCGATAACATCGATCGTGCGGCGCGCAGTGGCGTGAAGTACATTGCCGAGCCGGGCGGCTCCATCCGCGACGATCTTGTGATTGGCGCATGCGACAAATATGGCATTGCCATGTCCTTTACGGGGCTTCGGCTTTTCCACCACTAAGCCGAGGCTTGCGTCATTATGCTTTTTTACATGGGCTGCTAGGCTCTTTTGCGCGGAGGAGGTTTTGGCTGAATGAAGGTATTGGTTGTGGGCGGCGGCGGGCGTGAACACGCTATCGTCAAAAAGCTCAAGGAAAGCGGCGAGATTACCGAGCTGTACTGCGCACCGGGCAACGGCGGCATTGCGGCGGACGCTGCTTGCGTGCCCATCAAGGCTACGCAGGTGGAGGCGTTAGCGGAGTATGCCGCAAAGGAACGCATGGATTACGTGGTGGTTGCGCCGGATGATCCGCTTTGCATGGGGCTGGTTGATCTGCTGGAGGAGCGGGGGATTCCCGCGTTTGGGCCAAGCCGTGCCGCCGCGCGCCTTGAGGGAAGCAAGGTGTTCAGCAAGGAGCTGATGCGTCATTACCGCATCCCCACCGCGGGGTATGAAACGTTTGACGATGTGGAGCAGGCGCTTGCGTATGTACACGCCGCGCCCTGCCCCGTGGTGGTGAAGGCGGACGGGCTTGCGCTGGGCAAGGGCGTAATCATCTGTGAAACCAATGCCGAGGCCGAGGCTGCCGTTGTTGAAATGATGCGCGGCGGCAAATTTGGCGCGTCCGGCAGGCGTGTGGTGGTGGAGGAATTTCTGCGCGGGCCGGAGGTCAGCGTGCTATGCTTTACGGATGGCGTGACCATCAAGCCCATGGTATCCAGCATGGATCACAAGCGCGCGCTGGATGGCGATCAGGGGCTGAACACGGGCGGCATGGGTGTGATTGCGCCAAACCCGTACTACGGCGCGAAGGAAGCCGAGCTTTGCATGCGCACCATTTTTCTGCCAACGTTAGCAGCCATGCGCATGGAGGGCTGTCCGTTTTGCGGCTGCCTGTATTTTGGACTGATGCTCACAGCGCAGGGGCCAAAGGTGATCGAGTACAATTGCCGCTTTGGCGACCCGGAGACACAGGCGGTGCTGCCGCTGCTGCAAAGCGACCTGTTCACCGTGATGCGCGCCACAACGGAAGGGACGCTTGCGCAAACGGAGGTTGCATTTTCCAGCGGCGCGAGCTGCTGCGTGGTGCTCGCCTCCGGCGGGTATCCGCAGGCATATGAGGTTGGCAAGAAAATCACCGGGCTTGCGGATGCCCAAGGGCAGGCTTGCGTCTATCATGCGGGCACGGCGCTTGGCGAGGGCGGTGCGCTGTTTACTGCGGGCGGGCGCGTGCTGGGCGTGACGGCAACGGCGGAAACGCTGCCGCAAGCGATTGAACGCGCATATGCCGCCGCCGATCTCATTCGTTTTGACGGTCTGCAACGCCGCGAGGATATTGGCGCGAGTGCGCTCAAGGCGCTGTAAGGGGCGGGGAAAAGCCCCGTATGAATGCCGCGAAGAGATTCCGCTTACGGAAAGGATGGTTCAGCATGGCTGTTTATCGCGTTTATGTAGAAAAGAAGCCTGAATACGCCGTGGAGGCAAAGGGGCTTTTGTATGAAATTCGCCATATTTTGCTCATCAGGAGCGTTACGGGTGTTCGGCTGGTGCATCGTTACGATGTGGAGGGCATTGACCGCGCGCTGTTTGAGCGCTGCATGCCCATTGTGTTTTCGGAGCCGCCGCTGGACCTGACCTATGCGGAGCTTCCCGGCGGTGCGGATGCGATTCTTGCCTCGGAATACCTGCCGGGGCAATTTGACGTGCGCGCCGCGAGCTGTGAGGAATGCATTCAGCTGGTGAGCCAGTGCGACCGCCCCACGGTGCGCACGGCACGCGTCTACCTGCTTGCGGGCAAGCCCAGCGCGGAGGAGCTGGAGCGCATTGCACACCACCTCATCAACCCCGTGGAGAGCCGCGAGGCTGATCTTGGCGTGCGGGATACGCTGATGCAGCGCTATGCCACGCCCGATACGGTGGAAACGCTGACGGGCTTTACCGCCATGGAGGATGCCGCGATTGGCGCGCTCGTGAAGAAATATGGCCTTGCCATGGACCGTGACGATCTGCGCTTTTGCCGCGATTACTTTCAAAAGGAAGCTCGCGACCCCACGCTTACGGAGCTTCGCATGATCGATACCTACTGGAGTGATCACTGCCGGCACACCACCTTCCTAACGACGCTGGACGATGTAAAAATTGAAAAACCTGCCGTGGAGCGCGCGTTCAAGCGCTACCTTGCCCTGCGGGAAACCGTACATGCGGGCAAGCAAAAGGCAATGAACCTCATGGACATCGCCACCATTGGCGGCAAGGCGCTGGGCAAGCAGGGGAAGCTTCCCAACATCGATGTCAGCGAGGAGATCAACGCTTGCTCCATCAAGATTGACGTGGATGTGAACGGGCAAAAAGAACCATGGCTGCTGATGTTCAAAAACGAGACGCACAACCATCCTACGGAGATTGAGCCGTTTGGCGGCGCGGCAACCTGCATCGGCGGCGCGATTCGCGACCCGCTTTCCGGGCGCACCTACGTCTATCAGGCCATGCGTGTGACCGGCGCGGCAGATCCGCTTGTGCCCGTGGCAGATACCATGCGCGGCAAGCTCCCTCAGCGCAAGCTGGTAACCACGGCTGCGGCGGGCTATAGCGCCTACGGCAACCAAATCGGCCTTGCCACCGGGCTTGTGGATGAAATGTATCACGATGGTTACGCAGCCAAACGCCTCGAAATTGGCGCGGTGGTGGGAGCGGCTCCGGAAAAGAACATTCGGCGCGAATGCCCCGTGCCCGGCGATCAGATCATATTGCTAGGCGGGCGCACGGGTCGCGATGGCTGTGGCGGCGCTACAGGCAGCTCCAAAAGCCACAAGCTGGAGAGCATCGAAACCTGCGGCGCAGAGGTGCAAAAGGGCAACCCCGTGGTGGAACGCAAGCTTCAGCGGCTGTTTCGAGATGAGCGCGTGACGCGCCTCATTAAGCGCTGCAACGATTTTGGCGCGGGCGGCGTGAGCGTCGCTATCGGCGAACTGGCGGATGGGCTGATCATCGATTTGGATCGCATACCCAAGAAGTATGAGGGCTTGGACGGAACCGAACTAGCGATTTCCGAAAGTCAGGAGCGCATGGCTGTGGTAATCGCCCCGGAGGATGTGGCGGGCTTTATCGCTCTTGCGAACGCTGAAAACTTGGAGGCCACGGTGGTTGCACAGGTCACGGCAGAGCCGCGGCTGTGCATGCGCTGGAAGGAGCGCGTGATTGTTGACCTCTCCCGCGAATTTTTGAACAGCAACGGCGCGGAAAAGCACGCGAGCGTCCTTGTGAAGGATGACGCGGTGCGAAACGTTGGCTTTGGCGGCGTGACGCTTCGCGAAAAGCTGGAGAGCATGGTGGGCGACCTGAATATCTGCTCCAAAAAGGGGCTTAGTGAACGGTTTGATTCCACCATCGGCGCGGGCACGGTGCTCATGCCCTTTGGCGGCGAGCAGCAGCTGACCCCCATCCAAACCATGGTGGCAAAGCTGCCTGTGCTACAGGGCGAAACCACCACCGTGAGCGGCATGAGCTACGGCTTTCACCCGCAGGTCATGGCGCAAAGCCCCTATGAGGGCGCGTACCTAAGCGTTGTGGAAAGCCTGCAAAAGCTAGGCGCGGCGGGCTTTGATACCACCAAGGCCTATCTGACATTTCAAGAGTATTTTGAGCGTATGACGGGCGCGCCGGAGCGCTGGGGCAAGCCCTTTGCGGCTTTGCTCGGTGCGCTGGATGCGCAGCTTGATTATGGCGTGGCGGCCATTGGCGGCAAGGATAGCATGAGCGGCACGTTTGAAACGCTGGATGTGCCGCCCACGCTTGTGAGCTTCGCCATCGCCCCGGGCGTGAGCGGCGAGGTGATTTCGCCGGAGCTGAAGGCTGCCGGGCATGAGCTGCGCCTACTTTGCGCCGACCCCTTTGACGCGGAGGCGGTCAAGCGCAACCTTGCCGCGCTGTATCGCGCGATTTGCGAGAAGAACGTGCTTTCCGCGTGGGCGCTGGGGCTTGGCGGCGTAGCGGAGGCGGTGTTCAAGATGGCGCTGGGCAATGGCATCGGCGCACGGCTGAACCCAAGCGATACGCTGTTTGACCAAAATTTTGGCGGCATTGTGCTTGAGGTGGCGGAGGGCTGCGAGCTGGGCGCGCTCATTGGCAAAACGACGGCCGA
Organism: Clostridia bacterium; assembly: GCA_036652695.1. Taxonomy (GTDB): domain Bacteria; phylum Bacillota; class Clostridia; order Christensenellales; family Aristaeellaceae; genus Limiplasma. The sequence continues at coordinate 9,943 of JAVVVJ010000035.1, read as the reverse complement.
ATACACGCTGGCCGTGGGCGGGGATGTCGTGCCGTTGAATGGCTTGCAGGAGATTTACGAGGGCAAGCTGGATAAGGTTTTCCCCTACCGCAAGGCGGGCGAAAAGATACCCGCGCTAAACAAGGCCGCACAGAGCTGGCACAAGCCCGCTGTGCTTTCACAAAAGCCCATTGCGATGATCCCGGCGTTCCCCGGCACCAACTGCGAGGTGGACACCGCGCGCGCCCTTACGCGCGCAGGCGCGGAGCCGCGGATATTGCTCATTAACAACCTGACCCCCGCCGCGATCAGCGAGAGCCTAGAGCGTGCGGTGAAGCTGATTGGTGAGAGCCAGATGATTGTGCTGCCCGGCGGTTTTAGTGGCGGCGACGAGCCGGATGGCTCGGCAAAGTTCATTACCGCGTTCTTCCGCAACCCCGCTATGAAGGAGGCGGTACACAGCCTGCTGCACAGCCGCGACGGCCTGATGCTGGGTATTTGCAACGGCTTTCAGGCACTCATCAAGCTGGGTCTGCTGCCCTATGGCGAGATCATCGATACAGACGCCCAATGCCCCACCTTGACCTTTAATACCATAGGCCGTCACCAGAGCATGCTGGTGCGCACGCGCGTGGCAAGCAACACAAGCCCTTGGATGCAGAAAATGCGCGTGGGCGACATACACACCGTGGCGATTTCTCACGGCGAGGGTCGTTTTGTGGCTTGCGGAGCGGTGCTAGACGAGCTCAAGCTGCATGGGCAGATCGCAACTCAATACGTGGATTTGCAGGGAGATCCAACCATGGATCTGCGCTGCAACCCCAATGGCAGCGCGCTGGCAATCGAGGGAATCACCAGCCTGAACGGGCGGGTGCTTGGCAAGATGGGGCATACGGAGCGCAGCGGCGTAGATCTTTATAAAAACGTGCCGGGGGACAGGTTTCAACCGTTGTTTGAGGGCGGCGTGGAATATTTCAAGTGACACGGGCATGCCCGCGAGGCGCGCGCAACGGCGAATGACGATAAGGACGCCAAAAAGCAGAAGAAAGGCCGGAGCTTATTCAGCTCCGGCCTTGGGAAGGCAATGGGATCAAGTGCCGATGTAGGTTGCTCTGCCATTGATGCGCTGTTTGATAGGGGGATATTCACCGCTTATATATCCCAAACAAACAAAAACAATAGGCATATACGCCTCGTCCTGCCCCCACTGGCGCCACAATTCCTGCATGCTTTCATTTGCAAAGGTTGCTTCGGCTCTGCCAACGATACAGCTTGATACGCCAAGCTCATAGGCTTCAAGCACCATGTTCTGCGCACAAACAAAGGCAGAGCCGATTTGGTTTACCTGTGTTTTTCTTTCGCGCTGAATGCAGACAACGCCAAGAGCTTGACAGCCATAGAATCCACTCTTGATTGTCTTGTCATCAATAATGGAGGGCTGCTCAGCAGATACGCCAAAATCCCAGTTCCGATTTTCACAATCCGCATTGATGATTCCGATGCGCTCGATCAATGCGGGATGATCCAGCATGATGATCCGAACCCCCTGACGTCCGCCGGGATTAGGCGCATAAAGACCTGCTTCCAGTATTTGATCCAACTTGTCTTTCTCTATCCGTACAGGCAGATACTTGCGTATGGATCTCCGTCTCTTCATCATTTCCAGCAATTCCATGCCAATGTCCTCCTTTAAGTTCCAATTTGTTGGCTTTGTGATTCGTAACAGTATAGATCATCTAGGAAAGGCATACAAGCAAAACACAGAAAAGCAAACGTGCAAAAATCTCTCAGCATATTTACAAACCATGGGCAACATGCTACAATAAAGAACGCGCGTGTGGACGTGCGTAGAACCGTGTGCGCAGCGATTCGAAGGCCAACGGATGGCTATGGATACGGCGATTACCAAGGGCGGTTCATCCGTCCATTATGTAAGGAGGCAACCCTACAATGGAAAAGATTGAGATTATCAAGACCTATGCCCGGCATGAGGGCGACACTGGTTCCCCTGAGGTGCAGATCGCGCTGCTCACCGAGCGCATCAATCACCTCAACGAGCATCTCAAGCTCAACAAAAAGGATCATCACAGCCGCCGCGGTCTGCTGCTCATGGTTGGTAAGCGTCGTGGTTTGCTGGATTATCTGAAGAAGACCGATATTGAAAGCTACCGTACGCTGCTTGTTCAGCTGAATTTGAGAAAGTAACACAGACACAAGCAACCGCGCTTTGGCGGGTCGTCCGTCAAGCGCGGCTGTTTTTGGGAAGAGGGCGCGGGTGAGCGCATGGACGCGCAAGGGATTGCGCTGTGGAGTTGCGGCAGGCACGAGGCCTGTCAGCAGGAAGAGGAGAAGTAGATGGACTATAGGGCGTTTTCAACAGAGCTGGCGGGGCGTCAGTTGACGATTGAGTTTGGCAAGTACGCGCAGCAGGCGGCGGGTTCGGCCTTTGTGCGCTATGGCGACACCGTGGTCATGGTCAATGCCACGATGAGCGAGCAGGTGCGTGAGGGTGTGGACTTTTTCCCCTTGAGCGTGGACTTTGAAGAGAAGCAGTATTCCGTGGGCAAGATCCCCGGCGGCTTCATTAAGCGGGAGGGTCGGCCCACTGAAAAGGCAACGCTGACCTGCCGCTTGATTGATCGCCCACTGCGTCCGCTCTTTCCTAAGGGCATGCGCAACGATGTGCAGGTAGTAGCTACTTGCCTATCCGTGGATAAGGATATTCCACCGGAAATTCCCGCGATGATTGGCTCTTCTGCCGCGATCAGCGTCAGCCAGATCCCGTGGAACGGCCCCACGGGCACCGTGGTGGTTGGTTGCGTGGATGGCCAGCTTGTGATCTGCCCCACGGAGGAGCAGCGTCAAAAGAGCAGCTTGCACCTTACCGTGAGCGGCACCAAGGATGCGGTGCTGATGGTGGAAGCCGGCGCGAATGAGGTTTCCGAGGAGCTGATGCTTCGCGCCATCCTCGCCGCGCATGACGAGATCAAAAAGATCGTCACTTTTATTGAAGGCATTCAACAGGAGATCGGCAAGGCAAAGGTTGAGGTTGCGCTGGTTGTGACCGGCGAGGACGTAAAGGCTGCCGTGCGCGAATACGCGTATGACAAATGCGTTTACGTGTTTGAAACCTCAGATCGCCATGAGCGCCAGCAGCGCGAGGCCGCTGTGAAGGCCGAGTGCGCCGAGCATTTTGCCACGCAGTTCGAGGGTCGCCTGAGCGAGGTTGCCGATGCGCTGTACTACCTGAACAAGGAAATCATGCGCAAGAAAATTTTGGAGCAGGGCATTCGTCCTGATGGCCGTGGCCTGACCGACGTGCGCCCCATCTGGTGCGAGACCGGCGTGCTTCCCCGCGCGCATGGTAGCGCGATCTTCACCCGCGGCGAAACGCAGGCGTTGACCGTGACCACCCTTGGCTCCATGAGCGATGTGCAGATGCTGGATGGCCTTGGCACGGAGGATAGCAAGCGCTATATTCACCATTACAACATGCCCCCCTATGCCACTGGCGAGGCGGGTCGCATGAAGAGCCCGGGTCGCCGCGAAATCGGCCACGGCGCGTTGGCTGAGCGTGCGCTGCTGCCCGTTGTACCCAACGAGGATGAGTTTCCCTATGCGCTCCGCCTTGTGAGCGAAATCCTTTCCAGCAACGGCTCCAGCTCCATGGCCTCCGTTTGCGGCAGCACGCTTTCCCTGATGGATGCGGGCGTGCCGATCAAGCGCCCCGTGGCGGGCGTTGCCATGGGTCTGATCAAGGACGCGCAGAGCGGCAAGGTCGCCGTGCTTACAGACATTCAGGGCTTGGAGGACTTCCTAGGCGATATGGACTTCAAGGTTGCTGGCACCGTGAACGGCATTACCGCCATTCAGATGGATATCAAGATTGCCGGCATCGATCGCCCCGTTTTGGAAAAGGCACTCAACCAAGCGCTGGCAGGTCGTCTGCATATCCTCAAGGTCATGCTGGAATCGCTTGGGCAGCCGCGCGATCATATGAGCAAGTATGCGCCCAAGATCATCCGCTTCACCATTAACCCCGAAAAGATCCGCGAGGTCATTGGACCAGGCGGCAAGATGATCAACAAGATCATTGCCGAAACTGGCGTGAAGATTGACATTGAGGATGACGGTCGCGTGTACATCGCCTCCCCGGACGAGACCGCTGCCACCAAGGCGCGCCGCATCATCGAGGGCATCGCCAAGGATGTTGAGGTCGGCGACGTATATTTGGGCAAGGTTGTGCGCATCATGAACTTTGGCGCGTTCATTGAGCTGACGCCCGGCAAGGACGGCATGCTGCACATCAGCAAGATGGCTGACCACCGCGTTGAGAAGGTCGAGGATGTGATGAACATCGGCGACGAGGTTGAGGTTAAGATTAACGAGATCGATGCGCAGGGTCGCGTGAACCTAGTCCGCAACGACATTGTTTACGCATCCGCGCCTGAGGGCGGGTTCCGCGGCGGCAATGCCCCCAGCAGCGTTGGACGCGCTCGCCCGCCGCGCCGCGATGGCCGTCCCTTCGGCGGAAACGACCGCAACTAAGCCAGTTCGAAAAGGCTCATTCAGCCGCCGGTTGCCGGGTTTGCCCGGCAGCGGGCGGCTTTTCCCTTTGGCAAGCAGAAAGGAAGATGACTGATGTTTGATCAAATTACGCTGCCCAACGGCCTGCGCGTAGTAGGCGAGCGGTTGACGCATGTGCGCAGCTGCACCGTGGGCGTATGGGTAAAGGTGGGCAGCATGAACGAGCAGCCCCAGGAAAACGGCCTGTCCCACTTTATTGAACACATGGTGTTCAAGGGAACAAAGAACCGCTCCGCGCGCGATATCGCCGAGGAGATGGATATGGTGGGCGGTCAGTTGAACGCCTTTACCAGCAAGGAATGCACCTGCTATTATGCCAAGGTAATCGATGAAGATTTGCCCCTTGCGGTGGATATCCTCAGCGACCTTGCCCTGCGCCCCATGTTCGATGAAAAGGAGCTCAATAAGGAGCGCGGCGTGGTGCTGGAGGAAATCGCGATGGTGGAGGACACGCCTGAGGATTTGGTACATGAGCTTTTGTGCGACGCGCAGTTTTCCGGCTCCCTGCGCTATCCAATCCTTGGCTCCAACGAGCTTCTTCGCGCCTATTCGCGCGCCGATGTGCTCGCTTACTGGCGCAGGCACTATGTGCCCAAGAACATGGTGCTCGCCATCGCGGGCAATTACGATTGGGACGCGTTTTTGAAGCTTGTGGCGCAGTACTTTGATGTGTTTCCCAACAAGGATGGCGAGGAGATGCCCGCCACCCCGCAAAGCTTTATGTATGGCCGCAAGGCGCGCGAGAAGGATACCGAGCAGCTGCATATTTGCATGGGCTTTCCGGGCGTGCCCTCCGAAAGCGACGATCTTTACGCCCTTGCGGTGTTCAACAACGCGCTGGGCGGCGGCATGAGCAGCCGCCTGTTCCAGCGCATCCGCGAGGAGCTGGGCATGGCGTACAGCGTCTATACCTATTCCAGCTCCTATGAAAGCATGGGTGTGTTTAACGTGTACGCGGGCACTACGCCCGAAAATGGCGAAACCGTGATCCGCGAAATGCAGGAGCAGTACCGCCTCTATTTGGAAAAGGGCATTACGGACAAGGAGTTTCGCAGTGCGAAGGCGCAGCTTCGCGGCGGCTTTGTGTTGGGGCTGGAAAGCTCCAGCGGCCGCATGCAAAGCCTTGGCCGTGGGCTGCTGCTGCTGAACCGCATCCGCACCCCGGAGGAAACCCTTGCCAAGATCGATGCGGTTACCATGGAAAACGCCATGGAAATTGCCGCGCGCGTGCTGAGCGCCAAGCCTAGCGCCGCGATTGTAGGCAAAAATGCGCAAAAGTACCTTGAGATGATTGCGGGAAAAGAGTAGCCTTTTTGCCGCTTGGGGTGCATGTGGGAAAGGAATTTCAAAGGGAAAAAAACCACCGTCCTTTCCCAGACGCAAGCGACCTCCTCCGGGGCAGAATAGCCGCGAAGGAGGTCTTTTTGCATGAAAAAGAGTGGATGGGTTGGCATGATCTGCGCGGCGGCGCTGTTGCTGCAAGGGTGCGCGAGCAGCGCGGAAGGGAATGCGGCGGCAGAGGCCACGGAAAACCCCACCGCTCCGCCCCCACAGGAGCAGGCGGAGCTTAAGGTGGACGCGAACGCGGTGGCATGGCCAAAGGAGAAGCTTACGCTGGCGGAGAACGGCGTGCCAAGCCTGCGGGTATATGTGGTAGACGATGGAAAGGTGGAAACGGTGGATGTGGAGAGCTATGTGGAGGGTGTGCTGGCGGGCGAAATGAAGAATGACTGGCCGCTGGAGGCGCTAAAGGCGCAGGCGATTCTCGCACGCACCTTTGTGCTCAAATTTCTAGAGGAGAAGGAAAGCAAGTATCCCGAGGCGGATATCTCCACGGATATTGAGGAAGCGCAGGCCTATGATAAGAGCGCGATCAACGAGCGCATTCAGCAGGCCGTCGCGCAAACAAAGGGGCAGGTGCTATCCGCAGGTGGAAAGCTGCCGTATGCGTGGTTTCACGCGCATAGCGGCAGCGTGACCGAAAAAGCGATTCCCGGCCTTGGCTGGAACAAGGCAGAACCGGTCTATACGCTTGTGACGCAGGGAAACGAGCCTGAAAATGTTGAAAACGAGAAGGACGCAAAGGAACTGAAAGATGCGCAGCGCTGGGAGGCTACGTTTTCAGCGGAGGAATTCGCCGCGGCCTGCGCAAAGCAGGGCGTGGAGGTAAGCGTAGGCGACGGCGCGACGCTTGCCGTGGCGGAGCGCGGGGAAAGCGGACGCGTGATGCTGCTTGATGTGGATGGCGAGCGGGTGAAGGCGGCAGAGCTGCGCATTGCACTGGGCAGCACCAAGATGCGCTCCACGCTGCTCACCAGCTTGCGCACGGAGGGTGGAAAGGTGCTCATGGCGGGCACGGGCTATGGGCATGGCGTGGGCATGAGCCAGTGGGGCGCCTATGGCATGGCAGAGCAGGGAAAGACCGCCCATGAGATTGCGACGCATTACTTCAAAGATGTGCAGGTGGTGCGGATCTGGTAATTGGATCAGCTTCAAATTATTTGGTTTCAAAAAACTGCGGCAGAAGCTTGCGCGCAAAAGCAGAGGCACATTTGAATAGGCACGGGCATGCGTTTCCAAAAGGGAAATACGCCTGTGCTTTTTTGACGAGCCTTGCGCAAAACCGTTTATAAAGAAACTACCAGAGCGCTTTGACAATGAGCCAGAGGAGGAACAGCCAAATCAAAACGATGGGAATGCCGTAGTACCATTTCTTTGGCCTGCCGTTTGGCCAAAGGTTCTCCGCTTCCTTGCGGCAGCGGTCAAGCACATCCTTTGGGATCAGCTTTACCGTGAGCACAATCAACGCGGGTAAAATGATGACGTCATCCAGATAGCCGAGCACGGGAACAAAATCCGGGATCAGGTCAATGGGGGAGAGCGCATAGCAAATGGTGATACCGGCAACCAGCTTTGCAAGAAAAGGCGTTTCTTTTTTGCGAAGCGCAGTAAAAACAATGGGAATATCGGTCTTGAGCTTTTGGGCGCGTTCCTTGAGATTCATATCCAAACCAGCTTTCTGCCGCTGGGCGGTGCGTGAGCGGCGAAACAGTAAGGGGTGGCGGTCAGGCTGTCCAGCTCGCTTCGTTTTCAGCAAGCAGCCGTATGCTTTCGTTATCGCTTTGCGCGCGGTCGTTTTTCTTGTCGCGCAAGAAAACAATCATTTGCTCCTGCGGCATGGGCTTGCAGAAGTAGAAGCCCTGAATGGCGCTGCAGCCGAAGCTGATGATGTTGTTCTTGTGCGCCTCGGTTTCCACGCCCTCCGCGATGACGCTGATATGGATGGCGTGAAGGCCATGCACGAGGCAGCGCATGAAATCGTTTCGCTCGTCATGGCGCATGGCGGACCACACAAGGCTCTTGTCCAGCTTAATCACATCCAGCGGCAAAGCAAGCAAGGTGGATAGGTTGGAAAAGCCGGTGCCAAAATCGTCCAGCTCAAAGCGAAGGCCTTGCTGGTGCATACGCGACATAAAGCTGCTCACAAGCGGCAGATCGCCCACCAGCACACGCTCGGTAAGCTCAATCTTGATGCGGCTAGGCGAAACGGAATAGCGATCCAAGATCGCCATGATGCGCTGCTCTACATTGGGCTGCATAAATTGAACAAACGAGAAATTGACCGAAATGGATTCCAGACGCACGCGCTCATCCTGCAACGCGTCCAGCGCGGCGATGGTGGCGCAGACCTTTTCCAGCACCTGATAGGTCATTTCAACAATGATGCCGCTTTCCTCCGCGATGGGGATAAACTCATCCGGATAGAGCGAACCGATGGGCGTTGGCTTCATGCGCAGCAGGGCTTCCGCCTGTGTGAAGCGCTGCGTTTTGCAGGACCAGATGGGCTGATAATAGACGATCATCTCATCGTTCTCCACCGCTTTTTTAAGCAGCTTGGCTACTTCGCGCCTGCGCAAATGCGCTTCCCGCACGGTGGCTTGGTAATAAAACACATCGGAATTTGGCTGTAGCTTCGTACCCATCAGCGTGTAGTCGATTGCGCTCATCAGCGTGTCCGCGTCTTTGCCAGCCTCGGGGCAGCGCACAACGGCAAAGTTCACATTGAGCAGGCACTCCAAGCCATCCAATGGCCAAACACGGGTAAAACGGTGCTGTAGCTTTTCAATCACGGCTTCGGCGCTTTCGCTTGGCGCTTCACGCAGCAACAGCGCAAATTCATCGCCGCTAAAGCGGTACAGCTGACGCAGGGAGACGAGCGTGGAAAGGTATTTCGCCACCAGACAGAGCAGCTTATCGCCATTTCCCGTGCCAAAGCGCATATTCACATTTTTGAAGTCTCGCAAGCTGATGATGAGGATTGCAAAGTGTCTGCCGCTCTTTGCAACGGTGGAGAGCATGGAGATGAACATTTTGCGGTTGAGTAGACCGGTTAGCTCATCTCCCACCAAACGCTGGTTTTGCAGGTAGAGAAACAGAATCAGCATGGTGGTAAATGCGGCTGTGCCAGTGAGAATAACCTGCGGCACAATCAGCTGAACCACGATAAAGCAAAGCGCGATGAGCGGAAAGGTCAGCACCAGACGCGTAATGCGCGATTCAGTGCGCTTGCGGGAAACGATGGCCAACAGCATGGTGGCAAGGCAGTAAAAATAAAAGACGTAATAGGGCGCGGATATATAGCGTTGCTGCACATAGCCCTGCCCGGGCAGCACGCAGAAGATGTTGTGAACAAACGGATTAAGCAAGAGCATCACAAGATAAATAAAATACGGAACCGATAGCCAGCGCCATTTGGGGTGGATGCGCTCAAAGCTATAATTATAGTACAAAATGCAGATGGAATAAAACATGTAGACCATGGGCGTGAGCGGTGTGAGCGCGAAGTAAATGGTTGTAACCGCCATCACAAGCAGGTGCGGGAGCTGCTGATAGGCGTAAATCATATAGGTGCTCAACAGATTGGAGCTGATGGAAAGCAGCGCTACATAGGACATCGTGCGAAACATCCGATCACGCGTAATGTTGACATACGCGCCACGGCTGGAGTACAGAATCAAAATACCGATCAGCACGCCTGAAACCCATTCTGGCGCAATGTTCCAGCTCATCGGCTTAGCCTCCTTAACGCCAGTTCAAGCCTGACGTTGGCCGACAGGTACGGCGGTGAAATTCTTTTGCAAATACAAAGCTTCATGTACTATACCATATGCTGTGAATGTTGACAAGCGGGTAGTAAAGTTTGTTTTGCAGCTGCTTTTTCCCATGCCTTGATTCGCGTGAGACGCAAACTCACCACAGGTTTTCAAAAATAACAATGCTGCCGTTCTCGTTGAGGAGCGGGTAATTCTCCCCAAGCGTCGCCACCAAAGCATCGTTTTCGCTGCTGCCCATCACCAGCAGCGCGCTTTCCTCATCT